>CAZABJ010000054.1:0-17937 GCA_964483375.1 uncultured Caulobacterales bacterium
CTCATAATCCTGAGGTCGAGGGTTCGAGTCCCTCCCCCGCCACCAACAATTTCAATGGTTTGTCTCTCATTTTTCGCCCAATTGGTGGTCTTGGCGCTCAATCTGGGTAACGTTTTGGGTAACATCTTTCCAGCCTCGTGAGCGCAGCTCCGAGAGGGGTGTGACGCCACGCAGGCACGCGACGCGGCGCATCGCCGCCGTGACCCTTTGAGTGCAGCCGGCTAACACCGTGCGGGGACCGCGAGTTGGCCGGGGGGCGATATGACGACCGAAGCGGAGCCGGCTGCTGGCGTGGACGGCGCTGAGCCGAAGGGTCTCGCGGCGCTGCATATGAAATGGCGCGGGTTCTGGACGGACGCCCATCGCGATGTCGTGCGGGACCCCAAGATCGGCCCCGTCGCCGGATGGGTGATCCTCGCGTTAATCGGATTGGTGACAGCCCTAGCCGCTAAGTTTTCCGAGAACGCCGTGCGGCCGGACCCACATTGCTTGGTGTTTGTGGGGCCGGATGGCTCCCGAAGCGCGCCCGAGTGCCCTGAGCGCGCGTTTATTCCGCCCGTTCCTTGGGGCTTCCTGACCATTTTCGCCGTCTCGATCCTGGCGCTGATCATGGGCTGGGAGCCGATCGTGCGGCGCGAGTGGACGCGGGCGCGTGTGATCTTGGCGACCATCGCGCTCACCGTCATCGCTGTCGCCGCCGCCGTGGGCACGTGGCTTTTGTGGCCCATGATCGAACCGGCGATAGCTTCGATGGCGTGGCTGACCTGGCTTGCAGCCGATTGGGCGCGGCCAAGCGTCCTCGCCGCGTCCGCCATCCTTGGCCCCGCCGCAGCCATGGGCCTGTTTGTTGTGTTGCGAGGGATCATCGGCGGTCTCGCGCGATGGTTTGCGCGCTGGCCCAAGCGTGCGCGCCAGGTCGCGGTGGGGTTTACGGTGAAGGCGCCCTCACATTTCTTGAGCTTTTTCGACTGGGCGTTCGTGCGGGTGTTCGCCGTGGCGGCGGGGACGACGCGACCCACTTTGCGGGGGCGTTACCTGGTGCTCGCGGCGTGGTTGATCGGCGCCGGCGCGCTGGCGTTTCCCGATTGGCCGGAGATGTTGCAGCCCCTGGGTTGGACTGGCGTGATCGCAGGCTGTTTGATCATTTTCGGCGTGGTGCGCCGCTGGCTGTGGATTGAGGAAGACCGGGTTCAGTTCATCGTCCGCCGCGGCCGCAAACTCGCGCAGGTGCAGCGCATCGGTTTCGCCCAGGACCTGCGCGATGAAGCGCTGACGGTGATGATTGCGCTGTTCGTGTTCATTCCCCTCGGCCTGCGCCAGGCGGAGCTGCAGCTGGATTGGTTTGATTTTGACGACGCTGGCCAGCCCAGCCTGATCACCTGGATCGGGTTTTTCGGCGCTGAATTGGCCAAGGCCGTGCCGCTGGTCGATTGGTCGGAAGTGTTCGGCGTTGAAAACGGCTCACCGCTGGAGCCGCGGGAGGGCGAGCCCTGGGGCGCCACGGCGGTGTTCGCCCTGCGCGCCACACTCGACATTCTGCTGATCGCCTCGGTGCTGCAGGCGTTTCAGATCGCGGCGCAGCTCAGCGAGCAAATCCGAGGCTTTTATGCGCGTGCGGTCGATATCTTGGATCCGTTTGAAGAACGCCGGGTGTTTGACCGATTTGGCAAAGTAACCCCGGTGTCCTCGCTGCTGACATCGGCGCAGATGCCGCGCGTGGTCGAGCAATCGCCGGACCGCGACCGCGGCGATCCTGATGGCTGGTCTGGGTATTCGCTGACGCGCCTGCGCTCCATCGCCATGGGCGCCAGCGGCGAACTCGATGCGATCCAAAAGGACGAAGACGCCATGCGGTTCGCCCTGGCGACGCTGGCGGCGCGCGAGACAGCGCCGGTCGCCGCGCGCTTGCGCACAGATCGCGACGATCCGGCGAGCCAAGCCTTTATGGCCATGCTGTTGGCCGAAGCTGCGGGCGATGAGGGCGCGCGGTCCGCGCTGACAGATTGGGCGCAGCGCGCGATGTTGCCGGCGGAGGACTGGCGCGATCGCCGCATGGCTTTGCCGGCGGCCCGCGGCGTGCTGGCGGCGGCGCAAGCGGACGGCGCGGCGCTCCGCGACGCCGTTGCAAACTGGGCGCGCTCCGTCCCGGCGGATACCGATCGCGAAGCGCTGATGACCATCGCCTTTGGGGTCAAGACGGCGTTGGCCGCGGCCGAGCCCGCGACCGCCCACGCCCGGGCGATCGCACTGTTTGAGGCGTCGCTGCGTCCGGCCGCCAAGGCGGCGATGGAGACCGGCCTTCCTGAAAACCCCGGCGCGTTTGCGCTGGTGGAGAAGGGCAAGAGCTTCAAGATGGGGTCGCCTGAGGACGAAGAGGGGCGCTATGACTACGAGGGCCCGCAGCGCGAGGTCCTTTTCGGCCACAGCTTCGCCATGGCGCGCTTTGCGGTGACGTTTGATGAATACGACCTGTTCTGCGCTGCGACCGGCGCGCGCCGCCCCAGCGATGCAGGCTGGGGCCGGGGCCGGCGGCCTGTGATCAATGTATCATGGGATGATATTTGTGACGCCAAGACGGGCTATTTGGCGTGGCTGAACGACACGCTGGGTCTGACGGGTCGTGCGGACGCCTATCGCCTGCCGTCGGAGGCGGAGTGGGAGTATGCGTGTCGGGCCCAAAGAAGCCTAGAAGAGCCGCCGACGCGGTATTGGTTTGGCGATGATGCAGCGGCGCTGGGGGAGCATGCGTGGTTCAGCCGCAACTCAGGTGACCAGACGCATCCAGTGGGCGAGAAGCCTGCAAACCCGTTTGGTCTTTATGACATGCACGGCAATGTTTGGGAGTGGTGCGCGGACCGCTGGCATGAGAGCTATGATGGCGCGGACCGCCCGGATGACGGGCGCGCCTGGGTGAGCGGCAATGACAATCGCCGCGTTGTCCGCGGCGGCTCTTGGTTCAACGGGCCTCAGGCCCTGCGCTCGGCCTGCCGGGGCGACAGGGGCCCAGCGGCCCGGAGCCTCGATCTGGGGTTCCGTCTCGCCAGGACCATTTTGCGATAGCAAAATGACAATTAATCTTTTCTCTTTTACCCTCTTACCCTTTACAACAACAGGCCCGGCTATGCTCCAACGTTAATCTGGTGCGGGGTTTGACGGTGAAGCTCCCAGAGTTTTTGAACCGCTGCTTCGAATCATCTTGAGTTGATAGAATCATATTCGGAATCTCGTGGGAATCCCATGTGCCGCCGCCATGACGATCTTTTTGACCAGTTCGCCAACTTTCCCGCACTCCACGCCGCGTCCCTCAAAGCCGCCAAGGGCAAGCGCAAAAAGCCCGGCGCGGCGGCGTTCCTGGCGAACCTCGAACGCCATTGCTTGCAGCTTGAGCGCCAGCTTCTGAGCGGCGCTTACCACCCTGGGCGCTATGTCAAAATCGAAGTCTGGGATCCCAAACACCGCATTGTGTCGGCCGCACCATTTCGAGACCGGGTCGTGCACCACGCCGTGATGGCCGTGGTCGCGCCGATCTTCGAGGCCAGCTTCGTCGACCACACCTACGCCAACCGCGTCGGGAAAGGCACGCACCGCGCCATCACCGCCTATGAGCGCTACCGCGACCGGCACACGCATGTCCTGCGCTGCGACATCTGGCGCTATTTCCCGGCGATCGACCACGCAATGCTGAAGGAAGCGTTCCGCCGCCGGGTCGTCTGTGCACGTACTTTAGCGCTGTTGGACCTCATCGTCGACGGCGCCAACGCCCAAGAGCCGGTGAACTTGCATTTTCCGGGTGACGACTTGTTCGCGCCCTATACACGCCGCCGCGGCCTGCCGATCGGCAATCTCACCAGCCAGGTCTTCGCCAATCTTTATCTCGATCCGCTCGATCATTTCTGCACGGAAGTTCTGAGCGCGCCTTACGTTCGCTATGTCGATGATTTTGCACTGTTCCACGACGATCCGGCTGTGCTTGCCGATTGGCGCACGCGCATCGCGCGCTTTTTGGAGGGCCGCCGGCTCCGCCTCCACCCGGACAAGACGCACACTGCGTCCACAGCCGAACCCGCGGCATTCCTCGGTTATGTCCTCGCGCCGGGGCGGCGGCGGCTTCCAGAACACAGCGTGCGCCGTTTTCGCAATCGTCTGCGCGGTTTGAAGGATCGTCTGAGCGCCGGGACCATCACGCCTGAGGACGCGGCTGCCCGTATCCAAGCATGGGAGGCCCACGCCGCCTTCGCCCAGACCCGCAAGCTGCGCAACGCCGTGTTGGGCGTGAAGGGGGCGGACGGCGTTCGGCCCATTGTCGCCCAAAATCCCACGTCGACGCGGTCGCCGGTCTCACGCTACAGTTGCTGAGGCCTGTTTTCATCGCCATACCGCATCGCCATGCCCGATGACCAGCCCATTGTCGAACAGAGCTTTGTGCGCATCGCCGCCTGCGCGGAGAAGCTGCTGAACGCGCTGCGCCAAGCAAATCGCCTGGGCGAAGAAGATCGCGAACGGCTAGAACAGGCGGCTCGGGCGGCGGAAAAGCTGAGTGAGCTCCATCCCGACAGCACCCTGACAGCCCTTGAGGCGACCTACGCACTGCTGCGGACGCCTGATCCTGATGACGAGGAAGGCGAGACTGATCGAGGCCTTGCACTCGTTGGGGCCCGTGCGGGTGTTTTGAAGGACGCGTTAAAGGACGAGCGCGCCGTCCTTCGCGCACAAGGATATGGCGGCGGCGATCCAGCTCCCGATGAGCCGAACGAGGTTCACGCGCCGCCGGATGCGTCTTTGGCGACGCTCCACGATGATGCTGCTGAATTCAGTGCGGCGGCGAAAGATTTGGCGCGTGAAGCGGAAAAGGCGCCTGATACGACGCTGGAAATTCCGGTTTCAAACCAGAGTGTTTTGCCGTTGCCCCCCAGCGTTACGGTTGGCCTGATCAATGTAACGCTCAATATCCAAATCCCCGCAGACCTAATTCAGCAGCTGCTCAAGCTTGGAAAACCACCCATCAATCTGATCGCGGGCATCGCGGAGCGAACCGGACAATTCGCGGGTAAAGTGAGTAAGGCCGCAAAACGGAGGGGGTTGAAGGCGCTGGTGGACGTCGCCAAGGGGGTGGCTGAGGCGGCTGAGCGCACGGCGACACATGCAGAACGGTTGCTGCGCCAGGATCACCCGCCGCCTTCCGCTCCCCCATCCCCGCGCCGTAGTCCCGGCGACACGTTCCAGGACGCCCCATACGTGTCTGAGATGATCGTCATTTCACCAGGCACGTTCCTCATGGGCTCGCCGGCCAACGAGAAAGGTCGCTACAAAGACGAAGGCCCTCAACATGAGGTCACCATCGCGTATCCCTTCGCCCTCGGCGTCTACCCAGTGATGTTTGCCGAATGGGATGCGGCGCGGGTGGCCGGCGCACGCTTGGAGAATCCAAAGGACAACGGCTGGGGCCGCGGGCGGCGTCCGGTGATCAACGTGTCGTGGGACGACATCTGCGATCCCGAGAAGGGATATTTTGCGTGGCTGAACGACACGCTGGGTCTAACGGGCCGCGAGGACGTGTATCGCCTGCCTTCGGAGGCTGAATGGGAGTATGCATGCCGGGCGGGGACGCAGACGCGGTACTGGTTCGGCGATGATGAAGCGGCGCTGGGCGATCATGCGTGGTTTTCTGGCAATGCCGGCGGCCAGACGCACCCTGTGGGTGAGAAGCCGGCGAACCCGTTTGGGCTCTATGATATGCACGGCAATGTGTGGGAGTGGTGCGCGGACGGTTGGCATTGGAGCTATGACGGGGCGGACCGGCCGGATGACGGGCGCGCCTGGACGAGCGGCGGTGAGACCCGCCGCGTTCGCCGCGGCGGCTCTTGGAGCAACTACCCACGGTTCCTGCGCTCGGCCTTCCGGGGCAGCGGGCTCCCAGAGGGCCGGGACTACTATCAGGGGTTCCGTCTCGCCAGGACCGTTTCGCGTTAGCGAAACGTCTTTACACTTTATGATTTTACTCTTTTACTCTTTGCCATTTGTCCCTTTATTCTTTTACAGGGCGGTCGGTCTTTAAGTGCGCCGCGAATTTCGGGCGCGGCGCGCCTCTTTTTTTGTTTACCCGCGCAGCGGGTTCGACTTTGGAATCAGCTCCCCGAATCAACTTGGGGCCATAGAATCAGATCGCGATTCCTGTGGGAATCCCCTGAGCCAAGATTGTCTGGCAGCGCCGAGCCGCCCAAGGTGCATGCGATGTTGGTCGCGGCCTCAGATTCCTTCTGCCCGTTTATGGGCCCGTTATTACGGGCTCAACCACATCCCTGGCCGGCTCCCCGTTGGTCCCGCGTTATCCGCGGCGGCTCTTGGAACAACAACCCACAGAACCTGCGCTCTGCGATCCGCCTCAGGGGCCAACCCACGAACCGCGACTCCGATTTCGGTTTTCGCGTGGCCAGGACCGTTTCACCATAGGTGAAAGGTTACCGTTTTGATCCTGATGGCGGCGCATCGCGCCGCTTACCTTTTGCGTCCTTGTTTCTTTCGTCTTTACGGCTCGATGTGAGCGGGGCCGTGGCTCTGTAATGGGTCAATTCGACGCTGAGAATCAGCTTGCGACGACATCGTGACCCACTACGTCTGTGCCATGCAGGACATGCACGTACGCCTTCAAAAACTGCTGGATGCAATTCCTGAGGGCTGCATCCGAATGGTTGAGGACGACAACGACGATGACCGTCGAGCTGGATTCAATCGCCATTCCGAAATAAATAAAGATGAAATTAAAAAACACTCGCCGGGTGAACAAGAGAAAATTCATCAGGCGATCAATGGTCATCACCATGATCATTTGTTTAATTTAGATAGTTTTGACGTTTTACTAGAAAGCGTTGAGCATTACAAACGAAAGGCGCAAGAAGTGCTGAAACGCTACGATCTTCCAGATCGTGATGGCGTTTGGATCAAAAGGGAGGACACTTGGCAACCCGCCGGTGGTGCCCGCGCTCACGCAAGTTTTGGCGAGCGCGGTGACACCCTCCAGGCGCTTGCGGCATCCAAGCGAGGGCGTGCAGCCGAGCCGTATCGGGCCTACAACCTTCTCAGGGCCTGTGATGACGCTCTTCGGTTACTACCCGCGGTCCACGGCCGTGCTGAGCAATACAAGTGTGACGGCTCACTGCTTGTACGGGCTATCAACCACATGGTCGCTGTTGTCGAAGCGCATGCCAGACTTGAGTTTCAGCAAGATGCTGCACGAGCCGTATACGCACACAACAAATCTCTTGACGGCGCAAACACTGGCCGCCGGGCGGCCACCAGACTGTCGAGCGAAAAGTTGGCCAAGGCGGTCAGAGAGTTTCGCGCGGCCCAACAAACAGAGCCGACGCTGAAAGTAGGAACCTGGGCCCGGCGTAGTGGGGCTGCGGAACAGTTTGGCGTCCAGCCCGACACGCTCGCGAAGCGTCTAAGACCTCACCTGAGAAAATTGGCGGCAGACCCCGGGCAAATGCCGTCCTGACATCGCCATACCTTCGTCGCCGCTCGCATCCAGTGGCGTCCACATGGGTTGTGTCGATGAAACAGGCTTTGAGGTTCTCAGACTCACTTGGCTACTCTGCCATCGCCGTCGCCCCGGCTGAAGCGGCGCGTCTGGCCGGCGTCGGCCGCAGCACGCTTTATCTCGCGCTCAAATCCGGCGCGCTGCCCTCAATCAAGCTTGGCAAGCGCCGGCTCATCCGCGTGGACGCGCTGGAGGCGTGGCTCGACAGCCACGCGGAGGTCTGAGCGATGGACATCGACGCCATCGCCGAAGCGCTGGGCGGGCGCAGGCTCTCCCGCGGCTGGCTCGTCTCCTGTCCCGTTCCCGATCACGGCAAGGGCCGCGGCGATCGCAACCCCTCCTGCAAGCTTGATGAAGGCGAGGGGGGCAAACTGCTTGTCCATTGCTTCGCCGGGTGTCCCCAAAGGGACGTGATCGCGGCGCTGAAGGATCGCGGTCTCTGGCCGCAGGCGGGCCGCCGATGAGCGCGGCGCCGGAGTTCGACGCCCAAGGCGATCGGCGTGCGCTTGGATGCGCCCTGTTCGAACAGGGTTTCGCCCTCGCAGGCACGCCGGGCGCGACCTATCTGCGCGAAACGCGTGGTCTCGCTGTTCCGTGGCCGGATGACCGGGCGATGGGCTGGGTCTCGCCGCTGCGCTTCACCTGGGCGGCGCCCTTCTCCAATGACGGGCGCTGGCGCGTACCGGCGCTTCTGGCGGCGGTCACCGACGAGGCCGGTGCGTGTGTGGCCGTCCAAGCCACGGGCTTGGGGCCGAACGGGCGCGGCAAGATCGCGGGGCGTGAGCCGCGCCGGAATTTCGGTTCGCCCGCCGCCGGCGTGGTGCGGCTCTTTCCGCGGTTGATCGGCGACCACACCGGCGCGCTCGCGGTCGCGGAGGGCGTGGAGACGGCGATCGGCTTTGCGCTGATGTCGGGCTACCCGACGTGGGTGACGCTCGGCGCGTCCTATCTCAAGCATTTCACGCCGCCCCGTGGCGTGGATGAGCTGGTGATCGCCGCCGACAACGACCGGCCGGGGCTCGAAGCCGCGCGGGCGCTGGCCGCGCGCCTGGAACGGGACGTCGCCGTAGAGATCCGCACGCCGGACCGCGACGGCGAGGATTGGGCGGATGTCGCTCCGCGCTCGCCTGACGCGTGGTCGCGGGAGTGTGTGGAGCCGCCCGATGCCGAGCGTTGAGGGCCTGGGGCAGGTGGTGCCGTTCGAGCGCAAGCCCGATGAGGCCAGCGACGGGGGCGCAGCGGATCCGCTCACGCTCGCCAGTGGATCTCATGTGGCGCTCGCGCGCGCGGTTCTTGCAGCGCTCAAGGGTGATGAGACCGACGCGCCGGAGTGCCTCTATTGCGAGGGGGCGTTCTATCAGTTTGAGGACGGCGTGTGGGCGGTGCTCGATGACGACGCGGTGCGCCGCCGGATTTACGACTTTGATGGGACGAAACCCGTGTCGGGCCGCACCATCGTGCTCACGAAGTCCACGATCGACGGCGTGATCCGGGAGATGCAGACCCTGGCCGCGGCTCCAGGCTTCTTCGACGATCCCACTCCCGGCATTGCGTGCCAAAACGGCTTCGTCGTCATACCCGAGGACGGCGAACCGTATCGTGAGCCGCTGACGCCTGAGCACCGCGTCCGCTGGCGTTTCCCCGCCGCTTTGCGGCCGCAGGGGTTTGTGCGGCCGCCGACGAACACCATGCTGAATCGATTGATGAACGGCTGCTTCGGTGAGGAGGCGGGCGCGATGTGCGACCTTCTCATGGAGGTGGCCGGTGTCGCCGCGGCCGGCTTGGCCACCCGCTTGCGCCAGCCTAAGGCTGTCATTTTGCACGGGCAATCCGCCGCCAACGGCAAAAGCCAAGTGCTGAACGTTCTGCGCGGCCTGCTCCCCGCTGACGCCGTGAGCACCGTCACCCCCGCCCAAATGAGCACGCCGCGCTACGCGGTGCAGCTGGCCGGCGCCCTCCTGAACACGTCGGATGAACTCGGTGGCGCCGCGATCGCAGGCGAGGCTTTTAAGCAAGCGGTGACGGGCGATCCCATGACCGCCCATGACGTCTACAAGCCCGCCGTCACCTTCCGCCCAAACGCCCAGCACGTCTTCGCCACCAATGCGCTCCCGCCGTTTCTAGCCGGCATGGACCGCGGCGTGCGGCGTCGGCTGAGCGTGGTCCCCTTCAATCGCACTGTTCCCAAGGACGAACAGATCCCCGGTATCGGGCGATTGATCCTCGACGACGAAGGCGATCTTCTCCTGGAGCTGGCCGTGGCGGGCGCAGCGCGGGCGTTTCGGCAAGGCGGGTTCACCGAGCCCGCTTTGTGTCGGGAGGCGCTCAGCGAATGGATTGTCCAGGCTGACGTGGTCCAGCAATGGCTTGCGGAAACCGACACGATGGATCTGGAGCCCGGGGGTTATCTGAGCGCCAAGGAGGCGTATCACGCCTTCCGCGATTGGGCCGAGGGCGCCGGTTTCACGCGCTTCACCATCCCGCAGCCCAACCAGTTTGCACGGCGAGTGAACGCGGCCGGGCTGGCGTGGGTGAGCCATCGACGGCGGAACGGCCGCGGCGGTTGGCTCGGGCTGCCCCGCCAGCACGAGTGAGGCGGTGGGGGTGAGGTGGGGTGTTGTAGGGGTGAAATGGATCTTAAGTGTTTGAAAGTATTGATAGGTGGGGTGAATCTCCGAAAAGTTTCTATACCGCAAGATGTTACGCCGTAACGAAACAAAAGCGGAACGGCGTGGTACACAAAATTTGTTGGGCGTTTTACCCCACTTTTACATACTTTCAGAGGGTTAGCCCGGGTTTCACCCCTACCGGATCCCCACTTCACCCCCACCTCGCGTGCTGGGCGGCGCGCGTTTCGACTGAGCCGGGAGGATAGCACGATGGGCGGCCTTGGGCCACGCGGCTGGAACCACAGCGGGCGGGCGACGACCGACGACGCGCTGAAGCTCGACATTGATAGTTATCGGCGCGCGGGCGCGCTCACGGACGGCTGGCGGGGCGTTACGCGCTGGATGCGCGGCGACCAAGAGACCGGCGCGATCAGTGTGCGGGGCGGGCGCGATCAGCTGACGGCGTCCTTCACCGTCCAGGTCCGCGGCGAGGAGGCCCGGCCCATCAGTGAGACGATCCCCATCGTCTGGGGCCCGTGGGGCGCTGTGGGGGAGCGCCCGGCCTTCCTGTGCCCTCGCTGCGGTGATCGCCGACTGCATCTTTATCTGTGGCGGGGCCGGGTGGCGTGCCGTGGCTGCGCGGAGCTCACGTATCAAAGCCGCCGCGAGCGGGAGCGCGATCGCGCAATCCGCCGTGCCCAGAAACTGCGCGCGCGTCTGGGCGGGGAGCTGAGCTTGGACGCGCCGCCGCCGGAACGGCCCAAGCGCATGTGGCGGCGGACCTATGAGCGCCAGCTTGCGGCTCTCGCGGCGGCGGAGCAAAGGGCGCTGGACGGCTTCAACGACGCGCTCGTGAAACTCTACACGGCGACAGACGGGGAGGCGTTTTGGCGATGAGCAGCCGCACCAAGACAATCGCGCGCCGGCGCGAGGCCGAGCCCGTCTCCTCCGCCGCAAACGCTCTGACCGGGTGGGAGGACGCCGACGCGCATCACGCTCGGCTCGACGCGCTGATGCGCGAGCACGCGCCGCAGGGGCCGACCGAGACCCACCTTGTCGAGCGGCTGGCCCAGCTGATGCTCCGCTGTGATCGGCTTGTGGCCACTGAGCGAGGCTTGCTGGCCGCCGGTCTGCACCGCGCCACCGACAGCCCCTATGACCGGGAGGCGATCGCCGAGCGCGTGACGCTCATGCCGGGCGGGGAGGGCGCGCGGCGTTATGACGTCGCCGAGGCGATCCGCACCACCGCGCGTGATGACGCGCGTGTGCATCGCGCCATGGTCGACGCGCGTCGGGCGCTCGCGGCCGCCCGGACCCGCCTGCGCCGGGGCGGCCCGACCGCTTATGCCGAGGCTTTGGCGCAGCTCTTGACGGATCAGCGTGATGAGTGGGCGCAGGCGCTCGTTGAGGAGGCCGACGATGACGGCGCGCCGCATTGGCGGCCGACGCCCGCTGATCTCTTGCGCTACATCGACACTGAGCTGGAGGCGGCGGTGAAGGCGGGGCTCGCGCATGTCACGACCGCCCCGCTCTTGCGCGCCCAGGCCCACGCCCAAGCGTTTGAGCCGGAGAAGATGGCCGCGCTTTACGACCTCGACGCGCATCTGGTCCGGCAATTTGAGAAGACGCTCGCGATGCTGCTCAAGCTTCAGGCCATGCGCGCGGCTCCTGGAACAGAGGGGGAATGAACGCCGGAGCGTTACCCAAAACGCTACCCAATCCGCTTTCTCTCTGACCCTGACCTCCCTAATCACTTAGGATTACGCGATCCTCGCGGTTCTGGCCCTCGGAAAGTTGATCAGAGAGCTTGCATTCTCTTGCGCCCGTCGGACGTTGCGCCTGCTATGCCTTTATGCCGCTCATCGACAAGGGCGGCATGCGGACAAAGCCCCAGCGTGTCCGCTTTCTTGCCGAAAGTGGACACGCCGCGGCCAACGCCCACGAATGTCGGCTTTCGGCAGAGCGCAGGCCCGCTTTGATGCGGCGCCACTTCCGTCATCGACCCGAAGTTGTCAACGATGCGGCCCGTCACGAAAGACCGCTGCCGGGTTCTTTTTGGACAATCCCACCAAAGCGCGAACGGCGCGCACCATTTGGGGTGATCGGCTAGCGAACGAAGTTTTACCCGGTGTTGTTGCCCCTCAAAGATCGGACAGAGCGTTCTCCTGCGTTGATGGTGTTTGCGCTATAAACTCCGCGGGGAAACGGTAGCCGAGGGCGTTGTGCGGGTGAACCTGATCGTAGTGCTTGGACGAGGCCGGCAACTGGGCGATGACGGATCGGCCGTCGGACCGGGCCGGAGCCGGCGGGTTTGGGCCCTGGCGTTCTGCTCGGGTGGTCTCTTGGGGTGACGTTTCCGTTGTTTAGCACCGCCGGTTAGCGCCAGGAACACATATCAACGGTGTCCAAGTCGTTCGTTGGCGGCGCAGCCGCCTACACAAAAGCTTGAAACAGCGCGAAGGACGCCGCGAATGTCGATGCGACCAGCAAGGCAAGAGCGCCGGCCACGAATGTGCGAACGGGAACGGGCAGCGCGTCGACTGTGCGCCACGCAAAAGCGAACGTGGTTCCAAACACAGCACACAACGCCGCAGCGGACACAATCATCGTTCCAACAATTTACCAACTAAATCACTCGTCGCCGCATGGCGTCAGAGAGACGGTACAGACCGGGAGTTCGACTGTCGTCACCGTCTAAACGCGCCGCGCGGCGGCGACCGCGCCGGCCGAGCCGGCGCCAACCAACCAACACCACCCGCTCAGCCAGGGTGGCCGCGGCGCCCGCAACGCCCGCGCTTCGTCCCGATGGGCCACTTCATCCTGGCGGCATTGCTCAAGCATCGTGCGCACCAACGCCAAATCGGGTCGAAGGCTCAGTCGATCGATCTGCTCTTGATAGTGTTGATCAACAAAAGTCTCCACCGCTTCAATGGTTGCGTAGACCGCGTTCGGACCAAACACACTCGGTACAGCCCCAGTCAGCCAGCCGGCGATGCGCCATAGTGGTAAGAGTCTAGACCGACGCCTCGCTGGCAGTACGTCCTCAACGCGCGCAAGATGTTTGCGTTCCGTCTCCAAGTGTCGGGTCGCAAACGCACGAAGGGCGGTATCGCGGGCGACGGCCAGCACACCTTTGTAAATCCATATGGCCCCCGTTTCGCCCGCGTGATCGCTGCGCAAATCTTGGGTTAGCCAATTCGGCAAGGCGATGTTGGATGGCGTCCCGTTGTCGAGCGTCGCGCTGTTCGCTGTCACCCCGTTCACCGCGCACGCACCATGGCGAGTGCGGGTTGACGCCCCCACGTCCGGTACAAAAGCGCCAACTGGGCAGCGCGGCGCGCATTCACGCCATCGCCAACGCCCTTGAGTTGACGCGCTTGGCGAATGAGCATGTGCGCGAGCAAGCGAAACACATGTGTCTTTTGGTTTTCGACCATTGGTGAGCTCCTCAGCTCGTTCTGGCCACACGACAACAAGCGGCGGTTCTTGCCGACGATCGCGGTGTGGGCGTGCGCGTGGGGGTCATCGTTTGCGTGCGGGGTCTTTCCGTCGCTATGCCGCAGCGTGTTCGAGCGCCTGGACGGCGGCGTACTCACCGCACCATTCACTGGCGGAGACAGTTGGCCATTCCGCTTTGCCGCCCGTCGTTGCTGGTTGGGGCGCGTAACGGCGGCATTGGGTCTCGCCGACGTTGAAAAAACGACAATTACTGCATTGCATCCGACATTCTCCATGTTTGTCACACCGAATACGCATCGCCCGACAGGTTGGATCATGTGGAGTTCAACAATACATTGCGAGTGAAAATCATTACACTTCGCATTTACACCGTCATAGCGGCATCTATAAAACAAAGAGCCTGGCTCTTTGTGGTGATCAAGGGTCACAAGTGTCTTCGTCAGAAATGCAAAGAGAGCGTGCGTTATTTTATGAGCGCGACGTGAGTATAATATTAGATGAATAAGGGTAAATACTGGTGTTGAGCGCCAATATTGCCGAGTCAGTCTTCAACACGGTGCTTTGCGACGGTCGTTTTCGTCGGCTTTTCGCGCCTCAGGCGACACGGACCCGAGCCCCGGTCGCTCCCACGACGGGGCTGCGGACCTCGTCTCGCCTGGGCCAGCATTTGACGCTAGCGGATGAGCTGACCAGTGGCGTCAACGTCGGTTCGCCGATTGCGGATCAGAGTATCGGCAAAATCGTGGTTGACATCACGGTGGCCTGCCTCGTCAGCACGCACAACCATGACAACGTCGCGCAAGCGCGCTTGCGGGGGGAGGCGCCAATAGGCGATTGCGATCGAGGGCGCGGCGACATTCTCGAGCCGGCCAGCGTCAATTTCCTCGAGATATTGCGTGTAACTCTTCACCGCTTCTTCCTCCAGGTAGCCCACGACGCGGTGGGCGACGCCGGGAAACAAGAGGTAGAGGAAAAAGTACACATTGTAGAAAATCGCTTGCGAGACCATGATGATGACACGTTCAACGACACTCGGTCGAGCGATCTCAATAAACGTCATGAGATGCATCCGCTCGTTCTCGGCTTCATCGAGCAGCGTACGGATCCATCCGCGGTCGTCTTGAATGTGGCGCAACGCTCTCAGATGCTGCAACAAACCGCCAACCATGCCGGGGACCGCCGCAACAGTCTCAAGCACAACGGCGCGGTGGCCATACCGTTTGCGGAAAAACAGATCCGCAAAAACCCGCATGAACTTAACCACCGCCAACGCAACCCGATCCCGCATACACGCTGGTCGATGGTGAACGTCGAGAGTTTTGCCAAGAGGCTCCATGTCCAACTCCACACCCACACGAGCAGTCATAAATCTGACATGGGCCGTTGGGGTGAGGAGACAATGCGACACGATCGACGGGCTTGCGCGCGTAAAGGTCGGTTTGACCGCCGAATGCGCGGCGCCGTCGCCACGCGCGTCTGCGCCGTTATGTGCCATGCCATAGAGACTGACACGTCAGCTGCGTCACGCATATGGGTCGCCGCCAACCCGCGCCGCTGGTCTGGCCATCATGGAAGCCTTCACGCCATCGATGGGCGGTCACTGCGCCGCCCGGCGCAACTAGGACCTCGGACTGGAGGACGGCTTTGCCGATGGATCCGGCGTGTCGTGCCTTTCCCCCTGGGTGCGTCATCGCCGGCTGCTCTAGCCCGAGCTGGTCCCCTGAAAGTGGCCAAGGGACTGTGATAGGGCTCGGCTCCAGACGTGGAGCTGAGAATGCCGAGAAAGCGCCATTCCCCTGAAGAGGTGATCGCCCTCTTGCGCGAGGCGGATGTCCGCCTGGGCCAGGGCGAGACCGTGGGATCGGTCTGCCGGGCGATCGGGGTGACCGAGCAGACGTACTACCGCTGGCGTCGCGAGTATGGCGGGCTGAAGGTCGACCAGGCTAAGCGGCTGAAGGACCTGGAGCGTGAAAACCAGCGCCTCAAGAAGGCGGTCGCCGATCTGACCCTGGACGCGATGATCCTGAAGGAAGCGGCGAGGGGAAACGTCTAAGCCCTTCGCGTCGCCGGCGTTGCGTTGACCACGTGGTGCGCGATCTCGGCGTCAGCGTGCGCCGGGCGTGCCGCGTGGTCGGCCAGCATCGCTCGAGCCAGCGCAAGACGCCGGGCGGGCGCTCGGACGAGAACGCGCTCACCGCAGCGATCATGCGCTTGGCCGGGCAATATGGCCGCTCCGGCTATCGTCGGATCACCGCGCTGCTGAAAGCGGAGGGCTGGTCGGTGAACGTCAAGCGCGTCCATCGGATCTGGCGGCGCGAGGGGCTGAAGGTTCCCATGAAGCAACCCAAGCGCGGCCGGCTGTGGCGCGCGGACGGCTCATGCGTGCGGCTCCGGCCGACGCATCGAAACCACGTCTGGTCCTACGACTTCGTCCAGGATCGGACGCATGACGGGCGGGCGTTTCGGATGCTGACGGTGGTCGAAGAGCACACCCGCGAAAGCCTGGCGATCAAGGTGGAGCGGCGGCTGAACTCTCAGGAGGTGCTCGCGGTGCTGGCGGACCTGTTCGTCGAGCACGGCCCTCCTGAGCACATTCGCTCTGACAACGATGAGGCGGACCGTGAGCGAAGCTCGCGTAAGCCGCCGAATGAGTTCGTGGCGATCGCGGTGCGGACCTGGCTGGCGCGCCTGGGCGTGAAGACGCTCTTCATCGATCCAGGCAGTCCTTGGGAGAATGGCTATTGCGAGAGCTTCAACGGCAAGCTGCGCGACGAGTTCCTGGCGCGGGAGATCTTCTACACGCTCAAGGAGGCGCAGGTGCTCATCGAATGGCGGCGACGTCACGACAACCGGCTGCGGCCGCACTCCTCGCTGGGATATCGCCCGCCGGCTCCTGTTGCGGTCTTGCCGCCGGCGCTCCGTCCCGCCTACGCTCCCCTCACGTCGGCCGCCGCGCCGACATGACCGCCGGGTTCTAACAAACGCCCTGGGCCACCTCGTTGGGGCAGGTCACAGGGGCTTGCGGCAGCCCGGCGCGGGGAACCGAAGTCCCGATGGAGCGCTGTCCCCTGTATAATCGTCCGGCCCGTCTGGGGGCTTCTGGTCTTTTTCGTGCTACTATCGACTGGTTGTGGCTCTTCCATCGTCTGATCCCTTTGCCTACCAGAGGAGGCTAAAGCGATGACTCCGTCCGCTTACTTCATCGGCTCCATCGGAGTCGTTGCCGAGACCTCCGACATACAGCGCCGTGCCTACAACCAGGCCTTCCGCGAGCATGGCGTCGACTGGCACTGGGATGTCGAGACCTACAAAAAGCTATTGCGGGAGAATGGCGGCCGCGAGCGCCTGCGGCGGTTGGGCGAGACGCGCGATGGTGGGCTTGATGAGGAGACGGTATCATCCATCCATGCGCGCAAGACCGAGATTGCATGCGCGGAAATCCGCGAGACGGGCGTGCCGGTTCGCCTCGGCGTTCAAGACCTCATCGCGCTTGCGAAATCGAGCGGGACACCGCTCTTCTTCGTGACGACCACCTATCGGGTGAACATCGAGGCGATTGCTGACGGCGCACGACCGAGGCTTGATCTCAACGATTTTGACGAGATCCTGACAACAGAAGACGTGACAAAGACCAAACCCGACCCCGAAGTGTATCTCACGGCACTCGAACGGCTTGGCCTCGACGGGCCATCCGTCCTCGCGATCGAGGATTCCGAAACCTCGCTTGCGGCAGCCAAGGCGGCCGGCTGCCGGACACTGGCGACGCCGGGCGCCTTCACATCCGAGCAGGATTTCAGCTCTGCAGACTGGCTCGCACCAGATGTAGAAGCATTTCTTGCCGAGCGAGCTCTGTAACCGCTGGGTGCTCAATCTTCGGTTTTTGTTATCATCCCGCACGATCCAAATCCGACATTGCGCCGCAGATGGTTGCCGACGTCTTCCGGCGAGTTTTTGCCAAAGGGTGAGGGGCTGATTTGGGGCGTTTCAAGACGCCTGCTACGGCAAATCTGCGCCAATTTTCGGCTTTTCATCGCAACAGCGCCAGTGTCGCTTCTGGGTCGACTTTTGCCGTTCAGTGCCGAAACCGTAAGCTGCCGTTCGGGGGTGCCCGCTTTCCGCGCAACAATCTGGCGGCTTGCGGCCAACAGCGGACCCCCGGCCGTCCACCGAAGAATGTCGCCTTAGGGGCCGTCTCCGGCCGTTCGTAACGATCCGTCCACTAAGTCGGAGTTGGCCCGCACACAACGTTGACTGGTTGTCGCCGAACGTCCGTTCTGGGCTACAAAGCGGACTTACCGGTGCGAATTGAAGAATAATCGTGCGAAGCTACAG
>CAZABJ010000055.1:0-17647 GCA_964483375.1 uncultured Caulobacterales bacterium
CACAATAGCGCACGATGTGCTCGACCTGGTCGCTGTGGGGCGGCGCGTTGCCCCCCGCCGTTGCCCCGCCGCGACGTTGGCGGGCATCGCTTCGCTCAGCGTCGCCCTACCTATACATCGTCACCGCAGGGACCTCGGCGCCCAAGGGCGGAGTGCAGTGAGCGGCGCGCCGGGGCGTCTTACGAAACCGACGACCCGGCGGAAGCGGCTTCGAGCGCGGCGATGTCGATTTTGCGCATCTGCATCATCGCCTGCTGGACCCGTCCGCCCGCCTCCTTGTCGTCTTGGTTTATCAACAGAGGCAGCACTTTCGGCACGATCTGCCAGGACACGCCGAACCGGTCGATCAGCCAGCCGCACCGGTTTTCTTCGCCGCCGTTCGCGAGCAGTTTGTTCCAGAGGTCATCGGTTTCGGCCTGGTCCTCGGTCAGGACGCTGATCGATGCGGCGGGCGTGAGCTTATAGTGCGGGCCGGCCGTCAGGATCATCATCGGCGCGCCGGCGAGCGTGAATTCCACGACCATCGGGTCGGCGGGACTGTGGTGATCGAGCACGTTGTCAATCGTGCTGTTCGGGATGAGCGAGACGTAGAATTCGGCCGCCTCTCGCCCGCCCTTTTCGAACCAGAGACACGTTCTGACTTTCGATTTGAATTCCATCGTCGTGGCTCTCTTTCAGTTTGGCGCCGCGCCTGTGAGGTCAGGCGATTTGGGTTTGCCGGCGGCGCGCTCTACGGGGCTCATCGCCTCAAGATCGCGTGGACAGACGTCAGCTGTCATCCAGCCTCGCACCGCCGGGAAACAGGTCTTCCGGCCGGGCCGGGGCCAAAACGCCGGGCCTGCCCCCGGGCCAATTGCGCGACGCGTAGCGCTTCGCCTAACCGGGTTTTGAGGCGGGTGACCTGCGTCACAGCGCACTCCTTCCCCGCCATGAGAGTCTTGTGTCCGAAGCGGTCGTTACGGCGGCGGCCGACTGTAGAACGGAGACGGCGATGCAGCGCTACGCCTACCAACCCTCAAACAAGGAACCCCAAAGCGTATGGACGTTGGCGGGGGCGGACTTGCGCAACGCCTCGGGCGAGCGCATCGACTTGCGCCAAGCCCGTCGCGTCCGCTTCTCTGATATCGCAGCTTCCGGCGCTCAGCGGGCGGTGTGCTTAGAGCTCATCGGCCCGTGGGGCGCGCGGCGCCTCGCCGCCCGGCATGTCCCCGGCGCAGCGGACGCCGCAACCCACGCAGCGCTCTTGCTCGCCGTTTTGAACGTTCTCAATGAGGTCTCGCCCGCCATGCCGATCACCACCGGCATGAGCCGGCTGGCGCGCGGGATCACAGGCGGGATTGGCGCGACGTTCTTACTGCTCGGCGCCGGCCTTATCGCCGGGGGCGCAGTTGGGGCGCTCGATCTGACCCGCGAAAACGTCGTCGTCAGCGGCGCTTACATGCTTGGCGGCGCATTTGTGCTCTTCAGCTTCCCGCCCTGGCCCAAAACGCCGACGCTCGTCCCTCAAGCGCTGATGGAACGCATTGAGCAAGACGATGCGCGCGAGACCAGCGTCGCCGCGAAACCGAGGTGACAGGCGAAGCGTTCCAGCCAATATGCGCAGGTGACCCTTCGTCAGCTGACGGACCCCGCCCATGCTCCTGCGCGACCCCCTTCCCCCCGTCTCCGCCCTTCGCGCCGCTATGCGCGCGGCCCATCGCACCGACGAAACGGCTCTGGTGGCCGCGCTCGCCGATGAGGCGGAGCTGTCCACAGGCAAGAAGGCGGCGTGGCGAACACGCGCCGAAGCCTTGGTGGGCCATGTGCGCGAGGAACGGCGTCGGGCGGGCGGGGTGGACGCCCTGATGCAAGAATATGATCTCTCATCGGAGGAAGGCGTCACGCTGATGTGCTTGGCCGAAGCGCTGTTGCGCATCCCCGACGCCGAAACCGCCGACGACTTTATCGAAGACCGACTTGGACAGGCGGATTTCGCTCGTCATCTCGGCGCATCCGACAGCTTTCTCGTCAACGCCTCCACATGGGGGTTGATGCTCGCGGGCCGAACCGTGCGCGTGAGCGACGCCGGCCCCGCGGTTGCGAAACTCGCCAAGCGCATGGGCGAACCCGTCATCCGCCAAGCCGTGCGGCACGCCATGCGCATCATGGGCCGCCAATTCGTCATGGGCGCGAGCATCGAAGACGCCGTCAAACGCGCCAAACCGGTTGAAGCCAAAGGCTATCGCTATTCTTACGACATGCTCGGGGAAGCCGCCCGAACGATGGCGGACGCCGAGCGTTACTTCGACGCCTACGCCCACGCCATCGCTGCGGTCGGCGCCGTCGCGGAGGGCCGCGATCACGTTGAGGCGCCCGGGGTTTCGGTAAAGCTCTCCGCCCTGCATCCGCGGTTCGAATTCGGCCAGCGCGACCGGGTCGAGAGCGAACTCAAGGACAAACTGATCGCGCTCGCCGAGTTGGCCGCTCGACAGGGCGTGGGGTTCTGCGTCGACGCCGAAGAAGCCGACCGGCTCGACATGTCGCTCGACATCATCGAAGCCGCCGCGGGCCTTCCCTCGCTGAGGGGGTGGGACGGGTTCGGCATGGCGATCCAAGCCTATCAAAAGCGCGCGCCCGCTGTGGTCGACTGGGCGGCCGACTTGGCTCGACGCACGGGACGGCGGTTCCTCGCCCGCTTGGTCAAAGGCGCCTATTGGGACACCGAGATCAAACTCGCCCAATCCGCGGGCCACGCCGACTATCCCGTCTTCACCCGCAAAGCCCACACCGACATCTGCTACCTCGCCTGCGCCCGGCGCATGCTGGACGCGCGCGAGGCGTTCTACCCCTGCTTCGCCACCCACAACGCCAACACCCTCGCTGCGGTGATGGAAATGGCCGACGGGCGTCGCGACTACGAATTCCAGCGGCTGCACGGGATGGGCGAGCCGCTCTATGAGACCATCGCTGAGGGGGAGGATGCGGACGTCGCCTGCCGCGTCTATGCGCCGGTGGGCGGGCATGAGGATTTGTTGGCCTATCTTGTGCGGCGTTTGCTGGAGAACGGCGCCAATACGTCGTTTGTGAACCGTATCGCGGATGACGAGCTGCCGTTATCGGACATGGTGGTCGATCCCGCCGCGCTTGCGCGCGAGGCGGACTTCAGCCCTCACCCCCATATTCCCGCTCCCCCCGATTTGTTCGCGCCCGACAGACGCAACAGTGACGGTCTCGACCTCACCGACCCCGACGTCGTCTCAGAGCTCGCGCCGAAGATGGACGCCGCTTCGCGGAAAGCCTGGCGCGCCTCGCCAAGCGCGGGCGGCGCGCTGTCCGACGCTGCGCCCGTGCGCAACCCCGCTGACCGGGAAGACGTGGTCGGCCGCGTGATCCCCGCCAGCGCGCAACAAGCGACAGACGCCCTTGGCCGCGCCGAAGCGGCGTTCGACGCTTGGGACGACCGTCCCGCCGCCGACCGCGCCGCAATCCTGCGCCGGGCGGCGGATTTGTATGAAATCCACGCCCCGGCGTTGATGACGCTGATCGTGCGCGAAGCCGGCCGCTCGGTGATGGACGCGCATTTGGAAGTCCGCGAGGCGGTGGACTTTTTACGCTACTACGCCCTGCATGCCGAACGGCTGTTCGCAGGCGCCGCTGATCTGCCCGGTCCGACGGGTGAGCACAATGCGCTGACCTTGTCGGGACGCGGTCCCTTTTTGTGCATCAGTCCGTGGAATTTTCCGCTGGCGATTTTCACCGGTCAGGCAGCCGCGGCTTTGGCGGCGGGATGTCCCGCCCTCGCCAAACCCGCCGAACAAACCCCGCTGGTGGGGGCTGAAGCCGTGCGACTGATGCATGAAGCCGGCGTGCCGCGCGACGTGCTGCAGTTCCTGCCGGGCGACGGGCCGACAATCGGCGCCGCGCTCTTCCCCGACCCGCGTTTGGCTGGGGTGGCGTTCACCGGATCGACCGCGACGGCCCGGATCATCAATCAAGCGCTTGCGGAGCGCGACGGGCCGATTATCCCGCTCATCGCCGAAACCGGCGGGGTGAACGCGATGATCGTCGACTCCACCGCATTGCCCGAGCAGGTGACCCGCGATGCCTTGGTCTCGGCGTTTCAAAGCGCAGGCCAGCGCTGCTCGGCCTTGCGGCTTCTTCTCGTGCAAGAGGACGTGGCGGACAAGCAGCTCGCCATGATCGCCGGGGCGATGCAGGAGCTGCGGCTGGGAGACCCCGCTTTTCTCACCACCGATGTCGGGCCGGTCATTGACGAGGAGGCGTTGGCGATGCTGGAGGCCCACAAAGCGGAGATGGACCAATCCGCCCACAAGATTGCGGAGACCCCGCGGGGGGATGCGTCCCCGGCGGGGCTGTTCTTCCCGCCCTGCGCCTATGAAGTGGAGAACGCCGGCGCTCTGACCAAAGAAGTGTTCGGTCCCATCCTTCATGTCGCCCGGTTCGCTGCGCGGGATTTGGACGCCGTGGTCGACCAAATCAATGCGACCGGCTACGGGCTCACGCTCGCCATCCACTCCCGCTCCCAATCCCGCGCCGACCGCATCGCAGCGCGGGCGCGGGTCGGCAATATCTACGTCAACCGCAACCAAATCGGCGCGGTGGTCGGCGTCCAGCCCTTTGGCGGCGAAGGCCTGTCCGGAACGGGTCCCAAGGCGGGCGGGCCCCACTATCTGCTTCGGTTCGCCACCGAGCGCGCGGTGTCGGTGGACACCACCGCCTCGGGCGGCAACGCCCATCTGATGACGTTGGAGGGGTAAACCGCACCGCACGGCCGGCCCCAGACTTCGTGAAATCTCCGTAATTTTGAGCGTTTCGCCCCGGTTCGGCCCCGATTTCACGGTTCCGTGCGCGCCATGCCTGGGGCGGGCGAACAAGAATACGAGTGGAAGCGATGAAAACGAGACTTCTTTTGAGCGCAGGCGCGCTTGCGTTGTTGGGCGGGACCAACGCTGTGGCCGCGCCGATGGGCGACTTCGACGGTCCGCAAATCGACGTGGTCTTCGTCCTCGACACCACCGGCTCGATGAGCGGGCTCATCGACGGCGCCAAACGGCGCATTTGGGGCATCGCCAATGAGGTGCTCGAAACCCGCGAACAGGCGCAGGTTCGCTTCGGCCTGATCGGGTTCCGCGATCGCGGCGATGAATACGTCACGCGCCAATACGACCTGACCACTGACCTTTATGGCATTTACGGCCACCTCTTGGACTTCCAGGCCGCCGGCGGCGGCGATCGACCGGAATCGGTGAACCAAGCGCTGAATGAAGCCGTCACACAAATGAACTGGAACGCCAACCAGGACACGCTGCGCTTGGTGTTCCTCGTCGGCGATAGCCCGCCGCATCTCGACTATCAGGACGATGTTCAATATTCGCGGACGCTTGAACTCGCCGATCAACGCGACATCACCGTCAACACCGTATTGGCGGGAACCGCCAGCGACACGGCCAATATCTGGCGGGAAATCGCGCGACTTGGCGGCGGTTCGTTCCTGACCATCCCGCAGGACGGCGGGGTGACCGTGATCGCCTCGCCCTATGACGACCAAATCTCTTCGCTGCAGCGCCGGATTCAAGACACCGTCGTCCCCTACGGCACACGCGCCGAACAAGACTATCTGGCCGGCCAGCTGGCTGACGCTTACGCCGCGTCCGCGCCCGTCGCAGCGGACATGGCCACCAACCGCTTCCGCTCCGGACGCGTCAATGAAGTGCTCACCGGCGGCAACGACCTGGTTCAAGACATCGAAGACGGCGCCATTGCATTGAGCGAAGTCGACGCGTCCGAGCTTCCGCCCCGTTACGCGGATCTCAGCACAGAAGAAATCGTCGTCGACGTCGACCGCCGCATCGCCGAGCGCGCGGCGCTGAACGCCGAACTCGCCTCGCTTATCGAGGAACGCGACGCTTGGGTGGCCGAAGAGACAGAGCGCTTGACCGCGGAGACCGGCGTCTCGGGATTTGATCTTGAAGTGGCCCGCACCATCCGCGAGCAAGCCGCAGAACGCGGCATCGCTTACGAGGACTAGCCCAGCCGGTCGCCCTCTTCCCGTGCGGCGCGGCTCCAAAGTCGGGGCTGCGTCGCGATTGCGGAATTTCGGCCGCCTTACTTTCGCCCTCCGCTCGCCTCGACGCTGCGCCGCCCCGCCGGTATCTTCCGCGCGCTCGCGCAGGAGGGACCCCGCATGCCGATTTTGCTGATAGCGAGTTATGTGGTGGCGATCACATGCGCGGTGCACGCGGTGCGCACGGGCCGGAATAATTATTGGCTCTTCATCCTCCTGATTTTCCCGGGCTTGGGCTGGCTTGTTTACATCCTGGCCGAAGTGCTTCCTGAGCTGCTGAACAGCCCTGGCGCCCACAAGGCCGGCTCCGCGGCGCGCAAAGCGCTCGACCCGACGAAAGAACTCCGCGAAGCGCGTCGCCAGCTGGAGGTGGCCCGCACGCCAGACGCCTTGAAACGCGCCGCTGACGCCGCCCTCGAAACGGGACGGGCCGATGAGGCCGTCGCACTCTACCAAGAGGCCGCGACCGGCGCGTATGAAGACGACACGTTGATGCTGTTCGGTTTGGCTCGCGCGCAGTTCGAGGTCGGCGCGCCTGCGGGCGCTCTCAATGCGCTGAACAAGCTCCGCGCGGCGCATCCGAAATACCGAAACCCCGAAGCCCACCTCATCTATGCGCGCTCACTTGACGCGCTCGACCGCTTCCCCGAGGCGCTCAGCGAATATGAGGCGCTGGCCGCCTATTACCCAGGCGCAGAGGCGCGCGCCCGCTGGGCGATGCTGCTTGAGCGCATGGACCGCCCCGCCGAAGCCAAAGAGCGCTGGGGCGAAATCCTCGCCGCCTCGCGCATTGCGCCGAAATTCGCCCGACGCGCTCAGCAGAAATGGATCGACATGGCGCGCGTCCGCGCGTGACGTCCCGCTCAGCCGTCGGTTGAACGGATTTCGACCATCACCTCATTCCGCCTCAGCCGCCCCGGAACCCCGGGCGCGTCGTAAAACGCAAAGACCGGCGCGCCGACGGCTTCGAGCGCTTGGGCGTCGAGATAGGCCGTCAAGAGTTGGGACGCTTGGTCGAGCATGGCGTCATTGGCGACCCCGCTGAAGCGCACCGCCGCCATACGACGTGGGGGCTGGGCGCGCAGGTTCACCCGCGCATCCGCCGGGGCCGGCACGGTCTCCATCGTGTAACCCGCCGGCATGATGAAGGCGACGGTCCATGCGTTCGCCCCCGTCGGCCGAGCGACCCCCCCGCTCGCGGCGAACTCTTCAGCGGCGGCGTGCTGGGTCACCGGCGCGGTCATGGCGATGCTCTCCCCGCTGCGTCCCCGCCCCGTGATGAACTCAAACAACGGGTAGAACGCCCGGCTGCGCGCTGCGCGGCTTGATCCCTCCACCGTGACCTCCGCCAGCACCATTGCGCCGTAATCCCGCACCTCAAAGGGTCCGTCGGCCAGGACGACGGAATAGGCGGGCTCTTCGTCATCGCTCACGGCGGCTTGACCTCCGAAAGCGGCGACGGCCGCGGCGAACAGGGATTGGGCGATGTGGCGCATGGGACCTCGCAGGATGGCAGTCACCATCCCATACGCAGCAGGCCGCAAGACCGGATCTCCCCTCGGGAGGCAGGCGTCACCTACGCCGCGGCAAAAGGGGGAAAACCACCCAAAAAAGCGCAAGCCAGCCAAGCGCCCCGATGTGTCCGCCAAGACGCGCGCCGCCTTCCGGGGCTTGAGCGCCCAACCAACCCAGCCCGACCAACCACGCTGCGCATAGGGCGACGAAGGCCGCCCAAACCAGCGCGGACAGCCGTCGCCATGTGAAGAACGCCAAGGCGAACGGCGCCATGAAGGCCGCCCCAAGCGCCAAGTACGACAACGCCTTAGCGTCCAGGGTGACGCCGTCCGTCAAAGGAAGCGCGAGGTCGAACGGGACCGCGCGCAAGAATGGATATGCCGGCAGCATGGGCGCAGGCGGAACGATGCAGCCCGGACTAAGACCAGTCGGGTCGACCTGCGCCTGGCACGTCATCCAGGAAAGCCATCCCGCCGCCGCTAAGGGCGCCAACGCCATCGCAACGACCATCCCGCGCGCCAACAGTCCCAGCATCTCTCACCTCGCCGATCTGGATGAGTACATCCTTCTGGGTCTTTGACACGAGAAAACGGCGTTCTTGAGCCGGTCTTTACCTTAGGGGGCGCATTGTCGGCCCCGCTCCGGCGGCGGCCAGCCGCAACTGTCGAGGATCTCTGCGAAATGGCCAGCCGAAACTCGCGAAGCTGCCTGACCTTGCTACGCAAAAGCGGCTCGACCAATCGGGTGTTGAACCTCCCCGTGGTCAAGGAGCGTCACGGACAAAGCGGGGACTACCATGAGCGCCCCCTGTTCGCCCATCGGCGGTTGAACGAAGCGATCGTGCTCAAACACACGCTGCGATCCCATGAGCGTGACCGGGTCTCCACCGCCCGCCGCAGCGCGACGAAAATCGTGTTCCCGTTTTCCTCCGACGATCTGTCGCTGGGCGGACAAAGCCTGTTCGTCGAAGAAGATACGTTCGACCGCGCGCTTCTCGAGCAAATCGGCCGGCAGGATGTCGATGAGGACGTCGCGCGAGACCGCGCGATATTGTCCGAGCTCGCCCGTCTGCCCTCGCTTGATCCCTATCTGCTGCGCGAGCGTGTCAACCAAATGCAGGTCGACGTCGCGAAACTCTATTTCGACATCTCCGACGCCGACGTGCAGCGCATGCACGCCCATGTGATGCAGGAAATCCAAAGCCTTGTGTCGCTTGCGTTCAAGCAAGCCGGCCCCGCCGCAGAGGCGTTGGCCGAGCGCATGGCGAAAATCATGTTGTCGGACGAAAACTCCGACCAGCTCGAGCCGCTTCGCCAGGTGCTCCGCATGTCAAAGCCCCAATACGCCGAAGCGATGTTCGCTTGGAAGGGCTTCCTCTATTATAAGTGGCAAGGCAAACAGATTCAGGCTCAACTCAATCCGACGGCGTTTGAAATCCTGCAATGTCGCATCAAGGACGCCCGTCCTGACGAAATGAAAATCCTCGACGGTCAGCGCCAACGCATCGTCGGCACCCTTGGCGGTCGCGCGGCGGAAGTAAAAAAAGCGCTGAGCGAGTATGACCGGGCTTACGACTCCCTCGTCGAACACCAGGACCCCACGCTGTTTCGGAAATTCCTGGCCGCCGCTCCGGGCCTGTTTTTGAACACCGGCGAGCATGTGGGCGCGCTCACCCATATCTGTTCGTTCTGGCGTTTCCGCTTCAAAGAAAACGACATCAAGGTCCTCGAAATCGACGAAGCCAACGACCTGTTCAGCGAATTCGAATCCGGCCTGTGCACAGCCGCCCAGACCCAGCGCGCGGCCTAAAGCGGCCTCTTCCCGCACCCGTCAGCCTCAAATCAGACGCTGCACATGTCTCCGCGGTGTTAGGGAGGACGGTGAAGGAGCCCCGTCGGGCGAGCTGAGCCGAAGGCGACGCCCGCCATGCCCGCCGTCATAGCCGAAATTCGGCGGGCATCGCTGCGCTCAGCCCGCCCTACGGCATTCGCCTCACATCCGGAACACGCCAAACCGCATGCCGCGCTCAATTGGGGCGTTTAACGCCGCGGATAGCGCCAGGCCCAGGACGCGACGGGTGTCCGCTGGGGCGATGACGCCGTCGTCCCAAAGGCGGGCGGTTGAGTAATAGGGCGAGCCCTCCTGCTCATAGCCCTCGCGGATGGGGGCTTTGAAGGCTTCTTCCTCGTCGGCCGACCAGGCCTCGCCCCGGGCGTCCAGGCCGTCGCGCTTGACGGTGGCGAGCACGCTGGCGGCTTGCTCCCCGCCCATCACGGAAATCCGCGCGTTCGGCCACATCCACAGGAAACGCGGGGAATAGGCCCGGCCGCACATGCCGTAATTGCCCGCCCCGTAAGACCCGCCGATGACGACGGTGAATTTCGGCACCCGCGCGGTGGCCACCGCGGTCACCATTTTCGCCCCGTCTTTGGCGATGCCGCCGGCCTCATATTGGCTGCCGACCATGAATCCGGTGATGTTCTGCAAGAACAAAAGCGGGATGCCGCGCTGGCTCGCCAGCTCGATGAAATGGGCGGCCTTCTGGGCGCTTTCCGAAAACAGAATGCCGTTATTGGCCAAAATGGCGATTGGCATTCCCCAAATGCGGGCAAAGCCGGTGACCAGCGTCTCGCCATAGAGCTTTTTGAACTCGTCCAGCTCCGACCCATCGACCAGCCGCGCGATCACCTCGCGCACGTCATAGGGCGTGCGCACGTCCTGGGGGATGACCCCATTGAGCTCAGCGGGGTCGAACATCGGCTCACGCGCCGGCTTGATGTCGAGGTCGGTCTGCTTCGTCGTGTTGAGCGTCCCCACGATGCGCCGCGCGATGGCCAAGGCGTGCCTGTCATCGGCGGCATAGTGGTCGGCGACGCCGGAGCGCCGCGCATGCACGTCCGCCCCGCCCAGATCCTCTGCGGAAATCACCTCGCCGGTGGCGGCCTTCACCAAGGGGGGGCCGCCGAGAAAGATCGTCCCTTGTTTCCGGACGATGACGGTCTCGTCCGACATCGCCGGCACATAAGCCCCGCCCGCGGTGCAGGACCCCATCACCACCGCGATTTGGGGCACGCCTTCGGCGGACATTTGGGCTTGGTTGTAGAAAATCCGCCCGAAATGATCCCGGTCGGGAAACACCTCCGCCTGGTAAGGCAGGTTCGCCCCGCCCGAATCCACCAGATACACGCAAGGCAGCCGGTTCTCGCGCGCGATTTCTTGAGCGCGCAGGTGCTTCTTCACCGTCAGCGGATAATAGGCGCCGCCTTTGATGGTCGCGTCATTCGCCGCGACCATCACCTCCCGACCTGAGACCCGGCCGATGCCGGCGACGATCGAGGCGCCGTGCACGTCGCCCTCATACATGTCGCACGCCGCCAAGGGAGCGACTTCCAGGAACGGGGAGCCGGGATCCAACAGCCGCTCAACCCGCTCGCGCGGCAACAGCTTCCCGCGCGCCACATGCTTGTCCCGCGCCCGCTCCGAGCCCCCCAACGCCGCTTCAGCGGTGCGAGACCGCAGTTCGTCGACAAGCGTCTGCATCGCCGCGGCGTTGGCCGCAAAGTCGGGACCGTTCACATCGATTGAGGAATGCAGGACGGACATCTCGTCTCCTTGTCAGCCGCGCGCACTCAACCATGGCCCGCCGGCCCCCTCAATCGCCAAGCTTGGGAGTTGCTTTGACCATGACCCGCACCGGTTCCGCTCTCGCCGCCGCCTTGGCGTTCTCCGCCGCCGCTTTTGCCTGGGAGACAGGCGAACGCGCGCCTGAGGCGCCCGAAGAACTTGAGCAATTCGGTTTTCTCATCGGCTGTTTCGTCGTGGACGCCGCGGGCTGGGACCCTGAGGCCGATGACTTCGGCGATCCGGTGGAGGCGCGCTGGAACGGCCAGTGGGCGCTTGAAGGCTGGGCGATTTACGACGAATGGTTCGACCCTCCCGGCGCGGATCCGGAAACGCCGGTCACCCGCGGCGGCAATCTGCGCATCTATGATGAGACCGCGCGACAATGGCGCATGGTCTGGACCCACACCGTGGGCCGCAGCCAAGTGCTGCGGGCTGAGCAACGCGACGAGGGCCTTGTGATGTGGTCCGAAGTCCCCCGCCGGTCGACCGATTGGATGTCGGTGTTCACCACCCAAGGCCCTGACGCCTGGACGCGCCTCTCCTACACCCGCCCCTATGGCGGTGATGCGTGGACGCCGGAACTGAGCTTGCAGGCAAGGCGCACGGACTGCCCGGCGGCCTGACGAACGCGTAGGGCGGGCTGAGCGCAGCGACGCCCGCCGAATTTCGCAGAGAATACGCCCGCGATCGCCCCGCTTGGTGGCGGGGTCTTAGATCGGGGCGACGGCGCGGCCCTGGCGAGGTTAGTCTTAGCGGCGAACCCGTTCGCAATCGGAGAGCCCAATGTCCGCCCAGACCACCGAGACTTTTCGCGTCGCCGTCGCTGACGGCGTCGGCCGACTGACCTTGTCGCGCCCAGAGAAGCGCAATGCGATGTCGCCGTCTTTTTGGCGCGACCTGCCGCGTGCGGTGCAGCGCCTCTCTGATGACGGCGGCGTGCGGGTGCTTGTCATCGACGCGGAGGGCCCGCACTTCACAGCGGGGATGGACGTGTCGGTGTTCGCCGGCGGCGGCTTGCAGACGGACGCGCCCCATCAGCGCGTCGGTTTCATGCGCACGCTCAGCCACTTGCAGGACACCTTCACCGCTCTTGAGGAAGCGCGCTTCCCCGTCATCGCGGCCGTGCAAGGCGCTTGCATCGGCGCAGGCGTGGATATGACGACCGCGTGCGACATCCGCTTTGCGAGCGCAGACGCCTATTTCCGTATCGAAGAGATCAATATCGGCATGATGGCCGATGTCGGCACCCTGCAGCGCATCGGGAAAATCGTCGGCGAAGGCGTCGCGCGCGAGATGGCTTATACGGGTGACGCCCTGTCCGCCGAGCGCGCCGAACGGACCGGTTTGGTCAATACCGTCTTCCCCGACCACCAAGCATTGATCGCAGGCGCGCTGGACTGTGCTGCGAAGATCGCCGCCAAGCCGCCTTTGGCCATCGCCGGATCAAAACTGGCGCTCAACTACGCCCGGGAACACGCCGTCGCGGACTCCCTGCGCCACGCACAAAGCCTCCAGGCCGCCATTTGGTCCACGGACGAGATCATGGAGGCTATCGGCTCCCGAAGTGAAAAGAGAAAAGGCGCGTTCACCGATCTGCCCCGATCCATCGTCATGGGGGAGACTGATGCATAACTGCAACGACCTGCGTCGTTAACGCGCTACCGTCCACGCGCTTGCGGAAAAATCGCGGGGCGGACGTGTCGAATCGGCCAACCTCCTTGTGCGAACAAAAACACAGGGAGGAGCGCTGATGCGCATCCGGGACATCATGGCCGCCTTGGCCGGAGCGCCGCCGCAAGCCGCAATCGAAGCCCGTCAGGGCGCGCGCGCCGGCGCGTCTGAACGCACCGCGGAAAGCTGGGCCGCCGCCAACACCCGCCCCACCCCGCCGATCGACGACGCCAATCCCCCGCGCACCTTCCGTGCGATCGCTTGGCTCTCCCGCCGCGCCAACGCCTAAACACCCCATCTACGAATGCAGAGCGCGCCGCCGCCGGCATTGGCGAAAGGCGCGTCCACCGCCGACGGGCGCGGCCGGCTTAAGACGCGCGCGCGTCGAGCGCGTGCTTCATCGCGGTTTTGGCGTCGCTCTCCTTGGCGGCCAGTCCGCCGAGCACGGCGCCGATCAGCTTCATCGCGAACGCCAAGGCGGTGAACGCCCCGATCTGCTCGACCGCCAACAGCGCCTCAACCCCGGTTTCCGCCGAACCCACCAAGACGCAGGCGACCACGGAGTTCGTGACATGCGCGCCCCCGCAGCCGCGCAACACCGCCCAGCAGGCGATGACCATCACCGAGGTTCCCGAAATCGAGAACAGCATCGCGAGATTGCGCAAGGCGTAGGTTTGCGCGCCCGCCATGCCGGTGTCAGGCTCCATGAGCGTTCCGTAGTACAAAACGAAGCCCGCATAGATGGCGGCGAAGATGACGGCGGCCAAAGCTGTGGCCCCTAATATGCGCAACGGCCGAAGTTTCATGCGCCACTCCTCAATATTGTTGGGAGAAACATGCCCATCCGGCCCCGCCTTCGCCATGAGGGGCTTCCGCACGATCGATCACCTTCCCGCGAAGCGCGCAGAACGGGTTGCGCGCCCCAGAGAGCTGATCCATGACCGCCGCTATGGCACGCCCGCGCTTTGCTGATCTGCGCCTGTTGGAAGGTGCGGAGCTCGAGGAAGACGACCCGCACGACTTCGCCCTCGCCGATGAGGCGGCGCGATGGTTCTCCTTGCCCGGCGGTTGGACGCTGTTTGAGGCCGGGGAGCCCTCTGAGGAAATGTATGTTTTGGTCGGCGGCGCCTTAGTGGTGCATCGACGCGGCCCCGACGGCGGGGTGGAGCTCACGGGCCATATCCGCTCCGGAGAACCGGTTGGCGAAATCGGCGTCATCACCGGGGAGCGGCGTTCGGTGACCGTGTCGGCCTTGCGGGATAGCGAGCTCTTGGCGCTCCCCCGCGAGGCCTTTGTCCGCTTGATGCGGGAAGCCCCCGCCTTCAACGAGCGCATCCTAAAGCGCGCTTTCGCTCGGGCTCAGGAACCACAGCGCGATCGACCTCGCGCAGAGCCTCGAGTGTTCGCCCTCATCGCCGCTTCCCCCTCCGTCGACCCCAAAGCCGCCGCCGAGACTTTGGCTGAGAGGGTGCGGGCGCTCGGCAAAAGCTGCGTCATCGCCGGGCCGGAAGCGAGCGAACGTCCGACCGCTTGGTTCGATGAGGCGGAGCGGGACAACGACGTCGTTCTTGTGCATGCCCGCATGAGCGAACTCAGCTGGTATCGAACCTGCCTCCGGCACGCCGACCGGATGTGGGTGCTCGCACGCCGCGATGGGCGGCCTTCCACGCCCATGCCGTTGGCGGACGACGCGGGTGCGGCGGCGCGATCGTTTCGTCTCGTGGATCTGATCATCCTCGACGAAGGCGCCGATACCGGCGCCCCGCCGCGGGCGTGGATCGAGGCGACCGGCGCGCATCGGCTGTTTCGCTGGCGCGACGACGCCGACGCGCAGCGTTTGGCTCGCGTGATCTCAGGGCGATCGGTCGGCTTGGTGCTCTCCGGCGGCGGCGCCCGCGCCTACGCCCATATCGGCGCGGTGCGCGCGTTGCGCGAAGCCGAGGTTCCCATCGATTTCATCGGCGGGGCGAGCATGGGCGCGATCATCGCCGCGGCGGTCGCGATAGGCTGGGACGACGACGAGATCGACGCCCGCGTCCGCGCCGCTTTCGTCGACACCAACCCGCTGGGCGATTTGCGGCTGCCTGTGGTGGCGCTCGCCGCGGGCCGACGGGTCGAAGCCCGATTGGCGGAGCATTTCGCCGACACGCGCATCGACGAACTGCGCACGCCGTTTTTCGCCGTATCCACAAACCTTTCCACCGCGCGTCTGCGCATTCACCGACTGGGACTTGTGCGCGAGGCGCTTCGCGCCAGCATCGCCATACCCGGCCTCATCCCGCCGGTGGTGGTTGAGGACGACGTGCTGGTCGACGGCGCGGTGATCAACAACTTCCCCGTCGACGTGATGCAGGGACTGCATCGAGGCCCGGTCATCGGGGTTGATGTGACCCGCGAGCGCGGCCTCGCTGCTGAGGATTTCCGCGATCCCCCTGGGTTCGCCGGTTGGATCGTCAGGCATGGCGCAAGCGAAGCGCCTCCCATCGTCAGCCTTCTAATGCGGGCGGCCACCGTGCATGTGGACCCCCGCCTCGCCCGCCGTCAGGCTGACTGTCTCATTCTTCCCAAGCTGACCGATGTGGATCTGCGCGCGTGGAAACGCTACGAGCCCGCCGTCGAGGCCGGCTACCAAGCCGTCCGCGAGGCGCTGGCTGATCCGCCTGGCGCGCTCGCAGAAGCGCTCCGCGCCAAGGCGTGAGCGCCGGTCGGTCCTAGTTTAGCCGTCTGAAGGGCGCGCCGGCTCCAGGGGCTCAAGTTCGTTTTCATCCACGCTGTCACGCGGGGCGGCGCGGGGGCTGCTGGGGCCGTCAGCCTCCACGGCAGCGTCCGATTCGCTGTTTCGCCAGAACGGCTCAAACCCGAAATTGGGCGCGCAACCACCCAAAACCAGAGCCACGAACAGCGACGAACTCCAGATACGGCGGGTCATTTCGCTCCCCTCCCAATCACGATTGTCGCGCGGCATTACCACAGATCCGCTGCAAGCTCGACCGAATGGGGCAAGCCCGCGAGGCCCTCGCCCGCGGTCCCTGGCGTCAGGTGAGCGCCAAGGCCTCTGAGCGCGCCCGGACGGGCGTCCAAGGGCTTCGGCGTTGCGTTCTGCGCTAAGCGCCTTGGTTGTCGCGGACCCGAAAATGGAGCTCGATCGCGCGCTCTCCGGTGCGCCGGGTGACACAGGCCGCCCGTTCCACCCGCCCCATGACGCCGCCGCCTAACAAACCGGCCATCGCGTCGCAATCTTCGTCCCGAAAGGTGATCCAGGCCCGTTGCGCGTCGCGCAGCCGCAAGGCGGGCTCATCATCGAGCATGGCCCGGAAGGCGCGATAGCGCGCATTGAGAATGCCGTCCCAGGCCGCGTTCTCGCGCAAATTGCACGCGACCAAGCCCGCATTGCTCTCCCCGCCGATTTCTTCGGTGACGCAACCCGCCGCGATGATTCCGAAACACGCCCGAGCCGCATTCGCGGCCTCTGCGCTCTCAACGCAGGTCTCAAGGGCGGCGCGTTCCTCCGCGCTCGGCTCCGCGGCCGGCGTATCTTGCGCGCTGGCCGAGCAAACCGCGACGACGGACGACACTGCAGCAGCGATGATGCGCATGACCCAAAAACCCCTCAGCTTTCTCCCGCCGGTGCGGCGTCAGGAAGGATCATAGGCGGCTGAATGCGATCATTCTGGGGCTGAAGGACTAAGCCCGCGCTCGGCGAAAAGCGCGCGCAGATAGTCCTCGTTCGAGGCGGGGCCGACGAGATCGCGCGGCGCCCAACCTTCGGCATGAGCGATCGCGGCCACACGGCCTCGGCCGTTGAACACCGTGTCTGGGAGAATGTCTGCGATTGGGTCCTCGAAGGCCTCAAGAGCGGGGATGACCTCCCAGCCTTCCGCTTCCAGCGCGGCGACGAAATCGTCAACGAACATGGCGGCCAAATCGTTTTCGTGAAGCAGCATCACATGCGCCGGCGACCGATTGAGCACCTCGCGCGCTATGGTGTCATAATAGTCAACAGCGCCGATGAGAACCTCGACATAGGTGTCGCGCAACACATCCATATCGATGTCGTGACCACTCTCTTCGGCTCCCCGGGCGAGGCGGTCCATGAACCAGTCATAATTGTCGACGGTGACATAGCCGTTTGAAAGCCCTAACTCGGTGAGCGCGTCGCGCACGGCGTCGCGCCGGGCCTCGTCGTCGCCTTCATCAAGATAGGGAAATCGAAAGAACGGCTCCACGCCGTCGAAATCGCGCAACCGACCGCCGGCTTGGGCGATGTCCATGACATAAGTGACGGGGTCGGTGCGTGAGAGCCACAGATGGGAGTGGGTGTGGTTGGCGAGGCGATGGCCCGCGGCGACATAGGACCGCAAACGGTCCGCGCCCGGCCCCAGATCAGCGCGGAGCGACGGCATATCTCCGTTCTCGCGCTCGAGATTACCGGTCGTGACGAAGAACATTGCGCCCTCCACGCCGGCGCGCTCAAGGGCGTCGACCAGCGCTTCGGTACGCGCAACGCCGGTAAAAAACACGCTGTCGCCGCGCGGGGCGTCGTCAAAAGTCAGCGCGATGCGGCGAGGAGATACGTTTTCCTCAACAGCGGAGGAACATCCCGCCTGCCCTAGGCACGCGACCAAAAGCGTCATCAACACGCCGCGCATTCGGGCACTCCCTTGGTCCTGACGCACCCTTAAGACAGGGGCCGCCGATTGTGGCGATGGAATACGTGAGGCCTAAGCCGTCTCTTCAAACAGCTCGCGACCGATCAACCAGCGGCGGATCTCG
>CAZABJ010000056.1:0-16761 GCA_964483375.1 uncultured Caulobacterales bacterium
GTTTTTATTTTTTGGGTGTGGTGAGTTTTGTGCGGTGGGTGGTGGGATGGCTTATTGAGGAAGCCCTTACGCGAGACGAACCCCCGCCTCCCGATACGCTGCTTAACCGCTATCGTGAGCAGCGGCTCGCCCTCGCCACCATACGCGCCTGGGAGAAAGGCCTCCCGGAAAGCGACGGGCGGCCGGCCTGCATGATACGGCACGTTGTCCCGCCGGGCTCCGCCTCCGAAAACGGCGAGCCAAAGGCCGAAGAGCCCCCTAAAGCCGAGCGTCCAAGCGGCTGGAAGAGCGATGCGTCCTTCCCGCCTTTTTGCTCGCCGCGCCTAGAGCGATGGGCGCGATATGCCGGCTTTCTCGGCCGCCCTGCGCACGCCTGGAGGCGCGCTGAAGTCAACCTCGCCGACCAAGTCCTCATTCCGTGGGCGGAGCAACCACCGCCCACGCATCATGGCGAGGTTTGGTCGGTGGAGAAGGCCTATCAAGCGGGCCGGCGCGCCAGCGCTCGGGTCCGAGAGTGGAACGAAGACCTCAACCGGAGATGGCGGGAGAAGGCGCGACGCAAATGGCTTCTTGGCGAACACCGCTGGCCGCTCGACGTGGCGTATATCGCCCTTTCCACGGACTCCTTGGACGAATTTCTGGATGTGGTTGACCATTTCGCTTACCGCGACCGGGCGCGATATTGCACCGCGCTTGAAAGTCCCGATGATCCGCCCGGCCCAGGGCTTCTCCGCCGCCTGAAAGCCGGCGAGCTGACGCTCACCTGTCTGTGGGACAGCGCACCTACTCGGATTGCAGCCGACGACGCCTGGAGACTAGAGAGCTTCCTCATTTACCAGTCGGGCCTGGGTAGCGAGCTATACGCCGCGCAACGCGACGACCAAACCGGGATCCCCGGGTCAGAACGTGAGCTCGAGGGCGGGATCCGATTGACGCACCTGCGCGTCGACCGAGAGCAGATCCTCGCCCTCATCCCTTGGGGTGTCGCTTATGCCGCCGAGCAGCTGGCCGACCGTTCTGACACCGGCGTCGATCCCCTTATCGGCGTTACACCCAACCCGGCTGAGCTCACCGTTCAGGGGCCGGAATTCAACCGGTCGCCCGCGTTACGCCGCATGGCCGCCGGCTTCGACAGCCCGACGTTTCGAAACCGCTACCCCGAAGAACATGCAAAGCTGGCGAAGGGCGAGCGGCCGACCAAGCACAATGACGCCCTGCTGCGCATCGTTTCGGAAATCACCGGGCGGGTGGAAAGTAAGAGTTCGTTCCAGCGGCTTTTGAGGGCCCTCGGGGACCGCCGCACGCCGGGGCGGTGACGCAGCCCGGCCATATGGCGCGACTTGACACATCTTGACCCAACTTGACGGCCAGGCTGACCGGACTTGCACTGCCCGGCGTTCAACGATGTGCATATGAAGAGGCTCGCTGCTGAAACCGATTGCGAGCCTTCGCTATGGACACGATCATCCCGCGCAGCGCCCTGCCCTCTTTCGAGGATTTGTGGCGCGAGCAACTCTTCAAAACGCCGGTCGCGTGCCGGGTCTCCGGCATAGGTCGAACGAAACTGTTTGCTCTGCTCGCCGCGCGCGAAGTCGCCGCGAAGCGATGCGGCGGGGTCAATCTCATCGTCGGCGAGAGCTTGGGTCGCTATGTCGACCAGCTCCCCGACTGGCGCATCGCCGACTGACGCCCCTTGGCGGCGTCTTTGGCGAAAGTCCGCCGCCGGTCGAGATGCACACAACGGTGTGATGTCTCGGCGTGATGTTTCGCCCACGGTTTGCCGGCTCCCGCTCCCTAAAGCCGGAAGGCCCCTTAAGGCCGACGGCGGCGCTATAGGCGAAACCAGCCGCCCATCCGGATCGATGTGATCACCATCTGATCTTGGATGAGTGTTTCGCTCACGGTGACCGGCTGCCGAACCTAAAGCCGGTGTGCACGGCGGGAACTTCGCCCGAAAGGGACTTCCGACCGCTCGACTGGTCACCGCGACCTGAGAGAAAAGCGCGCCACTGACACCCCCTACTCGTTGGCCGTCCTAAGGCTGGGGGAGCGGCTGGCCCCCGATACAGGGCAGCGCGTCTATACCGTGCCGTAAAGCGGTCTCTCATCACCGCGTCTTTTCTCCGCTATGCGGGGAGGGGGAGGGTCGCGGAAGGCGGATTATGGCCTGAGCACAAAAGTTAACGAGAGATGACGAATAGTGGACGAGTCCGACCGAAAAACTGACCCGGGTGCATTGCGGTCGCACAAGCTCAGCGCCCGCACAGCCCTGCTGACATTTGTGACGAACGCCAAGAGATTTCGTGCAAATCCTACGGCGCTGGGGAGCAGTTGATGGGCGGGCTTGGGAGCGGCGGGCACAATTGGTCGGGACGGGCGAAGGTGGAAAACAGCCTGCGCTTGGATGTTAGTGAATTCGCTCGAGAGGGATTGCTAATCGGGGCGACGCCCGAGAGCTTCATCCGCGGCGCCATCACATGGTCCCGCCGCGACCGCTCCACCGAAGCCGTCTCATTCTTGGCTTGGCGACATGAGCTTGTGCTGCTCGCGCTCGAGCACCGGCCTGGCGGTCCGGATGGGCAGGATCGTCGCTATCGCGCCGCAGTGGATTGGGTCTCGTGCCGCTTCGGCGGCGAGCGGCCATATTTTATTTGTCAGGTTTGCGCACGACGGGTTTTGCATCTCTATCTTAAAGCGGACCTCGCTTGCCGCCGGTGCCACCATCTTCGCTACGGGTCTCAAAACGAGCGCGCCCATGACCGCGCCGCTCGCGCCGCGAACAAACTCCGCGAACGACTCGGCGGTCGTCCCGGAGCGCTTAACCCGCTGCCAAGAAAACCGCGGGGCATGCGGTGGAAGACATACGCAGCAATTATTTCGGAAATCGAGCGCCGAGAGGCTTTTGTATTAGAAGCCGTTGTGGGTCGAATCAGCACGTCGCGCATACGCCTGCGCCCACGCTGATCAACCCGAAACGTCCTTTGCGAAACCCGCTGTTATACTTTGCTCAGGACTTTTGCACTCGACAAAAACAAAAACTCTGAGCGATCGGCAGCGCGCCACCCAGACCTGACCTACGCGTGCTTATTAGGGGCGCTGTTAGGGGCGAACAACGCGATCCGCCCAACCTCAAACTAATTTTCCCACTTAAAAACAAAAATTTAAATCAGGCGTCATGGCGGTGAGGGTGGGATTCGAACCCACGAGACGGTTGCCCGCCTACACGCGTTCCAGGCGTGCGCCTTCGACCACTCGGCCACCTCACCGGAGCCGGGGACTATAGCCGTCGCGGCATTCGGAGCAACCGGGTTGGACCATTCTTCCGCCCGGCGCGACGAAACGGGAAACCGCCGCGGCCGGACTAGCGCCAGCTGCCGAAATCGGGCTCGGCGTAGCGCACGAAATCGAGGCTCGAAAGGCGGTCGATGATTTCCTGAGACAAGGCGTCCGCCGCGGCCGCATCGCGCGGGTCTGCGCCGGAATAAGCCAGCGTGGCCCGACCGCCATAGGACATGCGCACGAGCTGCAAGTTCCGCAGCTCCCGATGCGCACGGGTGAGCTCTTCGAACGCGTCTTGCGCCAAGCGAGGGTCCTCACGATGGAGTTGGGGCAAAGTTCGCGCCGGCTCGCCTTGGAGCTGAACGAGAAACTGTAAATCCGGGTTCTCCGCGGCGGGCCCGAAATTCCGCGAACTCGCCGGGCGCACGGTCCCGGCTTGGGGGGACAACGAAGCCGGTTCCGCAGCCGCCTCCGACGCCGTCGCGTTCACCTCAGGGGCGCCGGCAGGCTCGACGACGGCCGGTTCAGCGCCCTCGAGATTATGATAGGCCGCGTAACCCGCGCAGCCTGCGACCGCCGCAAGCACGGTTAACGCGATCAGGCGTTGGAGATGTGCGTTCTTCGCCATGGTCCCGGTCCCCTTGTTTTGATCGCTCCGCGGGGCGTCCCGCTCTGCGCCGCCCGATCAGTTGCGAACCGCGCGCGCGAGATCCATGAGCCCCGTCCCACAGGGCCGGAAGCACTGGCCCGGCTCTCCGTCGATGGGCGTACCCCCGGTCATCGTCGCGCAATCCCCGGCGCATTGGGCCGGCGACCGCGGCGAGCGCGCCGTGTCGAGGATCAGCGAGATCAGCTCTTCGTTGGACGACCTCGGATACTCCGCCCGCAACAAAGCAAACGCGGCTGAGACATGCGGCGCGGCCATGGAGGTGCCGTTCTCATAGGCGTAGTCGCAGACCTCAACGACGGTGTTGTTCAGGGGGTCGCGGCAATTGCGGGCCGGCTTGATGGACAAGACGCCATCCGGGCGGCCGTCCGCATCCGCGTCCGCCAGAAGATCGCCCCCCGGCCCCATGATGTCGACGCCCTCGCCATAGTTCGAGTAGCCCGCCAACTCACCGGCGCCGTCGCCGGCCGCCACGGTGATCACGCCGCGGCAACCGGCTGGAGCATATTGGGACACGTCTCGGCTGAGATTGCCCGCCGCTGCGACCACGATCGCGCCCTGTGCGGTGGCGTCGTCGATGGCGTCCTGCATCGAACGAGGGCAGCCGGATTCCGCGACAAAGCCCAGCGACAGATTGATGATGTCGGCGGGATTGGGGTTCCAGTACTCCTCCACGCCGCCATCGAGCGTATTCACATAGGCTGGCTCAAGCCCAACCGCCCAGCGGATACTGTCGATGATGTCCGACGCCAAACCGCCGCACCGGCCAAGGGCGCGGATGGGTACCACGGTGACCTGCCATGCGCCGCCGGCGATGCCGTCCCCGTCATCGGTCGCCACCGCGCCGACGGTGCCCGACACATGGGTGCCGTGGAAGCTGTCTTCGGCGTAGGGGCCGTCATATTCAGGGCAAGCGTCGCCAGGGTCGTTGGGATTGCGATCCCGGCCCGGAATGCCGTCGTTGTTTTCGTAATAGGCCACCGAGACCATGTCGACGCCGTCGGCGATATTGGGCGAATCCACGATTTCAGGGTGGCTGTAGACCAGGCCGGTGTCGATCACGGCGACGACGACGTCGCTCGAACCCGGCTGGGCTTCCCGGCTCCAGAAATCCGTGAAGCCCGCCCCGCCGCCGGCGGTGTCCTCATTGTTCCGGAAGTGCCACTGGAGCCCGAAAAGCGGATCGTCCGGCGCGCCGACCACGCCCACGGTCTGGGGCCGGCTCATCATCTCATGGGTGATGAGGTAATCCAGCTCGACATATTCGAATTGGCCCGACGCCTCCAGACGTTCGACCGCGCACGCCACGGCGGCCTCGGTATTGGCGTCGAGAAACTCCTGGGTGGGGCTGTCCGGACAGGTGCGCGCGCGTTCGGCGTCGTACAGGCGCGGACGTCGCGCCGCGACCGCGTTCATCACCGCCCGGCTTGACTGCGCCATGCCGCGCGCCGACCCCCGCACGCTGCCGCGCGCGGAAAACTCGCTGGAAAACCCGGAGACGACGCCGCCGAACCGGCGGGTCGCACGCTCGGGCTCAACCGCTTGAATGGACACGCCTTCCTCTTGGAAGTCTTCCTCGGAGATATCGAAATCCAAGGCGACGATCATGGTTGAGCCGTCGATGCGGGACACGTCGCCGATTTGCCACGCCGTCTCCATCGCTTGGGCGATGCCGCCGCCGGCGGCGGCCGAACGCGCCGCGCCTGCGCCTTGCGCGCTCGCCGTCGGCGTGGACAGCGGCGCGGTGATCAGCTGGCCAGCGTAGAAACGCGCCGCGCCGTCGCGAAGGTTGGCGCGCGCAGCCAACGCTTCTGTGTCGATGGTCTCGGTCCGGGTGTCATAAGAGCCGTAGATCGCTCGCTCCGCTTCTTGCAGAGCGCGCAAGCGGTCCAGAAGCGGCGTCTCCTGCGGCGGACACAGCTCGCCCGCGCCGCCCAACGGCACGCAGCCGATGTCGCCGCGGTACCAGAAAAAAGCGAAAACGAGCGCTCCGCCGATGAGTCCGATTAAGAACGTCCGCATAACACTCCCACCCCCTCGCGGGACCAACTCTCATGCACCGTGCGGGAGCAGTTTGACATTTCCGAGGCGCGGAGGCGACTCTGCAAAGTGATTTCGCCGCAGGAACCGCGCGGCGGGCGAGCCAGACACCACTCATGAAATCTCTTGGCGGCTGGATTGGGCTTGGGTTGGCGACCCTCGGGGTCGTCGACTTCGCGGTCGGGCTCCGCGCGTCGCTGGCGGACGGTGAGGCGGCGTTCGCCACGGAACCCTTTGGCGTTTGGCGCTGGCCGGTGTTGATCGTCGCGGGCGCGCTTTTGTCATGGACCCAGAGACGGCGCTGAGCGACGGCCCCTTATGTCATGGCGTTGGTCGGCGGCGCTCAGCCGAATGCGGTTTGACTGTCTTCCAACAATTCCCGCGTGTGCTCCAGATTCCGCTCCGCCATGACTGCATAGCGAACCGCGCCGGCCAAACGGAACACGCCCAAGGCGTCGCGATAGGCGTCCATGGCGTCTTGGAGCCGTTGTGGGTCGCGCAAACGGGCGCCCAGGGTGGTCAGCACCAAGCCCATATTGTTGCGGGTGGCCGCCCAATCGACGCGCGCACGCTCTTTGGTCCGGACGGTCAACGCAGCGCGATGCGCATCAAGGGCGGTCTCTAAAAACTCCACCCCCTCAGAGCCGGAGGACCCGCGCTCTCCCAGAACGTGAAGCGCATTGCCCAGATTGTTTTGGGTGCCCGCCCATTCGAACGGATGGTCGTCGCGCGACAGGATCTCGAGTGCGGAGTGGTAACAAATCACCGCTTGCTTCAGCGCTTTGGGATCGCCGTCACGTTCACCGATGGCGTGGTAGGCGTTGCCGAGATTGTTTTGGGTCTGCGCCCATTCATAGGCCGCATCCTCGCGCGTGCGTTCTTGCAGCGCTTCCTCATACGCCCAGATCGCCGCCTCCAGCGCGTCGCCGTCGGGGTCGTTCTTGCCGATGGCGAAAAACGCATGGCCGAGCTGGTTCATGGTGTCCGCCCAAGCGGCGGGCGCGGCGTCTCGCGTCCGTTCCTGCAAAGCCGCGCGGAACGCCGCGACGGCTTCGTCGAGGCGGCGCGCGTCGCCATGGCGGGAGCCCAGCGCGGTCAGCGCCAGCGCCATGTCGTGTTGCGCTTGCGCCCAGCCAAGCGGATCGATGGCGCGGGATCGGTCGGTGGCGGCTTGGCGATACATCTCCACGGCTTGTTCCAGCGCCCCCGCGTCGCCGGAGATCTCCGCCAAGCCATGCAGCGCGCTCGCCAGGCCCCGCCGTGCGGTGTCGGTGAAGCGCGGCTCAAGCTCCGGCGCGACCTTGAGCGCGGCGCGATAGGCTTTGGCGGCGGCGGTCAGATGCGTGGTTTCGCTGTCGATGCGCGCACGTTCACGATGGGCGTGGCCAAGCTGCATGAAGCAATCCGCCCGCGCGCCGGCGTAAGCGTCTTCCCGCAACAAGTCGCCGGCCTCTGCAAAAGCTTCGATCGCGGCGTCGAGGCGCCGGTCGTCCATTTCCCGCATGCCGATCGCCAAGTGGACGCGGCCCAAGGCTGCGCGCGCGACCGCCCAACTGACGGGGTCCTTCCCGCGATCGATTTCGGCCAACAGCCGCACCCTGAGACGCGACGCCCGGCGGAGCGCATCGGCGTCGTCCTCGCGTTCGCCAAGCGACAAGGCGATGCGGGCGGCGTCCTCACGCAACAGCCGCTCGAACTGATCGCCCAAGCCCCGTGGGGGATCCGCCAAAAGCTGGTCGAGCGCGTCCAAAACAGGACGCAACTTGTCGGGGCGATAGCGGTCAGCCTCCTCCGCGCAGGGCACCGCCAGCCGCGCGAAGATGTACGCCACGCCCATGGCGAGCCGGGCGGTTTCTTCGGGATCGTCGGGCGGGATCATCCGGATTTCCTGCACCGGCTCGCCCGCGTCTCGCGCTCTGCCGGTCAGGAAATAAATCCGCCAAAGGCCGCGCCCGCGGCCGCCCCTGCCCCAAATCAAGAGATCACAATCCGCCTTCTGGGCGATTTCGCGCGCTTGGTCGGCGGCTTCAGCGCCGGAAAGCTCCAACGCGGGGCGGGACACCTCGACGTCGCGTTCGAACATGAACGCGCCCATATGCTCAGCGAGCCCATGACCGATAATCGTTCGCAGCGCAGCATCGGGATCGCGCTCCAGCGGGGCGAACAGGACCGCGAACCGCGAACCGGAATCCTCGCGGAGGCGCGCCAAGCTCTGGCGCGTTTTCGCCCCGGTCCGCGCGCGACCGAACAGGTTCAACACCCCCCGTCCGGCGGCGGGCACCAGGGCGGCGCCTTCAATAATGAGAACAGCGAACAAGCTCGCGATAATGATCGCGCCTTCAGGGTTGGTTTGCGCGAAATCGCGCACCCCTCTCGCCCCCAGGATCGCGCCGATTCCGGAGAAAAAACGCTCGACGTTGACGGCCAGCCATTCAATCATTGCGTATGATCTATCACATCGTCCGAAAGACGCACGCGTTTCGCGCCGTAGGCGAAAGGGCCGCGGCGGCTGCGCTGCACGCACACGCCGCGCCCCTCCGAGACTGCAAAGGCCGGACCGCCGGCCCAATGGGAAGCGACTGAACTTTCATGGCGATTTTACGGTTGCGCGCTGCTGAAGGCCCCGCGCCTGCGCTCCGTCGTATGGTGCGTGAGAGCCTTGGCGAAATCCAGGATTGGCTGCAGCCCGACGAGGGTGGAATAGCCGCTGATCGCCTGCGCGACGCGCGCCGCCGGCTGAAACGCGTAAGGGCGGCGGCGCGCCTGTTGCGACTGCTTGATCCGAAGAATGCGCGCGCGTTGAACGCGGCCTGTCGAGACGCCGGGCGGGCTTTGTCCGAGGCGCGCGACGCCGACGCGGTTCAGGCGATGGCCTCGGCGTTGTGCGAAGACGAACCAAACCCGCTCGCCCGTCAGGCGTTTCATCAGTTGAGCGGAACGCACGGCGAGGGCGCGGCCCGCCCCGCCCCGTCATACAAGACGGCGCGCAAAGCGCTTCGCCTCGCTGAGAAAGCCGCCAAACGGCTGCCCAAAAAGCAAAAGGCCGCGGACGCGGTGAACCGAAGCTTGGCGCGCATCGACGCGCGCGAGCGCGCCGCCTTCGCCGCCGCTCAGGTCGCAGGCGAGGACGAAGAACCCCGCCATGAATGGCGGAAACGGCTGAAAGATCGTCTTTTTGCGGTGCGCATGCTCCGCGACGCGGCGGTGCTCGACCGCGCTGATGAGCGACGGCGCGCAAAAGCCCTTGGCGCGCTTCTCGGCGCGGACCGGGATTTGTTGCTCGTAGCGGAGCGTCTTCAGGCTGGGGCGGTTTGCGATCAACGCGCAGCGTCCGCGGCATTGGCGTCGATCGCGCGTCGTCGCGGCGCGGTGCAGCGACAGGCCGCGCGTCTGGGGCGTCAGATCGAAGGCTGATGGGGGACGTGGGGGAGAGCTTGGCCTACGGGCCGCCGTTCGCCGCCCGGCGCTCGGCCAAAACCCGCTCGGCGCGCGCCAAGTCCCGACGCACCTTCGCCGCGGCGTTGGCCGCGCGCATGTCCTCATAGACGGTCAGGGCCGCGCGCAGCGCCACCACGGCTTCAGACAAGCTCTCCGCACCCTTCTCCCGTTCGCCCATGACCCCAAGCGCGGCGCCGAGGCCGCGTTGGCTCTCCGCCCAGGCTCGCGGGGCGTCGGCGCGGGAGCGCGCCTCAAGCGCCAAGCGATACGCCGCGACCGCCTCGCCCAACCGCTTCACGCCGCGTTCCCGCTCGCCCAGCGCGATCAGAACGTCGGCATACTCATGCTGCAGCGCCGCCCAATCGAAATGCGGCCCTAGCGCCGCCGCGTCGCGCCGTTCCTCCAGCGCAAAACGATAGGCCTGCGCCGCCTCCTCCAGACGGGTCACGCCGGCTGATCGTCGGCCCGCCAGCGACAGGGCGCGCGCCCGCGCAACCCGGGCGCGCGCTTCGGACCGAACCTCGCCGTTGTCCTGGAAGGTTGCGACCGCCGCGGAAAGCGCGACCGTCGCCTCCTCCAGCCCTTCCACGCCAGGGTCCGCCGCAGCGGCGCGCAACAGCGTTTCTGCAAGGGTGAGCTGCAAGCGCGCCCGGGCGAGCGGCGCCCGCTCGACATCCTCCACGGAAAGCGCGCCGCGAAAGGCCCGCGCAGCATCGCCCATGGCGGCGGCGTCGCCGTCACGTTCGCCGCGCGCGGTGATCGCACGTCCGCGAAGCACTTCAGCGGCGGACCATTCAGCCGGCGCGCTCGGGCGGCGACCGTCGCAAACCGCCGCTTCCGCCGCCCGAAGCGCGTCGTCCAAATCGTCGGCTTCGGCGCTGTCTTCATAGGCGCGCATCGCCGCGAGGCCGAGCGCTTGCCAGATGCGGGCGCGGTCCAAGCCGGAGCGCTGGGAAGGAAGCGGGTCGGTCAATGTCTTGAGCCGTTCGAGCGCCGGGGCGAGGATCGTTTCGACATAGCGGTCGCGGGCCGGCTCTGGGGGACGTCCCGCCGCGGCGAGCGCAGCAATGACACAGGCGTCGTCTACCGCCTCGCCTGTCCAAGGCAGAACAATGGTCTCGGCCGCCGCTTTGGCGGCGGGTTCGTCTCCATCCTGGGCGGCCGTCGCGAAACGCAGCGACAGCGCGCCGTCCAGACACCGCCCGTGAAGCAACGCCACGCCGCGACGGCGGGTCAATTCCCGAAGGGCGCGCGGGTCGGTTTCCGCGGGGGCCCCGGAGATAACGCGCCCGATGCGTTCGATCTTGGCGTCAGGAAACGCTGCAGCTGCGGATGCGGCGATCTGCGCGGCGGCGCCTTCGCGATCACCGGCCAGTTTGGCGATGACGAAAACGAACGGCGCCTCTCCCCCCGCCGCCCGTTCCGCCGCCGATCCCGGAGCAGGAACCATGGCGACAGCGCCCGGCCGGGCTTTCGTTTGGGGAGCCGCGCCTCGACGGAAAAGCGTCAACCGAAGCGTCAAGGCGAGGAACGCGAGCAAAACCGCAGCGGCTGCGATGATCACGAGGTTGGGATCGGCGTCTAGCCCTGCGCGCGCCAGTTGAGTCTCGACCCACATCCGCATTGCGTCATAGCGGGCTTCAGCCCAACCAGCGGTCTGGCTGTCGTCGAACTCCAACGCGCTCTCCCTACGTAGATCCCCGCCGCCCGATGGTACGCGTCGCGCCGTGAAGCGCCAGCCCTTTCAGGTCAAATCGCTGCACGGAGCGGTGAGCGGAATTGAGGCGAGGGCCGGCCGGTCGCCTATCGGCCAGGCCGAGGCTATCGAGACGAGGTTTGGGCGTTTTGCTCCGCGCTGATGGCGCACGGCGCGAGGCATGTGGATTGGGCGGATTTGCGCGACCCGCGCTCGGCGACCTTCGCCTGCGACGGCTGCCTCTATCACTTGAAAGACCCCAGCACGGTCGATCCGGCCGACTATCGCGCGCAAGCGCGCCTGTCGGCGGACTTTGCGGCGAACGAATTCCGGCCCGTTCGACCGCCCCCCTCAGCGATGACATGGTGAGCGCTCGCCCCTGCGCCTCAATAGCCGATTTTGCGGCGGGCGCCGGGTTTGGCGGCGGCCTCTTGGGCCAAATGCTCAACGATGTCTTCGGGGCCTGCGGCGTCCACATAGCGCAGCTTGGTCTTCACCACGGCGAAATCCCCAGGCGTCAGCGGCTCGATTTCGTCGACCTCGGCGGGGGGCTTCGCTTCGAAGAAAGCTTCGAACGCCAGCCGTTTCTGCGCGACGGTCAGATAGTCAAGCGACGTCTTGAACGTGAACCGCCGCAGCGACGCGGGATCGATCCGGTCCATCAAGTTCGTCGTGCACGCGAAGGGCAAATCGTGATGCTCCATCCATGTGAGCATCTCGTTCACTTGGGTGATCTCCCAGCTGCGATGCGCCTCGCGCCGGTCGGACAGGAGAGAGTCCGCCTCATCGAACACCAAAAACGCATTGGCCGCCCGAGCCTCGGCGAAGGCGTCGGCCACATTGCGTTCGGTCTCCCCCACCCACATGGAGAAGAGGTCCGAGGCCCGCTTTTGCAACACCTCAAGCCCGAGCTCTCCGGCGAGCCGACGCACATAGGCCGTCTTGCCCGCGCCGGGCGGACCGGAGAGACAAAGCGAAAAGTCGAGCGGCCCGCCCCGTTCCGCAATGCGCTTGGCGAGCGCGTCGAGATCCAAGTCGGCGTTCCAAAGCCTGGGATCGAAGGCCTGCTCTTTGACCGACGGCTTCGGCAAGTCGCCCATCGCGCGGGCGAGCGAAGCGGCGACTTGTTCGGCGGCTTTCACGCCCCCGCCGGTCAAGCGCGCGGCGCGCGCGGCGTTCGCCGCGAGACCGGGATTGGCGGGGAACCGGCGAGCGAGCCGACCAGCGGTTTCGCCCTCGTCCTTAAGCCCCGCCGCATCGAACACGCGAGACCAAATACGCGCGCGCGCCGCCGGCGGCGGGGTGCGCAATTCGATCGCGAACGTCATCCGGCGCATGACGGCGGGGTCGAAGCGGTCGGAGCGATTGGTGGTCCAAATCGTCGGGGTGGGCGACTTTTCGAGCAACCGGTTGAGGAAAATCTTGGAGCGCGCCACGACGTAGCGGCGGCCAAGCCATTCGGTGTCGTCCCCGCTCTCGAGCAGGTCCTCCATCTCCTCAAACAACAACATGCAGTCGCGTCGGGAGCGGGTGAGCCGCTGGGCGAGCGCAAAGCCGTTTTGGCGATCCCAGCGCGATGGTTCATCGCCGTCTTCATCGGACTCGCCCACCGCGAAGAGCGTCAGCCCCGCAGCCTCCGCGATGACCCGCGCGAGCGCGCTCTTGCCGACCCCGGGCGCGCCGTGAAGCAACACATGCGCGCCCACCTCGCCTTGTGCGGCGCAGGCTTTGAGAAGCTTGACCGCGGTCTCGGCCTCCTCGGCCACATGTTCGAAGTCCTCAAGGGAGAGTTCCGCGGCGCAGGGGTCGCCCAACAGCGCCCGTTCAATGTCCGACCGAGATCGCACGGGGGGTTCGAGCGCTTTCTGGACGCGCCAGGGCAATCCCACGCCGAGGCCGCCGGAGCCTTTCTCACGCGGGTCGAGCAAACCGGACGTCGCCAATCGTCCGCCGCGCAGGGCTTGGCGCGCGATCTCCACCTCCAGGCCCGCAAGCGCCGCAAGCACTTCCTCAGGCGGGAAGGCGTCTCCGGTGAGCGCGGCGCGCTCCAATCCTGAAAACGTCGTCCGCGCACCCAGCCGCGCCACAGTCTCCAAAATGGCGCAGTCCTCCGGGGCGGTGATGCCGGCGGCTTCAGCCAGAGCGTGGGCGTTGCGGGCGAGCGCGTCAGGCGGGGTTTGATTGGCGTCCCCCCGCGCGCGGGTGACGGCGGTGCGGAATTTCGGCCAAGGCCGCGCCTGCACCAGCGCTTCAGCCAAGTCGGGCTCCTCCGAGCCGTTGTCGCTGTCTTCTTGAATGCCGGCCACATCCGCCAAGTCGATGCCGAGCGCGCGCTGCGCGCCGGCGGCCCAACGCGCAAGCGCGCGGGCGGCCGGCATCCGCCGGTCGAGACGATCCATCAAGCTGTCCAACGCGGCGAGGAGCCGCAATGTGTCATAGGTGACCGACATGCATCCGCTTCATATTCATATGCCCGCCAGGCGCGCGTCATACGCGTCCGACGACGCCTCGCCCTTCAGCGTTCAAGACGCGCCACGATCCCGACATCGTCGCCCGCTTAGGCCGCATGACCCCAGCGCGCCCGCTTGTTCGCGGTTTCGCCCCTTGCGTCTTCCGGGTTCCCCAACTCGGCAGCCCGCCAAGCTCCCTCCCAATCAGGGCGAAGACAAGGCGGGAGTGTCGCGCAATCGCCTCAGCTCGGTGCGGTAAACGCCGCGCGAGCCGCCTCCGCGCGGTCTCGAGCCTCGCAGCCCTCGATATGGTCATTGACCAGGCCCATGGACTGCATGAAGGCGTACATGGTGGTGGGGCCTACGAATGACCAGCCGCGCGCCCTGAGATCTTTCGCCAACGCCGTCGAGGCCTCGGTCTTCGGCATCGCCATGAGCGCGGATTTGGTCACCACCGCCGGTCGATCGCTGACCCTTTTTGCATAGGACCACACATAGGCGGCGAGCGAGCCGAACTCCGCGCGCAAGGCTTGGGCGCGCCGGGCGTTGTTGACGGCGGATTCGATCTTCTTCCGATGCCGGACGATGCCGGCGTCACCGAGCAAGCGCGTGACATCCGCTTCGCCGAATTCGGCGACCGCGTCGATGTCGAAACCCGCAAAGGCGGCTCGGAAATTCTCCCGTTTGCGCAAGATCGTCAGCCACGACAAACCGGACTGAAATCCCTCCAAAACAAGCTTCTCAAAAAGCCGCACATCGTCGGCGACGGGAAACCCCCACTCCGCGTCGTGATAGGCTTGATAGTCCGTGTGGCCGCCGCACCACCAACATCGGGCGACCCCGTCTTCACCGCGGACCAGGCCGTCATCAAGCGCGGTCACGCCGCGCCGTCGGACTTGGCCTCTTCGGACAAGAACACGACCTCCCGGTCCATGGGCTTGAGCCGGTGGCCGTTGTCGACATGCAGCACTTGGCCGGTCAGCGCGTTCGCGCTTAGCAGATAGTCGACCCCTCGAATAATCTCGCCCAAGTCGATGGGACGCCCGAACAGATTGAGGCTTGCGACTTCCTCGAACGCCTCTTTGCTCTGGCCGTAGCTGGGCAACAAGAGGCCCGGGGCGATGGCGTTCACCCGCACGCGCGGGGCCAGCGCCATGGCGGCCAGCGTCGTGGCGGTGAGCAAGCCCTGTTTGGCGAGGGTGTAGGAGTAGAAATCCGGGTTCTGGTTCCAGAGTTTCTGGTCAAGCATGTTGACCACGCAATTGTTCCCAGCGGGGTCGGATTGCGCGGCGAAGGCGTCTGTGAGGATCACCGGCGCACGCAGATTGACGGCCATGGACTCCGCGAACACCGCCGGATCAAAGGCGCCGGGCGCGTCATAGGCGTAGGCCGAAGCGGAATTCACCAGCGCCGTCAGCGGCCCGCCCACCGCCTCAGCCGCTTGGGCGACGACCCCTCGGCAGGCGTCGGGATCAGAGAGATCGGCTTGAACCGTCGCGGCGCGGGCGCCTTTGGCTTCGAGCGTCCGCGCATGAGCTTCTGCGGGGCCGCTTGAGGCGTTGTAGTGAATGACGATGCTGACGCCGGGACGCGCCAAGCCCTCCGCGATCGCTGCGCCGACGCGCTTGGCTCCGCCGGTGATGAGGACGCGGCGTTCCGTCGTCATAGTCGCTCCCGAAAACCTTCGGTCGGACCGAAGCCCGCCCTACCCGTCTTCCATTTTTAACGCTTGGATGAAGGCTTCCTGCGGGATTTCGACTTTGCCGAATTGCCGCATCTTCTTTTTGCCGGCCTTCTGTTTTTCCAGAAGCTTGCGTTTCCGCGTGGCGTCGCCGCCATAGCATTTCGCCGTCACGTCTTTGCGAAGCGCGGAGATCGTCTCCCGTGCGATCACGCGACCGCCGATCGCCGCTTGGATCGGGATCTTGAACATGTGCCGCGGGATCAGATCTTTGAGCTTTTCACACATCGCCCGGCCGCGTCGTTCCGCTTGGCTGCGGTGCACCAGCATCGACAGCGCGTCCACGGGTTCTTCATTCACCAGCAGGCTCATCTTGACCAAATCGCCGACGCGATACTCGTCCAGCTGGTAGTCAAACGAAGCGTAACCTTTGGAAATCGACTTAAGCCGATCATAAAAATCGAAGACCACTTCGTTGAGCGGCAAGTCGTATACCACCATGGCGCGAGACCCGACATAGGACAGGTCTTGCTGAACCCCGCGGCGTTCCTGGCAAAGCTGAAGGATCGCTCCGAGATATTCGTCGGGCGTCAGGATTGACGCTTTGATCCAGGGTTCGGCGATTTCGTCGATTTTCACCACATCGGGCATGTCGGCGGGATTATGGAGTTCAATCTCCGTCCCGTCGGTCATGGTCATGCGATAGACCACGGACGGCGCGGTGGCGATGAGGTCGAGGTCGAACTCCCGGCTGAGCCGCTCTTGGATGATCTCCAAATGCAGCAGGCCAAGAAAGCCGCAGCGGAAGCCGAAGCCGAGCGCGGCGGATGTTTCCATCTCGAAGGAGAAACTCGCATCATTGAGGCGTAGCTTGCCCATCGCAGCGCGCAAGTCCTCGAAGTCCCCAGCGTCCACGGGGAACAAGCCGCAAAAGACCACGGGTTGGGCGGGACGGAACCCCGGCAGCGGCGTCAACGTCTCTTTTTTCTCTTCAGTCAGCGTGTCGCCGACCGCGGCGTCCGCAACTTCTTTGATGGACGCCGTCAACACCCCCACTTCGCCCGGGCCGAGCTCTTTGACGTCTACGAGTTTGGGGGTGAGCACGCCCACGCGATCGACCGGATACACCGCGCCGGTGGACATCATCTTCACCTTCATGCCCTTGCGCAGCACCCCGTCAATGACGCGGAAGAGCACGACGACGCCGAGATAAGGGTCGTACCAGGCGTCGACCAGCATCGCCTTAAGCGGGGCATCCGCATCGCCTTCGTGCGGCGCGGGCAGCCGGGCGACGATGGCTTCCAACACATCGGGGACGCCGAGCCCGGTTTTCGCCGAGATCATCACCGCGTCCGAGGCGTCCAAGCCGATCACATCCTCGATCTGCTCCTTCACCCGTTCCGGCTCGGCGGCGGGGAGATCGATCTTATTCAGGACCGGGACGATTTCGTGGTCTTTGTCGAGCGCCTGATAGACGTTGGCGAGCGTCTGCGCCTCCACGCCCTGGCTG
>CAZABJ010000057.1:0-10721 GCA_964483375.1 uncultured Caulobacterales bacterium
TCGGCATCGGCGTCGGCTCGGGGCGGGCGGTTTTACGTCTGCCCTGAGCGGGATGCGCTCAGCCCTCGTCAATCAGGCCTTCCTCGTGAAGCCAGGATGAGAGCAGGCCCGCCAACCCGGTCATAGGCCGGCCCGTATCCGCTTCGCGCCAGCAATGGGTCATACCGGGAACCAACCTGCGCGCATGGCCCCGATACCGTCGGCGCACCTCGCGATAGGATGCGCGCGAGGGAATGACCAAATCCTCCGCGCCGAACATCCAAAGCGTCGGCGCCGTCAACTCTTCCCAATAGGGATGGGGGTCAAAGCCCTCTGGGCCGTCATAGCGACGCAGACGTCGGTCCGCCATTCGTTGGGCGCCTTGGGACAGCGGCGTCCGGCCCTCTCCGGTCAGGCGCGAGTGATAGATCTCCTCGCCGGCTGAAAACGGCGTGCCGCAGGCGATTGCGATGAACGCCGCGCCGGTGCGCGTCGCCGCGGCCGGCGCGACCCACCCCCCTTGGCTGACGCCGAGATAGCCTGTTCGTTCAGGGTCGATTCCCGGCTGTGCGGTCAACCACTCGAACATCGCCGCGGCGTCGGCCCCCAGCCGGGCGAGCATGGTTTCCGAGCCTTCAAGCGAAAACCGTTCATAGAGCCCGCTTGAGCCGCCGACGCCGCGCTTGTCGTAAATCACCGCAGCCAATCCCGCAGCCAACGCCGCGTCGCGAAATCGATAGACGCTGCGCCGGTCGACCGGGCCGGAACCGGGAATGATCACCACGGCGGGGTAGGGCGGGGTCCCAGTCTCCGGCAGGGAAAGGGTCGCAGCGAGGATGGCGTCCTCAGCGGGCACGGCGGCCTCGCGGTCCCGCAGCGCGTCCAGGGCGTCAAACGCGGTCAGAGAAAGCCAGGCGAAGAAGGCAGCGAGCGCGCGCATCGCCCCAGAGATACCGCGGGTCGCGGCGTTCGGCGAGCGCGCGTCGCTGTGGAAGGCTTAGGCTGCGGCGGGCGCGGGAAGCAGCGCGTTGCGCAACCGGCTGGCGGTGTCGGCGAGCGTGCGCCGGCGGATGACGAGGATCGCCAGACATGCCGTCCAAACTGCGACCGCCGCGCCGAACAGCGCGCCGCCATCGTCATTCACCACCACGCCGAGCGGGGTGAAGAGGTGGAACGAAATCGCGCCGGTCATAACGGCCAAGCCGATCGCCGCGCCAATCGGTTGGAACGCCCGGAGGGCCGGAACAATGCCCAAGAGCAAGAGAGCGGAGGCGACCAGTTCCGCCGACCCGATGACGTATTGACTGAAAAGCCCCGTGTGAGCGAACAGCCCGTCCGCGCCGAAACTGGCGGCCCATTCATTCAACCGCCCGAAGATTTCTTGGGTGTTGGGGTGGTTGGTGAACTTGAACCGCAGCGAGTCTAAGAAAACTGCGGCGACAAATACGACCAGCGCATGCGGGCCATAAGTGCGAATAAGAAATAACGCGCGTGCCATTTTGGGCTCCCAGAAGTTGTTGGTCGCTTTATGCGCGGAAGGTTCATGATTGCGCCAATGAGATCTCATGACAGCTTGGTGAGCACGGCGTGTAGACGATTTGCGTCTCAAGGGATCGGTCTGTCGCCACCGGACCAGTCAGGGCCAATTTCCGCGCCGAAGGCTCGGTGTTGAAGCGCCGTCCAAATTTATCCTTGTCCGCTGAAGGCCGCCGCTTTCTGATAAGGCGACCTGGCGCAAGCCCAATCACGACTGACAGAGCGCCCTATGATGCGGCGCGAAAGGGAGCCCCCATGGATCTCGGCATGACCGAGCGCGTTCGGCCGCTCGTGGAACAAGTGCGGGCGATGGTGCGGGAAGAGGTTCTGCCTCTTGAAGAGGAGTATCACGCTGAAGTCGGCAAGGGTGCGGGCGGTCGCTTCGACCTAACGCCGCGTCAGCTTGAGATCCTGGATCACTTGAAGTCTCGCGCGCGCGAGCGAGGACTTTGGAATTTCTGGCTCACCGATTCCGAGCGCGGCTTCGGTCTGTCGACGGTCGAATACGCCTATCTGGCCGAAGAAATGGGCTGGTCTCCGCATCTGGGCGCTGAGACGTTCAACTGTTCCGCGCCGGACACCGGCAATATGGAAGTGCTCGAACGCTTCTGCGCGAAAAGCCACAAAGACCGCTGGCTGGGCGATTTGCTCGAGGGCCGCATTCGCTCCGCCTATCTGATGACCGAGCCCGACGTCGCCTCCTCCGACGCGACCAATCTTGAGTTCTCAGCGGTTTTTGAGGGCGGAGAATGGGTGCTCAACGGAGAGAAGTACTGGGCGTCCGGCGCGGGCGATCCGCGCTGCAAAGTCTACATTCTGATGGCGAAAACCGATCCGGAGGCGGATCGCCACGAACAGCACTCCATGTTCGTGGTGCCCGCCGAGACGCCCGGCATCGAGATCCTCCGCCCGATGACCGTGTTCGGCCATGACGACGCGCCCCACGGCCACATGCATGTCCGCTTCACCAATGTCCGCATCGCTGAGGATGCGATCATCCAAGGCCGCGGCCAGGGGTTTCTGATTTCTCAAGGCCGCTTGGGCCCTGGACGCATCCACCACTGCATGCGTGCAGTGGGCCAGGCTGAACGCGCCTTCGAATTGATGTGTCGCCGGGCCACGTCGCGGACAGCTTTCGGCAAGCCTCTGGCCAAGCTCGGCGCGAATTACGACATCATCGCTGAGTGTCGGATGGAGATCGAACAGGCGCGGCTTTTATGCCTGAAAGCGGCTTGGATGATGGACCAAGGCGATCCACGCGCCGCTGCGCCATGGATCTCTCAGATTAAAGTCGTCGCCCCGCGCATGGCCCTCAAAGTCGTGGATGAGGCCATGCAGATGCATGGCGGCGCCGGCGTGTCTCAGGACACCCCGCTCGCGGGCATGTGGACGGCGCTGCGCACTCTGCGCTTCGCGGACGGTCCCGATGCGGTGCACCGCATGGTCATCGGCCGGAAGGAGCTCAAACGCTTCACCAACGCGCCCGCCTAAGCGGGTTTGCGGTGATGACCATTCAGGAGCGCGATGTCGCCGAAGACGCGTGGGATTTGCCCGCGCCCTTCCGCGTGTCGGTGCGCGCCGAACCTCAAGACGTCGACGCCTTCAATCACGTCAACAACGCCGTCTATCTGCGGTGGTTGGAGGAGGCGGCTTGGGCGCATTCCGAAAGCTTGGGGCTGTCGCAAGAACGCTGCGTGGCGCTTGACCGGGGCATGGTCGCCGCGCGGACAGAGGTGATCTATGTCCGGCCTGCGCAAGCGGGCGACGCGCTCGTCGTGGGCACTTGGATCATCAGCAATGACGGCCGGCTCTCCAGCGATCGGCGTTATCATGTCGTGCGTCCTAGCGACGGCGCGACGATCGCTCGGGCGCGCACGCGGTTCGTCTGCGTGGCGCTTTCTACCGGGGCCCCGGCGCGCCCCCCTGCGGAATTTTCCGTTTACGTCCCGATCCCCGATGTCCAAACCGCCTTGAGCGACGCCCCATGGAAGGAATGGCCCGCATGACCACGCTCGCCCCCTCAGCGCTGGAAAGCGCGATCGGATCCGAGCTCGGCGCATCCGATTGGATCACGGTCGACCAAGACCGCATCAACGCCTTCGCCGACATCACCGAGGACTGGCAGTTCATCCATGTCGACCCCGAGCGGGCGGCGAAGGAGACCCCGTTCGGCGGCGCGATCGCCCACGGGTTTCTGACGCTGTCTTTGATGTCGCGCATGGCTGCGGACGTGAACTTCGCGCTCGAAGGCCTGTTGATGGGCTTCAACTATGGCTGCGACAAGTTGCGTTTCTTAGCGCCGGTGCCGGCGGGCGCGCGGGTGCGCGGACGTTTCATCCTCGCCGGCGCGGAAGAAAAAGCGCCTGGCCGCTGGCTTATTCGCATGGCTGTGAGCGTCGAAGTCGAGGGCGAGGAACGCCCGGCCGTGGCCGCGGAATGGCTGGTCATGCAGGTGGTGGAAACACGGTGATGAGCGAGATGCGATTTGACGGCCGAGTGGCGATCATCACCGGCGCGGGAGGCGGTCTGGGTCGCGCCCATGCCTTGGCCTTGGCCGCGCGCGGCGCAAAAGTCGTCGTGAATGATCTGGGCGGCGGGGTTGACGGCGGAGGCGGGTCTTCCGCGCCGGCGGACGCCGTGGTCGCTGAAATCAAGGCTGCGGGCGGAGACGCCATGGCCCATGGCGCCAGCGTCACCGATGAGGCCGGCGTGGCCGACATGGTCGAGAAGACCCTTGCGCGTTGGGGGCGGGTCGACATTCTCGTGAATAATGCCGGCATATTGCGCGACAAGAGCTTCCACAAAATGGCGCTGGAGGACTTCCGCGCCGTCATGGAGGTGCACCTCTGGGGCTCGGTGGTCTGCACGCGTGCGGTCTGGGAGCATATGCGCGAACGGAAGTACGGCCGCATCGCCATGACGACCTCCTCCACCGGGCTCTATGGCAATTTCGGCCAAGCCAATTACGGCGCCGCGAAAATGGCGGTCGTCGGCCTGATGAACACGCTGCACTTGGAAGGCGCGAAATACGACATTCGCGTCAACACCTTAGCGCCGACCGCGGCGACGCGGATGACCGAAGGCCTGCTGCCCGCCGAGGCGCTCGCCCTGATGACCCCGGAGAGCATCGCGCCCGCGCTCGTTTACTTGGTCAGTGAGGATGCGCCCTCGCGGCTCGTCCTAGCCGCCGGCGCAGGCGGGTTCGCCAAGGCGCGCATCACCGAAACCGAGGGCGTATGGCTGCCCGAAGCCGAGCGGACCCCGGAGACGATCGCCGCGCGCTTGGCCGAAATCACCGAGCCGGCGGGAGCGCATGAATATGACCAAGGCGCGGGGCAGACGCTGAAATTCCTAAGCAAGGCAGCCGAAGCGGCGGGTGTGAAGCTCGGATGACGTCCTCGCCTGAACAACTGACGCCAAAGACGGAACAGTAGGGAGGAGCGGCCATGCGCGCGCTGGTATGCGAAAGTTTCGGACCCATCGAACAGCTCAAAGTGACCGAAACGCCTGACCCGGAGCCTGCTCCGGACCACGTGGTCGTGGATGTGAAGGCTGCGGGGCTGAATTTCCCTGACGTGCTCTGCGTGCAGGGCCTGTATCAGTTCAAGCCCGAAACCCCGTTCACCCCAGGCCAGGAGGCCGCCGGCGTCATTTCCGCCCTCGGCGAGGGCGTGAGCCGCTTCCAAGTCGGCGACAGGGTCGCGTTTGTCGGGTTGACGGGCGCGTTCGCCGAAAAGGCGTTGGTCCATTCCTTCGCGGTCGGAAAAATCCCTGACTCCATGCCCTTCGAGACCGCTGCGGGCTTCTCGATGGCCTATGGCACCTCCTACTACGCGCTCAAACAGCGCGGCGGCTTGCAGCCGGGCGAGACGTTATTGGTCTTGGGGGCGGCGGGCGGCGTCGGACTGGCGGCGGTGGAGCTCGGCAAAGCGATGGGCGCGCGGGTGATCGCAGCGGCGTCCACTGCGGAGAAGCTTGAAGCCGCGCGCGCCGCCGGTGCGGATGAAGGCGTGAACTACGCCGAAGAAGACCTCCGGGCCCGGATGAAAGAGCTGACGGGCGGCGCAGGCGTGGACGTCATCTACGATCCTGTCGGCGGGGACTATGCCGAACCCGCCTTGCGCAGCATGGGATGGGGCGGGCGTTATCTGGTGATCGGTTTCGCCGCGGGGGAAATCCCTCGGATACCCCTCAATCTCACGCTCTTGAAGAGCTGCCAGATCGTCGGCGTGTTTTGGGGCGCCTGGCTCGGCCGGGCCCCGGCCGAGCATGCCGCCAATATGGCCGAGCTTTTCTCTTTCTTCGAAGCGGGAAAACTGAAGCCGCATGTCAGCGCGCGCTATCCGCTCGCTGACGCGCAAACGGGGCTTGCTGATCTCGCCGCGCGCAAAGCGGTTGGCAAAATCGTGCTGACGATGAGCGACTGAGCGGAACGACCCTCCATGCGTCTCTCAAACCTATTCCAAAGGAAACAATCCAGTATGGCTGAACTTGCAAGCCGGGAAGTGCGCCTCGCCTCGCGTCCCGTCGGTCTGCCGACCATGGACAATTTCGAACTCGCCGCCGCCCCAGCGCCCGAGCCCCGCGACGGTGAAGTCCAAGTTCGCAATCTCTGGATGTCGGTCGACCCCTATATGCGCGGGCGCATGATCGACCGGAAGAGCTATGTGCCGCCCTTCCAAATCGGCGCGGCGCTCCAGGGCGGGGCGATCGGCGAAGTCGTCGCCTCGAAGGCGGACGGGTTCGCCGCAGGGGACATGGTCTTGTCCATGGCGGGGTGGCGGGAGGCGTTCACCGCGCCGCCCAGCGCAGCGATGCTCCAGAAAATCGAAACCCACGGCCTTCCGCCTCAGGCGTTTCTCGGCGTCGCGGGCATGCCGGGCCTGACGGCCTATGCGGGCTTGTTGTTCGTCGGCGAACCCAAGGCGGGCGAGACAGTCTTCGTCTCCGCGGCCGCTGGCGCGGTGGGGTCATTGGTTTGTCAAATCGCAAAAATCAAAGGGTGCCGGGTCATCGGCAGCGCCGGCGGTCCGAACAAAGTCGCTTTCCTTGAGGAAATCGGCGTCGACGCGGTCATTGACTACAAAGCCCATCCCGGCGTCGGGGCGTTGACCGAAGCTCTGCAAAAAGCCGCCCCAGAGGGCGTCGACGTTTATTTCGAAAATGTCGGCGGGGACCACTTGGCTGCCGCGCTCAATGTAATGAACGATTTCGGCCGGATCGCCGTGTGCGGCATGATCTCGGCCTACAACGACGCCGAACCCGCGCCTGGGCCTTCGAATCTCACCCAAATCATCGCCAAGAGATTGCGCGTTCAAGGCCTGATCGTGACCGATTTCTACAATCGCCTTCCCGAGTTCATCCAGGATCTTTCGGGTTGGATCGCTTCGGGGCGGATTACGTGGCGAGAGACGGTGCATGAGGGCGTCGAAAACGCGCCGCGCGCATTTATCGACCTCTTTCATGGCGAAAACCTCGGAAAGATGCTCGTCAAACTCTCCTAAAGGCTCTAAATCGGACATAATATCGTCTCTGCGCGCTTTTGCCGCGGGACATAACGAGAATCAGATCGGGAGGGTATTTCGGTGTTTGGCTTCGGGAAGAAGAATGAGGGTGCGGTGGCGCCCCATGCTCAGGCTGATGCGGCGGGCGGGTCCAGCGGGGCGGAGCCCGTGCTGGGCCTGATGCAAACCACGCCCATGAATATCGCCGATATTCTCGCGCATGGGGCGAAGTACCACGCCGGCACTGAGATCGTTTCGGCGATGGTGGAAGGCGAGATAGCCCGCCACACCTACGCCGAGGTCTACGCCCGGACCAAACGCCTGGCCAACGCGCTGAAGCGCTTGGGGGTGAAGGGCGGCGATCGGGTCGCGACCCTGGCGTGGAACACCCACCGGCACATTGAAGCCTGGTATGCGATTTCGGGCATGGGCGCGATCTGCCACACGATCAACCCCCGGCTCTTCCCCGAGCAAGTCGCTTACATCATGAACCACGCGAATGATTCCGTGGTCATGGTCGACGTGAACATCGTGCCGTTGATCGACGCACTCAAAGACCACCTTCCCAATGTCGGAAAGTTCATCGTCATGACGGACCGGGCGCATATGCCCGAGGGCGATCATTGGCTTTGCTATGAAGATCTCATCGCGTCGGAAAGCGAAGAGTTCGTGTGGCCGCGTTTTGATGAAAACACGGCTTCGTCCCTTTGCTACACCTCAGGCACCACCGGTGATCCGAAGGGCGTTCTCTATTCCCACCGCTCCAACCTCATCATGTCATACGCGATCCTCTCGCGAGACGTGATGAACATGGGCTTGGGCGACTGCGGCCTGATGGTCGTTCCGATGTTCCACGCCAACGCCTGGGGCATGGCCTATGGGGCCATCATGGTTGGGGCCAAGCTGGTTCTGCCCGGCGTCGCGCTGGACGGGCCAAGCGTCCATCGTCTGATCAAAGAAGAACAGGTCACGACCTCGGCTGCGGTCCCCACGGTGTGGAGCGGCCTGCTGAAGCACCTCAAGGACACCGGCGCCGACCTCTCGCCTTTGCGGGAAGTGCTGATCGGCGGCTCCGCGGTTCCCCGCTCGATGATCGAGATCTTCGCGCGGGACTATAATGTCGATGTCATCCACGGCTGGGGCATGACGGAAATGAGCCCGCTGGGATCCGTCAACCGCCTCCTGCCCAAGCACGAAAATCTCAGCTTCGAAGAGAAGCTGGACGTGCGCGTCAAGCAAGGGCGTCCTTGCTTCGGCGTGGAGATGAAGATTGTCGATGATAACGGGGTCGAGCTCCCTTGGGATGGCGAATCCGCTGGGCGGCTTTTGGTGAAGGGGCCTTGGATCGTCGACAAGTACTACGGCCGCGATGAAGAGATCTTGGATGCGGACGGCTTCTTCGACACTGGCGATATCGCCATGATCGACGCCGACGGGATCATGCAGATCACCGACCGGGCGAAGGACGTCATCAAATCAGGCGGCGAGTGGATTTCTTCGGTTGATTTGGAAAACGCCGCGGTGGCCCACCCCGACGTGCTTTTGGCCTGCGCCATTGGCGTACGCCACCCGAAATGGGAGGAGCGCCCGCTGCTGCTCGTAACGATGCGTGAAGGCGCCACCCCGGATTTGGCCGCCATCAATGAGGTGCTCGCGCAGAAATTCGCGAAATGGCAGCTGCCTGACGACATCATCGTCGTCGACGAACTGCCCCTGACGGCTACGGGCAAGTTGGACAAGAAGGTGCTGCGCGAAAAATACGGCGACCATCTGATGAGCAAAGCCGCCGCTGAATAGGCGCGGGGTCGGCAAAACAAGCCAGGCGCGCTGAGCCGCGTCAGCCAGAAAGACATTGGCCTGCAGCGAAGGCGCTGCAGGCTTTTTTTTGAGCAATGCTCGGCGTGCGTCTTGGGCTTGGCGCAAAAAAAGAGCCGGGAGCAATGGCTCCCGGCTCCAACCGTCGATGTTCGGCGGTTTGACTTAGTAGCGCGTACGCAAGGTCACGCCCCAGGTGCGCGGAGCGCCGAGGAACGCGTTGTAGGAGGCGTTGCCGCGCGGGTCGAGGCTGGTGCCCGCACCGCCGCGAGCGCCTTGTGCGAAGGCGTCGAAAGCGACTTGCGAGTAAGTCTCGTCGGTGAGGTTGCGGCCCCAGAGTTCGATGGCCCAACGCTCGTCTTCGGCGCCGATGCCGAGGCGGGCGTTGAGAAGCGTGAAGCTCTCTTGCTCTTTCTCGGGGTCAAGGTCGGAGCCGGTGTTGTAGTCGCTCACCCAGCGGGCGTCCAAATGGGCTAAGCCGACGACGTTGTTGAACAACGGACGCTGATAGGTGACGGAGCCGTTCAAGAACCACTCCGGAGACAGCGAGATTTGCTGACCAGCGAGGGATTGCAGCGCCGGGTTTCCGGTGACGGTGAAGTCGTCATATTCCGCATCGACCCAAGCCAAACCGCCCGCGATGTCCAGACCTTCGATCGGAGGCGCGTAGAGGAAGTCGACTTCCGCGCCGGTGATGTTGATCTGCGGCACGCTCTCCACCACGAAGGCGAGACCGTTGAACGTGTTGAGCTGGAAGTCTTCGACCTGCTGGTAGAAGCCCGTCGCGTTCAAGCGCAACACGTTGTTGAACAGCTCCGAGTTGATGCCGATCTCGTAAGCGTCGGTCGTTTCGGATTCAAAGCGCGTGTCCACCCCTTCGACGCCAGTGGCCGTGACCGTGCCGTTGAACTGACGGTCAAGGTTGAAGCCAGCGCCCTTAAAGCCGCGGGAGTAGCCGACGAAGCCGAGAATGTCGTCGGTGAAGCGGTAGCTGACCCGGGCCGTGCCTGAGATCGCATCATCATCAAGCGACTGGTCATAACCGGTGTTGTCCAAACCGCTGCGGCCATAAGGCAGACAGATCAGCGGAGCGGCGCCGGCGAGGCCCGTGCCCGCCGTGCCCGCGATGGGATCAAAGCCGAAGACGCCCTCGAGGATGGCGCAGCCCGGAGCGTTGGTTTCGAAGCTCGCTTCGATGTCCTTTGACTCGCTCGTGTAACGCAGACCCAAGGTCAGATCGAGACGGTCGGTGAAGGAGATCGTATTGTGCGTGAACAGCGCCCAGGATTCCGTGTCCTGATTGTACACGTCTTGGACGGGGCCGGAGTTCCCCGGAAGCAACGTGCCCGGAACCGTCGATAGGCCGAACCCGGCCGGCGGCGGTGCGTTATAGGTGTCCGAAACGAAGTTCGGGTTCGGAGCAAGACCGGCGCCGAGCGACAGCAAAACGCCCAGATACTCTTCCCAGTCTTCGCCGAAGTTGATCGCGTCGCGGACGATAATGTCTTCGTTCGCATAGTAGGCGCCGACAAGCCAGTCGACATTGCCTGTCACGCCGGACAACCGCAATTCCTGGCTGAAGGTGTCGAAGTCGACCCCGTTGCGATCGGGATCGCGGAACGCGATGTCAAGCCCGGAGTAATCGACGTCCTGACCCCGGTTGGTTTCCCAGCTCCGGTAACCGGTGATCGAAGTCAACGTGCCGACGGGAATGTCCCAATCGAACTCGAAGGAGACGCCCGAGTCCGTCACATTTTGCGGGAACTCATGGTTTGAGTAAGCGACGCGCTCGTCGGGGTCGGCCGGTGAGATTTGGCGAACGACGCCCGGCGTGCCGTATAGGCCCGGGGAGTTGATGAGGCCCGCGACGCCGGCGTCATAGTCCCA
>CAZABJ010000057.1:10821-16731 GCA_964483375.1 uncultured Caulobacterales bacterium
CCCGCATAGCGCTGGAAGTCGAAGTTGCCGAACGACGCTTCAAGAAAGCCGGTCGGTTCTTCAAGGTCCGGAGCCGCGGTGACGATGTTGATCACGCCTGCCGAGGTGTTGCGGCCGAACAGCGTGCCCTGAGGGCCGCGCAGCACTTCGATGCGCTCGATGTCGCCGATATCGCCGAAGCCGACGCCGTTGCGCGGCCGGTAGACGCCGTCAATCAGAACGGCGACGGAGCTTTCCAGGCCGTAGTTGTCGCCCACGGTGCCGATGCCGCGGATCCGGGCGGTGGTGATGGTCTCGTTCTGTGTCGAGGTCACCATCAGGCCAGGCGCGATTTGAATGAGGTCGCGAATGTCGCGAACGCCGGCGACTTCAAGCTGTTCCTCAGAGTAGGCCCCGATCGAAATCGGAACATCCTGGATGCTCTCTTCACGACGTTGCGCTTCGACAACGATCGTTTCGACGCCGCGACGGTCTTGCGCGCTGACGCCGCCGATGGTCGCGCCGAACGCGATCGTGGAGCACGCCCCCATGAGGACGGCTTTTGTCATCCGATGCATGCTAATCACTCCCTCCCGCGTAGCGCCGGCGAACCCTCGCCGCCGCCGTCTCCTGCGTGCTTATATGGTTCGGAGCAAGGACACCCGTAATTCAGCCACGGCGCTAGGTGTTTCGACAATTTTTTTTCGGTTCGTGTCGTGAATGTGACGGTGGGTCGCGGAATTCGTCTGAGGATGACTTGCTCCAAAGCGATGCTCGGTCGACACTAACACCAAGACGCTGCGCATGCGGCGACAAAGAGCGAAACCGTCAGGGGAAATGTCCATGAGCGCCGTCAGCTTCTCCGATCCCGGCCTGCGCCAGCGGGTGAGCGCCGAAGAATGGAAACTGCGCGAGGATCTCGCGGTCGCCTATCGGGCTTTCGCCCATTACGGGTGGGACGACATCATTTTCACCCACCTGTCCGCGCGGGTCCCCGGGCCCGAACACCATTTCCTCATCAACCCCTACGACTTAGCGTTCGATGAGATCACCGCGTCCTCGCTGGTCAAGATCGACTTTCTCGGCATGCCGGTAGAGGAGACCGACCATCCGACCAATCCGGCTGGGTTCGTGATCCATTCCGCAATCCACATGGCGCGGGACGACGCTCACAGCGTCATGCATCTGCACACCGTCGCGGGCCAAGCGGTGTCGGCGCAGGAAGAGGGTCTTCTGCCGACCTGTCAAACCGCGATGATCGCGATGTCCGGCGGGCTCGCTTATCATGACTACGAAGGCATCGCGACGGATGTGGACGAGCGCGAACGCTTGGTCGCCGACATTGGCGACAATCGCGCGATGATCCTTCGCAACCATGGCACCTTGACGGTCGGACCGACGATCGCGGACGCCTTCCTCTTGATGTATTTTCTGGAGCGGGCCTGTCAGATCCAGATCGCGGCCCAGTCCGGCGGGGCGGCGTTGATGCGCCCGCCGCAGGGCACGCCTGAGAAAGTCGCCGCCCAAGCGAAGTTCGGCATGGAGCATGAGGGACGCCCTCTTGCGTGGCCGGCCGTCGTTCGGAAAATGACGCGGCTTTATCCCGACTTGCTGGCCTAGATCCCGTCGGATTGGTCGGCGCGAGGGAGCGGCCCGCATCATGGACTACGACACTCTAACCGTCGCCGTGACGGGCGGCGCCCGCGGCATCGGTCTCGCGCTCGCACAGGAGGCCGCGCGTCGCGGCGCGCGCGTCGCCATCTCTGACCTCGCCGGCGCGGAGGACGCCGCGGAGACCTTCGGCGGACACGGCGCGACGGTCGATGTGACGGATGAAGCCGCGATGGGCGCTTGGCTTGAGCGCGTCGCGCAAGAGCTCGGCCCGGTGGGCGCGTTTTTCTCCAACGCCGGGGTCATCACCACCGATGCGCCGTCCTGGCATGCCGCCGGCGCGCCCAATTCGGAATGGGAGAAGTGCTGGCAGGTCAACGTCATGGCGTCGGTTTACGCCGCCCGAGCGTTGGTGCCGGGGATGCTCGCCCGCGGGGGCGGGGCGTTCGGCGTCGTCGCGTCCGCCGCAGGGCTCCTCTCTCAGATCGGGTCCGCGCCTTATTCAGCCACGAAACACGCCGCGGTCGCCTTCGCCGAGAGCTTGGCCATCACCCATGGCGATGACGGCTTGCAGGTGGTGTGCGTGTGTCCTCAGGCGGTCAACACCGACATGATCAGGGCGGCGGGCGATGAGACCGGCGGGCCGGCCGGTCTCGACGGCGTGGTCGAGCCCGAGGACGTCGCGCGCGAAACCTTCGCCGCCCTGGAGGAGAAGCGCTTTTTCGCTTTTCCGCACCCCAAGGTTCCCGACTACGTCAAGATGAAAGCGGAGAACGAGGATCGCTGGCTTGGCGGGATGCGCAAAATCCGACGCATGATGCTCGAATCCTTCGGTCGCCCCACTTAGTAGGAGTACGCATGTCCCGCTTTGATTTGACTGGAAAAGTCGCCCTGCTCGCCGGCGCGTCGCGCGGGATTGGCGAGGCGACGGCGAAGGCGCTCGCCGAGCAGGGCGCAACGGTGATTTGCACCAGCCGGAAGATTGAAGAGTGCGAGCGTGTCGCCTCGGAAATCCGCGCCGCGGGCGGCAAGGCGCGCGCGATGACGCTGCATCTTGGCGAGCTGTCGCATCACGACGACGTCCTGGCCTCCATCCAACAAGAAGAGGGGCGGCTCGACATCTTGGTCAATAACGGCGCGACCAACCCCTATTTCGGCCCCGCCGCGGACACGCCCGAAGGCGCATGGGACAAAACGGTCGAGGTCAATTTGAAGGGGCCGTATTTTCTATCCTCCAAAGCCATTCCGATGATGAAAGCGTCTGGCGGGGGCGCGATCGTGAACGTCGCCTCGGTCAACGGCATCAAGCCGGGCTTCTTCCAAGGCATTTATTCGGTGACTAAGGCTTCGGTGATCAACATGACCCAGGTCTTCGCCCAAGAGTATGGCGCAGACGGCATTCGCGTGAACGCGCTGTGTCCCGGGCTCACCGACACGCGCCTCGCCTCGGGGCTTATGCAGGACGAAGCCGCTCTGAAGGAGATGATGTCCCGCAACATGTCGATCCAGCGGCCCGCTCAGCCCGAAGAAATGGCGAACGCCATCTTGTATCTCGCCTCTGATGAAGCGGCCTATGTGACGGGCCAAACCCTCGTGGTGGACGGCGGCATGATGGCGCGAGGCGCGCTGTGAACGCCGCGGAGAACATCGCGCTCGACGTGCGGGAGGAGGATTCCTTCGATGTCGCCGCGGTGGACGCCGTGCTCAAAGAGGCGGTTCCCGGGCTGTCGGGGACGCCGAAAGTCAAGCAATTCCCCGCCGGCGCGTCCAATCTCACCTTCCGGCTCGATTACGACAACCGCGCGCTTGTGTTGCGCCGGCCGCCGCGGGGCGCGCGCCCGAAATCCGGGCACTCGATGATCCGAGAGTTCACCGTCACCCGCGCGTTGAAGCCGGTCTATCCCGCCGTGCCCGAGGCGCTCTATTACGCCGACGACGAGAATTCCGTGTTGGGCGTTGAGTTCTATGTCATGGACTGCGTCCCCGGCGCGCTTCTCAACAACGACATTCCGCCCGACTGGGGCTGGGGGGAGGCGGAGACCCGCGAATTCTGCGGCCGCGTTTGGGATAAGCTCATCGAGCTCCATGCCGTGGACTACAAGGCCGCGGGTCTCAGCGATTTCGGCAAGCCCGACGGCTATGTCGAGCGGCAGGTTCTGGGCTGGAATGCGCGCTATGAAAAAGCGCTGACCGAAGACGCCGATCCGTTTGAAGACGTCCGCCAATGGTTGGCTGACAGTCGCCCTGCGACTGAGGCGGGCCATTGCGTCGTCCATGGCGATTTCCGGATCGACAATATGATTCTCGGCGAAACGCCGCCGCACGAAATTCGCGCCGTGTTGGACTGGGAGATGTCCGCCATCGGCGACCCGCTGATGGATTTGGGCGCATGCCTGGTCTACTGGGTGGAGGCGTCCGACCCCGATGCTCTGATGGGACTGAAAAAACAGCCCTCAGATGCGCCAGGAATGTTCACGCGCCGCGAGGTTCTCGACTATTACGGTGAAAAGACCGGCCGGAAGGTTGACGATTTCACGTTTTACTATGTCTACGGCGTGTTCCGCTTAGCCGTGGTCGCGCAACAGATTTACTATCGTTACTTCCACAAGCATACGACAAACCCAGCTTATGCTCCGTTCGGCCCAGGCGGCCAAGCGCTGGGCCAGTATTGTCGCCATCTCATTCGTAACGGCATGGCCTGAAGAGCGACCGGCGGGGAGGGCGCGTGAGCACGTTCAACGGCATAGGCGTTGCGCTTCTGGGCGTCCGGCGGATGGACGAAGAACACGCAACCGCTCGCAAATGGCTCACCTTCCTTTGGCTGCCGATCTTCCCGCTGGGCCGGCGCCAGGTGCGGCTGATTTCCGCGCAGCCGACGACGCACCGGTATATCGACTTGGGACCGGCCAATGATGGGGTCGGAGACATTCCGCGCACCTATCTGTTGGGCTGGATTGTTTTCCCCGTGCTTTTATTTTCCCCGCTGTTCATTGTGATCGCAGAAGTCTGGGAGGCGTTGGGCTTGCCCGAAGCGTGGCATCGTCCCGCCGGCTTCGCCGCGATCGGATGGTTTGTGGTAGTCGTTTGGATTCTCGCCAGTGTTCGGGAGCGTTCGCTTCGTCCGCTCTCCGCCAACCCTTGACGGAAAGGACGCCCGATGTCTGACCTCGAAACGTTCCGCACAGAGACCCGCGCGTGGTTAGAGGCGAATTGTCCGCCGGCGATGCGCCAACCCTTGTCGAGCGAGGCGGATGTCTGTTGGGGCGGCCGAAACTGGACGTTTCAATCGGAGGAGCAACGGCTTTGGCTGGAGCGCATGGCTGAGCGCGGTTGGACGGTCCCGACCTGGCCGAAGGAGTATGGCGGCGGCGGCCTCTCGAAAGATGAAGCCAAGATTCTCAAACACGAGATGCAAGCGCTTGGCTGCCGGACCCCCTTGGAAAGCTTCGGCATCTGGATGCTTGGGCCGGCGCTTCTGAAATACGGCACGCATGAACAGAAGCTGCGCCATATCCCGCCGATCGTGCGGGGGGAGATCCGCTGGTGTCAGGGCTATTCCGAGCCCAACGCCGGCTCTGACCTCGCCTCCCTCGCAACCAAAGCTGAGGACAAGGGCGACCACTTCATCCTCAACGGCCAGAAAGTTTGGACCTCTTACGCAGACGAGTGCGACTGGATTTTCGCGCTCGTCCGCACCGGGCCGATGGAGCCCAAGCATGACGGCATCAGCTTCATTTTGGTGGATATGGACCAGCCCGGCGTCACCACCCGCCCCATTAAACTGATCTCGGGCAAATCCCCCTTCTGCGAGACGTTTTTCGACAATGCGCGGGCGGAGAAAGAGAACCTCATTGGCGCCCGCGACCGCGGTTGGGACGTCGCGAAATACTTGCTCACCCATGAGCGCGCCATGATCGGGGACGGCGGCGGCGGGCTCTACAGCAACCGGCCTCTCAGCCACATCGTCGCCGACATGTTGGGCGCTGAGAGCGGCGAGGTCCCCGATCCGTTTCTGCGGGCGGACATTTCCCAGGTTGATCTCGACGGCATCGCCTTCGTTCTCACCGCCGAGCGCTACAAAGACGAAGCCAAAGCCGGCCAAGGCATGGGGGCGAAGTCCTCCACGCTGAAATATTACGGGACCGAATTGAACAAGCGCCGCTATGAGCTTCTGATGGAGGCCGGCGGTTCGGAAGTGCTGGAATGGGAAGGCGAACGCTCAGAGGACGGGCGCGTCGCGCGGGATTGGCTGCGCACCAAGGGCAACTCCATCGAAGGCGGCACGACCGAAGTCCAGCTCAACATCATCGCCAAGCGGAT
>CAZABJ010000058.1:0-16133 GCA_964483375.1 uncultured Caulobacterales bacterium
TAAGCAGCGGGTCGTCCTTGATGCCCAATTCGTCAAGAACTTCGTGACAGGTCTTTTGCATAACCTTCGCCCGGGGGTCGTAGCTCTTATAGACCCGGTGGCCGAAGCCCATCAGGCGGAAGGGGTCGTCCTTGTTTTTCGCGCGCTCGATATATTCGGGAATGCGGCTGACGTCTCCGATTTCCGCGAGCATATTCAACGCGGCTTCGTTCGCACCGCCATGGGCGGGGCCCCAAAGACAGGCGATGCCTGCAGCGATGCAGGCGAAGGGATTGGCGCCTGAGGAGCCTGCAAGGCGCACCGTCGAGGTCGACGCGTTTTGCTCGTGGTCGGCGTGGAGGATGAAGATCCGGTCCATGGCGCGGGCGAGCGTCGGGCTGCTCACATAGTCTTCCGCGGGAACCGCGAAGCACATGCGCAGGAAGTTCTCGGAGTATTGGAGCTCATTGCGGGGGAACACGAAGGGTTGCCCGCTTGAATATTTGTAGGCCCGCGCCGCGATGGTCGGCATTTTCGCGATCATGCGGTGGCTGGCGATCATGCGCTGGTGAGGATCAGAAATGTCGGTGGAGTCGTGATAAAACGCCGACAACGCGCCAACAGCGCCGACCATGATCGCCATCGGGTGGGCGTCGCGGCGGAAGCCGTCGAAAAACCGGTCGAACTGCGCGTGCAGCATGGTGTGGTAGGTGATGGCGTGATCAAACGCCGCGAGTTGCTTCTCTGTCGGCAACTCCCCGTGCAGAAGCAGATAACACACCTCGATGAAGCTCGATTGCTCGGCGAGTTGGTCGATAGGATAGCCGCGATAGAGAAGCTCGCCCTTATCCCCGTCGATATAGGTGATTGAGCTTTCGCAGCTCGCCGTCGAGGTGAAGCCGGGATCATAGGTGAAGACTTGCCCGCGTTTATGTAGTTCGCGCACGTCCACGACATGCGCGCCTGCGGTTCCTTCATAGACAGGGAGTTTGAACTCCTTGCCGTCGGGCAACCAAATGCCAGCCTCACCGGTGGTCTTGGCGCTATTGACCATACCTAAGCCCCTTCAGGTTCGCCGCTGCTGCGGCGGAATGGAAAACTAAACCGCAGCGCCGGCGTCTGCGGAGGTTGCGTCGTCTATCCGTCCCAACGCTTCAGTTTTTCCCAGAAGCGCCAGAACGACGGCGATGTCGGGCGCGTCAGCCCCGCCGGTTAGCGCCGCCCGCAAAGGCGCGCCGATTTTGCCGAAACCCACGTCTTCTTGTTCGGCGAAGGCGTCGAGTGCGGCTTTCAACGAGGTTTCCTCCCAAGGCGTGGTTCGCTCCAAATGTTCTTTCAGCCGCGACAACCGAGCCGTCGCCTCAGGATTTAGCGACTTTCGCGCTTTTGCGTTGAGCGCAATCGGGCGCATGGCGATGAAAAAACCGAGCTTCTCTTTCAGTTCCTCAAGGGTCTTAACGCGTGTTTTGAGCGCAGCGACCGCTTCGGGCGCGCGCGCCTGAAGCGCCTCGCCAAGGGGCGGGTCAAAACGAGCGCTGACCAGGTCCGCCAGCCGCGTGTTTTCGGCCTGGCGCATGAAGTGGCCGTTGACGTTGGCCAATTTGTCAAAATCCAACCGAGCGGGGGCTTTGTTGACCCCGCTGAGATCGAAGGCCGCCAGCGCTTCGTCGTCGCTGAAAATCTCCTGATCGCCCTTCGACCAACCGAGCCGCAGGAGATAGGCGCGCAAGCCCTCGGGCAAATAGCCCATATTTCGATACGCTTCGACGCCCAGCGCGCCATGACGCTTGGAGAGTTTTTTCCCGTCGTCCCCATGCAGCAGGGGGATATGTGCGAACACCGGCGTCGGCCAACCCAAGGCTTGGTAGATCAGCGTTTGCCGCCCGGCGTTGTTCAGATGGTCGTCCCCGCGCACCACATGGGTGACGCCCATATCGTGGTCATCCGCCACGACGGCGAGGTTGTATGTGGGCGAGCCGTCGGAGCGCAGAAGAACCAGATCATCGAGATCTTTGTTGGGGAACCGAACCTCGCCTTGCACGGCGTCCGCCACCAAGGTTTCGCCCTCGCGCGGGCCTTTGAAGCGGATGACAGGGGCGCGCCCCTCAGGCGCTTCGGCGGCGTCTTTATCCCGCCAAGGCGATCGATAGGCTTCGTTTTTGGCGCGAAACGCTTCTTTCAGCGCGTCGGTTTCCTCCGCGGTCGCATAGTCGCGATACGCGTGGCCGGAGGCCAAAAGGGCATCGACAAGCGCGCGGTGTCTTTCTGCGCGCGCGAATTGGGAGACGGGCTCGCCGTCCCAATCAAGACCAAGCCACGAGAGCCCCTCGAGAATGGCCGCCTCAGCCTCCGGGGTGGAGCGGGCTCTGTCGGTGTCTTCGATGCGCAGCAGAAACCGCCCGCCGCGCCCGCGCGCATAGAGCCAATTAAACAACGCCGTGCGCGCGCCGCCGATATGCAGGAAGCCGGTGGGCGATGGCGCGAAGCGCGTCGTGACGACGGACGCGTGGGTCATAAAAAACGCTTCTCTTTGATTCGTCGCGCGCATCAAGCGCGGCGGCTTGATAGCATGCGTCTTTGGCAACGCCATAGGCGAGGCGGTGGGCGGTCTCGATGTTCTGATCTGGCGTGATGCGCGCGGGCGCGCGCGTCAGCGCTTCGATGCCGGCGCGATGAAGCGACGCCTCCTGCGGTTTGCGGAGGGTCTGCGAGCGCCGGCGTCCTTCGCGCCGGGCGGGCGGGCGCTGATCATCGCGGCATGCGCGGCCTTCGCAGCCGCCGCCCATGTGAGCGCGCCCTCTGACCCGCCGGCCTGGACGCTCGCTATAGCGGCGTGCATGTCCGCCCTCGCCGCCTTTATGGGCTGGCGGTCGGGGGGAAGCCTTACCGGATTCGCTTGCCTATGCGTCGCTGCGATGGGGCTGGCTTCGGCCCGCATGGAGATGCGCGTCGCGGCTGTCGCTTCGCCTGTCGTCGAGGCGTCGGGCCGGGCGAAGCTGGTGACGGGTTGGGTTGAGCGAATAGACCCCGGTCAGCGGGGCCGTGTCGGTTACGTCATCCGCGTCTCTGCGCTTGAGGGTGCGGACCCGTCGCAAACCCCGGTCCGTCTTCGTGTGAGCGCGCCGCTTGACGACGCCCGTCTTGGAGACGCCGTTCGGGTTCGTGCGGTGCTGCGGCCTCCATCCGGGCCCGCCACGCCGGGCGGGTATGACTTCGCGCGCCGCGCTTTTTTCGAACAGCTCGGCGGTACAGGCTACGCGCTGGGACGATTAGAGACGCTGGACAGGCTCGACCTGCCTATCGGCGAGCAGGCCTCCCAAGCCGCCGCCCGATTGCGCGGGCATATTGCGGCGCGCCTCCGCGCTTCGGCGGGAGAGCGCGCCGGGCCGGTGATCGCCGCGCTGGTCACCGGCGATCGAAGCGCCGTCAGCGCCGAAACGGCGGAACGGCTGCGGGCCGCCGGCCTGGGCCATGTATTGGCGATTTCCGGGCTGCACGTGATGCTCGTCAGCGGCACGGCCTTTTTCGCGCTTTCGCTCTTATTCGCAGCCTTCGAAGGGTTTGCGCGGCGCTATGACGTGCGAAAAGCCGCGGCCTTGGGCGCCTTATTGGTCTCGACGGGGTATCTGGTGATTTCCGGCGCCGGGGTTCCCACCCAACGCGCTTATGTGATGGCCGCTCTCGCGTTTCTGGCCATTTTGACTGACCGTAAGGCGATTTCTTTGAGAGGCGTGGCGGTCGCCGCGGTCATCGTGCTGGGGTTGCGCCCAGAAAGCGCGGCCACGCCCGGCTTTCAGATGTCCTTCGCCGCTGCGGCGAGTTTGGTGGCGGCCTATGAGGCGTTCCGCCGCCGGCAACGCCGACGATGGTCGGCCGCAGAGCCGCCGGGCATCTGGCCGGGTTGGTTGGCCGGCCCCTTAGCGTATATGCGCGGTTCGGCGTTCACCAGTTTGGTCGCCGGCGCCGCGACGGCGCCCTTCGCGGCGATGCATTTCAATCGCATCGCGGTCTACGGCTTCTTCGCCAATTTGATCGCGATGCCGGTGTTCTCGCTTGTGGTGATGCCCTTCGCCGCCCTTGCCGGCGCGCTCGCGCCTTTGGGGCTTGAAAGGCCGTTCGCGATGGTCGCAGCGTGGGGATGGCGGGTTGTCGAGGGCGTCGCAGAGGTGACGAGCGGACTTGATGGCGCCGTCAGCCCCGCCGCCGCGCCGCCAGGAGAGGCCGGCGCTTTGGCTGCGGCGGCTCTGGTGGCGGGATGTGCGTTCGCAAAGGGACGTCTGCGCGCCGCCGCGCCGCTCGCTCTCACAGCGTTTGCGCTTTGGGGCGGTCAAAAGCACGACAGCGTTTGGGTCGGCCGCGGGGGAGGCGCGGTGGCCGTTTCTTACGACGGAGACGTCCGCGCCTTAGCGCTCTCGGCGCGCGGGGATGGTTATGGCGCGGAGAGCTTCGCGCGGCGCGCCGGAGCGTCGGCCCTGACCGACTGGCGGGAGGCCGGGCGTTGCGACGCGCAGGGCTGCGTGGCGCAGAGCGGCGACCAGCGGGTCGCGATCAGTTTCAATCCTTCCGGTCTTCAGACCGATTGCGAGCGCGCCGATGTCGTCATCACGCGCTACACCCCGCCTGAGCGTTTGCGCGTGCGATGTTCCGCGACGCTGGTCACCCCCGGTCAAGCGCCGCTGATCCTCAGCTTTTCGCCAACAGGCGAGATGCGCGTCAGACGCGTGCCGCAAGGGCGCCCGTGGCGGCGGCCCGACCCGTCCTCACGCTAGCGACCGCGCGCCGGCTTAGTTGTAGCGGCGGGTCAGCGCCACCAAACGTCCTTGGATCTTTACGCGGTCAGCGGGATAGGCCTGGTCTTCAAAGGCTTCGTTTTCCGCGATGAGGGTGACGGTCCCGCCCCGGCGATGCAGGCGCTTCAGGGTGGCTTCCTCATCATCGACAAGCGCGACGACGATATCCCCGTCATTGGCCGCTTCCGCGGCGCGGATCAGAACCAAGTCACCGTCATAAATGCCGGCCTCGAGCATAGAGTCGCCGCGCACTTCCAAGAAGTAGTGTTCCCCTCCGCCCAACCAATTGGCGGGGGCCGGCACGCGATCGATTTCATGCTGGATCGCCTCGATGGGCGTGCCTGCGGCGATGCGGCCCATGAGCGGCAACTCGATTGAGGTCGCCCGTTCAGGTGCGGCGGGGGGCGCCAACGCGACCATCCGGTTCGGTCCGCCGGCGGCTTCATTGGGCAACTTAACCACTTCAAGCGCACGGGCGCGGTGAGGAAGGCGACGCAAAAAGCCGCGTTCCTCCAATGCCGTGATCAAGCGGTGAATGCCTGATTTCGACGCCAAGTCGAGCGCCTCTTTCATCTCGTCGAAAGAGGGAGAAACGCCCGTCTCTTTGATGCGATCGTGGATGAACAGCAACAAGTCATGTTGTTTGCGGGTCAGCATGCTGGCCTCGTCAAGGAATCAAAACCGAAGTCCCTATCGTTCATCGATTGTTCTATGGAGCAAGTCAAGCGGTTTCGGAACGTTCAGGAAACTTCGAGCAACGCTCTGGTCGCCGCTTCAACGTCCGGTTGGCGCATGAGGCTTTCACCGACGAGGAATGCGGCGGCGCCGGCTTGTTGCAGCCGAGCGATGTCGGCGGGCGTGGCGATGCCGGATTCGGAGACCAAAAGCGCTTCGCTCGGGGCCAGTTCCGCCAGGCGCTCGGTGGTGGCCAACGACGTCTGAAAGGTTTTGAGATCGCGATTGTTGACGCCGATCAGGTCCGCTCCGAGGCGCGCAGCGCGCTCCAGCTCGGCTTCGTCGTGGGTTTCCACCAGCACATCCATGCCGAACCGCTTGGCCTCGAGGATGAGTTCGCTCGCCAACCCATCATCAATGGCGGCGAGGATCACCAAGATGGCGTCTGCGCCGATGGCGCGGCTCTCGGTGACTTGCCACGGATCGATCATGAAATCCTTGCGCAGGATGGGCAGAGCGCAGGCCGCGCGCGCGACTTTCAGATGCGCCTCGGCGCCTTGAAAGCTCGGACCGTCGGTAAGCACCGACAGGCAGGCCGCGCCGCCGCGCGCATAGGCCTGAGCGATGACGGCGGGGTCGAAGTCTTCGCGGATGACGCCTTTGGAGGGACTGGCCCTCTTAACCTCCGCGATCAGCGCGGGCGCGCCGTCCTGCGCATGGCGCAGCAGGGCGTTGCGAAACCCGCGGGCGGTCGGCGCAATTAGCGCATCCCGTGTGAAGTCCGCGCCGAAGGCCGCCATGCGTTCTTCGACCTCGCGCCGCTTATAGGCGAGGATGCGTTCAAGGGCGTCGCTCATGGCGCGGGCTCGTTGGACACGGCCACCAGGGCGGACAATGTCGTGCGCGCACGACCCGAATCGATCGCCGCCGCAGCCAGCGCCACGCCCTCGCGCAGCTCTGCGGCGTGACCCGCCACGACCAAGGCCGCACCAGCGTTGAGTACTGCGATGTCTCGAAACGGCCCCTCAGCGCCCTCCAGGAGGGAGAGGATGGCCGCGGCGTTCCGTTCCGGCCCGCCTCCGGCGAGATCCGCCAAGCGAGCCACAGGCAGGCCCGTCGTCTCAGGCGTAATGGTGAACCGGGTGAGCGCGCCGTCTTTGAGCGATACGACGTGGGTCGGCGCGGTGGTGGTCAGCTCGTCCAAACCGTCCTCGCCATGCACCACCCAGGCGCGCGTCGCACCGAGACGATTGAGGGCTTTCGCCATAGGCTCGGCGAGCGCGGCGTCATAGACGCCGACCAATTGTCGCGTCGCGCCGGCCGGGTTCGACAAGGGTCCGAGCAGGTTGAACACGCTGCGCATGCCAAGCGATCGGCGGGCGCTGGCGACGTGGCGCATCGCGGCGTGGTGTGAGGGGGCGTACAGAAAACCGACCCCCGCCTCGCGGATGCACCGCGCGGCGACCTCCGCGCCGGCTTCAATATTGACGCCGAGCGCGGCCAACACCTGGGACGAGCCCGACTTCGAGGACACCGCCCGATTGCCGTGCTTGGCCACCTTTGCACCCGCGCCTGCGGCGATTAGGGCCGCAGCGGTGGAGATATTGTAGGTGTTTGCCCCATCCCCGCCCGTGCCGCAGGTGTCGATGACGTCAGGCGGGGCGTCGACAGGCTGCGCCCGGGCGCGCAATGCGCGCGCGCCGGCCACGATCTCGTCAATCGCCTCGCCGCGCATCTTCAAGGCCATCAAGAACGCGCCGATTTGCGCGTCATCCGCCACGCCGTCCATGAGCGCGGCGAACGCCGCCTCGGCTTCGGCGGGCGCAAGCGCGCGCCCCGTGGAGAGCGCAGCCAACATCGCTTTCAGATCGCTCACGCCGCCTCCGTCCGCGCCTGCGCAAGCGAGAGGAAATTCTCAAGCAACGCGTGGCCATGCGCAGAGGCGATGGATTCAGGGTGGAACTGCACGCCGTGAATGGGGCGCTCGGTGTGGCGCAGGCCCATGATCTCGCCGTCCGGGCTCCAGGCGCAGGGCTTAAGCGACGCGGGCAACGTGTCGGCCGCCACCGCGAGGCTGTGATAGCGGGTGGCTTGGAAGGGGGAGGGAAGGCCGGCGAACACGCCTTCGCCGTCATGGCCGATCGCGCTTGTTTTGCCGTGCACGATCTCGCGGGCCCTCACGATTTCGCCGCCAAACGCTTGGGCGATGGCTTGGTGCCCCAGGCACACGCCCAGAATCGGCAAGGCGGGGGGAGCGGCTTTCACAAAATCCACGCAGACGCCGGCTTCATTCGGCGTGCAGGGGCCGGGCGAAATCACCACGCCCTCGCGCCCGCGCGCGACCGCCTCCTCAACGGTGATGGCGTCATTGCGCACGACCTCAGTCGCAGCGCCGAGCTCTTGCAGGTAATGGACGAGATTGAAGGTGAAGCTGTCGTAATTGTCGATGACCAGGATCATAACGCCTCGCGCGTGCATCGCGGGCAGGGATCTTATGGCGCCGGGCCGTGAGGAAGAAGCCCGTCGTCAGGGGCGGGGTAAATCTTCGTTAACCAGGCGCGGCTCACCGGTGAGGGCATGACGAACACCTCGCCTTCCGCCGCGCTTGATCGCGATTTCGCGCTTGACCGGCCCGCGCGGCGCTCGCCGCTTCGCTCCGCCCTTTGCGCGCTTGGCGCAGCGGTGGGGTGGGCGCTCGCCGCTTGCGGTTTCGCCGCCCTCGCCGCGAGTTTCTTCATTTCGGTGACCGAAGCCCGGCTCAGCGCATCCGCCGGACCCTACCAACATCAACGCCTGGAGCCCTACGAGGCCGCGGGCCTGTCCGGAGACTTCCGACTGGCCTTTGCTGACGTCTCCCAGCCGGTGGTCGCGCTTGTCATTGATGACGTCGGACTTGACCAGGCTGTGGCCGAGCGCGTCCTGGCGCTGCCCGCTTCGGTCACGGTGTCCGTCCTCGCCTATGCGCCGCAACGCGCCGCCGTGCATGCCGAAGCAGCTCGGAGAGGGCATGAGACATTCGTGCATCTGCCCATGGAGCCCATGGGCTTCGCAGATCCCGGCCCCGGCGCCCTTGCGACCTGGATGCCCGCTGAAGCCATAGCCGCCATCGCTGCGGCGGCTTTTGACGGCGCGCCGGATGCTGCGGGGTTCAACAATCATATGGGCAGCCGGTTCACACGGTGTGCGGAGTGTTTGGCGCCGGTGATGTCGGAGGCGCGCCGTCGGGGTTTGGCGGTTCTCGATTCGCTGACCGACACGCAGTCGGTGTTCGCCGACGTCGCCCGTGAGGCGGGTTTGGAGCCTTTGATCCGTGACGTGTTCCTTGACGACGGGCGTCCGGGTGTTGACGTCATGCGGGCGCGGCTGGCTCAGGCCGAAGCGATCGCGGCGCGTCGCGGCTGGGCGGTCGTCATCGCCCATCCTCACGACGCGACATTGGACGTTCTTGAGACATGGATCCCTGAGGCTCAGGGCCGAGGCGTCCATGTGGGCACGACCGCCGATGCGCGCGCCCGACGCGATACGCCGCCTCGACTGCGCGCTTAACGGTTAACGCCGCCGTCCAGCAGGCTTTCGCGTCGCTACCACGGTGAAGAAGTGTAGCGAGAGCAGGCCGACCAGGGCGAAATTCAGCCAAATCCAGGCCGACCCGCCCCAGGTGAGCGGCCACGCCTCCTTGAGCGCAGCGCCTGAGCTGCCCCCGACGCCGATCAAAGCGGCGACGGCGAACATTGAGGCGGCGAGAAACACGGCGGGGGCCGTGGGCGTGCGTCTGGCGGATGTCGAAGCCCCCCGAGCGATGAGAAAGATTGCGAATGCGGGCGTCAGCGCAGCGATGGCGATAACCGTGATGGCGAGGGGCGCGCGCTCTTGCAGCAATTGCAGGCTTTCCTCGCGGGAGCGGGCGCCGACTAGGGCGGTAAGGGAGCGGTTTGGCGCGGGCTGGCTGGTCGCGACGGCTTGGGCGGTCTGCACTGTCATAACCCGATGCATCAGCGATGCGCCGCTCACCACCGCATCCGCTGCGGTCAATCGCGCGTCGTTTTGGGTCTCGTAATATATCTCCGGGGCGATGCGCGGATCGGAGTCCAACAGCCAAGGGTCTGCGTCCCGCAGCGGCACGAAAAAGAACGCCGCCAGGGCGAGAACGCCAGGCACGACGAGCAGGCGTCGCAAAAGAACCCGAATGGTCAGCATGGGCGGTCAGTTTCCCCGATGACGGCGCGGGAACTGTCTCCTCGCTGCAACAATTTTGCAAAGAATTTGGGCGGTTGCGAGGCGGCCCTGCATATGCCGCCGGCGAACTCTCAGGCGAAGCGCGACGCTTCGGCGGCGGCGCGGAAAAGAGCCTGGGCTTTGTGCAGCGTCTCTAAGCGCTCGCTTTCAGGGTCGCTGTCGTAAACGACCCCGGCCCCGGCGCGCACATGCATGACCCCGTCTTTTATCACCGCGGTGCGTAGGGCGATGCAGGTGTCCATATCGCCGCCCGCGGAGATGTAGCCGACCCCGCCGGCATAGACCCCGCGCCGCTCCGGTTCGAGTTCGTTGATGATCTCCATCGCCCGCACCTTCGGCGCCCCCGACACCGTGCCATGGGGAAACCCCGCCAAGAGCGCGTCGATGGCGTCGGCGTCCGCACGCAGGCGGCCCTCCACATTCGACACGATGTGCATAACCGTGGAGTAGCGCTCAATGACGAAGCTCTCAGTGACGTCGACGGAGCCCGGCTTGCAGACGCGCCCGACGTCGTTCCGCGAAAGGTCCACGAGCATGAGATGTTCGGCCCGTTCCTTCGGGTCGGCGAGCAAGTCGGCTTCATTGGCGGCGTCCTCGGCCGGGGTGCCGCCGCGCGGTCGGGTGCCGGCGATCGGCCGGGAGGTCATCACGCCGTCGCGCACGCGAACGAGGATCTCCGGGCTTGAGCCGACAATGGCGAAGTCCGCAAAGCTGAAATGGAACAAGAACGGGGAGGGATTGGCCCGGCGCAGCGCACGATAAAGCGCGAATGGCGGCAAATCGAAGGGCGTTTCAAAGCGCTGGCTCGGGACGATCTGAAATGCGTCGCCCTCCGCAATGTACCGCTTCGCTTGACTGACCGCGTGTCGGAACGTTTCCGGGGCCATGGTTTCTTGCAGCGCGGCCTTCGGGCCCAGCGCGGCGTCCGCGGGGGCTTCCGGGCCCGGCGCCCGGAGCGCCGCGACGGTTTCGAGGATGCGGGCGCGCGCGCGTTCATAGGCGGCGTCGGCTTCGAGGTCCGCATCCGGGCGAATGGGCGAGGCGATCAACAGTTCCTGTTTCAGCGCATCGAAGACCACCACGATTGTCGGACGCATCAGAACCGCGTCGGGCGCGCCCACCGGATCGGACTTCAGCGCCGGCATGCGTTCGATGAACCGGACCATGTCATAGCCGAGATAGCCGAACAGTCCGGCTGCGACCGGCGGCAGACCGTCAGGGATGTCAATGGCGCTGGCGGCGACCAACCCGCGCAGAGATGCGAGTGGCTCGGCGTCTTCGGGAGTGAAACGGGTGAGCCCGGCGGGAGAGCCGCGCGCCACTTCCGCGCGTCCGTCTTGCACGCGCCATATCAGGTCGGGCGCCAAACCGATGACCGAAAACCGGCCGCGCCAATTTCCCCGCTCAACCGATTCGAGCAGGAAAGCGTTGGGCCGATCGCGTCCGAGGCGAAGATAGGCCCCGACGGGGGTCAAAAGGTCGTCGGCGAGACGCGCAGCAAGGATTTGCGCGTCCCCGCCACGGTAGCGCTCAGCGAAAGCGGCCCGGTCGGGCGATATGTCCGGCGTCACGACGGCGTGTCGGCGCCGACGATGCGGCTCAAAAGCGGGTCGTTGATCCGAACGCGCGCGTTTTCGATGAGGCTGGCGCGGAGTAAGGCGGCCATGTCGTTGTCGAGGGATTGTGCGAGGGCTTGGCCCGCCTGGGCCAGCGTCTCAGGAGGCGGGTCCCGGTCAGAGACAATGTCATCGAGGCGAACGAGCATGCGTGCGCCGTCCCCGCCGATGCTGGTCGCGACAAAACCAGGATCATTGTCGAAAATATCCCGCTCCGCTGCGGGGTCGACGCCCTCAAGCACGCCGAGCCTGCGGATGAGCAACGCTTCGCGGATTTCCGCGCTGGGATGGGCGGCCGCGGCGGCGGCGGCGAAATCGCCTCCCGCCAGGAGTGTGGCTTGGGCTTCGGCCCGCATGGCGTCGAGCGCTTCGTCTCGCTGAGCGTCCGCCCAGTCTTCAGCGACGCGCGATGAAACCACGTCCAGGGGGCGCGGGGTTGGGGGAACGATTTCGGTGACTGTCACCGTGAAGTAGCCGGTCTCGCCCAACTCCTCGAGATTGGAGGTCTCGCCTTGGCCGAGCGCGAAAACGGTTTCGAGGATCGCGTCCCGTTCAATGAGCGTTGTGTGAGCGAAGCCGGTTTCGTCGACGCCCTCTCGGGTCACCGCGAGCACCTGCATTGCTGCGGCGCCGACGGAATTCGCGGCGTCTTCGATCGGAACGCCGCGCACCGCCTGCCGGTCGAAATCGATGACATAGTCGAACAAAAGGTTCAGAGCGTCGTCTGTCGCCAGTTCGGCCCGCAACAGCGGCTCCGCATCGGCGAAACTGAGCGTCCGACCCTCTTGAACGTCCTGCACCTGGACGACTTTCCAAGCGAAGGAGCCCTCGAACGGATCGCTGACTTCGCCTTGGGTCGTGGCGAAGGCCACTTCGGCGACGGCGGGTTCCAGGAACGCGCTGCGCGTGACGTTCACATGCTCGATAGGCTCAGGCATGCCCAGGGCTTCGGCCACGGAAACCGGATCCTCGCCCGCGGCCAGCCGCTCGGCGGCTTCTGCGGCGACGGCCTCTTGGCGAGCGGACAGCTCCCAAACCGTTCGGCGCTCCGGCGCGCCTAACTCGTCTCGGCGTTCTTCATAAAGGGCCTGAAGGGCGTCCTCCGGCACGTCGATGCCGCTGATAAGCTGGTCCGCCTCAAGCAAGAAGAGCGTGAAGGCGCGCCGCTCCGGCGTGGTGTAGCGCGCCAAATTCGCTTGATAGTGGGCCTCAAGCGCATCGGGGGCGGGGTCGCCAGGGTCCGGCGCGGCGCTTGGCGGGATGGACAGGATGGTCACTTGACGGCGCTCGGATTGGTGCCGCGCGCGCAGCTCCGCAAGCACGCGGGGGACGCTCACCCCGCCGCTCACCGAACCGAGAAACTGGTCGGCGAGCATATCGTTGCGGACCAAAGTCTCGTAGCGGTCAGGCGTGAGATTTTGGTTGGCCAAGACGCGCCGATAGAGCTGCATGTCGAAGCCCCCGGTTTGGGGGTTCACGAAATTCGGGATTTCCGCGAGATGCTGAGCGATCGCGCGGTCGGAGACGACGAGACCTTGGCCGCGCGCCGCATCCCTGAGCGCGGCGTTGCGCACCAATTGCTGGAGAACCAGCTGGTCGAGCCCTTGCTCGCGGGCCTGTTCGCGACTGGGCACCGCGCCGGTGCGTTGCCCCTCAAAGAACAAAGCTTGTTCGAAGGCGCGCGAAAACTCGAAGGGGGAGACGTCCTCATCGCCCGCGGTCGCAACCGCGCTGCGGTTTCCGCCGGTGAAGATGTCGTTGATGCCCCAAACCGCAAAGCTCAGAGCCAACAAACCGATGAAAACGCCCGCAATCCAGGACCGCGTGGCTTCGCGAAGTACATTGAGCATAGGGTCGCCCGCCTTGTGTTTGCGGGGAACCTAATCGCGCTGGGCGCGCCCGACAACTCAGGACCGCGCGCCGTTGGCGTCGGGCCGCAGCACTGCTAAGCGACGCGGAATGCGGCGGAAACCAGGAGGGCGGCGGACATGGGTCGACGAACGGCGATCATCGGCAATTGGAAGATGAACGGCGTTTCCGCCGATTGCGAACAACTCCGCGGACTGAGCGCTTCCCCCGCAGCGGCCCGCAGCGACGTGGATATTGCAATTTGCCCGCCCTTCACCCTGTTGCGGGACGCCGCTGAGGCGCTGGGCGACGGCCCTGTGGGCTTTGGCGCGCAGGATTGCAGCGCCCATGGCGCGGGCGCGCATACCGGCGATGTCGCCGCGGCGATGATTGCGGAGTTCGGCGCACGGTACGTGATCGTGGGTCATTCAGAGCGCAGAGCGGATCACGGGGAAACCGACGCTCTGGTCGCGGCGAAAGCGGCCGCCGCTCACGCTGCGGGGCTGATTGCGGTGATTTGTTTAGGGGAGACCGAGGCGGAGCGAGACGCCGGGCGCGCTGAAACGGTCGTCGCCGGGCAGCTCGCAGGGTCTTTGCCGCAAAGCGCAAACGCCGCCGGCGTCATCATCGCCTATGAGCCGGTTTGGGCCATCGGCACGGGGCGCACGCCCAGCGCCGACGATATCGTGGACATGCATGCCGCCTTGCGCGCGCGCGCTCAGAGCGCCGGCCTTGATGCTGAGGCGTTGAGAATCCTTTATGGCGGCTCGGTCAAACCCGGCAACGCCGAGGCGATCCTCGCCTTGCAGGGCGTCGACGGCGCGCTTGTCGGCGGAGCCAGCCTCAAGGCGGAGGATTTCGCCGCAATCATCGCTGCAGCGCCGACAGCTTAACGCCGCGTCCACGGCTTTCCCGCGATACTCCGGGCTCAAACGGCGCGAGGGCGCCGGCGGAGCCGTGCATGCCAAAATCCGACTACGCCAAAATTCGCGTTCTCGTGTTCGATCCCTCTCCCGCTCAGCTGCAGCATACCCGTCGTTCGCTGTTCGAACTCGGCATCGGAGAGGTCGACGGTCTTCGGACCTATGACGAGTTCTCCCGGCGCTTAGAGACCGGTTCGTTCGAACTCGCGATCGTCGAAGCGTTTAGTGAGGACGGGGACGCCTGCGCCGCGGTCAAGCGCCTGCGTGCGGGCGAGCTTGGCGGCAATCCGTTCTTGGTCGTGATCCTGACGAGCTGGCGCAAAGAAGTCGCTGACATCAGAACGGCCATCGACAGCGGGGCCGACGATGTCTTGCTCAAACCGTTTTCGGTCAATCAGCTCAGCGCCCGGATCGACGCTCTGGTCGCTGCGCGGAAAGATTTCGTCGTCACCGGCGACTACATTGGCCCTGATCGGCGCAAGGACAAAGATCGCGGCAAGGGCGGGGTGACGCCGATCGTCGCGCCCAACGCGTTGCGCGCGGTCGCGAAAGGCGACGTTGACGAGCTTCAGCGGATCGAAAGCGCGATCGCTGAAACCAGATCCAACGTCGACAAGGAACGGATCAAGCGCCTGTCCATGCGCGTCGCCACCGCCGCCCGCCTGCGAATCGAAGCCGGTGGTGAAGCCGATATGTTCGGTTTGGAGGAGATCGACCGGGCCGCGCGCGAACTCCGCCGACGGCTCAAGGCGAACGGTGCAAAGGAGGCGGCCGGTCTCGCCACCACGCTGACCCAAGTGACCGCGCGGCTCATCCAGGAAAAAGCAGCGAGCCCAGACGACTTGACCCTCGCCAACGAACTCTCCTTCGCCGCCTACGCAGCGTTTAGCGGAGAAAGCGAAAACGGCCGCACCAAGGCGGAGGTCGAAGCCGTCGTCGCCGCCGTGCGCAAGCGTTTGGCGAAACAGCCCGCGAGCCCCGCCGCCGGCTGACCGGGCCCGCTTGCGGACCCGTGAAGAGACCCCAACTTGAGGGGCGTGCGAACCGGCGCGGCCGGCTTGGCTGGCGCTGGAGGGCTGAGCGGGTTATAGCCGCGGCTCGCGCACGCTCGCTTGCGGCTTTCAGACACTCTCGGACACAGTTCATGGAAACCTTTCTGCTGGTGGTTCACCTGTTCATTGCGATCGGCCTGGTGTCGGTCGTGCTTCTGCAGCGCTCTGAGGGCGGCGCGCTTGGCATGGGCGGGGGCGGTCCTGGCGGGGTGATGAGCGGCCGGGCGGCGGGGGATTTGTTGACCCGCACGACCCAGATCCTCGCAGCGGCGTTTTTCTTGACGTCAGTGCTTCTGGTGGTGGTCCACTCGGTCTCGGGCGTGGATTCAGTGGCGGGCACTGAGGACATCGATGAGTTCAGAAACGCCGATGAGCCTCTCTTCGATGACGACCTCCTTGAGGGCATCGCCAATCCCGATGCGGGCGAGGACGAAGGCGTCGACCCCGGCGTGACGCTCGATCCCGGCTTTGATCTGGACGATGAGTTCGCCGTCACCGGAACGGGGTCATCCGCCGAGGGGGAGGGCGAGGACGCGTCATCCGCTTCGGGCGAGGACGCTGAGATTGATGCGCCTTCCGACGAGGCGGACGGGGAACCTGACGAGGAAGACCCTGCTCCTGATGGGCGCTAACGGCGAGGTTTCTCGCCATACCGTCGAGAATCCGCTGTAAGCTCGAGCCCCATGGTCCGCTATATCTTCATCACCGGCGGCGTGGTGTCCTCGCTTGGCAAGGGGCTGGCCTCGGCTGCGCTTGGCGCGCTGTTGCAGGCGCGCGGCTACCGTGTCCGTCTACGCAAGCTCGATCCTTACCTCAATGTCGATCCCGGTACGATGTCGCCCTATCAGCACGGCGAGGTCTTCGTCACCGACGACGGCGCGGAGACCGATCTCGATCTCGGCCACTATGAGCGCTTCACCGACTACCCGATGAGCCAGCACTCCAATTACACCACTGGCCGCATCTACCGCGACGTGATCGAGCGCGAGCGGCGCGGCGAGTTCCTCGGCGCCA
>CAZABJ010000059.1:0-15822 GCA_964483375.1 uncultured Caulobacterales bacterium
CCCCCGCCCGCGCGGGGGCCAGGTGAGTCAACCCGGAACCCGCGGGGTTTCGGCGGCGGCCGACGGGGGGGACGACCGCCGCCCGCACGGCGCCTTGGGAGGCAAGCCGCCGGCTCCCGAAAGCGTCGTCGTCTTAGACCGGAGTCCGGTCATGCACTACCATTGAACCCGGACCAATCAATGCAGGCCGCTCATAGCGCGGCGTAACCGGGGACGGTATCGGCGTCGTTCTGACAGAGCGAGCGCCGTCAGAACGGAAGCAAATCGAATAGAGCCGCCAAGACCGCCAAGCTTACGCCTGCGCCTCCAATCATGAGAAAGCCGAGCATCGTTCCAGTGCGCAGCGGCGTGCTCGCGCGGATAAGGACTGTACGCAGGATCAGCAACGCCGCGACTACGCCGCCAAGCAGAATGACCCAGGCCCCAGTGCTCGCAGGCTCCGCCAAGCCTACGATGAGGCTCGTTTCGGACATCTCAAATGTCCGCGCGGCCGCTGCGCCGATCAGCGCCAGGCCGCCCGCGGTCGTCGCTGCGGCCACAAAGGCGAGGGCGCGGGTCAGACCGTCGCCGGTCGCGAGATCCCGCGCACGGCGACCGCTGGTGATGCGCGCGAGGAATCCCGCTGGGATCAAGACGAGGGAGCCGAGCAGGGTGACGACCGAGAACAGCGCGATGGCGCCGGGCGCATAAAGCTGATCCGCTTCGTCGCCGAGAACGCGGGCGGCGATTTGAAGATGACCCGTCGTGATCAAGAAGTTTTCGAAGGTCGGCGCGTCGACGCCGTCTTCAAAACACGTCATATCGAGCGCCGCGAGATCTTGTTGGGGGTCGTCAAAGAAAGCGGTCAGCACGTCGCCAGAGCACGCGCTCATCGAACGTGTCGGGCCGTGCCCAGCAAACGGCACTTCGACGTAGCGGCTGTTCGTGAAGCCGGGTGCGATGCGTTCCGCCAGGGGCGGCGGCGTAATTGGGTCCCACGCGCCGTTGATGATCAGCGTTGGCAAATCTGTTTCGACCAATTGGTAGTCGGTGCGATCCGCGCGCATCGGCGCGCCTGCCGCTTCGCAGGCCCGCGCCATCGCTTCATAGCCTTCAACCGTCGCGAAGGAGGACAAGAATCGATTGTGTTCAGCGAGATCCTCCTCGGCCACGGCGGCGGCCATCGCCGTATAACCGTCGTTGCAGCGCACCGCCGCGCTCATGCCGGCCGACGTCCTTCCGCCGAAGCCGTTCATGGCGGTCGTGATGGCCAACAAGTCGGAGCGGTCCTGTTCAAACAAGCGAAGCGCGCCGTCCATGACCGCGGGCATCGCGGGATGCTCGTCTTGCTCGTACATCATGGAGAAGACCAGGTAGGCGGGCAGGACTGGGGGCAGATAGGTCTCGCCCGCCGGCAGCCGCTCAAGATCCAGGGCCTCGACCCGCATGAACGGCATTTGTGCGGCGGCCAGCAGGCGTTCCTCTAAACCATCGCAGTGACGGCCGCCGGTTTCGCCGCAGCGATCGAACAGCAGGCCCATGTCGCGTTCTATCCAGCGGCCGAGCCTCATCAGATCGACAAGATCATTCGGCACGATGGCGTCGAGCACGAGGGCTCTGATCCCGGCCTCGTCTACATTGACCAACATTTGGCCAAGGTGGCTGCCATACGAAATGCCCCAGACATTCCAGCTATCATAGCTGAGCGCTCGACGCAGGGCCCGCACGTCATGGGCGTTCTCAACCGTGTTGTAGGCGCTTACGTCCACACCGCGCGCGGCAGCCGAGGAGAGACAAGCAGTCAATCGCTCGGCTTGCTCCAACTGTCCTTCCAGGGCGTTCGTGGCGCGAACCAATTCCGGCCGCAGCTGGCTGAAAAACGGACAAAAATCGCCGCTTTCATCGATACCGCGCTGCTGGAGAATATAAAGATCGCGGGTTTGGATGAGGTCGTGCTCGAGGAAGCGTTCGACATAGGGCCGCAACCCGACCCCGGGACCGCCGGTGAGATAAATCACCGGATCATCGCGATAAACGAGTTCTTCTTCGTCGTCGGTCGCACCAGAGCCTTCGCTATCGACTTCTTCTTCTAGCGTGACGGTCGCGGCCAGCCGCGCGTAGAGAAGCCGAATGGTCCGGCTTTCAGGATCACTGCGGTTTTCCGGCACCTCGATGAAGCCGCACGAGATAGCGCCGTCTTCGTAATCAATCTCGCCCTTGAAGGGACAAACCGTATTGATTGGCTCACTGACGGTATCATTGAAAAACGTCGCCGTCGCTTCCAGCATCGACTCCAGAGCGTCGGTGGGCATTGCCGCGGACGGTTCGACAGGAGCGTCAACGAAGACGCCATCCGACGCTTCATCTGATGCGTCCGTGGCGACGCCTGCGGCCGTTTCGGTTGAAGCCGCTTCAACGATCGGCGTCGCTGCGGGCGTTTCTTCAGGCTCCGCGTTTTGGGCCCATGCCGCCAATGAGACTGTCAGAGATAGGGCGACGCCCAGCAAAAAGAGTTTCGAAAACAACGACAAACCGTCCCCCCGGTTTTTACCCAGCAAAGACTGTGTCTTTCACTCTCTGGCAAAGCAAGAGCCTGCGGCAGGCGCCCTCGCCGCGCCGAAACGGTTTTGGCTTCAGAGCGAACTGAACCGCCCCATTGAATTGGTTCATGTTGAGGTCGGGGATCAAAGAGAGACGGGATAGCCATGAAGCGTCACAAAACCGAGGAGATTGTCGCGAACTTTCGCAAGGTTGAGGTGATGCAAGGCCAAGACAAGTCGATCGCCACTTGAAACAGGAATCGCCGCTCAGCGGCCGAAATCCGCCGAAAACTAGCGTCCGCGACACCGCACCCGAACGGCTGGAACAGAGCCGATAGCCGCCGTTCGGGGTCAAGCCGCTTGAGGCAGGCTTTCCGTCGGTTCACCGCCACAGGCGGCTTATGCGGGATGGGACGCCGGAGGTGTCCGCCGTCTGAAATTTTCTGACGGCTCAGCGTGATCTTGCCTTGCCTCGGCGCGGCGGTCGCGAGAGCGTCATCGCGCCTCTTGACCTCTCTGAGGGCGCGCGGGCCAAGGTCACACAGCGAAAGCAAGCACAGACGCGGCTTCGCCGTGTTCCCTCCGCCGCCCCGACATGTGACGACGAAACGGACAAGGTTGCGATGAAGTTGGTTCTCCCGGTCGCGTTCACTGCGCTGATCATCCTGTCTGCGGCGCGCTCAGTCGGCGCGGATGATGGGGCTGCGCCGGAGGCGTTTTCTTGCGCCGACGAATTCTCTCTCAATCAAACGCTCGACCTTGATCGTGCGACGCGGCGCGTTCGCGAAGTCGAGCCCCGGTCGGACGGGGAAAGGGCGCCGGAGCTCTATGAACAGGCGCGCCATGCGGGGCTCGCCTATGCGCTTTACGATCTATTCGACGCTGGAGAGGATCCCCTGGCGGCGTTCGACGCCACGGACCTGCGCCCCGTCGCTCTGATTTACGGCCGGCCGGGACGAGAGACCGAACGCCGGCGTCATGAGGAGAGAACGCGCACGCTTTATGGCTTTGTGGCGGATCACCCCGAGGGAAACACCCGATATGTCGTGTTTCGCGGCACCCAGACGCCCGCGGAATGGGTGCGGAACGTTCAATTCGATCAGCGTCGGTTCCCCAGCGACGCGCGGCGCTGGGGCGTTCGTGAGCGCGTGCATCGCGGGTTTCTCGAAATTTTTGACAGTCTGCAATTGGAGAGCGTCGCAGCGGAGGGCGGTTTCTCCGGCGGTCTCTCCGAAATCGCAACCGATGGCGAAACTGCGTTTGTCGGCCATAGCTTAGGAGCCGCGCTGGCGACGCTGGCCGCCGTCGACCTCGCCCAGCGCGATCGGAGCACGGCTGGCCGCGTCAGTCTCGTCACGCTGGCCTCGCCGCGGGTCGGCAATGCGGCGTTCGCCGAACTCGCGGAAAGCCTGATTCGGATCGACCGTGTCTGCAATCTGGTCGATGCAGTGCCCGCAGTCCCGCTCAGCACCCGACGCTTGGACTATGTCCATGTCGGAGCGCTCCACGCCGTCTCGTCATTCGATTGGCCTTGGCTGGCGAACGACTTGGAAAACGCTGGCGAACAGATTGGGTGCTGGCATGGCCACAACGCCTACAACGCCATGCTGTCTGCGGCCCACGCCGAACTTGAACCCGCAGCCTGTTTCCGCTGAGCGGCCGCCGCCCTGCGGAAGGCGAAGCGCATGCGCGCGGATGAGGCGGCGGCGTCTATTTCGCAATTGCATGATCAGCCGCGGTTAGGGTACCGGTCGATAGGTCCAGGAGATTTCGCAAGCCCCCGACGCGGGCCTCTGTGTGACGCGCCGGAATTGGCCCATAAGATTGCGTGTGTGCGCTGCCGAAATGGGAAAAATGAAGGATTCGACCCAAATCACGCCGGAATACGCGACTGGCGCGCCGACCTGTCCGATGAATTACCCTGGGTTTGTCTTCCGCACGCTGCTGAAAGACGGTTATGAGGCCGAGGCTCTCCTGTCGGGGACGGGCTTAACTGAAGAGCTGTTGGTCGACCCGAACACCCGGATTGAATTCGCGACTCTCCGTCGGTTCCTTTTAAATGCGGTTGAGCAGTCGGGGGATCCGCACCTTGGCCTGCGGCTGGCGCAGCGGTTTGACGCGCGTGTCATCGGGCTTCCGGCTTACGCCGCGATGAGCGCCGCACGCTTTTCTGACGCGGTTGAGATTTTGAACCGCTTCTTTTTCCTGACATTCAGCGCGATCGAATTCACCTTCCCCGACCTTGAAGCTCAGCGGAAATCCGGGGAAGCCGCGATCCGCCTTCGCCCGATGCTTCCGCTTGAAGAGGCGGCTTACTTCGTGTCGAGCAGCGCCTTAGTCGTCTGTGACGGCTTATTGAAGGCCGTGCTTGGAACCGGCCGGATCGTGTCGCGCGCAGAGACGACGGTCAGCGAACCGGAAGGCTGGGCGGATGTCGCTCCGTGCGTGGACTTTCCCATTCGCTTCGCGGCTGACGGCAATCGATTGTTTTTCCCCGAAGCGCTTCTGAGCCGGCCTCTGCCGGGGGCGGACCCGATCCATCACCCCCGGCTCGTTTCGGCGTGCGAGGCGTTCGCGGCGGAAACGGCGAAAGAGGCGACGCTTGTGTGTCAGGCGCTCGCCTATCTCGACAATCACCCAACTGTCGGCGTGTCTCTCGCCGAGCTCGCAGCCGCGTTGGGCCATTCTGAGCGCGGATTGCGCCGGCGGCTGGAGCAGTCAGGCACGTCTTTCCGAAAACTTGTCGATCAAACGCGGGAGCGGCGCGCCCGAGAGATGCTGGCGCACAGCACGCTGCCGATCCAAGCCATCGCCTACGATCTGGGGTTTGACACGCCGTCCAATTTCGCGCGCAGTTTCAAACGATGGACCGGCGTCACGCCCAAAGCGTTTCGCGAGGGCCGAAGGACGCCCAAAAAACGCGGGCAAATCTGAATACTCCTTGGCCGGGCCGGAGCTTGCGGACGCAACGTCGTCAGATAAGACGACAGCGGAAAGCCGTACGCTCACGGCTGAGGGGGTGCTTCAAATTTGGCTCGACCTGTGCGCCAACGACCAGGATTGAAAGACGGCGGCGTCGCCCAAGCGCATTTCGTCTTTTCACGATCGGGTCGGTTTGATCACACGAACGAATTGGAAGTCCCATCAGCTGAAGAGCGCACCTCAAAATCACCCAATGCTGGGGTTCATTACCAATGAAACTCGTTACGCAGCTCGCAATTTCCGCATCGTTGTCGTGTCTAACGCTCACGACCCCGGCTCTCGCTCAAGATGAGCCCCCAAATATCCTATTAGTTCTTTTTGACGATGTCGGTTTTATGGGGTTCGGCGCCTTTGGCGCGGACGCCCGCACGCCGACGATCGACTCCCTGGCGCAGGACGGCGCGTTGCTGTCGCGCTATTACTCCTCGCCGTTCTGCGGACCGAGCCGGGCGATGCTCATGACGGGCATGGACAACCATCAGGTCGGGATGGGCACGCTCGCCGAAACGCTGACCGATGAAATGCGCGCCTTCCCGGGTTACTCCATGGTCTGGGATCCTGCTCAGGACACCATCGCGTCCCTGCTTTCCGATGCGGGCTATCAGACTTACGTCACGGGCAAGTGGGGGATCGGCGAGACCGGCGCGAACCTGCCTGACGCCTTCGGCTTTGACCGGTCTTTCGTGATGGACGCTACGGGCGGCGGCAATTACGACGCAACGCCATACCTTCCCGGTTATGACAACGTCGACTGGTTCGAAGACGGCGCGCCCGTCGAGCTGCCCGATGATTTCTATTCGTCACGGACGCTTGTCGATCAGATGATCGAGTACATCGACGCTGGCGATCCCGACAGACCGTTCTTCGCTTTCCTGTCTCTGCAAGCGGTGCACATCCCGGTTCAGGCGCCGGTCTCCTATATCGACAACTATAACGGCGTGTTCGACCTCGGTTGGGACGTGATGCGCGAAGAGCGTCTGGAGCGGGCGATCGAGCTTGGTCTGGTGCCGGCCGCCACGCAGCTCGCCCCGGCGCCGGACAACCATCGCGCCTGGGACGACCTGACGCCAGAAGAGCAAGCCGTCTCGGCGCGCGAAATGCAGGTCAACGCCGGCATGATGGAGGCGGCCGACCACCATATCGGACGGCTCTTGGCCCACTTGGACGCGATGGGGGAGCTCGACAACACCCTTGTCATCGTGACCTCCGACAATGGCGCGGAATCGGCGATGACGTCGTTTGACGGCCTGACCGGCGCGATCGTGGAAAGCATCAAATGGATCGAGGGCTTCGACACGTCGTTTGAAAATCTCGGCCAGCCCCGCAGTCTGACCGCCGTCGGCCCGGAATGGGCGTCGGTCTTGGCCGCGCCGTTCAATCTCTACAAGTTCTACTCAGGCGAAGGCGGCGTTCGGGTGCCGCTGGTCATCTCCGGACCGGGGATCGCGCCGGAAGGGGTCCGGGACGCGCCGGTCCATGTGGCCGACCTCGTGCCGACCATGCTCGACGCGGCGGGCGTTCGCTATGATCCCGACGCGTTCTACGGACGCAGCGCCTATCCGATGCTGACAGGCGCGTCCGACACAACTCGTAGCGAAGACGAAGCCTTTGGCATCGAAGTCAGCGGCAACGCGGCGCTTTACCGGGGCAATTGGAAGATCACGCGGGTCTCCCTGCCTCTGGGCGACAACCAATGGCGTCTCTACGACTTGTCCGTCGACCCCGGCGAGACCACCGACCTGGCAGACCAATATCCCGAGCTGTTCGAAGACATGCTGGCGGAATATCGCTCGTACACCGAAGAAGTCGGCGTTGTCGAAGCGGGGCCGGAAAACTACGCCGCGCGGGTGCTGGCCAACAAACTGGCGAACAAGGTGCTCCACAAATACTGGGGGTATCTTGCGGGTCTGGGCCTGGTTCTCGTGGCGTTTGGCTATGGCGGGTATCGCGGCGTAAGGTTCGCGCTGCGTCGTCGGCCGGCTTCGGCCTAGGCGTCATAGCATAAGGGAGCCTCTCCGATGCGGTGGCCGATTTACTTGCTCGTCAGCATCGCGGTTTTGGCGCTTGTGGTCTATTTCGGAGTTCCCTGGGCGCTCAGAGTGATGGGACTGCACCGTCATTATACGATCCCGGAGTACGACTTGAGCGGCATGCGCGCCCTGGTCGTCACGACCAGCCACGGCCAGCTCGGCGAAACCGGACGGGCGACCGGCGTGTTCGGCTCTGAAATGACCGTGCCCTATTACGCGTTTCTCGACGCAGGGCTTGAGGTCGACATCGCCTCAATCCAAGGCGGCGAGGCGCCGATACAGCCCTGGTCCATGACGTGGCCGCTCGCGACCGCGGACGATCGACGGTTCCTGAACGACCCGATCGCCATGGGCAAGCTGCAGAACTCGCTGCCGATCGCTGAGGTCAGCGCCGGCGACTACGACGTGATCTTCATGGCCGGCGGCTGGGGCGCGGCGTACGATCTGGCGCAAAGCGCAGAACTCGCCGATCTGATCACCGCGGCGAACGCGCAAGGCGTGGTCATCGGTTCAGTGTGCCACGGCGCGCTGGGATTGGTGAACGCAAGGGACGTCGACGGTTCGCGCTTGGTGGAAGGCCGCCGCGTCACCGGGGTGACGGATAGGCAGATCCAACAGTTCGGCATCACGATCACGCCGAAACACCCTGAAACCGAATTGCGGGCGGTCGGCGCTGACTTTCAAGCGGAGCATGCTTGGCGGGATTTCTTCGCAACGCTTACGGTCGTGGACGGAAATCTGGTCACCGGCCAGAACCAGAACAGCGGCTATGAGACGTCTCACCGCATTCTGGAATTGCTCGAAGCGCGACGGTGACATGAAGCGCACGACACTGGCGGCGATCGGGGTCAGCGCAGGTCTCGGCGCCGTCTTCCTCCCGCTCGCCGCTCTTGGGATTTATCGCGGGTTTGACGCGTCCGACCCTGCGGGGGGGCGCTGCGCGCTCGATCACAGTGCGCTTGGCGCGTTCATCGACATTCCCGGCGGCGGTTTCGTGATGGGCGCAGATGCGCTGTATCCTGAAGAAGGCCCGGCGGAGCGCGCTTTCGTCTCGGCGTTTGCTCTCCAAGCGCATGAGGTCACAAACAGTCAGTTCGCCGAATTCGTGGCGGCCACGGGCTATGTGACCGAAGCTGAAAGAAACGGCGGTTCGGCCGAATTCATCGGCGGCGACACGCCGGAAAATCTCTTGTCCTGGTGGCGATTGGACCCCCAGGCGACCTGGCGAACCCCGCAGGGGGAGGGCTCGAACCTAGACGGGTTGGCGCTCCATCCGGTGGTGCATGTGACGCTGAATGACGCCCGGGCCTATGCCGAATGGGCGGGTGCCCGGATACCCACCGAAGTTGAATGGGAATATGCCGCAAGCCTGGGGCTGTTTGATCCTGACGACCCGATGTCCGGCATGAGAGGACCTGACGGGGAGCCGCGCGCCAATGTTTGGTCGGGGTTCTTTCCGCTCATGGACTCCGGTCGAGACGGCTTTGCCGGACCCGCCCCGGTGGGCTGCTTCGAGCCTGGCCGAACAGGCGCTTACGACATGATCGGCAATGTCTGGGAGTGGACGGAAAGCCAGTACGCCCCGCATACGCCGCGCTTCACGATCAAAGGCGGCTCGTATCTGTGCAGCGAAAACTACTGCCGACGCTACCGCGTTGCGGCGCGAGAAGATTTCGAAGTCGACTTCAGCACCGCCCATATCGGGTTTCGGATCGTCGCCGACCCCGCGCGGCGCAATTGACGCGCAACGCAGCCGCCGGGCGGCCGCATTCGCCCATGAGGGCCGTCTGCGCGCGGCGGCGGTGGCCAAAACGGAATAGTCTTTGGCCTGGCGGGAGCTTTTGCAAATCGCCGGCGTCGTTACAACCGCAACAATGTGCACTGCAACACGGTCGGTCGTCGCCAGCGAGCTGACGTCGTCTGGGCGACCCTTCTGTCTGTCGCAAGGGCGGGTGGCTCAGTCATCGCTAAACCCTCGCGCCTGACGGGCCGACCGCGCCGCGCACATGCGTCACTGCGGGACCAAGCGAGCCGGATTGTCGGTCATAGACGACATCGGCCCGTTTCAATGTCGAAGGGGTTTTGGATGTCGCTCAAGCGCGCCGCACTTGGTTTGTCGGCTGTAATCGCTTTTCCTTTCGCCGCCGAGGCGCAGAGCCCCTGGGAGTACAGGGCTACGCTGTATGGCTGGTTCCCCGCGGCGTCAGCCACGGTCGAAACCCCGGTGGGCGAGCTGGAAACCGACGCAGATTTCGACGAGATCCTCGAAACGCTTGATTTGGCGTTTTTGGGCGCGCTCGAAGCGCGCAACGGCCGTTGGTCCTTTGTCGGCGACCTCGTTTACACCGACGTCAGCTCAGAAACCGATGCGCCTTTGGGCGGGCTCTTCGCGCGGGGCGAGGTCGACGCCCAGACGACGCTTTTGAGCGCTTATGCGCTTTATGCTCTGGCCGATCGGGATGACCTGCGGTTCGAGGTCGGCGGCGGCGTTCGCTATAATCACGTTGAGGTCGACACCTTTCTCGCCGGCCAAGGCGCGACGCCTGACCTCAGTTTGGGCAATTCCGGGGATTGGGCCGATCTCTTGCTTGCCGCGCGCGGCAGCACGCGCTTCAGCGATAGATGGTCCGGCAGGGCCTATGTGGACATCGGCGGCTTCGGCATAGAAGACTCCTCGGACCTGTCGTGGCAGGCCTTTGTGGGCGTCGGCTATCATTTCAACGAAAGATGGACGGCTGTCGGCGGATACCGTCACCTGTCGATCGAGCGTGAGCTCGATAACGCGGACATTACGGTTGAGCTTTCCGGGCCCGTTCTCGGCTTTCAGGCGTCGTTCTGATTGTCGACCGAAACACGTCACGGAGACGAAGTCATGGCCACTGTCTGGAAGCTCTTGGCCGGCGTTCCTGCGCTGCTCTTGCTGCTTATCGGCCTGGCATGGTGGGCGGCGCCGGAGTTCGCCGGCGCGCAGCTTGGCATGACTTTGTTGAGCGGGCTGGGATTGAGCTCGCAGATCGCCGATCTGGCTTCCTTTTTCCTAACGGCAGGGACCTGCGTGCTGATCGGGATCGCGACCCAGATACGCACTTGGCTCTATCCGGCGATCATGCTCCTGGCGTTTGCGATCTGCGGGCGGATCATCGCCTGGCTGTTCCATGGCGCCGCCCTCGCAACCGCAATGATCGTGGTCGAAGTGACCATCATAGCATTGCTGGTGTTGGTTTCCAGGCAAATGCCAAAGTCACAAAGGTGAGCTGAGAGAGGCGGAAATCTCTTCGCGTGCTCACCAAGACTTCGGCGCAGACGAACGTAATCGAGATTGCTGAGGTGAACTTAGCAAGCAAAACCGCGGGCGTGACGTGCGCCCGTTCTATCTAAACGCACCGCCCCGCCTGGGGCGAACGGTAAGGGCATGGCCATGAAACTCGCTTATCTCCCCATTGTCGCCGTCGTCGCCGCCTGCGCCACCGCAAGCTCTGACGAACGCGCGTCCCTCCTCGCTGATCCGATCAATTGCGACGTGGCCGAAGCGGATATCGCAGCCCTCGAAGCGGCGATGCCGTCGCGGGGCGAGCGCGCGGCGTCGGTGGCCCAGACGATCGTTCCGGTCGGCGCGGTCGCCAGCGTCGTGACAGGGTCTTATCGTGACCGGGCGGCCGTCCTGACAGGGCGGACTGAAGAAGAATTGACCGCCCGGATCGAAGAAATCGAAGAAAACTGCGGTTTGGCGGAAACAACTGAGGGCGAAGGTTGATCGAACTCCGTCGTGGGGTAGTTACAGTGTCGCGCTGGGCGGGGCGTTCTCCGGCGATCGCGACCCTCGCGCACATGCCGTTGGGAGCGGCGGGGGTCTGACTGTCGGGGGGCAGGCGACCGGGGCCCCGTTCCTGGGGGAAGAAGCAGGGCGCGGCGCGGGCGCGTCACTGCGTGCCCAGAGACAGGGCTGCAGGGCAAGAGCGGCTTCGCCGTTCAGCAAAGGGTAGTGGCGGGGGATTGCTGTGAGAACGACCGCGCTCGGCGTGCCCGTCGACGACCTGCTCGTCTGCCGAAACTGCGACGCGGTTTGGCTCCGGCCTCAGTTGAAGGTCGGCGAACGCGCGCGCTGCAGCCGGTGCCACAGCGTGATCCTCACCAACAAGGTGCGAGCGTCCGACCGTACTTTGGCGCTGATGGTGGCGTCGCTGATCCTATTCCTCATCGCCGTCAGTTTTCCGTTTATGGCGATGGAGCGGTCCGGGCTCTCGAACCAAATCTCCGTAATCGATGCGGTGTTGGCCCTTTGGAGCAATGACATGCCGCTCCTTGGGGCGGCGTCGGCGTTGTTCGTCTTGGTTTTCCCACTGATCAGGATGCTGCTGCTCATCCACGTCTTTGGCGCGCTGCGGCTGCGCCGCAGGCTGGGTCCGTTGGCTGCGCGCTCGCTCAGGCTGGCTCAAGATCTTGATCCTTGGGCGATGGTTGAGATCTTTATGATCGGCGTGATCGTGTCGCTGGTGAAAGTCGGCGATCTCGCCCGGATCAGCGTCGGGCCCGCTTTTTGGGCGCTGACCGCCCTCATCGTGGTTTTGACCATGACCACCGCCATGTGGTGCCGGGACACCGCGTGGGACGACATGCGGGCACGGTCATGATCACGGCGCGCGAAATCGGCCTCGCCGCCTGTCCCTCCTGCGGCAGCGCCAGCGATGCGACGCTCTCGCACTGCAGGGTGTGCGGCCGGCGGCTGCATCTGCGCCGGCCCGCGAGCTTACAAGCCGTTTGGGCGTTCTGGTTCGCGGGACTGATCGCGTATGTGCCCGCGAACATCTACCCGATGATGATCACACAGTCTTTAACCGGGGACTCCCCGCAAACCATTCTGGGCGGCGTGATCACGCTCATCCACTATGAGTCCTACGCGATCGCATTCGTCGTGTTCGCAGCCAGCTTCCTCGTGCCGGTCTCGAAGTTCGCGATCATCGCATGGCTCAGCCTGAGCATTCAGTTCAACTGGCCAGCCGACGATCACCAGCGTCACCGCGCGCACCATGTGGTCGAGTTTATTGGTCGGTGGTCGATGATAGACGTGTTTGTCGTCGCCGCCCTGGCCGCGCTCATTCAACTAGGCGGCATAATCGCCATCGCGCCAGGCGCGGGCATTTCCGCCTTCGGCGCGTCGGTCGTGCTGACGATGTTGTCGGCGAGCGCCCTTGATCCCCGTCTCATTTGGGACAGACCAAACCGGACAGAGGAGCCGCGTGATGCCCGTTGATCAGGGTTTAGAGGCAGCGCATGTGGAAAGGCCGTCGCGACGCTCGCTGTCGTTTGTTTGGCTCGTTCCGGTGTTCGCGGCGCTGATTGGCGGCGCCGTGGCTTGGCAGTCTTTGTCCGAGCAAGGTCCGCTGGTTGAGATCCTGTTTGAGGAGGCCTCGGGCATTGAGGCCGGCGCTACCGAGATCCGCCATAACGACGTCGTGGTCGGGATCGTCGAGGATGTCTCGCTCACGCCCGACTTGAGCGCTGTCAGCGTGCGTGCGCGCATGGACAAAATCATCGCGCCGTATCTTGGGGAAACCGCCCAGTTCTGGGTCGTCAGCGCCCGGTTCGACGGGGCGGCGATTTCCGGGCTGTCGACCATCCTGTCAGGCGCTTACATCGAGGTCGACTGGTCAGAGCCGTCCGACGACACCCAGCGCGTCTTCGAAGGGCTTTCGCGACCGCCGCTGACCCCGCCAGGCTCCCCGGGCAGGCATGTGACGCTGCGCGCCCAGAGCGCAGGGTCGGTCGGTGTCGGCTCGCCGATCTATTTCCGCCAATTGGAGGTGGGCCGCGTCGAAGAGCGGACGCTCGCCGAGGACGGCCGCAGCATCATGTATCGCGGGTTTATCGAAGCGCCGTACCACGAGCGCATCAACGCCGCGACGCGGTTTTGGAACGCTTCCGGCGTCGATATCCGCGCAGGCGCGGACGGGTTCGTGGTTCGGGTTGAGTCCATGCAGGCGCTGCTGGCGGGCGGGCTCGCATTCGGATCCGTCGGGGAAGGGTCGATCGGAGGCGAGGTTGCAGCCGATCGCGTGTTCCGCATCTTCCGCGACCGCGACGACGCGGTTGAGAGCCTTTACGTCGACGAAGAAAACAGCTTCCGCTTCATCGCTGAATTCGACGGCTCTATCAGCGGGCTTCAGCCTGGCGCGGCGATCGAATTTGACGGCCTCCGCGTCGGCGTCGTGGACGATATCGTTTTCGAATTCGGCTCGCCGGGACCGGAAGACGACCGCGTGTACGCCGTGCTCAGCTTCCAGCCGAGCCGCATCGGCAACGCCAACGTCTCCGAGGCGGAGTTGCGCGCCAATTTTGATGCGATGGTGGCGGGCGGCATGCGCTTGCGCTTGTCGGTCGGCAACATCCTAACCGGCGCTGCGGTGATCGAATTGGTGCAGATTGACGACGCCGAACCGGCTGCCATCGACTATGACGCCGTGCCCTATCCGGCCCTTCCCACCGCGCCGTCGACGGTGGAAGCGGTGACGCAAAACGCCCAAACCCTTATCGCGAACCTCTCCGCCTTGCCGCTTGAGGATCTCGTGCTCGCCGCGACGGATCTCTTGCGAAGCGCCGATGCGGTCGTGGGCAACCCCTCGATGGAGGCCGCTCCTGAGGAGCTCTTGGCGTCTCTGCGCGCATTTTCCGAAGTGGCGCGCAGCGTCGACGCCGCGACAGACAGCGTGCCGGCTCTGTTGGCGCGGCTTTCGGCGGTCTCCGACGCCGCCAACGCGACTTTGGACGGGCTTTCCCCGGATTCAGAGGTTTATGTGGAGTTGTCCGCCGCTGTGCGCGATTTGAGGGACGCCGCGCGCTCCATCGCAGAACTCGCGGAATTGCTGGAGCGGGAGCCGAACGCCTTGTTGGTCGGCCGATGAGAGGAGAGTTGGGGATGCGTACGACACTGTTGGCCGCCGTCGGGTTGCTCGCCGCTTGCGCGGGAACGCCGCCGGAGCTTTACGTTCTGACCGAACCCCGCGGCGCTGACGCCGCAGGGCTTGAAACCCCCGGCTTGGAACGGGTCGGCCTGGCGACCGTCAGCCTCCCCGGCTATGCGCAGGGAGATAAGATCGCGAGCCTCGCAGCGGACAACCAAATTTTCCAGGACGAGGATCATCGCTGGGCCGAACCGCCCGAAGACGGGGTGTCGCGCATTCTCGCTTTGACGCTTGAGCAGCGCCTGGCCGCCGCGGTGGTCGCAGCCCCGTTCCCGCGCGGGCTCGACCCCGACATCCGCATCGACGTGCGGTTCGATCGCTTTGTTCGCACCCAGCCCGGGGGCGCGGAAATCTCGGGCCAATTCTCCATCATCTCCGGAGACGGCGGCGAAGTGTTGATGGTCCGACGGTTCGACTATCAACAGGCTGCGCCGAATGTGGGTTACCCGGGTTTCATGCAAGCGCTTGAGGCGGCTCTCGCCGAACTCAGCCGCGGCGTCGCCGAAGCGATCGTCGAGCTGAATTGACGGACTTTGCGGCGACAAAGAGCTTCGAGGCCCCAGGGCCGCGCCGTTTCACCATCAGGCCCGCGCGACCGATCAGATCGCCAAGCCTCGAAACGGCGCGATCCGCCAATTGAATCCGGAAGCGGTGGGACCAGAAACGGGACGGTCGGCAAACCCGCGACACGCCGATCCCATCGCCGCATCGCTGAACCAAACCGGCAATTCTCCGACCCAAAGCGGTCATGTGCGACCGCGAAGCCCGACCGGCTGGAATGGGCCATGAACCTGTCGGTCATCAAAGCGGCCTTCGCCCGCTTTGGCGGCCTTAAATCGCCTGGCGATGCAAACCGACAACGGTCGCGACATGCGCGCCCCACGCCTCCAGGGCGCCGCGCTTCTCTTCCTCATAAGCGTAACGTTGATAGACCCGCGCCAGCGGGCCTGCGGATGTCGTAGCGTGGTTCAAAACCCGCTCAACCACATGAGGGTCCGCACCCAAGCGCGCCATGCCCGACGCCGCTGTTCGCCGCAGGTCATGAATGCGCCAGCCGGAGACGCCGGAGCGTTCATCCAAACGCGCTTTGGCGCGGCTCCAACCCGAGAAGCTCCGCTCTCCGCGCAGATTGTTCTGGGCGGGGAAGAGGAGGGGGCCGACGGGCGCAAGCTCAGCGATGACCTGGCGGGCCGGCGCTGACAGAGGGACCAGATGCGGTCGGGCGCTTTTGTTTTTCTCCGCCGGGATCGTCCAGGCCGCCGCTTCAAGGTCAAGCTCGTCCCACGCCATATGGGCGACCTCGTCGCGCCGCTGCGCGGTGAGGATGAGCAG
>CAZABJ010000060.1:0-15799 GCA_964483375.1 uncultured Caulobacterales bacterium
GATCGGCGGCACGCTCGCCCATATCTGCGCGCGCGAAGAGCTCGGCGACGTCGTGCTTGTCGACATGAAAGGCGGCATCGCTAAGGGCAAGGCGCTGGATCTGAATGAGTCGACCCCCGTGTTCGGCAAAGACTCCGCGCTCTCCGGCGCCTCGCTTGAGGAATATGAGGCCATCGCCGGAGCGGATGTGGTGATCGTCACCGCCGGGGTGCCGCGGAAACCCGGCATGAGCCGCGACGACCTCATCGGCATCAATCTCGGCGTGATGAAATCGGTCGGCCAAGCCATCGCTCAGCACGCGCCTGACGCCTTCGTCATCTGCATCACCAATCCGCTAGACGCCATGGTCTGGGCGTTGCGGGAGTTTTCCGGTCTGCCGCACAACAAAGTGGTGGGCATGGCGGGCGTCCTGGATTCGGCGCGCTTCCGCTTTTTCCTGGCTGAAGAATTCAACGTGTCCGCCGAGGACGTCACCGCCTTTGTGATGGGCGGGCATGGCGACACCATGGTGCCTCTGGCGCGTTATTCCACCGTCGCCGGCATTCCGGTGCCGGATCTGGTGTCCATGGGGTGGACCACCCAGGAGAAGCTCGACCAAATCATCCAGCGCACCCGCGACGGCGGCGCCGAGGTGGTGAAGCTGCTCGAAACGGGCTCGGCGTTCTATGCGCCCGCGGAAAGCGCCATCGAGATGGCGGTGTCCTATCTGCGCGACAAAAAACGCCTGCTGCCGTGTGCGGCCTATTGCGACGGCCAGTACGGCCTGAACGGCATGTATGTGGGCGTGCCGATCATCATCGGCGCGGACGGCGTGGAGCGCATTGTCGAGGTGACGCTGAACGCCGAAGAACAGGCGATGTTCGACCACTCCGTCAACGCCGTGCGCGGGCTCTTGGACGCCTGCAAAAACCTCGAAGCCGAACTGGCGTAAGCGCCGCCCCCGTCGCCGCGCCCGCTCCCTTCGGCCGCGAGGTCCTTCCTCGCTACGCTCGTCAGGATGACAGGGTGTTGTTTTTGAGAACAAAAAACCCTGTCATCCCGATCGCAGCGAGGGACCTCGACGCGATTATCGCCCGTGCCCTTAAGCCGACCGCCACGCCCCGTGGAAGCCGAGCGGCAAGGCGTAGGGCGCCGCCCAGGTGCACACGGGCCCATCATCGGGTCGGGCGGCGTCGAAGACATTGAGCGTCATCCGCTCCGCGGCGATATCGAGCGCGGTGGCGACGAGCCAGCCATCGTCTTCGGCGGTCCCGCCGGGGCGGGGGACGAACACCGGTTCCTCGGCGATGCGGGTCTCGCCCATGTCGAAGGCCCGGGTTTCCCCGGTTTCAAGGTCGCGTCGAGCGATGGTCCGGTGCGCTGGTTGGCCGTTATCCGCCAGGTCGCCCGCATACCAGACATAGCGATGGCGGAAGCCGACCAAGCGCGGGTCCATGCGCGGGAACTCGCCGGGCGCCTCTGTATGGCGAAGCATTTGCGAGGTTCCGTCAGGCCGCAGGACGGCTTGGGCGAAGACCGGCCGCGCGCCGCGATCGGGCTCTCCGCGCATGAGCGCTTTGGCGCCGTTGCAGACGAATTCGCCGTCGGGATAGTGGAAGAAGTCCACATGGATGGTTCCGTCCGCTTCCTCCCAGGCGTTCCCGAAGTGGAAGATGAAGCCCGGCGGCAACTCCCAGCGGCCCCGCGGCGCAAGACCGTCCTTGTCATAGGCCGTCACGAGGATCGGCCCGGATGTTCTCGGCCCGAAGGTGTCGACGATGGGCAATGTCAGGCTGTGGGTTTCCAGCTGCGGGGCGAACACCACCACGCTGCGGGCGGTGAGCGCGAAATCGTGGATGATGGCGGGGCTTTCGAGCGGCGTGAGCGCGACGTCTTCGGTCTCTCCCGTCGCGCTGATGCGATAGACCGCGACGCCGTTCCAATAGTCCGTGCCGATATTCCAGACCTTGCCGTTGGGTTCGATCTTGGGGTGGGCGGAGAAGGGCATGCCTTCAAAGCCATCCCGCCAGGTTTTCGGCCCGCGCGCTTCCAACGTCTCAGGGTCCATCGCCCAAGCCGAACCGCCTTCCCACAGCGCATACAGCGTGTCGCCCAGGGGTAGGACGCTGGTGTTCGCGGCGTTGGCGTCGTCAGGCCCGGTCAGCCCGCCTGGGTTCGGCGGGGCGGAGCCGAAACCCGGATAAAGGAAACGCCCGGCGGCTTCTTCGCTTTGATATTTCCGCGTGCCCACGAAGCGGGCTTGGTGGGAGGCGACCCCCTCGCCGATGCGCCAGGCATGGACCAATCCATCCCCGTCAAACCAATGGCGCAGCCGCCACTGATCCCGAGAATGCAGGCCCGGGCCATTGCGATAGAGGACGCCTGCAAGGCCTTCCGGCGGCGCGCCGGCGATCAGCTCCAGAGCAGGTGTTGCGAACGTCCGGGCGGGCGCGTTGGCCCAACCCAACGTCCAGGGGGTGGTTTCCCGCGCGGCTTCGAAGGCGGCGAAAACGGGATCGACGTCTTGGGCGAAAGCGCGAGGGGCGATCCCTGCGCTCCCCGCCGCCGCGCTCGCAAGCGCGGCGAGAAGGGCTTCGCGACGGTTCAGGGCGCCAACGCTCATTGCAGGCTCATCCCATGTGCGTTCTCGCCGGCTTCCACCGCGAAAGCGGCGTCTTCGTAGGAGGCCGGGCCCATCATGCCGCGGGCGTTGTTGGAGAAGGCGAAGGGTTCGTTGGGAATGCCGAAGGGGTTGGTTCCCAACTCACCGTCGTCATTCACGTCGTGATACAAACGGATGGCGTATTGGCCTGGCGTCAGGCCCGCGAACACGGCGGTTTCTTCAGCGCCTTCGACCGCCAAGCGGGTCGCTGCGACGGGTTCGCCGTCGCCGTCCCAATTCGCTTCGCTCGAAAACACGGCGATCATCAAATGGCCCCGGTGGTTTTCGATGCCCGAGACCGTAAGCGTCAGGGTGGCGGCGTCCGCTGTGTTCGCTTCCCCGTTCGCTTCCGCGTTTGCTTCCGCATTCGTTTCCGTCGCGGGCGCGCCGGTTTGGCTCGGGTCGGTTTCCTCTGAGCTCTGCGCGCAAGCCGGAGTGAGGGCGAGGGCGGCGCAGGCGGCGGCCATAGCAAGGCGTTTCATGGGAGTTTCCTTTCTCTCAGAGTGGATCAGCCGAACAATACCGCGTGCATGGTTCGACCGGGGAGGAACGTGAAGGCGCCGGCGATGACCAACGCTCCAATAAAGACGCCGCGCATGTGGCGGCGATGCGCGGACACGTCGCCGCGTCTGATCGCGCCCAGGCCCGCGGCGATACCGACAATGGTGAGCGGCACGAACAGATGGATGGGGCTGAGCCAGCCGTCGAAGATCTCGCGGATGAACATCGCCGACCCGGCGACGATCGCCATCAGCGCCACCCAGCTCCATCCCAATACCCGATGCGCAGTGCGGCCCATGCGGATGCCGGCGAATTGAAGCGCGCCCAGCGCAAAAGCGGCGACGGCCGCGAAGGCGTGGACTTGGACAGCAAGCGGGACCTCAAGCAGCGGCGTGATATCCATGGTAGGGCGTCTCCGGGCCGTCGCGCCGGAACAGCCCGAAGCGACGCCCTTAGGAAACCGACGGTATGGGGATGAGGCGAGCGGGATTGCGTAAAAGAGCTGAAATCCTTCGCCAAATGCGGCATCAAACGGTTCGCGATGCGTGAAACGACACCCTCTCACGAGCCTCAAACGGCTGACGAAGCGCGAGCTGCATGGGCCCGTCCGGCGCGTGCGGTGGGCCTCGGCTTGGCGGTGGGCACCGTGTTCGCGATCCTCGCTCCGCTGGACACCGGTGGGATGGGTTGGCCCGGCGTCTGGTTTTATTGGGCTGGCATCATGACGGCGGGATGGCTGATCGCCATGGTGCTGAGCCCTGTGCTTTGGAACCGCTTCCCGCAAAGCCTCCCCGAACCTGCGCGCATCTTCATTCACGGCACGACGGTGGCGGTTCCGGTGACCGGTATTGTCGTGACCGTCAGCGCAGTCGGGTTCCAAACGCCGCTCGCGTTTGGATGGATCGCGCAGACATTCCTCTACACATTGGTGATCTCTCTCATGATGAGCGGCTTGGGGTATCTGTTGGACCAGCGCAGCCCGGCGCACGCAGATGCGTCGCCGGAAAGCGGGGCGCCGACGGTTTCCGCGGACGCCTTCATTCGCGAGCGATTGCCCGCAAGCCTGCGCGACGCGCAAATCGTAGCGGTCGTATCGGAGGACCACTATTTGCGCATCTACACGGACCGAGGCTCGGACCTCATCCTCATGCGCTTGTCCGACGCATTGGCGGCGCTGGCGGGTCTGGACGGCCTGCAAACGCACCGCTCCTGGTGGGTGGCCCGGACCGGCGTGTCCGAGGTCGTGCGCGACGGCGCCAAGATGACGCTCAAGCTCGTGAACGGCGTGGAGGCGCCGGTGAGCCGCACCCATGCGCCCAAACTGCGCGAGGCGGGCTGGCGCTAGGCTTTGCGCGCACGCCACTGCGCGGCTGTCTGACCCCATGAGTCGAGGATGTACGTCACCGGCAGGCCTTTCAGCTCGACCCCGCGCTCCAGGATGTGCGCGCCAAGTTTCTCGGCCACGCGAATGGAGTTGGCGTTTTCGGGCAGGATCATGTGGGTCGCCCGCTCCCAACCAAGAGCGCTGAACGCATAGTCCATGCAGGCTTCGGCGGCCTCGCCCGCATAGCCTTTGCCCCAATGCGCGCGCGCGATGGCCCAACCGATTTCCTTGTCCGGCCATTCTTCGGGGAACCAAGGGCCGACCCGTCCGACAAACGCGCCGGTCTCGCGTTCTTCCACGGCGAAAAAACCGTAGCCCCGAATGGACCAATGGCCGAGGATCATGGCGAAGGTCCGCCAGGCGTTCGCTCGGTCCATGCCGCCAGGCGCGCCGAGCCAGCGCGTCACGGCGTCGTCCGCCGCCATGGCGGCGAAATCCTCAAAATGCCGCTCGGCGTCCAAGGGAACCAGGGCGAGGCGGTCGGTGGTCAGCATGGGCGTCGTCCTTTCGCCGAGGGTCGGCGGGCAAGGCGGACAGGCGCGCGCCCGTCCTCGGGGCGGGCTGGGCTTGTATCTTCTCGGTCATGGTTGCACGAGCCCTTTTCGCCGCAGGCGACGCAGAGTGGACGACGCCGCAGGCGTTGTTTGACGCGCTCCACGCGAAGTTTTCATTCGTTTTGGACGCCGCAGCGAGTGCGCAAAACGCCAAATGCGCGCGCTACTTCACCCGCGAAGACGACGGGCTCGCCCAGGACTGGGTCGCCTATGGCCGGGTGTGGCTGAACCCGCCTTACGGACGCAGAATCGGGCGATGGATGGAGAAAGCCCGCAAAGCGGGCGAGGCGGGCTGTCTGGTGGTCTGCTTGGTTCCCGCGCGCACCGATACGCGTTGGTGGCATGAACAGGTGCGCGGGCATGCGCAGGTGACGTTTCTGCGTGGGCGGCTTCGGTTCACGCATCCCTGCCGGACGGCGGCGGCCGGGGCGGCGTTTCCTTCAGCTTTGGTGATCTATGGCTTGGACTTCGATCAAATCCTCAATCAAGGGCCTGGCGCTCGGCTTGGCCGCAGCGCTTCTGTTCGCAGCCTCGGCGCAGACCCAGAGCCCGGGTGAGGCGGCCAATACATCCGGCGAAAGCTTGGAGGGGTGGATCGCCGCTGTTCTTGAACAGGAGGGGTTCGAGATCGTGCCGGCGTCCGAATGGCGGGAGGCGCGGCTTTACGAGAGTGAGGATCCGCGCATCGCGGTGACCAACGCCCCCTACCAATCGATCTATGGCGGCCGGGCCTATGTGGAGTTTCTGCTCCTCTTCGGCGATCGGCGGATCATGATCGAAGCCAAACGCCAGTCCCGTTCCGGCAGCGTTGATGAAAAGCTTCCCTTCGTGTTTTTCACGGCGCTGGCCGCCCTTCCCGAGCGCGAATTCGTGCTGGTGATGGACGGGCAGGGCTGGCGCGAGGGCGCGCGCGACTGGATTGAAGCGCGGGCGGCGGAGACGCCCGGCTTTACGGTCCTCGCGCCGGATGCGCTAGCGGACTGGCTGGCGCGGCCGGTGTGTTCCGCCGCGCCCGCGCCTGTCGTCGATTGCGTTTCAGCCGGGCCGAGCGGGGCCGTCGCCGCTGCGACCGCCCCGCCCAACCAAGCGCCTCAGTAGGCGTCGTCGCCGTCAGGCGTTTCAGCGGCTTCTTCGATGACGGTTTCGACCGGGGCGGCGGCCAATCCATCCAGGGCGGCGAGAACCGCCTCAACGCTCACGCGCTCGCGGTAACCGCCGTTTTGGCCGTAGACTTCCGCCTCATAAAGCGCGGCATCCACGACGCCGTCGGTGCCCAGCACGTAGGTGGTCGGGAAAGGCAGCCCATGTCCGCGATGACCCTCTGGGAATTGCGGATCAAGAACGTCCCAGGCGCGAATGATCTCGGACTCCGCGTCGGACAAGATCGGGAAACGGATCTGCTCGCGCGCGGCGAAGCCCGCAGCGCCCTCGACGGTGTCCGTGGTCACCACGGCGACGCCGTATCCGCGCTCAAAAAAGTCGTCCAACCGTTCGTTGATGTCGACCATTTGCGCCTGGCAAACCGGGCACCAGGCCGCGGCGCGGGAGAAATAGACCACCAGGCCTTCCGCGCCCGCGAGGTCCGCCAGGGTGCGCGCCTCGCCGGTTTGATCCGCCGCGTCGAGCGGGCTGGGAGCTGCATCCCCGACAGCCGGTCCAACCACCACGCTCGCGGCGTCAACCGCCTCTGAGGTTTCTGCGGCGTCATGGCCGTGGTCATGCGCCCAGGCGACGGAAAGGGCGGCGGATGCGCCCAGGGCGAGCGCAGCCGCGGAACCGGCGGCGATAAGGCGAGCGCGAGACGAAGCGATCCGTGTCATGGCGTTCCTCCGAAATAAGGTTACAGGCCTGTAATCTGCCCGACTGCGCTTCGACATGGCGCAAAGCTGGTCGGCGGGACACCCGTCTCACGCATTTCCCACGCTCTTGTGATCGCCTGTGTGCGTCGGGGCCAAGCGCGCCGAGCGGGGAGGGGCGCTTGCGTCATCAAGACGTCAAGGAGGGAGGCTAAGGTGGCGTTGGGTTGAGAGGGAGAGAGCCATGCGTGTCGCCGTCTTCGCGCTTGCGGCCGGCCTTGCCGCCGCCGGCTGCGCCAGCGTCACCGAGCCTGACATCGGTGCGGAAAACACGGCTGGTTCGGCGCAAGAGGCGCTGCGGTCGTTTTACGCCGGGCTTTCCTTCGAGCACCCCGCGTTGCCGAACGCGCGGGCGCCGGAGCTAGACGCGGTCTTCCAGCGCATCGCTTTGGGCTCCTGTCTCCGCCAGGACCTTCCCGGACCGACGCTGACGGCCGCCGCGGCCAGCGCGCCGGACGTGATGATCATGATGGGCGACAATGTCTATGGCGACGCGGTCCGGGGCGACGCGTCCCTGCCGGAGTTGCGAGAGGCCTACGCCGACTTGGCGGCGCGCGAGGATATGCAATCGCTGGCTGAAGCCGCGCCGATCCTCGCGGTGTGGGATGACCACGACTACGGCTTTAACGACGCCGGCGTGGAGTTCGCCTTCAAAGAATACGCTCAAGAGCTGTTCGCCGACTTTTTTCAGCTCGCCGCGGACGATCCGCGCCGGGCCCGCCCCGGGGCCTATGATTCGGCCGTCTACGGGCCTGAGGGCCGGCGCGTGCAAGTGATCCTTCTGGACACTCGGTATTTCCGCTCGCCCCTGGAGCGGGACGAGACCCGCGCCTACATCGTCGATCCCGACCCCGCCAACACCGTGTTGGGAGACGCGCAATGGGCGTGGTTGGACGAACAGCTGCGGGTTCCCGCCGAACTTCGCTTCATCGTTTCCTCCATCCAAATCGTCGCCGAAGGGCATACCTATGAGCGCTGGGGCAACTTCCCCACCGAGCGGCAGCGCTTGTTCGACTTGGTCGCCGAAACCGGCGCGGAAGGCGTCGTGTTTCTGTCGGGCGACCGGCACATCGCCGCGCTGTATCGCGATGAGGAGGCCGGCCCGTATCCGATGGTCGATTTCACGGTTTCCTCGCTCACGCACTCCTGGCGTGACGGGGCGGCCCGAGAGTTTGGACCGCATCAGGTCGAGCGAGCCGTCGGGGTCGAAAACTTCGGGTTGATCGACATTGATTGGGACGCTGAAGTCTTGGCGATGCGCGTCCTGGACGAAGCGGGCGAGGACTTGCAATCCCATCAGATCGCTTTCGCTGAGCTCCGGTCGACGTCCGCTGAGTAAGGGCGCAGGCGCTTGCATGCGTCGCAGTGAGATGCGACGGGCATAGCCATGCGCTCGCTGTCGCCACTCGCACTGACATTTCTCGCAGCCGCGCTCGCTCAAGCGGGCGGGGCGGCGCTCCTAATCGCCGTTCCTCTGAAGCTTGCTGCAGCTGGCGAGAGCGCGGCGGCGATCGGCGGGGTGGGGGCGATGGCGCTGGCGGGGGCTTTGACCTCAGCCGCCGCGACCCCGCTACTGGCGGCGCGCATCGGCGCAGTTCTGGTCGCGCTGGGGGCCGCCGCTACGCTGCTTGTCTTGAGCTTGGTTCTGGCGTTGCCGGCGGTTTTGGGGCTTTGGGGCGTGGTGTTGTTCCTGGTCGGAGCGGGGAACATCGCGCTCCACAGCGCGCTCGACGCGCTGCGCTGGGAGATCGCCGGGCCGGTGAGGCGTCTGCGTTGGTTCGAGACCGTGCAGATTGCGACGCTGACGGCGGGGACGGTTCTTGGCTTCGCGGCGGTCTCTCCCGCAGCCCCGGGCGGTGCGCTGGGCGCTTTGGCCGCGACGTTGTTCTTCGCGCTCTGTGTGGCCGCGATTGCGTTGACCGTCACGACCCTCAGCGAGGGTCCGGGCGATGCGTTCGCGGCGCGCGGACCGGAGGTTCCTCTTGCGGGCGGGTTTACGCGGGTCGCACCGAGCGCTGCGGCGGCTGCGGGTTTCGGCGGGTTCATAGCAGGGGCGATTGAACGACTGGCGCCGCTGCACGCGGCTCAGTTCGACGCTGAGGCTCCGATGGCGGCCGCGGGCGGGTTTTTTATCGCGGTCAGTCTAGGCGCGGCGGCGGCCGTGCTGCTCGCCGGCCCTCTTAGCGCCAACCGTAATCCGCGGGTGCTCATCGGCGCGTTCGCCGGCGCCGGCGCCATCGCATGCGCCATGCTCGCGGTGTTTCCCGCCAGCGCCCCTTCGGTCATTTGGGCGAGCCTCGCCTTTGTGCTCGGCGCCGCGCTCGCGCCCCTGTTTACGCTGGCGTTGCTGCGCGCAGGCGACCGCGCCCCCCCGGAAAAACGCGCCGCTGCACGCCGCACCGTGTTCGCCGCCTGGGTCGCCGCTGGCGCATTGGGCGCCTTTCTCGGGGGCTGGGTGATGGCGTCGCCCGTGGCGGGTACGGGGTTGTTCTGGTTGCTGACGGGACTGCTGATCATGCTCGCGCTGATCATGTGGCGGCCCGTGCGTGACGGCGATGCGATGTTCGAACGCGCCCGCTACCCCGCCGCATTGCCGACAAGCCCCTACGCCGCGGACATCCGCACGGTCAGCTCGGCTCTCGAAAGCGCGGCCTCCCGCGAAGAGCCAAGCGGCCCGGCCATCGGCTGAGGGCGTGCTGACACGTTCGTGACGCATCGCTTCCTCGCCGTGAGCAAACGTGAATCGCATTGCGCGCCGCGGCTCTGGACAGTGAGGGCGTCGGGACGGGCGGAGCCTCCGTCCTTGGCCAATGTCCCCTAAGTGTGGAGAGACCCCATGACCGCATCGAAAAATATCGCCGCCGCCGCGTTCGCCGGCGCCGTCGCCCTCGCTATGTCCGCCGCCGCGTCCGCCGATGAGACCGACGTCGCTATTCCGGCTGGTCCCGGCGACGGCCTGAGCCTGGCCGAAGACGCGCCCGCCGAAGCGCGCGAAGCGTTTGACGCTTGGATCGGCGGCGAGCGGGTTCGACGTCGCAACCGCGAGCAGTGCTTCGGCATCGCTTTGGCGGGCGAGAATGATTGCGCGGCCGGCGCGGGCACGAGCTGTCAGGGCACCTCCACCATCGACTATCAAGGCAACGCCTGGACTTACGCGCCGCGCGGGGTCTGCAACTTCATCGTCACCCCGGAAGGTCTCGGTTCGACTGACGAGCTGGAGCGCAACAACCCAGTCTAGGGCTTGCTAGGCCGCTCGCCGAACCAAGGGTCGTCCGCATGTCGCCAAACTCCCTCCCGCTGAGCGCCGGCGTCGGGTTGAAGCCCGAGCATTACCGGCCTGCGCTTGAGGCGGCGGCGGACGACCTTTGGGTTGAGGTGCATCCCGAAAACTACCTGACGCCAGGCGGGCCGCGGCTGGCTTGGCTGACCGCGATCCGCGAAAAGCGCGCGCTGTCTCTGCATGGCGTGGGATTGTCGCTCGGCGGCGCTGAACCGCCGGATGAAGACCATCTCGCCGCACTGCGGGCGTTGGCCGATCGGTTTGAACCCGCTTCCCTGTCCGAGCATGTGGCTTGGTCGGCGCGGGACGGAACGTATTTCGCCGACCTTCTGCCGACGCCCGCCACGCGCGCTGCGCTCGACCAGCTATGCGCGAACATCGAACGCACGCAGGACGCGCTGGGTCGGTCGATCCTGATTGAAAACCCCGCGCTCTACATGGCGCTGCCCGGCGAGCTGGAAGAGCCCGATTTCCTCGCTGAAGCGTGCCGTCGAACGGGCTGCGGGCTCTTGCTCGATATCAACAATGTCTTCGTGAGCGCGCACAATCTCGGCCGCGACGCCCAGGCTTACCTCAACGCCATTCCCGGCGACCAGGTGGGGGAGATCCATTTGGCCGGCCATGCGCCGGATCAGGGGCTGGGCGGGGCGTTGTTGATCGACAGCCATGGCGCGCCGGTGAGCGAGGCCGTGTGGTCGCTCTACGAGAGCGCCGTGGCGCGTTTCGGCGCCAAGCCGACCTTGATCGAACGCGACGAAAATCTCCCGCCATTCGCAGAGTTGATGGCCGAACGCGACCGCGCAGATGCGGTTCTCAGCATGGCGGCGCGCGAGCATGTCTGAGTTGTCTCGATTCCAAGACGCGTTCGCCGCCGCCATGACCTCTGGAGGAAGCGCGGCGCTGGGCGACTTCGTGGCCAACGAGGCGGAGCTCGCGCGCTTTGCGGTTTATCGAAACAACTTCGTCTCCGCCGCTGTCGGGGCGTTGAGGAAAAACTTCCCCGCCGTCGAGGCGCTTGTCGGGGCTGCGTTCTTCGCCGCGGCGGCGCGCGGCTATGTCGAAGCCGCCCCGCCGCGCGCGCGGACGCTGACTTTCTATGGCGAGGGTTTCCCCGACTTCCTCGGCGCTTTCCCTCCCGCCCAGAGCTTGCCGTATCTGTGCGACGTCGCGCGTATCGACCGCGCCTATCTGACCGCGCTCTTCGCGCCCGAAGCCCCCGCGCTGGCCGCAGAAAAGCTGATGGGCACGCCTTCTGAGGCGATGGCGGCGCTTGCGCCCGGCCTGCACCCCAGCGCGCGCGTGGTCGGGTCCGACCATCCCGCCTACGCCATTTGGCGCACCTGTCGGGAGGACGATGAGCCCAAGCCGGTCGCCGCACACGCCGGCCCCCAGGCCGCGCTTGTCTGGCGCCCGGAGGCGGATGTGCGCCATCGCGTTCTGTCTCGCGGAGAGCGGGCCTTCTTCGCCGCAGTCGATAGGGGAGCGATCCTCGGGGAGGCCGCCGAGGCCGGCTTCGCCGCGGAGCCCGGCTTCGATTTGATGACGACGCTCGCCGGCGCGCTCGCCGCGAATGTTCTCGCCGACATACCCTAACATCGACCCTCAAGGACCGCGTCATGATCGCCGTACTTCGCAACGCCAATCAGAGCGTCAACCAAATCGCCGCGCGCGCCGAACCGTTTGCGCTTCTGTTTTCCCGCTTGGTTTTGGCGAGCGTGTTTTGGCGTTCGGGATTGACCAAAGTGGAGACGGTGACCCTCTTCGAAGTCCCGTTTCCCCAATGGATGAAATCGCTCTCGCTTCTGTTTTGGGGCGGAGATGCGGCGTCTGAGGGCCCGTTTCGCGTCCGCTTGCCCTTGCCGGTCATCAAAGAAGACACGTTCATCTTCTTTCAGGACGACTTTTTCTACCGCTACATACCCGAAGGCTGTTGGGAAGACGGCGCGGGCGCAGGCTGCGCTGTCGTCTTTTTCGGCGTCAACGCCGCTGCGGTGCTCGCCACCATCGGGGAGTTGGCGTTCCCGCTGCTTCTCGCGGCGGGGCTGTTTACGCGGGTGAGCGCATTGGGTCTGTTGATCATGACGTTGGTCATCCAAATCCTTGTCTTCCCGACATTCTCCCACTGGCTGCAGCCGGCGATGTGGTGGGCGGCGCTGGCGCTGGTGCTGTTCGCCCGCGGCGGCGGCGCATGGAGCCTCGACCGGCGCTTCGGCTTTGACGGCGCGCGGTAAGGCCGCCGCCGTCGATCGAGCCCTCCCGCCCGTTGCGTAGAATCGCGCTTCGGGTGCATAACGCCTTCGCGATCGGTCCCGATCCTCGCCAGCGCGCGCTGACGCAGCGCGCGCGCCCGCATGTTTTGCTGAAGGCGCGCTTTCCGATGAATATTCACGAACACCAAGCCAAAGCCCTGCTGAAATCCTACGGCGCGCCTGTGGCCGAGGGAGCCGTCGTCTTTTCGGTCGACGAAGCCGCGGACGCCGCAGCGAAGTTGCCCGGCCCGCTCTGGGTGGTGAAGGCGCAAATCCATGCCGGCGGTCGCGGCAAGGGCAAGTTCAAAGAGCTGGGCCCGGACGCCAAGGGCGGGGTTCGCCTGGCGAAGAGCCCCGACGAGGTTCGCGTCCATGTCGGGGACATGCTCGGCAACACGCTTGTCACCAACCAGACAGGCGATCAGGGCCGCGTCGTGCAGCGCGTCTACATCGAAGACGGCGCGGACATCGCGCGGGAGCTCTATCTGTCCGCGCTGGTCGATCGCGCGAACGGACGCATTGCGTTCGTCTGCTCGACTGAAGGCGGCATGGACATCGAAGAAGTCGCTCACGAGCATCCCGAGAAGATCGTCACCGTCCATGTCGACCCCGCCGCGGGCTACCAGCCCTATGTCGGCCGACGCGTCGCGGATGCGCTGAAGCTCGAAGGCGCGGCGGTGAAGCAATGCGTGAAGCTGGTGGGGCAGCTCTACAAAGCCTTTGTCGAAACGGACATGAGCCAGCTCGAAATCAACCCGCTTATCGTCATGGAGAACGGCGATCTGCGCGTGCTCGACGCAAAAGTGAATTTCGATTCCAACGCGCTTTACCGCCAGCCCGACGTGCTGGAACTGCGCGATCTCGCCGAAGAAGACGAGAAGGAAATCGAGGCGTCGAAATACGACCTCGCCTACATCGCGCTCGACGGCGATATCGGCTGCATGGTGAACGGCGCGGGCCTGGCTATGGCCACGATGGACATCATCAAGCTCTACGGATCCGAACCCGCTAACTTCCTCGACGTGGGCGGCGGCGCTTCCAAAGAGAAAGTCACCGCGGCCTTCAAGATCATCACCGCCGACCCGAAGGTGAAAGGGATTTTGGTCAACATCTTCGGCGGCATCATGAAATGCGACGTCATCGCTGAGGGCGTGCTGGCGGCGGTGAACGAGGTCGGCTTGCAGGTGCCGCTCGTGGTTCGCCTTGAGGGCACCAATGTCGAACTGGGCAAGAAGATCATCCGCGAAAGCGGCCTGAACGTCATCCCCGCCGACGACCTCAACGATGCGGCGCAAAAGATCGTCGAGGCGGTGAAGGCGCTGGCGTGATGCGGATCGGCGCCATCGCGCTCTTAGGCGCGAGCATCGCGCTCGCGCCTGCGACTGCGCAGAAGGGCCCGGGCGCGGCGACGGCGCCGGCGGCTTCCTCACCAGCGATCGCGCCGCCGCCCGGGGCGTCGCCTCTGGTGCGATCGTTCTTCGAGATTTGCGCCCCCGCGCTTGAGGACGTCAACGCCGGACGCGCCGCCGCCCTCGCGCACGGATGGTCGCTGGAGGGCCTTGAGGCCCCGCCGATGCCGCCTGGGCTGGGCTCGTTCGTGGCGTTGAGCGGCGGGTATCCCGACGCGGACATGTCGCTCGTCCATCTCACCGAGAGCTTCTATCCCCACGCCATGACGCGGATGTGCGCCATGCAGATCCACCGGGTCGGCGCCGAAGCGCCGCCGGTGAGCATTCCGCTGTTGGATCAGACGCCAGGCTTTGAAGGCGGTTTCGGCGGCGCGCCGACGGGCGCTGGCGCCGGGCGCTGGAGCCGTGATAGTGGCGACGGCGGCTGGATCACATTGGACGTCGTCATGGAACACGGTTTCGTTGCGATGACGCTCGCACATCTCATTCCTGCAGCGGGATCGTGACGTTGACGCTGCGGCGTCGCTGAGGTTGAAGCCCGGTTGAGCAACACGAGGAACGTTTATGCGTGGGATTATGATTGCGGCGTCAGGCGCCGCAGCCGTCGCGGCCGCCGCATCGTCGGCCGCCGACAAGCAAGTGGGTCCGCTTCAAACGCCGCAGCAGGAGCCGCCGCCCGCGGCCGAGGCTGAGCAGAACGACGCCGGGATCGCCGCGCCGGCGGACGCCGGCCCGGTGACGGCGCTGTTCTTCACGGTCTGCGGCCCCGCGATGGAGGACCTCGCGCTCGGTCGAGAGAGCGCGGACGCGGCCGGTTTGCTCAATATGGGGGGGAGCCCGCGGACGGTCTGGCCGGAAATGACCCGGGTGACCGAGCATGTCGGCGCCGTGGACGGGGTGAACGTGACGATTGCGATCGCGCAAATCGACTATCCCGACATCACCCTATCGCGCTGTGAGCTGCAGGCGGAGGGGTTTGAAGATCCGCCCTTCAGCCACACGGAGATGGAGGCGGTCGCCGGCTTCTCCGGTCCCTCCGCGCGCATGGGCTCGCAGGGCCTCGCCCGGCGCAGCCGCGTTCAGGGCGACGACGTGATCACCCTGACGATGGACTACAATCGCGACGCGGCCCGGCTGGCGCTTGTCCGCATCGCTCGCTAACCGAGCTCCGGCGGCGCTAGCGGTCCGGGTCCGGTTCCCAAGCGCCGCCGACTGGGCTATCAACCCGCCACACCGTCCTTTCCGCCCGCGATTCGCTTTTAGGGGGCGCGCCTCATGGCCATTCTCGTCGACGAAAACACCAAGGTGATCACCCAAGGGGTCACCGGCTCGCACGGCACTTTCCACACCAAACAAGCCGTGGCTTACGGCACGAAAATGGTGGCCGGCGTCACCCCGGGCAAAGGCGGGACGACCCACGCCGACCCTGAACTCGCCCATCTGCCGATTTTCGACACGGTGGCGGAAGCAAAAGAGGCCACCGGCGCCACGGCCTCGGCCGTCTATGTGCCGCCGCCCTTCGCGGCCGACGCCATTCTTGAGGCCATCGACGCGGGCGTCGAACTCATCGTCACGATCACCGAGGGCATTCCGGTCGTCGATATGGTCGCGGTGAACCGAGCGCTCGACGGCTCCAAGTCGCGCCTTATCGGTCCGAATTGCCCCGGCGTGCTGACCCCGGGCGCCTGCAAGATCGGCATTATGCCGGGCAGCATCTTTTCGCGCGGTTCGGTGGGCGTGGTGTCGCGCTCGGGAACCCTCACCTATGAGGCCGTGTTTCAGACCACCAATGAAGGCCTGGGCCAGTCGACGGCGGTCGGCATCGGCGGCGACCCGGTGAAAGGCACCGAGTTCACCGACATGCTGGAGCTGTTCCTCGCCGATGACGAAACCAAGTCGATCATCATGATCGGGGAGATCGGCGG
>CAZABJ010000061.1:0-15364 GCA_964483375.1 uncultured Caulobacterales bacterium
CCTAATCCGGAGGTCGCAGGTTAGAGTCCTGCCGGGGACGCCAGATTGGCGGTTAGGGCAGGTTTAGCTGCCAGGAAACGCCGAATTTGTCTTGGACCCAGGCGAAGCGGGCGGAGAAGTCGTACTCGCCGGGGGGCATGAGAAACGAACCGCCTTCTGAGAGCCCGTCGGCGAGGCGGTCGAACGCGTCCCTGTCGGGGCAGGTCACGAAGAGGGAAATCGACGGCGTGAAATCGAACTCATGCGGGGTCGGACTTTCCAACACCATGACTTCCAAGCCGTTGAGCGAGAGCGTCGCAAGCTTGACGGCGCCCTCCGGACCTGGCTCTCCAGGACCGAAGCGTTCCGTCGTCAGCACGCGCGCGTCGTCGAAGAGGTCGACATAGCAGGCGATCGCTTCTTCGGCGCGGCCTTGAAACATCAAAAAGGGGCGGATGGGCTGGACCATGGCGAAGGCCTCTCAGAGCGGAACCGAGGCCGGCAGGATGAGCGCGGCCGAAACCTCGCGCAAGCCTGCGCCCGGGGGGCTCACGCGGCGGGGCGCGCTCGCCGCAAGCGCCGCCTTGGCGGCCTGCGGACCACGCCCGCAAATGGCGGCGGATGAGAGCGGCGTTGAAACGGGAACCGGCGCGGTTCTCGAAGCGCTTGACGGCCAAACCCTGCGCCTGGACACCGGCGATGAGGTCACGCTCGCAGGTCTGCGCGCGCCGCAGGCCGCTGCGGGGCTGGGACCGGCCGAGCCGGGTTTCGAGGCGTCAAAAGCGGCGTTGGCCGGCTTGGCGGTCGGACACAGCTTGCAGTTCGCCCCGAGCCTCCAAACCGGTCCGCGCGATCGGTGGGGCCGCATCGCGGCCCATGTCTGGCGCGCTGAGGGAGAGGGAGAGACCTGGCTGCAGGCGCGATTGACGGCGGCCGGCGCGGCTCGGGTGGACCCCGAACACGCCGGAACAGCTTCGCCGGGCGCGCCGGATTGGGATGAGGCGGCCGCAGCACTTTTGGTGCGCGAAGCCGAAGCGCGTGCGGCGGTTCGCGGCCTATGGCGGGAGGCGTATTACGCGGTGCGGCCGGCGGACGCCGCCTCCGCCTCGATCGGAGCGTTTCAGATCGTAGAAGGCGTGGTGGTGGACGTCGCCGACGTGCGCGGGCGCATCTATCTGAATTTTGGCCCGGACTATCGCACCGACTTCACCGCCTCCATCGCCCCCGACGACGTCGACGGCTTCGAGCGCGACCGCGTGTTCGCCCTGCCGGGCGCGCGGGTGCGCGTCCGAGGCTTCGTCGAGGCGCGCAACGGCCCGATGATCTCGCTCACCCGGGCGGTGCAGCTTGAAGGGCCTTTATTCGGCTGAGGGGTCAGCGGTTCATGCGCGCCAAACGGCGCTCGATCTCCCGCGCGCCCGCCCAATAGCTGCGGCCGTGCTCGCGTTCCTCCGCTTTTATTTTGTCTTGTCCCGTTGTGATCATGCGTCCCATGACCGGGCCGATGGCGAGCAGGATGGCGTCGGGCCGCGCGACAAGGCCGCTGCGGAACATCACCCCCATCCAATGCACCCAGTTGAGCATGAAGGTGAGGGACCGCTCTTGCTCGGCGCTCAGCGCTTGGCCGCTGGCGCGGGCGGCTTCGATCGCCGGCAACTCCTCAGACCAGCCGCCTTCCCAGCGCAGACGAAGGCTTTCGGAAAGCGTCACCACCGTATTCACGTCGCGCGCTTTGCCCGCGCGGCGGCTTTCCCACCACAACACGAACAAGCCGAGCGGCAGACCCACCACTGTCACGCCCGCCGCTGCGATCTGCAGCACTTGATGAAGATGTTCCACGAAACGTTCTCCCCCGCATCGCCGACCTTGCCGATGCGGGGGAGATAGCGCGTTCAGGGCCGTGCGTCAGCCCGTCGGCAGCAAGCCCGACGCCTCAGGGTCGCCATGCGCGGCCAAGAGGGCGGCTTTCAACTTCTTGAGCGCCTGATGCTCAATCTGCCGGACCCGCTCTTTTGAAATGCCCAGCTGCTTGCCGAGCGTCTCCAAGGTCCTCGGTTCGTCCGTCAAGCGACGTTCGCGCACGATGAACAACTCGCGCGGGTTGAGCCGGGTGAGCGCCTGGTTGAGCCATTCTGACCGGGTGGCGGTGTCTCTACGGTCCATGACCGCTTCTTCCGGCGCTGGACGCTCGTCGGCCAGAAAATCCAGCCACTCCGCTTCGCCGTCTTCCGTCATCGGCGCGTTCAGCGAACGGTCCGAGGCGGACAGCCGGGACGCCATGGCTTCGACCTCGCCTTTTTGGACGCGGAGCTGTTTGGCGACGTAATCCCGGTTTTCCGGGGTCATCGAGCCGTCGCCAACGTCGTTGATGAGCGCACGCAGCCGACGCAGGTTGAAGAACAGAGACTTTTGAGCGGACGTTGTGCCGGTGCGAACGATCGACCAGTTGCGCAGCACGAAATCCTGAATGGACGACCGAATCCACCAGGTCGCATAGGTGGAGAAGCGCACCTCCCGCTCCGGTTCGAAGCGCGCCGCAGCCTGCATCAGGCCGACATTGCCTTCCTGAACCAGGTCCGCCATCGGCAGGCCATAGTTCCGGAACCGGGCCGCCATTGAGATCACCAGGCGCATGTAAGCGGTCGTCAGCTTGTGCAGCGCGGTTTCATCGCCGTCTTCGCGCCAGGCGCGGGCGAGGGCGAGTTCCTCTTCTTGCCCCAAAAGCGGCGCGCTCATCGCCTTTTTCACAAAGCGGCGGCTGGCGTTTTGGCTATCGACCGTTTCGATCGAACTCATCGAACCTCTCCGCGATGACGTCAGCAGTTTTGAATAATTCTACGAACGGGCCGATGGGCCGGTTCATCGGTTTGGTCGGTCTGCGGCGTCCGGTCGCAGAGTCGCGAACGCCTCGTCCGAACGCCGATCTGCGCGTCATCAGTTTAGAGTAATTATACGTTGCAGTGCGGGAGGTGTCATCTGGGGCTCCCTGCCGCACGTCCAATCGCAGCGCTTGTTTTGAAAGGGCTATCGGGCGCCGCATTGGTCGGTCACGCCGAAGTGACCGCCGCGTCATCGGCGCGAGCGCGCTGCGCAGATAGGCAAAAGCCCGCGCCGGATTAGGGCGCGGGCTTCGAGCATACGGTCATTCGCGCTGAGCGTTAGGCGGCCGTCTTGTGCAGCGACTGCGCCAATTTCCCCATCGCGGCTTCCCGGTCGATGTTCTCAACGGCCGCCACTTCGCGCACCAAGCGGTCCAGCGCGGACTCGTACAGCTGCCGTTCGGAGTAGGATTGCTCGGGCTGATCTTCGGCGCGATGGAGGTCGCGCACGACTTCCGCAATCTGCATCAGATCGCCGGAGTTGATCTTCGCTTCATACTCCTGGGCGCGACGGCTCCACATGGTCCGCTTCACGCGCGCTTTGCCTTTCAGCGTATTGAGCGCGTCGGAAACGAGCTTGGAGGAGGCCAGCGGGCGCATGCCGCAATTGCGCGCCTTCGCGGTGGGCACGCGCAAGGTCATTTTGTCCTGCTCGAATGAGATCACATAAACTTCGATCTTGAAGTCCGCGACGGTGTCGCTCTCGATTCCGGTGATGACGCCGACGCCATGCGCGGGATACACGATGTGCTCGCCGACGCTGAACTCGTGTTCGGATTTCGCTTTTTTCTTGGTCGTTGTCGTCGTCATGCCCACTCTCTTCTAAAACCTATCCCGCCCGCTTGACGCGCGGACGAAATCGCCCGAATTCACCGGTTACGCGGCGATGGCGCATTGCTGGGGTGGCTCGATTTCGGTCAAATCGCCCGTAATCCACGCCGATTCAGCCCGCGCGAATTCGCAGGCCTACAGGCGAGCTAGTCCGACATATTAACGGACAGCGCGGAAAAAGCAAGAAATTCCGCAGGCTGGGCTATCAATCGGTGAATCGTCCCTTCACGAGCCCTTGCCCGGATTAGGGCTGAAGAACTTCTCGTACTTTCCGGTGACTTTCGCCATTTCATCGGCGTCTGGCGGCGCTGGTGAGGTTTTGGTGACGTTGGGCCATTGCTCGGCATATTCTGTGTTTATTTTCAGCCACTTGCCGTCCGAATCGTCTTCGGTGTCGGGCACGATGGCTTCGACCGGACATTCCGGTTCGCAAACGCCGCAATCAATGCACTCGTCAGGTTTGATGACGAGCATGTTTTCGCCCTCGTAGAAGCAATCCACGGGACAAACGGCCACGCAGTCGGTGTATTTGCAGCGGATGCAGGCGTCGGTGACGAGATAGGTCATAAGTGCGGCGCAGGCCCTTACCAATGCGGAGATTGTTGAGGGGGATCGCCCGGCCGGGCGATGTTGTCAACGTGGTGCGGCGCGGTTTTCTTAACCGCCGCCGATGTCGGTCCGCCGCGCGAGCTCCAAGGCGCGTTGACGCGCCAAACGGCTGGCGCGAACGGAGACATGGAGAAGGTCAGCGACTTTTCCGACAAAAGCGTCCTCGAACGGAGATTCCTCCCCGTCGGAAAACGCCACATGCCACATGCCCTCCACGACCGCCACACGCTCGTCTTCAGGCAGGCGTTTCACCACGCGCGTAAAGCGGTGATGGTCGACGGCCTGTTCGGCGACTTGTTCAGCTTGGTCAACGAGCTCAGTGGCTTCAGCCTCGTTCATGTTCCAAGTGTTACGGACGAGCTCGCCGATTTTGCCTTCTTCGATGGTGGCGTAGATGCCGTCCGCCATCGCGGTCTCAACCAGCAACGCGGTGGCGCACAGCCGCGCCTCTGCGATGTCGACGAGCGCCTCGTCCTTATCAACCTTGGCGATGAGAGACTTCACCCAATCCAGCATCGTCGCCTTTCCCGCTTTGTGAAACGTCAACATAGAGCATCCGCGCTTCCGCGGGAGGGCCGCGGCGCTTGCCAAGGCCCTCAACGCGCACGCAACGTAACCCCACCGGCGCGGCGAATGTAAGCACGTCGCCCACTCGAACGCGCCATCCCGCTTTCGACGTCTTCTGCTTGGCGCCGGCGCGCAGCACGCGAACGCCGCGTTTTCCCACAAAAGCGGCCGCCGTCCCGCGGGTTTTGAAGAACCGGGCGCGCCAGAGCCAAACGTCAAGCCGCGCGCAATCGGACGGGGGAGAGGCTGTCTGGTGGGGGGCGGCGACGCTCAAGACGAAGGCCTCGGTTTGCGGCGACGGCGCGGAGCGGGCGAACCGGTCGGCGACGCCGCGCTCAAACCGGCCAAGGCGGCGAAGGGGCCGTCGGCGGGCGGCGTCGGACGCGGCTTAGCCTGTTGCGGCCGCTTCGGTCGTCCGGGGCGCCAAAGCTCCGGGCTCGCCGGGCCAGCGGCGGCGGCGCTCGTCTCCGTCGCCTCGGTCGGTTGCGGCGCAGGTTTGGCTTTTTGCGCGCGGCGGAAGCCCAGCGCGCGCAGAGCGCCGGCCATGTCTTCGCGAGAACACCCAAGCAGAGCCGTCATTCCCGGCGTAACCTCAAACAAGCCCTTAGCGCCGTCTTTGCCGCGCTCTTCTCGAACCAGGTCGGACAATCGATCCAAAATGTCCAGCCGCACGGCGAGCGGACCGCATTTGCGATAGCCCGCCGCGCGAAACGCAGCCGCCGCCCGGTTCCCCGCCGGTAAAGAGGTTCGGCCCGGCGCGGGCAAAAAGGCGCGCCCGCCCTTGGGTTGGGCGGCGGCGTAAAGCAGCGCGGCCAGACGGGCGGGCTTCGGTCGCACGAGCGCGGGGAGAAACAGGTCATAGGGCCCGAACCGCACGCCTGCGGCGCGGAGCGAGCGTCGCTCCGCCGCAGACAGCGCGGCGATTTCGGTTTCCGCTTCGGCGCGGTCGAGCGAACCGAGATTTTCCGCAAGCCGGTAGGCGAGACCCCGCGCAAGACCCGTCAGCGCGCCCGCATCGATCGCGGCGGTCAGACGCTCCAGCGGCGCCAAGGCGTCGGAGATGTCCGCGCGCAGCCAGGCTTCCATACGGCGGGCGGCGCGTTCCCGGGCGGCCTGCGCGCCCAGCTCGCCGCCGATCAGCGCCACGCGCGGCGCAAGCGGGGTCGGCCCGGCGACCAATCGCGCGATTTTTTCGCCCCGCCAATGAATGGCGAGGTCGTCCCGAAGCGTGAGCCCGTCGCCGTCATCCGCGGCGATGCGGCCCAGCCGGCGGTCCACCAGCGGCCTGAGCGCCGCATCGGCCGCAGCGCGCAACGCCTTGGCTTCAAGCGCCCCGCCGCGAACGTCAGGTTGGAACACCAGCCCGACCAAACGACCCACATGATGGCCCTCGACCACCACGTCGCCATCCGCGGCGATTTCCGCCGCCAAGTCCGACTTCGCATTGAGCCCGCGGATCAGCGCGCTGGTCCGCCGGTCCACGAAGCGCTCGGTGAGCTTCTCGTGCAGCGCATCGGACAACCGGTCTTCCACCCCGCGGGTCACCCCCCGCCAATGCTCAGGGTCGGCGACCCAATCGCTGCGATTGGCCGCATAGGTCCAGGTGCGGATATGGGCGAGCCGGGAAGACAAGGCGTCCACATCGCCCGAGGGCTTGTCGAGCTTGTCGACTTCAGCGGCGATCCAGCTCACCGGGGCCACGCCCTCGCCCCTGGTCAAATGCCGGGCGAAGGAGGCGACCAACTGCACGTGACGATCAACGGTGACTTTGCGGAAGTCGGGGATCTGGCAGGCGTCCCAAAGCCGCCGCACCAGAGCGGGGGAGCGGATGGCGGGCGCGATGTCCGCATCACGGGCCAGAGCGTCGAGCGCAATCTCGTCGCCGGCTTCGCGCACCCGCTTCAAGGCGCGCTCGGGAGAGGGCCGAGCGAGGGACCTCAAAAGCGCGTCCACGCTGGAGAAATCCAGATCGCTTTCCCGCCAATGCACGAAGGACAGCGGCTCGAATTCGTGGGCCTCGACCCGTTGGACCGTCTCTTCGGTCAAGGGCGGCGCTTCGGCGGTGACCCCAAACGTCCCGTCACTGCGGAACCGCCCCGCGCGCCCGGCGATCTGGGCGATTTCCTCAGGCCTTAGCGGGCGGCGCCTCCGACCGTCGAACTTGCTTAAGCTCGCGAAAGCGACATGGTCGACGTCGAGATTAAGCCCCATGCCGATGGCGTCGGTGGCCACCAGATAGTCGACCTCGCCCGACTGATAGAGCGCCACCTGGGCGTTTCGCGTCCGGGGAGACAACGCGCCCATCACCACCGCCGCCCCGCCGCGCTGACGGCGCAGCAATTCCGCGATGGCGTAAACTTGGGCGGCCGAAAACGCCACGATCGCGGTGCGCTTGGGCAGCTTTGCGAGCTTGCCTTCCCCCACATAGGTCAAGGTGGAGAACCGCTCGCGTCGGTCATAAGCGGCGTCAGGAGCGAGCGTTCGAATGAGCGGGCGCAAGGTCTCGGCGCCCAGAAACATCGTCTCTTCGGTTCCTCGGGCGTTGAGCAGACGGTCTGTGAAGACATGGCCGCGCTCGGGGTCGGCGGCGAGTTGCACCTCGTCAATGGCGACAAACGCCGTGTTTCGGTCGAGCGGCATGGCCTCGACGGTGCACGCGAAGTAGCGCGCGCCCGGCGGGACGATTTTCTCTTCGCCCGTGATGAGCGCCGCGGCGGCTGGACCCTTTTCCCGACAAATCCTGTCATAGACCTCGCGGGCGAGCAGCCGGAGCGGCAGCCCGATCACGCCGGACGACCGCCCGAGCATGCGCTCGATGGCCAGGTGCGTCTTGCCGGTGTTTGTCGGTCCGAGGACGGCGGTGAGCTGCGCCTCGGGGCCGGGGCGGCGCATCGCCTCCTCCGGTGTTGGAAAACATACGTCGGCCCGAACAGGACCGACGGCGCATAGAACTACCCGCGCTGCGGCACCTCGGCTAGGGCGTGCACGCGCTCATTGTCGTCGGATACCGGCCGGAACCACACCCGCTTGGCTTCGACCGAAACCCGAACCGCTCCGTAATGACCGCGAATGCGCACCGGCGGGGTGACGCCTGGACCCAGATCGGCGAGCCAAATGTCGATGCCCATCTCGTAAATATCGGCGTCTTCCTCGATGTCTTCGGGATCAAAGCCTGAAACCGGTTCGTAATAGACCAGACAATGATGGGCCGGCCCGCGATAGCCGCGCACGCGTATGCGATCCTCGTAGCCCACGGGCTCAAAGCGTAAATTGTATCGCAGTCGAGAATCGAACACCGGCACGCGGCGGTCGCAGGGGTCTTCGGCGTCATGCACCGACACCTGCATCCAGGCGCTCAACGGGTCGAGGGCTTCCAAGCGCTCTTCCGGCGTGGCGGGGGGATCGCCCCAATCGCCGAAGGGGGGATCGACCATGATGTCGATGTCTTCGGGCCCATAGGTCATTTCGATGCGGCGGTTTTTGCTGCCGTCATAGCCTTGGTGGAAATAGGTGGAGGGCATCAAGCCGCCCATCTCGTCTAATCGGCCCGTGCCGCCGGCCTCCAAGCGCGTGTCGCTGATCCAGTTGGCGAAACCGGCGGTGCGAAACCCGCCGTCAAACACATAGGCGTCTTGATCAACGACGGCGTTAAGCTCCGCCACCATCACCCGCAGGCCCCAAAAGAAGCCGTTATAGCGGATGTGCAGCTCCATCGGTCCGTCCGCCGTCTGGACGAGAAGGTCTTGAGCTTGGACCGCGCTGGATAGCGCCAAGGCAGCGGCGCTTGCGGTGATCATCGTCCTCATGAGGAAGCCTCCTTGGCGCGCCCTCTGGTGATCCCCCGCCCTGCGGCTTTTTGGGCGCGCTTGCGCATCTTTAGCAAGAGCGCTGCTGCGATCACCGCGTCAAGCGAAGCTTAATCTTGACCCAAGCGCGTTCCGTCGTGTAACGCACGCGGCTCTGCCGGGGACGAACCCGGCCTTGGCTTTTGCATGAATGGACGGGCGAGACTATGGCGCGGCGCTGCGAACTGACCGGCGTTTCTGTGATGACAGGAAATAACGTCAGCCACTCCCAGCGTAAGACGCGCCGGCGCTTCTTGCCGAACCTGTGCGATGTCACGCTGATCTCCGAGGCGCTGGGGCGCTCGTTTAAGTTCCGCGTCACCGCGAAGGCCTTGCGCTCGGTCGACCATATGGGCGGGCTCGACGCCTTCTTGACCAAGGCCCGCGAAGAACAGCTCTCCGACAATGCACGCAAAGTGAAGCGCGAGCTGCGCAGAAAGCTCGCCGGCGGGACCGACCCCGCGCCTGCGCCGGCCGCCGAGGCGAGCTGAGCGTTTTCCCCCGCATCGCTTCGCGTTAGCCTTCCTCGCAGGCAGAGCGGGGCGCGCGGGGAGGGCGGTCTATGATGCGGCGATCCTTTCGGACGAGAGCGTTTTTCCTCGGCGCCTGCGCGCTGGCCGTGAGTTGCGGGCGCGATGCGCCCGACCCAAGTCCGACTGCGCCCTCAGCCCCTGAAATCTCGGCCGCGGATTTGGTCATATGGGGCGGGATGATCCACACCGGTTTAGAGCGCGCGCCTGAGGCTGAGGCCGTCGCGGTGTCGGAGGGCCGGATCGTCTTTGTGGGATCCCGCGCCGATGCGGAAGTCTATGTGGATGAGACACACAGCGCGCTCATCGATTTGAACGGCGCGACGCTGTTTCCCGGCTTTGTCGACGCCCACGCGCATTTGTTCGGCATTGGCGAGCGGGAACGCCGCCTGGACCTCGCCGATGTGGGCTCCATCGCGGAATTCGTCGCGGCGGTGGAGGACGCAGTCGGCCCCGCCCGCGCCTCGGGCGTAACGCTTACCGGCCGCGGCTGGATTGAGTCCGCCTGGCCGGACGGACGTTTTCCGACGCGAGATGACATCGACCCCGTCACCGGCGACACGCCGACCTTGCTGGTTCGCGCCGACGGCCATGCCTTGTTGGCGAACTCCGCAGCGCTTGCCGCGGCCGGCATAAATGCGGACACGCCGGACCCTGACGGCGGCCGCATTGAGCGCGATGAGACGGGGCGCGCGACGGGTCTGCTCATCGACAACGCCATGGCGTTGGCGGCGGCGCTGGCTCAAGAGCCGCGCGGGGATGCGCGCGACGACATTCTCGCAGATGGCGCGGCGGTCTATGCGGCCCGCGGCTGGACCGGCATTCACAATATGTCGGTGGAATTTGACGACGTGCCGCGCATGGAGCGTCTGGCGGCCGACGGCGCGCTCCCCATCCGCGTGTACAACGCCATCGACCCCACAGGGTTTGACCGGCTCTTGGTGACCGGGCCGCGCGAGGCCGCCGATGGCCGGGTCGTCACACGCGCGGTGAAAATCTACATGGACGGCGCGCTGGGCTCCCGCGGCGCGGCGTTGTTCGAGCCTTACGCGGATGCGGCGGGCACGACGGGGCTCTTGCTGAGGCGCGAGCAGGAGACCATGGCGCTGTTCGACAGGGCGCTCGAACACGACATCCAACTCGCCATCCACGCCATTGGCGATCGCGCCAACCATCTGGTGATGAATTGGATTGAAGTCGCCTATTCCGAGCGCCCTATGGCGGCCTCGCGCGCGCGCTGGCGCATTGAGCACGCCCAAGTCGTCCATCCCGACGACATCTCTCGGTTCGACGCGCTCGATCTCATCGCCTCGATGCAGCCCTCCCATTTTGCGACCGACCAGTATTTTGCGCCCGCGCGGCTGGGGCCCGACCGGTTGGAGGGCGCGTATGCCTGGGCGTCCATTTTGGCGGAAGGCGCCCTTGTGGCGGGCGGGTCGGATGCGCCGGTGGAGCGCGGCGACCCAGCAGCGGAGTTTCACGCCGCCGTCGCAAGAGCCGATTTGCAGGGCGGTCGTGTTTCAGCGTTCGACGCGTCTGAAGCCGTCACCCGCGAACAAGCGCTCGCCATGTTCACTCGCTGGCCCGCCTTCGCCGCCTTCCAAGAGGATGAACTGGGCGTCATTGCGGTCGGCATGCGCGCCGATTTCACCGCTTTTGACCGGGATTTGATGACCGTCCCGCTTGAGGACATCCCCCACGCCCGCGCCGTGCTGACGGTGGTGGACGGCGCGGTGGCGTTCAGCGCGCTGGAGTGAGCCGGGTCCGGCTTTCGTTTATGCGAGGATTTCCCGGAAATTCTGACGCGCCCGGATGACAGGTCTTTTTGTTTGAAAACAAAGCCCTGCCATCTTGAGAGCCCGTAGGGCGGCGCTGAGCGAAGCGATGCCTGCCAAATCGCGGCATGCCGCGGCGGGCTTCGGCCTGCGGCCTCAGCGCCGCCCTACGGCCCGTCCCGCGCTCGGGACGGACTGACGAGATGACAAAATCCGGGAACGCGGGCTTCTCTCGATGGCCGGGGCTACCGGCGACCTCCGTTACTCCGGAGCTGCGTTCGCCGCTTCTTGCTGAGCGGCGAAGCGCTCGCGGCCGGTTTCGGCGAAGGCGGCTTCGTCAAGGGTGAACAGATACAACAGCGTGCGCTGTGAATTCGACAGATTGTCGTCGGAGGCCACCCAGAGCCGGATTTCTCCGTCGCTCGCGCCCGGCGCGACAGCGACCGCTTCGAAATTGTCGACCGGCAAGGCGTCGGCGCGGCTCCAGCGCGCAAGCGTGACCGCGCGGAGCACGTCGCCGGGCTCGGCGGCGGCGACGGCTTCCCCGGGCAACCACGCGATCCGTGTTCGGTTGCCCGTCTCACGCGTGTAGAAGCGCTGCAGCACGATGAGATCGCCGGCGGGCGTGACGTCCAGGCCGACCAGCGCAAACCCGGGTTCGGTCGCGATCTGGAACGTCGGCTCGCCGGCCGCGAGGGGCGTCTCAGGATCGTCAGCCGCAGCGAAGCGCCAAATCGGATGGGGGTGACCCAGAAGCGAGGGGCTTTCCGCCCCGGCGATCACATCCCCGCCCGGCAGCGTCGCCAAAGCCTCAAGGCCGCGATTGTTGTCCAACAGATCAAGCCGCATCACCGCAGGGCCCACGCCGTCCCGGCCCGCCAAGTCCGCATCCTGGATTTCAATCCGATGCACGCGCTCGAAACTCACCGCATGGCGGCCGTCGGCGAGCGTCGTGATCCCTTCGGCGTCCCGCTCTCGCCCGCGGATCGGCTGGCCGGATGCGTCGCGCAGCGGGCTTTGTTCGCACGCCGCGCCCGTCAAAGCGCCCTCAGCGACTTCGGGGTAGAGCGTGATCGCATAGCCCTGGTCGGACACGCCGATCAAAACGTCGCCCGCCGCATCGGCTTGTTCGACGACCAAGCCGGATATCTCGCCAAAGTCCGGCTCAAGCGCGGATAGCTGGACCCCGCCGTGAAACGTCAGCGCGCCGAGATCTTCGCCGACCAAATCCTCAGCGACCGCCGTTGCGCTGCAAGCAGGCACGGTGACGGGTGATTGGGCCAAGGCGGGGGAAGCGAGCGTGAACGCGGCGCAGCAGGCGAGAAGGCGAGGGGTCATGAAAACTCCGTGCGAACGGCTTGAAGACTGGTGCGGGCGAGCCCGCTGCGGCCTCGAGGGGCGGATTTTGCGGCGGCCCGCGGCTTGGCGCGCGCAGCGTCTTGGTCAAAGAGGTCGGCCAATTCTTGGATCAGCGCGCCGCCGAGTTGGTCGGCGTCGGTGATGGTGACGGCGTTGCGGTACCAACGGGTCACGTCATGGCCGATCCCCACCGCGGCGAGCTCGACATCCGAGCGGTTCTCAATCTCTGCGATCGTTTCGCGCAGATGCCGGTCCAGATAGCCGCCGGGGTTCACCGACAGCGTGGAATCGTCCACCGGCGCCCCGTCGGAAATGACCATCAGGATGCGGCGTTGCTCAGTCCGACAGGCGAGCCGGCGCCAGGCCCAGGCCAGCGCCTCCCCGTCGATGTTTTCCTTCAAAAGGCCTTCTTTCATCATCAGCCCCAGCCTCGCGCGGGCGCGGCGATAGGGCGCGTCGGCCGGCTTGTAGACGATGTGGCGCAGGTCGTTCAGCCGCCCCGGCCCCTCCGGCCTGCCAGCCTTTAGCCATTCCTCCCGCGACCGGCCGCCTTTCCAGGCGCGCGTGGTGAAGCCGAGGATTTCGACCTTCACGCCGCACCGTTCCAGCGTGCGGGCGAGGATGTCCGCGCACATCGCCGCGATCACGATGGGGCGGCCGCGCATGGAGCCGGAATTGTCCAAAAGCAGCGTCACCACCGTGTCGCGGAAATCCACGTCGCTCTCCTCCTTGAAGGAAAGCGGGTGCAGCGGGTCGGTGACGACGCGGGTCAGGCGCGAGGTGTCGAGAACGCCCTCATCCAAGTCGAACACCCAAGAACGCGATTGTTTCGCCAGAAGCCGGCGTTGCAGTCGGTTCGCCAAGCGCGAAACCACGTTTTGGAAGGGCTTGAGTTGCTGGTCCAGATAGGCGCGCAGCCGTGCGAGTTCTTCCTCCTCGCACAAAGTCTCCGCCCCGACGACTTCGTCAAATTTCGTGGTGAAGGCGCGGTAGGCGGCGGCTTCTTCAGCGGCGTTGCGGCGTTGCCGGGGCGGGGCGGCGTCCGGCTCGATCTCGCCCAAGGCGGCTTCGGACTCAGCATCGCCGTCGTCCCCCGCATCGACGTCTGCGATGTCGGCGACGCCGGCTTCGCTCTCCCCGGGTTCGTTCTCGCCGGGCTCCTCGGACTGGGGTGCGGCGTCGTCTCCGCCTGCATCATTGTCCGCTTCTGAGGACTCTGAGGAGTCCGGCTCGTCCGCGCCGTCGTCATCGTCCTGCTCGGGCTCCCCGCCTAACTCCTCGCCCAGATCCAAGTCCCGAATGAGCGCGCGCAACGCTTCGGCGAACGCGGTCTGGTCCTCGCCCGCTTCGGCGAGACGGGTGAGCGTGGGGCCGGCTTTGCTCTCGATCACCTCACGCCAGAGATCAGCCACACCGCGGGCGGCCTTGGGCAGCCTCCGGCCCGTCATTTTCTCGCGCACCAACAGGGCGACGGCGTCCGCCAGAGGCGCGTCCTGCCGGTCCTCCATGCGGTTGAAGCCGGCCCGCTCGCAGCGTTCGATAAGCGCGGCTTCCAAGTTCTCCGCCACGCCGGGCAGGGCCTTGGCGCCGAGGCATTCCACGCGCGTCTGCTCGGCTGCGTCATAAATCGCGCGCGCCCGTGAGCCATGGGGTCGGCTGACCGCGTGAGAGCCGGTGTCATGGTGGGCGAGCCGCAACGCCAGGCCGTCGGCTTTCCCGCGGGCGCGCGCCGCAGCGCTCTTGGTCAGCTTCGCGGGCGGTTGGGGCAGGGCGACCGCGCCGCGCACGATGCCGGCCATGTCGCCGCCAAAGCGCACGTCGACTTGGCCTTTGCCCGCAAGCGCCCGGGTGGCGGCGGCGACGGCGCGCTTGAAAAGATCGTCAGGAGAACGGCTCATCGGGTAAGAGATAGCCTTCGCCGGCCGAGCTGCGAAGGGGGTGGGGCCGTCTTCGCCCAGCCGCCCTGTGGCGGAAAGGAGCGCAGACAGCCATGCGATTGGGAGCGATCTATGTGTTGGCTCTTTTTGCGAGCGCCTGTGTGAGCGGCCCGCCCGCCCCAGACCCAGCGGCGCGAAACCAAGCGGCTCTTGGTCTGGTCCGTGAGGCGCGGGCGGCGTACGGCGCCGGCGTTCTCTCGGATGCGGCGACCGCGACGCTTCTCAGTGAGATCTTTAGGTTTTCGCCGAGCTGGTTGATCGACGTATTTGGCGACGGCCCCCCGCATCCGGTGGGATTGCGCGAAGGGCTCGACCTGGGCGGGGCCGATATCTTGCTCGACCTGGATCTCGACGCGGTGGTCTTTGCCGAGGGCTACGCCCCCGACCTCAGTTCGCCTGGCCGCATGGCCTGGGTGGGGTTCGACGAACGAAACCGCGCCCATGTGCGAAGCTTCGGGCGCGTCATGTCGCCTCAGTGTTTCGGCGCGGCGGGGAGCTGGCGCGGGGAGAGCGTCGGCGTCGCCTTCGCGCCATCCGCGCTTACCGAGGGGCTGGCGCTTGTGGTGGGATTTCGGGCGTCGCTCCGTGCGGACCCGATCGAGACCTTGGCCGCCCAGGGGTGCGTGATCGATATCGATTGAGCCGGCCTCGCCGACTAAGCGACCCGGACCTGTGCGGCGGACTCCGGCAGATCTTCGCCAAAGGCGCGCTGGTAGAACTCCGCGATGACCGGGCGTTCCAGCTCGTCGCATTTGTTCAAGAACGTCATGCGGAACGCCTGCCCCACATCACCGAAAATCTCGGTGTTCTCCGCCCAGGTGATCACCGTTCGCGGGCTCATGACCGTGGAGATGTCGCCGTTCATGAAGGCGTTGCGGGTCATGTCCGCGACAGAGACCATTGCGGCGATGGTCTTGCGGCCCTCATCGGTGTCGAAGCTCTTCGCCTTGGCGAGAATGATGTCCACCTCAACGTCATGCTCAAGGTAGTTGAGCGTCGTCACGATGGACCAACGGTCCATCTGGCCTTGGTTGTTGTGTTGGGTGCCGTGAT
>CAZABJ010000062.1:0-15173 GCA_964483375.1 uncultured Caulobacterales bacterium
GTCGCGGAAGAACAGCGGGTTTTCGACGCCGGCATAGCCTGAGCCGAGCGAGCGTTTGACGAACATCACCGTCCCGGCGTTCCAGACCTTCAAGACCGGCATGCCGTAAATGGGAGAACTCGGGTCGTATTCGGCAGCCGGATTGGTGACGTCATTGGCGCCGATGACGAAGGCGACGTCGGCGGTGGAGAATTCGGAGTTGATGTCTTCAAGCTCGAAGACTTCGTCGTAAGGCACCTGCGCTTCAGCCAAGAGCACGTTCATATGCCCCGGCATCCGGCCGGCGACGGGGTGGATGGCGTATTTCACATCCACGCCCTCGGCCTTCAGCTTATCGGCCATTTCCTTAAGCGCGTGCTGGGCTTGAGCCACGGCCATGCCATAGCCCGGCACGATGATGACCTTGGAGGCGTTTTTCATGATGAAGGCCGCGGCGTCCGCCGAGCCGCGTTTCACCGTGCCTTGCGGCCCTTCCGCGGCCGCCGCGGTCTCCCCGCCGAACCCGCCCAGGATCACCGAGATGAAGCTGCGGTTCATCCCTTTGCACATGATGTAGGAGAGGATGGCCCCCGATGAGCCCACCAATGCGCCGGTGATGAGAAGCGCGTTGTTCTCCAGCGTGAAGCCAAGCGCGGCGGCGGCCCATCCCGAATAGGAGTTGAGCATGGAAACCACCACCGGCATGTCGGCCCCGCCGATGGGAATGATGAGCGTCACCCCGATGACGAAGCCCAAAATGGTCACGAGCCAAAAGGCGAACCAGGCGAGCGGCCCCTCCCCGCGGGTCACGACCAGAATGATGATCCCCAGCACCAACCCCGCGGCGAGGCCGATATTGATGAGATGCCGCTGCGGCAGCAGGATCGGCGCGCCGGACATGTTGCCGTTGAGCTTGGCGAAGGCGATCACCGAGCCGGTGAATGTCATCGCGCCGATGGCCGCGCCCAGCGACATTTCGATGAGCGACAACGGCTTCAGCGTCGACAAGCCCGTCACCGCGCCGCTGATCGCATCGCGGATCGGCGCCTTCAATCCATAGGCCTCAGGGGCATAGAACGCCGCGGCCGCCACCAACACCGCCGCCAAACCCACCAGCGAGTGGAACGCGGCCACCAGTTGGGGCATGGCCGTCATGGGAATGCGCTGTGCGACCACCGCCCCTATCCCGCCGCCGATCGCCACGCCGATCAGCAGCAAGAGGACCGTGACCAGGTCGAGCGCGCCGCGCGCGCCCAAAAGCCATAGCGTCACCCCGATCGCGAGGCCCATGCCGATCATGCCGAGATAGTTGCCTCGGCGGCTCGTCTCAGGGCTCGACAACCCCCGCAGCGTCAGAATGAACAACACCCCGACGACGAGATACAGAAGAGCGGCGATATTGGCGTTCATGGGCTCGTCCTACCGCTCTTTCTTTTTGTACATCGCCAGCATGCGCTGGGTGACCAGGAAGCCGCCGAAGATGTTCACGCTGGCGAGAATCACCGCGATCAACCCGAAGAAGCGCGCCGCCCCGACGCCGGCGCCGTTATTGGCGACCTCGCCCGCCGGCCCCGCCGTGGCGGCGGCGGCGAGAAGCGCGCCCACAATGATGACGGAGGAGACGGCGTTGGTGACCGCCATCAAGGGGGTGTGCAGCGCCGGGGTCACCGACCAGACGACGTAATATCCCACGAACACCGCGAGCACGAAGATCGCCAAGCGGAAGATGGTGGGGTCGATCGCGACGTGTTCCATCAGAGGTTCCTTGGTTCTCGCCTCGCAGGGCTCACGCTCAATTGCGCGGCTCGGTTTCGTCCGGCGGACCGGGCGGGTCGTCCTGCGCGGAAGGCTCGTCGGTCTCGGCCGGCGCGGTCTCGGCCGGCGCGGTCTGGAAGGGCGGCTGTGCGGGCTCAGGTTCCGACGCCGTCTCTGACGGCGCGGTCTCGCTCGTCGCTTCGGCGGGCTCCGCCGGTTCAGGCTGCGCCGGAGCCTCCGCCGAACTGGCGGCGGGCTCTGCGGCGGGTTCCGGCTGCGTTTCGGCGGCGGGCGGGGCGCCGCCAAGCGTGGGATGCACGACCGCGCCCTCGCGGGTCAGCGCCATGCCGGTGATGATTTCATCGTCCCAATGGGGCGCATAAGCGCCGCTTTCCGCGGTGAGAAGCGGCAACAGGTTCAGCAGGTTCTTGGCGTAAAGCGACGACGCATCCGCAGCCAACCGCCAGGCGAGATTGGTCCAACCGATAATGGAGACCCCGTCCGCCTCGACGGTTTCGCCCAACACGGCGCCTTCGACATTGCCGCCCTGCTCCGCCGCCAAGTCCACCAGCACCGAGCCGGGGCGCATAGAGGCGACCATCGCGGCGGACACCAGGCGCGGCGCAGGCCGGCCGGGAATCAGCGCGGTGGTGACGACGATATCTTGCTTGGCGATATGCTCTTCGACGAGCTTTTGCTGCTTGGCCTGGTACTCCGCCGACATTTCTTTGGCGTAGCCGCCGGCGGTTTCAGCCTGTTTGAATTCCTCGTCCTCAACCGCAACGAACTTCGCAGCGAGAGACTGGACCTGTTCCTTCGCCGCGGGACGCACGTCGGTGGCCGACACCACCGCGCCCAGGCGCTTGGCGGTGGCGATGGCCTGCAAACCGGCCACGCCGGCGCCCATCACGAACACTTTCGCGGGTGCAACCGTGCCCGCCGCCGTCATCATCATCGGCATCGCCCGCCCATAGGCGTGCGCGGCTTCAATCACCGCCCGATAGCCGGCGAGATTTGACTGCGAGGACAAGGCGTCCATGGACTGGGCGCGGGTGATGCGCGGGGTGAACTCCATGGCGAAGGCGTCGGCGGGCTTGGCGGCATAGGCTTTCGCCGCCTCGACATCGCCATGGGGCTTCAACAAGCCCACCACCCCGGCGCCGGCGCGCAAAGCGGACATCTCCTCCGCGTCAGGTCGAGAGACTTTGAGCAGAAGGTCGACCTCGCCCAAGGCCTCGAGCCCGTCGAAGATACGAGCGCCGGCCTCTTGATAGGCCGCATCGGAGAAGTTCGATCCCGACCCGGCGCGGGTTTCGATCAACACCTCATGGCCGAGGGCGGTGATTTTTTTGGCGGTTTCCGGCGTGACCGCCACGCGGGTTTCCCCCGCTCGACGCTCGCGCGCTGCTGCGATTTTCATGTGGCTCTCCCGCGCCGGTCGGCCGGATTCGCTGAAAGCCTAGCCCGATTGACTCCTCGGACGAAAGGCCGATGACGTTAACCGGCTAAAGCGGCTAGGAGCGCGACCACCCCGCCGATCACGGCGGAGAGGACCGTCAGCCCGATCACCGTGGCGTACCATGCCCCGCCCAGCTTGAGAAAATAGCCGGCCAACACGCCCAACGCCGCGGTCACGCCCAGAGCGAAAACCCAGGACACGCCAACCGCGAAGATCAGCGTCAGAGCGAGAACAGCCAGCACCGTCAGCGCGCTCGCCCACACCGTGAGCGCCATAAACCCTGAATAGGTCCGCGACTGCTCGGTGATGTCCATCTCGCCGCGCTGATAGTCTTCGGACATCGCCATACCGCCTGCTCCCCAAACCAGAGACGGCGGGTACCATGGGTCGCAGCGCGCTTCAAGCGTGCGCCCGTCACCCTCCCCGGGCCGGCCAGGCGCTCAGCAAAGCGTTCAACGCCGCCACAAGGGCGAGCGGTTGGTCCAAAAGCACGTGATGATCCGCATCCGGCACGTCGATCATGGGCGAGCCTTGCGGGAACAGCTCTCCCATGCCCTTCCATATCTCGTCGCTCATCAGCCCCGACCGCGCGCCCCGCAGAAAGGCGACAGGGCATTTCAGCGCGCCCGCAACCGCGCCAGGAGCGACATCGGGGTACGCCATCTTCGGCCACAGATCGGGGTCGTGTCGCCAGGTCCAGCCCTGCGCGCCATCCTCGCTCTGCCCGCGCTGCAGCGCGCCCCGCGCGATGTGGTCGAGCAGAAACAGGTTCTCGCAGATTTGGTCCGGCAGCAGCCGGAACCGCGACAGCGCCTCCGCCTCGGTCGCATAGACCTTGCCGCCTCGCCGGCGCGGCGGGGAGGACGGGCGCTCCTGGTTCGCGCGGATGGGAGAATCCACGATGATCGCCCCGCTCAGCGCGTCGCCATGGCGATGGGCAGCCTGAACCCCGACAAAACCTCCGAAAGAGTGGCCGATAAAGGTCGGGCGCGCTTGCAGACCGGCGTCCGCGGCGACGGCGAGCGCCTCATCCGCGTATTGCTCAATGCGGTAGCTTTCGCGAAAGCCCGAGCCGCCCATGCCGGAGAGCGACAACGCGACAGCGCAGTATCGGTCGACGAAAAACGGGGCGATGAAATCCCACCAGCCCAGATGCGCCACCCCGCCATGAACGAACACCAGGCCGGGTTTGGCCGGGTCGCCCCAACGTCGCCACAGGATAGTCGCCCCAGCGACGGTCGTTTCGCCATCGACATGAGGAACCTTCAGCGCGTCAGTGAACCAAGCGGGCGCTGGCGGGCGGGCCCCTGCGAACGGCGAAAGCGGCGCAGGCGGGGGCGGCGGGGGAGAAATCTCGGTCATCGCCGCGCGTTAGAGCGCGCGCGCGTCCGCGTCAATGGCGCACAGGGCGCGGCGCGCCAGCGATGTCGCCCTGTCGGACGGCCGCGCGGTCATTGCGGCGCGCACACACCAGCGTCGTCCACGCGCAGCTGACGCCAAAACCCGCGCGGCTCCCGGGCAAGGGAAAACGGCGCGCGCAGCACGACGCCGTGGATTGCCCCCATGGGCGCGGGTCCCACGGCGCGGCTGTCGCGCGATTGCGTCCGATTGTCCCCCAGCAAGAAGACGTGCCCCTCCGGAACGACGCCGTCATAGGGCGGGCCCCAACCGCGATCCTCCGCGCCATAGACCGTCCATGGCCTCGTGTCGGGGAAGCGCTCGTCGGCGTAGAGGAACGCCGCCCGGCCCGCCGCCCCAGGGGCTTCGCCAAGAACCTCGCCGGTGATGCGCTCGCCATTGACCGACAAGCCGGCCTCGTCGACCCGCACATGATCATTGGGCAGGCCGACAACGCGCGAGACGAGCGGAGCGGAGCCCCTGCGCCCCTCCCTGGTCGTGAGGACGATGTCGCCGCGATCGACGGACAGGCTCCGACAAAAGGGCGAGCGCACGCGCGCGAACACACGATCGCGCGGGATCAGCGTCGGCGCCATCGCCGAGGCGGACGCGTAATAGGTCCGCAACGGCGCGGTCTCCCGGGCAAGATGGTTGGCGGCGAAAACCGTCGCGGGAAACGCCAGATACACAAGCAAGCGCGGCCATCCCGCGCGCGCGGCGCGCCGGGGCGCGGCGGCGTAGGCGTCAATCGCGTGCCCAACAAAGGCGATCACATAGGCCGGAATGAGCGCCAGCCAGGCGGTCTCCTCCAGGAGATGAAGCAAGACGTTCGTCAGCGCGATCAGCGTCAGCCAAACCGCCGCCCAAACGATCGCGCGGCGGGTTCGCCTCGCATAAAAATGCCCCAGGCCCGCGCTGAGGAGCGCGAGAAGCGCTGCGATCCAGGGGCGAATGCGCCGCATCGGCGCTTCATGTTCGGTCACGACCCAACCCCAAAAGCGCCTTGCGCGCGCGGCGAACGTGTCGGGGACCTTAGCCCGCCGGCTCGGTCGTCGCGAGGCCCACGCGCGCCAGCGCATCAGCCTGCCGACGCGCAACGGCCTGTTCCTCAAACTCTGCGATCGAGGCTTGATAGCGCTCGTAGAAATTCACTTCTGCGCCGAGCCGCAAAAAGGCTGCGCCGACGCCGATTGCGGCGCGGTCCATGAACACGAACTCGCGGGGAATCCGCACCGGCCCGCGCTCCTTCAACAGGGTGCGCACCTGGAAGGCTTCGCGACGGCCGTATTCGCCGGGCTTCACGCCGTCGGCCACCGTGCGCACCCGGTCATCGAGCAGCGGGCCGTAGATGAACCGCGCCCACAGATTGAGCGCCTCAATGAGGCCGCGGTTCAAGCCGGTGAAGCCCCAGCTCTCATAGGCGGCGGCCTGGGCGTCATAGTCGTCCGCTTCCAGCGCGCGATAGAGGCTGACGACGCCGGCGACGAAGCGCGGGGGAAAAATGCGGATGCAGCCGAAGTCGAGCAGATTCAGCGCCTCGCCGTCCCCCACGACGGTGTAGTTGCCCAGATGCGGGTCGCCGTGAATGACGCCGTAGCGATACATCGGCGCCCACCAGGCGTCGAACAGGCGCTCCGCGATCTGATTGCGCACCGCCAAGTCCGCGTCCTCGAACGCAGACACGCTGCGCCCGTCAAGCCATGTCATAGTCAACAGGCGCGGGGTTGAGAGCTCTGCGACCCCCTCCGGCACGCGGACGCGCGGATTGTCGGCGAACACCCCGGCATAAAGCGCCATGGCGCGGGCCTCGCGGTCATAGTCGAGCTCTTCGCGCAGCCGATCGCCGACCTCCACCGCCATTTCGCTGGGGTCGACTGACTTTTCCACGCGCTTAAACACCGAGAGGATGACCTTGAGCTGGGCGAGATCGGCCTCCACAGCGCTGGCCATATCGGGGTACTGCAGCTTGCAAGCGACCGCGCGGCCGTCATGCAGCGCCGCGCGATGGACCTGGCCCAGGGATGCGGCGTGGGCGGCCTCATGCTCAAACGCGGCGAACTTCTCCCGCCAGTCGGGGCCCAGTTCCGAACGCATGCGGCGCTTCACGAAGCTCCAGCCCATGGACGGCGCGTGGGCCTGCAGCTGCGCCAGCTCCTCTGCGTATTCCGTCGGCAGAAAGTCGGGGATGGTCGCGAGCATTTGCGCGACCTTCATCAAGGGGCCCTTGACGCCGCCGAGCGCGGCGCGGAGCGCTTGGGCCGCCTTCGTGTCGCCCTCTTCGCCGCCAAAAATCTTGTTCACGCCGAACGCCGCCGCTGCGCCGGAGAGCCCCGCCCCAACCTGAGCAACCCGCCGCGTTCGTCCAAACAAGCTGTCGTTTTCGGCCATGAATCCGCGCCCTATCGTTCCGCCGCAGGACTAGAGGTGTGCGCCGCGGCGGCGCCGTCAACGGCTAGCGCGACGCAGGCCGCAATGCGGTAAGGAAAAGCACCGCCGCGCAGATGAGAAATCCGACCGACGCGCCGACGCCGAGGACCGCTGCGGCGCGGTGCAACATCTCAAAGGCCTCGGCATAGTCCACATAACGGCGCGGCATGCCGTCGAAGCCCAACCGCGCTTGGATGTAGGCGAGCCCGCCGAAAAAGGCCGCTGACAGAAGCGCCAGCCACCCCAACCGCACCCGCCGACCTGAGCGCGCCAATGTCGAGCCTGCGATCGCCAGCCCGCCAAGAACGACCGCCCCGCCCGCAGCGTGCAGCGTGGTGACGTTGACATAGGTGTCGTGAAACATCCGATCCACGCCAAGGGGGGCCTCGACTGTCGCGCGCATGACCGCAGCGACGGCGAGCGAAACCCACGCCAAGAGCGTCAGCGTGATGACAATCGGCCGTCGGTTCGGTCCAACCAGCATCAACAGCGTCGCCGAGAGCGCGACAGCGGATGCGCCGACGAAGACGCCGTCACTGCGGACGAAATGATCAAACCGGGTCTCGCTCGGCAAAAGCGGGATGGCGGCGCCGACGGCGGCCAGCATGACGATAACCGAGGCGAGAACGCCAAACCCGCTCAACACGCCAAAACCGATGCGGCGCGCCGCAGAGCCGCGGTCGCCCAAAGCGGCGGGAGCAAGGCCGAAAGATGCAGCGATCGGCAAGGCCACGCCGAGGGGAGCGTTATGAATCCCCAGCAGCAAAGCGTATGCGGAGTAATCCCCCAGCGCCTCGAACTGGACGCCCGGCGCAGCGAGTTCGACTTGCGCCAATAGCGCCGCCGCCAATCCCAACGCGAACCAAATCAAGCAAACTGCGCCTGCAAAAAGTCTCATGGGCTTGTCGCCTCCGACCGCCTTTCCACATGCATCACTCTAACGAAAGTCGCCGTCATAAAGCGGCCATGCCATTGTCTTTCCGACGCTTATAAAAAGGGGATGCCCGGCTATGCAGATCAATTTCGAACTCTCCGCCCGCGATATCGACTATTTTCGCGAGCGCCTCAACTCGGCCCGCGACAAGGCCGGTCCGATGGCCGACGAAACCGCTATCATCGCCGCGGCGCGCGCCCTTGTGAGCGAAGCGGCCGCGACCAACCCGCCGGATTTCGTCATGGCGCGTCTGACCAAGCTCAATCCGCTCATCGCTATGCTTGAAGACCAAGATTGGCGGCTTCAAGGCGAGGACCGCGCCCGGGTCATCGACGCACTGGCTTACTTCGTCGAGCCTGACGACCTCATCCCCGACAAGATCCCCGGCATCGGCTATCTCGACGACGCCATCATGATCGAGCTGGTCATCCAAGAGCTCGAGCCCGAACTGACCGCTTACGAGGAGTTCTCGATCTTCCGGGAAGGCGATGAAGACGCGGGCGGGGCCAGTCCGGCTGACCTGGAGACCATGCGCGACGCTCTGCAAGGGTTGATGCGCCGCCGCGTTCGCCGGCAAGAACGCTATCGTCGCTTGGGCTTGCGTCGCCGCTAAGCGCGCGCGGCTTCAGCCAGCGCGTCGACGTCGCCGCGGCCAAGCGCGGCGATCGCGGTTGCGGCGATGTCGCGTGCTGAGAGCCCGGCTTGAGCGTACATCGCCGCCGGGCTGGCCTGATCCTGGAAGACGTCGGGCAACGTCATGGTGCGGACTTTCAGACCGCGGTCGAGCAAACCGAGCGCGGAGAACCGCTGCAGGACGAACGCCCCGAAGCCGCCGACCGCCCCCTCTTCAATCGTCACCAACACCTCATGCTCGCGGGCCGCCCGGCTGAGAAGCGGTTCATCCAACGGTTTGGCGAAGCGGGCGTCGATCACCGTGGTCGACAACCCCTGGGCCCCGAGCATATCCGCAGCGGCGAGCGTTTCCATCAACCGACCGCCGTAAGACACGAGCGCGACCACCGCGCCGTCGCGCATCACCCGCCCCCGTCCGATTTCGAGCGGCTCAGGGTCGTCGGGGATCTCAACCCCAGCGGCTTCCCCGCGCGGATAGCGGAATGCGCTGGGCCGGTCGTCGATAAGCGCCGCGGTGCGAACCATGCGGGCGAGTTCGGCCTCGTCGCCGGCGGCCATCAAGACAAAGCCAGGCAATGCGCCCAGATACCCGATGTCGAAGGAGCCTGCATGCGTGGCGCCGTCCGCGCCCACCAGGCCCGCCCGATCGATGGCGAAGCGAACCGGCAGTCGCTGGATCGCGACGTCGTGCACGACAGAGTCGTAACCTCGCTGCAGGAAGGTCGAATAAATCGCCGCAAACGGGCGCATGCCGGCCGCTGCGAGCCCCGCGGCGAAGGTGACCGCATGCTGCTCGGCGATGCCGACATCGAAACACCGGTCCGGATAGGCGTCGGCGAACAGGTTCAACCCCGTGCCCGCCGGCATAGCCGCGGTGATGGCGACGATGCTGTCGTCGGTCGCAGCGGCTTTGACGAGCTCTTGAGCGAAGACTTTGGTGTATTGCGGCGCGTTGCCCTTGCTCTTCTTTTGCACCCCGGTGACGACGTCAAACTTCGACACGCCATGATACTTGTCCGCAGAATCTTCGGCCGGCGCGTAGCCTTTGCCTTTCTGCGTGACGGCATGGATGAGCACAGGGCCGTCGCCCATGTCGCGCACATTGCGAAGCACCGAGACCAAGGCGCCTAAATTGTGCCCGTCCACCGGCCCAACGTAATAAAAGCCCATCTCTTCGAACATCGTCCCGCCCGTGGCCATGCCGCGAGTGTAATGCTCGGCTTTGCGCGTGGTCGAGTAGATCGGCTCGCCCATGGAGCGGGCGACTTGCTTGCCCACCTTGCGCAGCGTGGTGTAGCCGCGCCCGGACACGAGACCAGCGAGATAATCCCGCATCGCGCCGACGGGCGGGGCGATGGACATGTCGTTGTCATTCAGAATGACGATGAGCCGGCTATTGCGAGCGCCCGCATTATTCATCGCCTCATAGGCCATGCCTGCGGACATGGCCCCGTCGCCGATGACGCAAACCACGTTGCGGTCTTCTTCCCGCAAGTCGCGGGCGACTGCGAAGCCGAGCCCGGCGGAGATCGAGGTTGAGGCGTGGGCGGCGCCGAAGGGGTCGTATTCGCTTTCCGAGCGCTTGGTGAAGCCGGACAGCCCGTTCTCCTGGCGCAGCGTCCGGATGCGGTCGCGCCGGCCGGTGAGGACCTTATGGGGATAACATTGGTGCCCGACATCCCAGATGAGCACGTCCTCAGGGGTGTTGAAGACGTGGTGCAGCGCCACGGTCAGCTCCACCACGCCCAGTCCCGCGCCCAAATGCCCGCCCGTGACCGACACCGCGTCGATGACCTCGTTTCGAAGATCATCCGCGACGCTTCTGAGTTCGGCGACCGTGAGGTCACGCAAATCGGCAGGGCTGGCGATGCGGTCAAGATCTGGGGTTTCGACGGGCACGACGGCCTCCGGCACTCGAGTTGACGGCGCTAGGAACGCCGATCGACGATAAAGTCCACAATACGTTTTAAGGAGATGGCCCGCGTCCCGAATAGGTCGAGATGCGCTTTAGCCTGCGCGGCGAGAAGCCGCGCCTGATTGCGCGCGGCCTCGGGGCCCATGGCGGATACGAGATTGCACTTGCCGCGGCCTGCGTCTTTACGCACCGCTTTGCCCATCTCGGACTCCTCGCCCTCCAGGTCGAGAAGGTCGTCGACGATTTGGTAGGCCAAGCCCAAATCATGGGCGTAGCCGGCGAAGGCGGAGAACACGTCCTCGCTCGCCCGGGCCATCACCGCCCCCGCCTCCACAGCGAAAGAGATGAGCGCGCCGGTTTTCATCCGCTGCATCCGCGCAAGAACGGACGGCTCGAACGTGGTGCGCTCCGCCTCCAGGTCGAGCATCTGGCCCCCGACCATGCCGCGCGACCCGGTGGCCGTCGACAAACGGCTGGCGAGATCGAGACGCACCCGCGGATCGGCATGGGTGTCGACGTGGCAGAGAATCTCGAAGCCCAACGACAACAGCGCGTCGCCGGCCAAAACGGCCGTCGCTTCGTCATAGGCGCGATGGACCGTCGGCCGTCCGCGGCGCATGTCGTCATCGTCCATGCAAGGCAGGTCGTCATGGATGAGCGAATAGGTGTGCACGCATTCAAGCGCGCAGGCCGCCCGCAACAAACCTCTCTCGTCCACATCCAGCATCCGTCCCGCATGAACCACGAGAAACGGCCGCAACCGCTTGCCGCCGCCCAAAGCGGCGTACCGCATGGCGGAGTGCAGACGGGCTTCGGGCCCCTCAGGCCGAGGAATGAGAGCGTCGAGCGCGACGGTGACCCGGTCCGCCGTCTCTTCCAGCAGGGCGTCGAATTCTTCAGTCAAAAGCGGTTCATCGCAGGTCATAGCGCCTCACGCGCAGGAGGTTTCCGCCGGTGCAGGCGCCATGCGCGGTCAAAACAACCGTCCCCCATCGGGCGCAGGACGGTCGACGGTCAACAAGACCACTTCGCCGCTTCCATCCGGGAAGCCGAGCGTCAGCACTTCTGACAGAAACGGGCCGATCTGACGGGGGGCGAAATTCACCACCGCCGCAACCCGCCGCCCGATCAGTTCCGCAAGTTTGTAGTGCCGGGTGATCTGGGCCGAGGATTTCTTAATCCCCAACGGATCGCCGAAATCGATCCAGAGTTTGAACGCCGGCTTGCGCGCGCCAGGAAACTCTTCGGCGCGCACCACCGTGCCCAGGCGTACGTCGATCTTCTCGAAGTCTTGGTAATCCGCGACCGGCGCGGCGGGGGCTGGGGCGTCGGCCCGGCTCATGGCGCTCTCCTGGCCTGTCAGGTGAAGTCGGCGGGTTCAGCGTCCACGCCGCCATCGGCGGAGAGCACGATTTTCTCCACCTTCAGCTGCGCGGCTTGTAGCTTCTTTTCGCAATGCGCCTTCAGTTTGGCGCCGCGATCATAAATTTCGATCGAGCGCTCCAAGGCGACGTCGCCGCTCTCGAGCTGGCGCACGATGTCTTCCAATTCCGCCAGCGCCTCCTCGAAGCTCAACCCGTTCACGGCGCGGGGGGCGGCGCTTGTGTCGGTCATGCCTGATTCCTCCGTATCGATGCGCACCTTAGTGACCCAAGCGCGCACCGACAATTCGCGCGACTCGCAGGGTCAAGCCGAGCGAAGAAAACGGCGGTGTCCCCAATAGCCGTCGCCGCCATCCTCCACGCACGCCCAGCCGCGCGCCAGCAGCTGCGGCCGCATCATGCGATTGAACCAGCCATGCGCGCAGACCAGCACGAGCTTGCCGCCATCGGAGGCGGCGATCGCCTTGTCCGCCGCTTTCCGCGCGCGTTCGGTGGCCTGCGCGCAGCTCTCCTGCCCCGCAGAAACCCCAAAGGACCAAGTCAGACGCGCCACCGCCCCCCACAGCGTCGGCTTCAGCCTCAGCCCCGGGATCGGCGGGGACGGCAGCGGCGCCTCGACGAAGTCCGCGTCGGCGAACACCTCACGGCCGGGCGCCGCCCAGGCCGCGGTTTCCCGACTGCGCTGCAAGGTCGAGGAGAAAATCACGTCGGCGCGCGCGGCGATGGCTTTAAGCGCCTCCGGCGGCGCTTGGCCTTCGGCCAACCCGCCTTGGTCATAGGCCTCCCACCAGGCGCGATAGCCCCGCCAGTCCATTTTTTGTGAGCGATCAAGCGCTGGCCGGCCATGCCGAGCGAGCACGATCTCCCCGGCGGAAGCGGCGGCCGACGTGTCCGATGCGGGGCGCGCCGGCGGTTCCATCACATGTCCCATGGGAAGGCGAAGCCCAACGCATTCCGCCGGCCTCTTCCCTAGGCCTCCATAAGAACGCGCACATGCGCCGCGGCGCAGGCCGCAAGCGCGGGCAAGTCGTAACCGCCCTCCAACGTGGAGACAAGCCGAGCGTCGGCGCTGCGGCGCGCGGCCTCCACCAACCGCTCGGTCGCCCAAGCGAAGTCGTCTTCGGTCAGAGCCAGACCCGCGAGCGGATCCTCGCGATGAGCGTCAAAGCCTGCGGAGATGATCACCAAGGACGGGGCGAACGCATCAAGGGCGGGCAGGACGTCCGCCTCAAACAAATCTCGCCACCGCGGTCCTTCGCATCCCGCCGGAGCGGGCGCGTTCACGACGTTGCCATGGGCGCCGCGCTCCTCCGCCCGTCCCGTCATGGGGTAGATCCCGCCCTGATGAATGGAGGCGTAGAAAAAATCCGGGTCGTCCCAGGCGATGTCCTGAACGCCATTGCCGTGATGAACGTCGAAATCGACCACCGCCACACGGTCCAGCCCATGAACCGCGCGGGCGTGCAAGGCTCCGATCGCGGCGTTATTGAACAGGCAAAACCCCATCGCCCGATTGCGCTCAGCGTGGTGACCCGGCGGGCGGACGGCGCAAAACGCCGTTTCGAAGTCTCCCGCGATCACGCCGTCCACCGCGGCGATGACGGCGCCGGCCGCACGCAACGCAGCTTCAAGCGATCCTGAAGACATCCACGTGTCGGGATCCAACCCCGCGGGTTCGTCCCCGTTCGGGGCGGCCGCCTCAACCCGCGCCACCGCTTCTGCGCTATGGGCCCTCAGCAAAGCCTCCCGGTCCGCGCGGGGGGCCATGCGCCGTTCCAGCGCCTCAAAGCCGGGCGCGTCAAGCGCGGTCAGAATGGCGGCCAACCGACCGACATGCTCAGGATGTCCTTGCGGAGGCTGGTGTTGCAGACAGGCGGAGTGGGAGATCAAGGCGGTGCGCATCGGTGTCCTTGTGAGAATAACGTCGCGACTGAGCGGCCGCAGCATACCGCGCTGCGGGGCCGGAACCAGAGGCCTGGAGGCGGATCCGTTTCGCCTAAATCGGCCTGGCTTTCGCCTAAAAGGCGACCCCATGAGAGTTCAGATTGAGCCTGAGCGGTCAGGCGTGTACACAGCCCGCGACTGAATTGCGCAAAGACTAGGCGACAAAGGCGATACGGCGATGTCCAACGTGGAAGACACCACTCCGGCGACGCCGGTCGATGCGGGCGCGCCGAGCGATCCCGGTCCCGCCGACCATCACGCTGGCGAGCACCATGCCGGGGAGCATCACGCCGGTCCGCGCGTGGGCGTCATGGACGTGAAGCAGACTGCCGGCGGTCTGGCGATCAACGACATCTCGGCCTATTTCGACCAGCGCAATAAGAAGATCAAACAGTGTCCGCCGCATCTGTTCGTGCTGTTTAAGCGCGAAGACGGCCGACGTCCCAGCTGGGGCATGAACAAGGCCTATATCGACACGCCGAAAATGTTTCTGCCGGGCCTTGAAAACCTGGCCGCCGGCCGGCGCGTGGCCACAGAAGTCGTGCCGCGGTCACATCAGGCCTTTCAGTTTAAAGTCGCCGCCGACACCTCCGACGACGCCTATTTCGAGCATGACGTGCGGGTGGTCTTTTCGGTGCGTGAGCCCATTCGTTTCATCGATAAGACCGGCGTGGACGCTTCGACGCCGGAATCAGCCGCCGTCGTCGGCCGTCGTTTCTTCCAGGACTTCATGTCGCCCATCATTCGGGCGCGCTTGGACTCCATGACGAAAATGGTCGACAGCGACGGCATCGACCTCCTCAACGCGCATCCTGAAATCGTCCATCGCTACATGTTCAACAGCCACTATGACGTGGCCGCCGCGATGTTCGCGCTCGCCGAAGCCGCAGCCCAGAAGCGCCCGCCCAATCTGCCCGCTCCGCCTAAGGAACGGAATGACGAAGAGTGGGATCAGTTCTTCACCGATTATGGCGTTCGCCTGGAGCGGTTCGTCTCTTCCATCGACCAGTCTGAAGAAATCGCAGCGTCAAACCTGCAAAAGGCGAATGCGCGCGCCGCCGCCGAACGCGCCAAAATCGAAGCCGACGTCAAGCTCTATGTTGAGCAGAAGAAGGGCGAAGCCGCCGCGGCCGGCACGGTGGCGTTCATCAAATCGCTGCAGGACACGTTGATCGAGGTGTTCGGCGACAGCGTGCGGAACCCGCAAGGCTTCCGCTACGCCCTGACCGCGCTCGCCGAGTTCAAAGCGTTGAACAACCCCGAACCCGGCCAAAAGATCTTCATCACCACCGGCGGGGACACCGCCAATTCCGAGCTGATGGCGCGCATTCAGCAAATCCTCGACGC
>CAZABJ010000063.1:0-14920 GCA_964483375.1 uncultured Caulobacterales bacterium
CGGACTTTCCTCTCCCGCCTGCGTTTCCGCGGTGGCGAGAGCGGCCGCCCGACCGACTGATCGCGCGCAAGCTAGCAAAACCTAAGCCGCCATGCGAGCGCCGCGCATTTCCTGCGGGCGCGGTCACCGGTTGTGGGCGCGCCAGTCCGCGCGGGTCAACTCATAGAGGAACACGGCGTCGCCCTGCATCGTCCGCCGGCCGAGGGGGCGATAGCCGAGGCGCTCATAGAACCGGCGGGCGCCCTGGTTCCGCTCGAGAGGGTCCACGATCACCGCGCTCACCTCCGGGGCTGCGAAACACCGCGCATGCGCCAGGCGCATCATCCGCGTTCCCACGCCTTGGCCCAACTCGGCGACCTCGCCGATCCAAACCTCCGCCGCGCGTCTGCCGGTGGCGGTTTCGCCCCAGTCGCTCCCGTCCGCGCGCGCCGGATCGAGAATCTGCACGAAGCCGACCGGTCTTTCGCCCTCCGCCTCGACCTCTTCGCCGATCAGGAGTTCTCGCCACCCCACATCACGCGCGGTTTCTTCGCCCCAATCCCACCACGGTTCGTTCCCGACCGCCTCGGCCACATGGGATTGGGCTCGCCATGCCGCCAAGAGCGCCGCGTCAGCGCAGACGGCGCGTCGGAGCCGCACCCGGTCCGCCAAGTTCGGGCCTGTTCGCCGGTTTGCGTCCAAGAACCGACGTCCCTGCGGGGTGACGGCTGCAATGACGCCCCCGACCACCGTCTCCCGCGCCACCAATCCTTCCGCGCAAGCGGTCTCCCATACCGGGAGCTGCGGGCACGACGTGCCCCAAGCCTCCATCACCTCGGCAATCGTTCGCGGCTGGGCGTCGATCCATGCGACAAGATCCAGAACAAGGGGCTGCAGGCGGGCGGTTTCGAGAACTGCGGACAAGGCGTGCTCCTGACTGCGACCTTTAAGGACGACCGCGGATTGCGGCTCGTCGCGCCCCGCGCCGTCATCGTATAAGCCGCCAGGGCCTATTAGCGCGCGAAGGATGAGGCGCATGCGCGTCAAATCGCAAACCGACGACCTCCTGGTGACCGAAGACAGCGCCGTAGGCTGGGGCGTGATTGTGGTCCTTGGGGCTGCGGCTGTGGCGGGGTTCGCCGTTTTCAACGGATTGGCGCTGCCCGACGGGCCGACCGTCGCGCTGATATCAGCCGCCGCTCTCTTGGCGCTGATCGGAATCGCCGTGATGACGAGCGTCACCGCTTCCTTTGACCGACAGGCTGGGACCTTCATTTGGGTCAGACGCACGTTTGTGTTCTCCCGCCGGCGGGAGGCGCGGTTGGATGAAGTCCACGAAGTGATCTTGCAGTCGAGCCGCGACGAAACCGGACGCTCCTATCGAGCCGCCGTCAGTTTGCGCGGAGAGGTTTGGCCGTTGGCCGACACCTATCGCGATCGCGCCAGCGCGGAACGCTTGATCGCCGCGGCCGAGCGGTTCTTCAATCCCGCCTCAGCCCAGGGCTAAGGGTTAGTCAGGGTCGTGCGGCGGGGGGACGGCGTAGGACCGGCCGGTCTCAGCGGCACGCGCCGCAAGCGCGGCGGCGCTTTGAAAGACATCCGCCAACCGCCGTTCATCGCATCGACGCCACACGCCGAACGCTGAGCCGTTTTCCTCGCCCTCCGCCCAGCGACGTTGAAAGGCCGCGACCGCGGCTTCGGTTCGCTTGTCGTAGCCGCCCGAATCCGCGAGGCCGTAGCCCAACGCCTCAAGCCGTCGCTGCAACCGCTTGACCCGAGCGCCCGCATCCCCGTGACGCCAAAGCGCTTCACGTCCCCCCGGCTCAGCTGCGCGCGGCGCGCCGCGGCTCAGGGCGGCGCCGGCCGCCTCCAAGCGACGCCAGGGAAAATGCTCGCCGGGGTCCAGCTTCCGCTCGGGCGCCACGTCGGAATGGCCGACCACGCGCCAGGGCGCAATGTCGTGGCGCTTCAATATTGCGCCAAGTAGGCCGATCACCGCGTCGATTTGCGCATCAGGATAGCCGGGCAGATCGAAGTCGTGGCCGCCATTGACCAATTCGATGCCGATCGAACGGGCGTTGATGTCGCTCGCCCCCGCCCAAAACGCTTTGCCGGCATGCCAAGCGGCTTGGTCTTCGGCCACGAGTTGGAAGACGCCGCCATCGGCTTCGATGAGGTAGTGCGCGCTGGCGCGACCCAGATAGGCGTCGTCCGCCCCCTCCCGCCAGGCCGGCGGCAAAGCGGCGCGATAGGTCTTCATTCGCGGATCGGGGTCGCGAAGCTTGGCGAGCGCCGCAGCGCCGTCGGCCATGCCGGTATAGTGGAGCACGACCATGTCGGGCCGTTCATGGCCGGCGCGCGCTTCGAAATTCGGCGAAGGCGCGGGGGTGATCGCGATTTCGCTCATGGATCCATGCGCGGCGCGGCCATGGCGGAGGCGCGTTGCCGCGTGCTCACCGCCAACACGCCGACCCCCGCGAGCGCCAGCCCCGCCCCGACAATCAGCGCGAGCGTCACCTGGTCGCCCGTCAGCAGCACGCCGAAAATCATCCCCCAGACGGGAGCCATCAGCGTGAGCGGCGCAATCAGCGAGGCGTCATATCGGCGAAGGAGCGCATAAAACGTTCCGTGTCCGAAGATCGCCACCGCACCGACGATGAAGGCGAACGCGAGCACGAGCCGCCAGCCGCCGGTCGCAAGCGTCTCAGCGTGTCCGCTCTCAAACAGCAGCGTGGTGAGGATCAAGGGCGGGGCGGAGGCGATAGCAATCCATCCTTGCGCTTCGAACGGACCCATTGCGGGCAGCCGCTTGAGCATCACCGTTCCCATTGCGCCCGCCGCAGCGCCGCCGACGACGAACAGGACGCCGAGGGTGAGCGAGAAATTCCCAGGATCGTAGGCGATGAGCGCCACGCCGAGAAGCGCCAACGCGATCCCGCCGCCGCGGGCGAGGTCAATCGTTTCCCCAAGCAGAAACACTGACAACAATGCGGTGAAGGGCACGATCAACTGAGTGGCGACGGCGACTGTGGACGGCGGCGCGAACTGCACGCCCACGAAGATCAGGCCGAAATGCAGCGCGCCCATGCACAGCCCTGTGAGGAGGACGAGCCCCAGCTTTTCGGGCACGCGTCTGAAAAGCGGGGCGAGCGCGAGCGCAATCAGCGAAAACCGGATCGCAGCGGCGAAAAACGGCGCTGAGCCGCTATACCCCTCGCCCGCTTCGCCGGACACCACCCATTTGGTGACGACAAAGTTTAGGCCCCAAATGAGGCAGACGAGAAAGAGATACCCGAAATCGCGCGCAGACATAAACGCGACTTACGCCTGAAGCCCTGCCTAAGCAAGGCGGCGCCCACGAGCGGCGTCTGCCGCGCGATCACTTTTCCGCGCCGGCGACTTTCCAGCCATGGGCCCCGCGCTCGGCGTTCAGAACCGGAGCGTCGCCGTCATCGCTGGGAGGCTCGCGACGTTCGGCGGGCCGTCTTTGCGAACGCCGGGGGCCGAACACGCGCGCCACAATCCACATTGCGGCGACGCCCAGCGCCATAAAGGCGGCCAGCGCGAACGCCGCGATCGCGGCGACGACCGCGCCGGCTCCGAGCAAAACGACCACCGCGCCGGCGGCGATCGCGTCCAGAGCGCGCCGCGCAAAACCGCTTATCCGGGAGAAAAACCCCGCGCCATTCGCAGGTGCAGCCGCCGTCATTCCGAAGCCTTTGTCATCGCCAACCTTTGACTAACAGTTTGGGACGAACCGCCCGCGCGTCAATCGTCAAACGCCGCGGAATTGGTGAATTCGGTCATCGTCACGCTTGTCCCTACGCCCGAGCATGGCCAGTCTGCCGCGTCTTTCCGCGCGCGCCGAGGCGTTGCGCGCTTCACTGCCCGGGTTCGCTTGCATGGCTGAGGCCGACCGCAACGGTTGGGAGTTTTGGATTGATCGCGGCGGGACGTTCACCGACGTGATCGCGCGCGCGCCGGACGGATCGCTGAGCGCGACCAAGCTCTTGTCTGAAAATCCGGGGCTCTACGCAGACGCCGCGGTGGAAGGCGTTCGACGCGCGCTCGGCGTGCGCCCCGGCGCCGCGGTTCCTGGCGAGCGCATCCGCGCCGTGAAAATGGGCACCACCGTGGCGACCAATGCGCTGCTTGAGCGCCGAGGCGCGCCCACGGTTTTCGTCACAACCAAAGGCTTCGCCGATGCTCTGAGGATCGGCGACCAAACTCGCCCGGATATTTTCGCGCTCGATATCGCGCGCCCCGCCGCGCTCGCTGCATTCGTCACTGAAATCGACGAGCGGGTCGATGCGGACGGGACGCCCATCACGCCGCTTGACGAGACCGCTGCGAGACTGGCGCTGGCCGACGCGCGGCGGCAGGGTGCGGAAGCCGCGGCGATCTGTCTTATGCATGCCTGCGCCTATCCCGCCCATGAGCGTCGGCTCGCCGAACTCGCTCGCGACGCGGGCTTCGACTACGTCGTCGCCAGCGTCGATTTGGACCCGCGGGTGAAGTTCTTGCCGCGCGCGCGCACGACGCTTGCGGATGCGTATTTGACCCCGGTTCTCCGCCGCTATGTCCGGCAAATCGCCGACGCCCTAGGCGAGGCCCCACTCTATTTCATGACCTCAGCGGGCGGACTTGTGGCCGCGGACGCCTTCACAGGACGCGACGCGCTGATTTCCGGCCCCGCCGGCGGCGTGGTCGGCATGGCCCGCACCGCCAAAGAGGCGGGGTTCGATAAGGTCATCGGGTTTGACATGGGCGGCACGTCCACGGACGTCTCCCGCTTTGACGGCGATGACTTTGAGCGCGTGGACGAAGCGGATGTCGGCGGTTGGCGGATTCGCGCGCCGATGACGGCGGTGCACACGGTGGCTGCGGGCGGGGGCTCTATTCTTCGTTTCGACGGCTCCCGAGCGCGGGCCGGCCCGCAGAGCGCCGGCGCCGACCCGGGTCCGGCCTGTTACGGCCGCGGCGGCCCGCTCACGGTGACCGATGCGAACGTCGTCCTGGGGCGGATCGACCCGCGCTATTTCCCGCCGGTCTTCGGTCCCAAAGGCGACCAACCGCTCAATATCGAGGTGGCCCGCAAACGCTTCGCAGCCCTCGCCTATGAGATGAAGGCCAAGAGCCCCGAAGCGGCGGCGGACGGGTTTCTCTCCGTCGCCGTCGAAAGCATGGCGCAGGCGGTCAAGCGCATCTCCATCGCGCAGGGCTATGACGCGGCGCGCTATGCGATGCAGAGTTTCGGCGGCGCGGCGGGACAAGTGGCCTGCCGCATCGCCGACGCCATCGGCGTTACGACCGTACTGGCGCACCCGCTGGCGAGCCTCTTGTCCGCGCTCGGCGTCGGTCTCGCGGAGCTGCGCGCTCACAAGGAAGCCGCGCTTGACGTCGCGCTGGACGCCAACGGTCTCGCGGATGCGGGGCGATTGGCCCAAGATCTCCAAGCCGAAGCGCAAACCCAGCTCGTCGCCCAGGGCGCCGACGTGATGGGCGTCGCTGTGACGGCTCAGGCCCGGCTTCGTTATCGGGGTTCGGACTCTATCCTGCCGGTCCCGCTTGGGCCCGTCGACCGCATGCGCGAGGCCTTTGAGGCGGCCCATAAACGTCTGTTCGGTTTCGCCGAGCCGGAACGAACCATTGACCTTGAATCCCTCGCGGTGGAAGCCCGCGCGGCGCCGCCGGGCGGTGTTGTGGGGGTGTCCGCCGCCAAGGCGGCCGGCGGCGCGCCGGAAGCCGCCGCGACGACCAAGCTGTTCGCGGAGGACCAGTGGTTCACCGCTCCGGTCTTTGACTTTGAGGCGCTGCCGACCGGGACCCCGGTTCTCGGACCGGCGCTTATCGTTCAAGCCAACTCACAAATCGCCGTCGACCCTGGATGGCGAGCGGCGCGCCGGCGTGAGGACGGCATGTTGGTGCTGACCCGTCCCAGCCCGCCGCTCCGAGCCAAGCGCGGCGCGGGCGCGGATCCGGTGCGCTTGGAGCTGTTCAACAAGCGCTTTATGGCGGTGGCGGAGCAGATGGGCGTCACGCTGGAGCGCACGGCGCATTCGGTGAACATCAAAGAACGTCTGGACTTTTCCTGCGCGGTGTTCGACGCCGAGGGCGGGCTGGTCGCGAACGCGCCGCACATGCCGGTTCATTTGGGCTCAATGGGGGCGAGCGTGCGGGCCGCTTTGGCTAGGCATCCCGATCTCAAGCCCGGTGACGCCGTGGCGCTCAACAACCCCTATGACGGCGGCACCCATGTGCCCGACGTCACCGTCATCACGCCGGTGCATCCCGGCGGGGCCGACCAAGAAAGAATGTTCTTCGTCGCCGCCCGCGGGCACCACGCCGACATCGGCGGATCAGAGCCCGGCTCGATGCCGCCGTTTTCAACTGGCCTTAGCGAGGAGGGCGTGCTTCTCGACGGGGTCAAAGCGCTGGAAAATGGGGTTTTTCAGGAAGCGCGTCTGCGCGAGATTCTCACCAACGCCGAGCATCCCGCCCGAGATCCAGAGCGCAACCTCGCCGACCTCAAAGCACAACTCGCCGCCTGCGCCCGCGGCGCGGAGGCGCTCGAGCGGCTTGTCGGGGATTACGGCTCCGAGGTCGTCCGTGAATATATGGGGCACGTGCAGGACAATGCGGAGGCCGCGGTCCGTCGCGTCATCGGCGCGTTGAAGGACGGCGAGGCCTGCGTGCGGTTGGACGGCGGCGCGGAGATCCGCGTCTCCGTGACGGTGGACCCCCTCGCCCGCACGGCCGTCATCGACTTCGCCGGAGCCTCGCCGCAATTGGCGAGCAACTTCAATGCGCCCGCAGCCGTCACCCGCGCCGCCGTGCTCTATGTTTTCCGGTGCCTGGCGGGCGATGACATTCCGCTCAATGACGGCTGCCTCAAGCCGATTGACCTACGGATACCGCCTGGCTCGCTCCTCGACCCTCGCCCGCCCGCGGCCGTCGTCGCGGGGAACGTCGAAACCAGCCAGCATGTGGTCGACGCCTTGTTCTTAGCGACCGGCGCCATGGCCGCCGCCCAAGGCACGATGAACAATCTCACCTTCGGCGACGCAACCCGCCAGTATTACGAGACCATTTGTGGCGGGGCCGGCGCGGGTCCGCGTTTTGACGGCGCCTCCGGCGTGCACACCCATATGACCAATTCCCGCATGACCGACCCTGAAATCCTCGAAGCGCGCTTTCCCGTCCGCCTGGAGAGGTTCGCCCTTCGACCCGGCTCGGGCGGCGGCGGGGCGCGGCGCGGCGGAGACGGCGTCGTGCGGCGCTTGCGGTTTTTAGAGCCCATGACCGTCGCGCTTCTCTCTTCGCGCCGCGAGGAACGCCCCCCGGGCCTCAATGGCGGGGGCGCAGCGCTTCCCGGCGAGCAGCGCCTGATCCGGGCGAATGGCGAGGCGGAGACGCTCGCCGGACGCTTTCGCATTCAAGCCGAGGCGGGGGATTCCATCGAGATCGCGACCCCAGGCGGGGGCGGCGCGGGCGAGGTCTGACGGCGCCGCCGCTGTTGACCATCTCCTGCGTCCAGCCTATCCGGCTAATGTGGGACGCGGGGGCTGGCGGGCCGCACGGTTGACGGTGTCGCGCGGGGTGCGGACGCATGGCCTATTGGCTTTTTAAATCTGAGGCCGACGTATGGTCTTGGGACCAGCAAGTCGCCAAAGGCGATGTCGGCGAAGAATGGGACGGCGTGCGCAATTACCAAGCGCGCAATTTCATGCGCCAAATGAAGCGCGGCGAGCTGGGCTTTTTTTATCATTCTCGCGACGAAAAACGCATTGTCGGCGTGGTGCGCGTCATCGCCGAAGCGCATCCGGACTCCACGGACGACACGGGGACCTGGGAGTGCGTCGACATCGCTGCGGTGACGGCCCTCGAAACGCCGGTGACGTTGGCTGAGGCGAAGGCCGAGCCGGCGCTTTCGGACATGATGCTGGTGGTCAATTCGCGGCTCTCCGTCCAGCCAGTGCGCGAGGCGGAGTGGCGTTTGCTCTGCGAGCGCGGCGGGGTCGACGCGGCCGCCCTTGAAGCAGCGGGGTGAGCGCGTGAAAGCGATCCTTCGCTCTGCGCCGGTGCAGTGGACCCTTGGGGTGGTGCTGGCCGGCTACATGTCGCTGGTGAAAAACACGACGCGCTGGCGGGTGATCGGGCGTGAGAACATCGAACCCGTATGGGCCTCGGGCCGCGGCGTGGTGGGCTGCGTTTGGCACGCCCGCGTCTTGATGACCATTGCGGGATGGCCGAAAGACGTACAGCCGCCGACCATCATGATTTCGCGCTCGCCCGACGGGGAGTTCGTCGCTCGTGCGGCCAAGACGCTCAATGTCGGCGTCATTCGCGGCTCCTCCCGCAATGAAAAGAAAACGAAACAAAAAGGCGGCGTCGCCGCGGCGTTGTCTGCGGACGACCATCTGAAGGCGGGCGGTTGTTTGGCCATTACGCCCGACGGCCCCCGCGGCCCTCGCATGCGCGCGAAAGTCGGTCCGGTGAAACTGGCCCGGAACGCGCAAGTTCCCCTCATCGCATTTGCCTGGTCGACGCGTTGGCGGGTCGTGTTCAAGTCCTGGGATCGGTTCGTTCTTCCCCTGCCCTTCGGGCGCGGGGTGATCGTCTGGGAGGGTCCGGCCGATCCCCCGCCCCCAGGCGCGTCAGAGCGCGACGTTGAGACGGTCCGCGCACGTTTGGAAACGATGCTCATCAGCGCGAACCAACGCGCCGACGCTGAGGCGGGCGTAGCCGTCATCGAGCCTGCGCCGGCCCCGCGCTCGCGCGCCGCGCAGCCCGACCCCCTCGCCGCCTCCTCCGCCCCGGCCGGCGGGGACCCTGCGCCTGAGCAAGCGTGACGCGATGGCCCCCTTGAGCCTCACGCTCTATCGCGCCGCGACCCAAGCGCTGGGACCGCTCGCGGGACCAATGCTGCGCGCTCGGGTCCGCCGCGGCAAGGAAGACCCCGACCGCCTCGCCGAACGGTTTGCGCGCGCCACCCCGCGCAGACCGGCCGACGAGCTGATTTGGATCCACGCCGCCAGCGTTGGCGAGTCCTTGATGATGCTGCCGCTCCTGGATGCGCTGCTGGCGGAGCGCCCGGGTTGGGGAGCGGTCGTCACCACCAATACCCGCACGTCCGCAAGCTTGCTCGCAGAACGATTGCCCGCCCGCGCGGTGCATCAATACGCCCCCATCGACCGGGCCGACGTCGCCAAACGCTTCCTGGCTTGGTGGCGACCGCGCTTGGGCGTTTTCGCAGAGTCCGAGGTCTGGCCGAACCTCATCTTGGCGGCTGAAGCCGCTGAGGCGCCCCTGGCGCTCGTCAATGCCCGGATGACGGAGAAGTCGCTCAAAGGTTGGTCGCGCGCGCCGGGAGCGGCGAAGCGCGTTTTCGGCGCCTTCGCCAGCATCTCAGCCGCCGACCAACGAACCGCGGACGGGCTCTCCTCGCTCCTGAACCGCACCGTGCCGCTCGCGGGCAATCTGAAGCACGCGGTCGCCGCCCCGCCCGCCGACGCCGAGACGCTCGCGCGCCTGCGCGCGATCTTTGGCGAGCGACCGGTTTGGCTCGCCGCTTCAACCCATCCTGGCGAGGAGCAAATCGCCTTAGAAGCGCATCGGCTGCTCCGCGCCCAAGGCCAGGATTGGCTCTTGCTGCTCGTCCCGCGCCATCCCGAGCGTGGCCCCGACGCGGCCGCGCTCGCCGAGGAAGCGGGGTTCCCCTCGCTCCGCCGCGCCGCCGGCGCCGAGCCTGAGGCTTGGGCGAGCGTCTATGTCGCCGACACGCTGGGCGAGTTGGGGCTGTGGTTTCGGCTCTGCCGCGCCGCACTGATCGGCGGATCGCTGGTCCCGGACATCGGCGGGCATAATCCTTTTGAGCCCGCGCTTTTGGGCGCGCCTATCATCACCGGCCCCTTCACCCATAACTTCGAAGACCTTTTTGCAGAGCTCATCGCCGTTGGCGGCGCCGCGCTTGCAGAGACCCCGGACCAAATCGCCGCCGAGGTCGCCGCTCTGACCCCGTCGGTTCGCAAGACCCGGGTCGCCGCGGCCGCCGCAGTGGCTCGTCACGGCGACTCCGTATTAGAAAAGGTCATGATGGGTCTGCGTCCGTTGCTTCCGGAGGCCGCCGATGCGCGCGCCTGAGTTTTGGAACCATGCAAGCGGCCCGGACGCGGCGCCGCTGAGGCGGACCCTGTTGGAGCCGGTGAGCTGGCTGTATCAGCTCGGCGCTGGACTGAAAGCCGGCGCGGCGCGCACCTTCCGCCCCGCCGCCCCCGTCATTTGCGTCGGCAACGTCACCCTGGGCGGCACGGGCAAGACCCCCGTCACAATCGCGCTTATCGAGCGGCTGGGCCGCAGCGGGATCGCCGCTCACGCGCTCACCCGCGGCTATGGCGGACGCAAGCGCGGACCGGTGCAAGTTGACCGCGACCGCCATGACTATCGAGCGGTGGGCGATGAGGCGTTGTTGCTGGCGCGGGCTGGACCCACTTGGGTGGCCAAAAACAAAGTCGCCGGCGCCCGCAAGGCGACGCTGGAAGGCGCGGAAGCCATCGTCATGGATGACGGCTTTCAAAACCCGACCATCGCCAAAGACCTGTGCTTGGTGCTCATTGACGCGGAGTCCGGCATGGGGAATGGCCGGGTCTTCCCCGCGGGACCGCTGCGGGAAAGCGTTCAGGCGGCCTTCCGCCGCGCTGACGCAGTCATCCTTATGGGCGGCGCGAAAGACGGCGCCCCCCGGGTGGAGTCCTGGCGCACCCATTTGCCCTCCGACGTGCCCGTGATCGGGGCGTCTCTGGTGCCGCGCGGACCGATCCCAGGCGGACCTATCTTCGCCTTCGCCGGCATCGGGCGGCCGCAGAAATTCTTCGACGCCCTGGCCAAGTCCGGGGCGGAATTGAAGGCGACCGCCACGTATCCTGATCACCACGCCTACACCAAAGCCGACCTCGACATGCTCAGGGAGGCCGCCCGCCGGCACAATGCGCTCCTGGTGACCACGGAAAAAGACATGGTGCGGCTTCCAAAGGACATGCGCCGCATCATTCACGCCTGGCCCGTCGCCGCGCGCTTTGACGATGAGAAGACGCTTGACGGGCTGGTCGAACGCGCTCTCGACCGCGCCGCGGCGCGGCGTTAGACCTAAACCCATGGCAGTCGACCAAAATCGCGGATTTGGAGCGCGGATGACCGCGCTCGCCTATGACGCTTATTTCGGGCTGTTTCGGCTGATGCCCATCAGCACGGCCTCGGCCGTCGGCGGATGGTTGTTCCGCACCATCGGCTCGGTGATGCCGGTGAACAAAGTCGCCCGCCGCAACATCCAAATCGTGTTCCCAAACGCGTCGCGAGACCAAGAGCGCGAGATCATTCGCGGCATGTGGGACAATCTGGGCCGGCTGGTGGGCGAGTTCCCGCATCTGCCCGAATTGGTGACTTTCGGGCCCGAAGGCCGGGTGGAGGTGGAAGGCGCGGAACGCTTTGAGGAGGCGAAGCGCAACGGCGCGGCGGTGTTCGTGAGCGGCCATCTCGCCAATTGGGAGATCATGGCCTCGGTCATCGTGCGTCACGGCGTGTCCTGCCATGTCACGTACCGCCAAATGAACAACGGCTTTATGGACGACCGCATCGCCGCACTGCGCAGCGCTTATGGCGTGAAAATGATGGCTGCGAAGGGCAAAACCGGCGGCATCAGCTTGATGCGCGCGCTCGCCAAGGGCGAGACGGTCGCGATCATGAACGACCAAAAGTATAATGAAGGCGTGGCGAGCTCGTTTTTCGGGACCGAAGTCATGACGGCGGACGGCGCCTCCCGCCTCGCCCGCCGCTTCGACTGCCCCATCGTGCCCATGTCCATCGAGCGTCTGCCCAAGGCGCGGTTCAAAGTCCGCGTGCACGAACCCATCACCGTCCGCCAGGATGTTGAGGAGGCCGTGGCGATCCGCGATGCGGTGGAGCGCATTAATCGCTTTATTGAAGAGCGGGTCGCGGCGGCGCCGGAACAGTGGTTCTGGGTGCACCGCCGCTGGGCGAAAGCGATTTACAGGGGCGAAGACCCCACCCCGCGTCAGCCGTTCTCCGCACCGCCTTCGGAAACCGCGTCCGAGGCCCCTTCATCGTCTTCAGCCGACGCCACGGCCAGCGGCTCGAGCGCCAGCGCCACCGCAGGGTCGATGTAAAACAGGTCCCGATATTTGAGGCCCCAATGCAGATGCGGACCGGTGGAGCGGCCCGTGTTGCCGACCGCGCCGATTTGCTCGCCTTGTTCCACGAACTGACCGGCTTCGACGTCGACTGCGCTGAGGTGCATGAACACGCTCACAAGCCCGTCGCCATGGTCGAGGAATATCGTGCCGCCCTCAAAAAAGAGGTCTGGATCCGCCAAGGTGACCGTGCCCGCCGCCGGCGCGACGATCGGTGCGCCGACGAAATCCGCCGGCGCCGTCCCCTCCGGCGCAGCGATATCAATACCCCAATGCACCCGCGGCCGGCTTTCATCGCCATTGAGAATGCGCGCCGAGCCGTAAACGCCGGACCGACGCCCCTCAACCGGCACGATGAACCCGCCCAGCCAATGGTCGCCGGAAATCACCGTGTCGAACGCTTCGCGCTTCAGCGCGGTGGATCGGCGAATATGGGCGAGTTCTTCCTCGGTGTAGCTGGGGGAAGCGCGCGTGACGTTCTCCAACCGACTGATGGGGTAGTCCCGCGCCGGGATTTCATAGGTCAGCGGGTCAGAGGCCGCGAGATCGCCCACAGGCTCTGCGCGCAACGTGACTTCGCCCAGGGCCTCGCGTCGAAAGGCGACCATCACGTAGCCGTCCTCATTCGCCCAGTGCGTGGTCGCACTGTCGCCGGCAGACACCGTCACGCCCCCGCCCGGCGCGGTCTGGCAAATCAACAGACCGCCTTGCACCGCGGAGCCCGCCGGACAGGCGAAGGGCACTTGTCCTGGGGCTTCGGCGTCTTGCGCGCCGGCCACACAGGCGCTTGCGGCAATCGCAGCGAACGCTGTCAAAGCTCGGATCATTCTCCGCTCTCCTCATTCAACTGACGCCAGCGGATCAAGGCCGCCTCCGCGTCGGCATAGGCTTCTTGCAGCTCGTGATTCCAATATTTGAGCCGTGCGATCGGAATGTGGCGGCCGGTGACGGCGCAGCGCACATACGCGCCCGGGCGCAGGATGGTGAAATCATGCGGGGCGAAGTGAAGGCGCGCCTCAATACCGGACATGCTCGAACTCATGGTCGCTCCAAAACCGGGACTGTCATCTGCGGCACTCTAGAACAAAGCGCCTTGGTCGTCGGCGCCGGAGCGCTTCTTGCGTTTTGGCTTAATCGCCGCGCCGTCGACAGCCGCCTCCCGCGCGCCGTCCGAGAATTCCAGCCGGACGCGCTCTCCCGGCTTTAGCGCGTCGGCGGAGCGGACGATGTCGCCCTCCTCCCGCCGCACCAAGGCGTAGCCGCGCGATAAGACGGCTCTCGGGTTGAGCGCCTCCAGCCGCGCGGCCGCAGAGCGTATGGCGGCGGCCTGCTCGCGCAGGTTCCGCGAGGCCGCCGCCCGCGCCCGCGCCAGGGTCTCTTCAAGCCGAGCGGTCGCTTTCCTCAGCGGCCCGTCCAACGCGCGCGCCGCCAGGCGCCCGCCCGCCGCGTGCAGCGTCTTAGACAAACCGGTCAGGCTTCGCGACTGCGCGCTGGACAAGCGCGCGGACAAGTCAGCCAAGCTCTGAGCCCGCACGGCGAGGTCCCGCGACAACGCCTCGGGCCGCAACAGCGCCGCGGAACGCTGGAACCGGATGGCGGCGGCGTCCGAGCGGGCTTTGAGCCCCGTCCGAAGGCGTTCGCCAGCGCGATCCAACCGCTCCGTGGGCGGACCAGTGAGCGCGTCAGCCCGCGGCAGGGCTCGGGCCGCCGAAGCGAAAGCGGCCGAAGACGTCTGAACGATCCCGGTCGCCGCGCGGGTCATTCTCAGCGCAGCCGCGGCCACGCGCTCAGCGCAGTCCGCGCGCGTGGGCGTGGTGACGAGTTCCGCAGCGCCGGTCGGGGTGGGCGCGCGCTTGTCTGCGGCGTAGTCGATCAGCGTGACGTCGGTTTCATGACCGACCGCGGAGATCAACGGGACGCCGCTGCCGGCGGCGGCGCGCACCACCACCTCTTCGTTGAACGGCCAGAGGTCTTCGATAGACCCGCCGCCGCGGGCGACAATGAGCACGTCGGGCCGAGGAACCGCGCCGGTTCCATCGAGCTGATTGAAGCCGACGATGCCGGCGGCGACCTGTGCGGCGGCCTCCTGGCCTTGCACGAGCGCCGGCCAAACCAGCACCCGGCGCGGAAACCGCTCACCGATGCGATGCAGAATGTCGCGAATGACCGCGCCGGTGGGCGAGGTGACGACGCCGACCACCTCGGGGAATTGCGGCAAGGGGCGCTTGCGGGCGGGGTCGAACAGGCCCTCGGCGGCCAGCTCCTTTTTGCGTTTCTCCAACAGCGCCATCAGCGCGCCGACCCCGGCCGGGGCCATGCGCTCGATGATGAGCTGATACTGCGAACGCCCCGGATAGGTGGAGAGCTTGCCCTCGCACACCACTTCGAGCCCCTCTTCGGGGCGGAAATCCAGCCGCCCCGCGGAGCCCTTCCACATCACCGAGGCGATAACGGCTTTGTCGTCTTTGAGGTCGGCGTAGAGATGGCCGGATTTCGCCAGCGTCACCCGTCCCAGCTCGCCGCGCACGCGCACGAAGCCATAGGCGTCCTCCACCGTGCGTTTAAGCGCCAGCGCCAGCTCGGAGACGGCGTATTCGGGAATGTTCTGCAGTCGCGCGGGTTCAGCCATACAGGCAGGCTAACGGAGTCGCGGCGGGGGGATAAGGGGGCGGGTCCAGTCGCTCAAAACGTCCAGGTCAGCTGGCCATAGCCGAAGAGGGCAGCGTCGCCTTCGG
>CAZABJ010000064.1:0-14621 GCA_964483375.1 uncultured Caulobacterales bacterium
GCAACGGACAGCCGGATTGGCAGAACGGCACCCCGCATTGGGAGCAACGAGCGGCTTGTTCGCGCGCCTTGCCTGCGGCGAACTCGCGATAGATTTCGTCAAAGTCGTCCCGACGCGCCTCCGCGTCGCGCTTTTGCGGCATCGCGCGGTCGACATCGGTGAAGCGCAACATTCGTTCGGTCATGATATTGCGCTGTGAGCCTGGTCCGTTCGCATTTTCTGCAAAGCCATGCCCAAACCCTACCGCGTTTTTGCGGCGCCGCAAATCGCGGCGTTTTCTGTGCAGGCGCGTCGTCGAGGAACCGAACGCATTTCGCCAGGCTGGCCGCGTGCGGTAAAACCAGTCCATGAAATCGCTGATTTTCGTGCTCGTTATGTTGCTCGGCGCTCTGGGGGGCGTTGCGTTTGCTCAAGACCAGGAGCGGGCGGCCGACCGCTTTGCATCGCTTCAAGGCGAGGTGGCGGAGATTGAAGAGGCGCTCGCAGCTGCGAGGAGCCCGGCGATGGTCTCCGAGGCGCGGCTGACGCTGCAAGAGTCGCGGGTGGAGTTGGCGGAGTTTCGGCGTTCGCTCGCGGCCTCGCGCGCTCAGCTTGAATCCGATATCGGCGTATTGGGCCCGCCGCCGGAGGTGGGCGAAGAGCCTCAAGCCCTCGCTCAGTTGAGACAAAGCTACGCCGAGAGGCTGGCTGAAATCGACCGCTTAGCGGTGCTTGCGAATGCGCTGTCCCAGCGGATGGCGGAGATCCAGGAAAGCTCTGCAGCTCAGTTGCGCACGGCGTTTGTCGACAGCGTCTTCGCGCGCAGTCCGCCGCCTTTCATCCCCGAAATGCTGGGGGGCGCGCGCGAGCGCTTCAACGAAAGGATCGCCGCGATTTCAGAATTCGCCGTTTCCTTCACCGAGGGAGAACGGCCTTTGAGCGAGTTGACGCCGAGTGTGGCGGCGTTGGCGGTCAGCTTCGCCGTATTTTTGGGATTGGTCTTCCCGGCCAGGCGCTATGCGGGAGAGCGCCTCTGGGGGCGGATTCCCGCATCGTCGATCACCAAAGCAGGGCGCGCCGCGATCGCCATGACCCGGGCGACCACGCGGTTGGTCCTTGGCGGGCTGGGCGTCTTTGTCGTGACCACGGTGACGCTCCAGTCCGGCCTGGCCCCCGAAGCGGCCCATCCCGCTATTGGCGCGGCGGCGATTGCGGCGACCCTATTCGTTCTCGCCAACGCTCTGTCGCGCGCGATTTTTTCCCCCAATCGCCCAGAATGGCGGTTGGCGCCCTTGAGCGACGGCGTCGCAAAGGCTGCGCATGGGATGGCGTTTCTGCTTGCGCTGATTTTCTTCGTCGACCAGGTCATCGTCGCAATCTGGGGCGAAGGGGAAACGCTCAACGCGTTTTTGCAGCTGGAGACCCTTTTTGCGTCCCTCGTTTTCGGGGCGGCGTTGCTCTTCGGCCGCCGCCGCGTTTCGCTCGCCGTCTCGGCCGCCGATGAAAGCCAAGAGGGCGAGGAGGACAAGCGCCGCGCGCGCTGGCCGCTCCTGCGCACGCTTATACTGTTGCCGGCGGCTTTGATGCTCGGCGCGAGCGTATTGGGCTACGCCGCATTCGCTCGATGGGTGTTTGAGAAGGCGGCCTATTTCGCGTTGTTTGTCGGGCTGGGTTACCTCCTGCGCGCATTTGTCTTGAACTGGTCGCTTGCTGCGACGGAGCGGCTTGTTTCCGGGCGGCCGCAGCCGGACGACGCTCAAGACGACATCGTCAGTTTCTGGACGCGGTTTTCCGTTAATTTGCTGGTGGCGGCGGCTGCGGCCCCGTTCGCGCTCGCCGTGCTTGGTCTGAGCTGGAGCGAAATCCAAGCCCTGGTCACCGGCGTTTTGAGCGGGGTGTCGATCGGCGCGCTACGGATCTCGCCTGGAAGCATTCTATGGGCGCTGGTGCTCGTCGCTGCGGTTCTTATCGGGACGCGCTTGTTCCAGAGAGTGATGGAGCGGCGCTTATTGCCGATGACCCGGCTAAACACCGGAGCGCGTCATTCCTTCACCGCCCTGTTGGGCTATTTAGGCCTCTTGGTCGCCTTTTTGACCGGCGTGTCGGCGATCGGCTTTGATTTGTCGAACCTGACCATCATCGCCGGCGCCTTGTCGGTGGGGATCGGGTTCGGCCTGCAAAGCATCGTCAACAATTTCGTTTCCGGTTTGATCTTGTTGTTCGAGCGCCCGATCAAAATCGGCGATTGGGTGGTCACGGCGTCTGGGGAGGGCATGGTGAGGCGCATCAACGTGCGCTCCACCGAAATTGAGACCTTCGACCGATGCGCGATCATCGTTCCCAATTCGGAATTGATAACGTCCTCAGTGCTCAATTGGACGCATAAAGACAAAATCGCGCGCGTGCTCGTCCCTGTCGGCGTTGCTTACGACACCGACCCTGAATTCGCGCGCGAGGTTTTGTTGCGCGCCGCCGAGGGCCATTCCGACATCCTCGCTTATCCCAAAAGCTACGTCTATTTCGCCGATTTCGGCGATAGCGCGTTGAACCTGGAGCTTCGGGTTTTCATCCGCGACGCAAACAATGCGCTATGGGTACGCAACGATCTGCGGTTCCGCGTCTATGCGGAGCTCAAAAAGGCCGGGATAGAGATCCCCTTTCCCCAGCGCGACGTGCATTTGCGAACGCCGCGCGCCGCTCCTGCTTTGGCGGGCGCGGACGAGGATTGACCCCTTGTCAGGATTGAGCGGCGATGGCGTCGAGGGCGGTTCGGTCTTCGATGGTGGACAAATCACCGGGGTCGCGCCCTTCGCACACCGCCTGGATGGCGCGGCGGAGGACTTTGCCGGACCGGGTTTTCGGCAGTGAGGGCGTCCAGACGATGCGGGAAGGCTTGGCGATGCCGCCGATTTCATGAGCGACCACGCCGATGAGCTCAGCCGCCAGCGCCTCATCGGCGTGCGCGGCGTCTTTAAGCACCACAAAGGCGTGGGGCGTTTGCCCCTTCACGCTATCGGCGACGCCCACCACGGCGGCCTCAGCCACGCCGGGATGCGTGCATAACGCTTCCTCGATCTCCCGCGTACCTAACCGGTGGCCGGCCACGTTGATGACGTCGTCGGACCTGCCGAGGATGGTGACGTACCCATCCGCGTCCTGAACGCCCCAATCAAACGTCGAGTAAAGCTGGGCGCCGGGCACGGACTGAAAATAGGTGCTTTCAAACCGGGCGTCGTCGCCCCAAACCGTCGACAAACAGCCCGGCGGGAGAGGGGGTGCGATGCACACCAGCCCCTTTTCTCCGGCGGCGACCGGCGCGCCGGTATCTTCGTCGAGCACCTTCACGTCATAGCCGTAGATCGGCAGGCCCGCAGCCCCGAGTTTTGGGTCGGCGTCGGTCAGCCCGCGGGGCACGGTGAGGATCGGCCAGCCGGTTTCGGTTTGCCAGTAATTGTCGAAGACCGGGACTTTCAGCGCGTCTTCGATCCAAGCGGCGGTGGGCGCGTCCAAAGGCTCGCCGGCGATGAACAACGCTTGGAGGGCGGAGAGATCCGCGCGTGCGAGGTGGCTCGGGTCCTCCTTGCGCAGCATGCGCAGCGCCGTCGGCGCGGTGAACATTGAGCGCACCCGGTGTTTTTCGGCGAGGCGCCAAAACACCCCGGCGTCTGGCCGGATCGGCGTGCCCTCATAGAGCACCGTCGCCATCCCGGCGAGCAGGGGGCCGTAGACGATGTAGCTGTGGCCCACCACCCAGCCGATATCGGAAGCGGCGAAGAAGGTTCCGCCTTCCTCGCCGTGAAAGATATGCGCCATCGAAGCGGCGAGAGCGACGGCGTAGCCGCCGGTGTCTCTCTGCACGCCTTTCGGCCGTCCCGTGGTGCCGGAGGTGTAGAGAATGTAGCTCGGGTGAGCGCTGGGAACGGGCGTCGGCGCGACAGTAGCGCCGTCATGCTCGGCGAGCGCGGTTTCGGCGTTGAGGTCGTGCCTGGCCCAACTCACCGGGGCGAGCTTACGGTCAATGATCACGACGTGGTCGGGCCGATGATCGGCGTGGCCTAACGCTTCATCGACAAGCGGCTTATACGGGATCACTTTGCCGCCGCGCGAACCGGCGTCGGCGGCGATCAGCACCTTCGGCGCAGCGTCGTCAATGCGCGCGGCCAGCGCGGTGGGGGCGAAGCCGCCGAAAACGACCGAATGGGTCGCCCCGATCCGCGTGCACGCCAGCATGGCGAAGACCGCCTCAGGGATCATCGGCAAATAGATGAGCGCCCGGTCGCCAAGGCCGACGCCCAGCGCGGCGAGCAAAGACGCCCAGCGGTTGGTTTCAGCGAGCAGCTCCGCGAAGGAGTAAGTCCGGGAAACGTCGGTCTCGGTTGATTCGAAAATCAACGCGGGCGCGTCGGGTTTGCGCTCGGCCCACCGGTCCACGGCGTTGGCGCAGAGATTGAGCCGGCCGTCAGGGAACCAAGTCGCGAAAGGGGGGCGGTCGTAGTCGAGCGCGCGGCGCGGCGGGTTCGTCCAATCGATGCGCTTGGCCTCTTTAAGCCAAAAGCCCTCACGGTCCTCTATCGAGCGGCGATGAAGGGCGGCGTAGTCCTCAAGCGACATGGCGAAACCGATCGTGTCTCAGCGGAGACGAAAGCCGGGTCCGGCGCATGCGGCGACGCACCGGACCCGGCGATGGGGCTAGAAGGAGTAGCGCGAGGAGAATGTGAGACGGAGGATGTCTCCATCCGCCCCGGCCTCGGTTTCGCGCTGCCCATAGAGCACTTCCGCGCCCATCGTGACGCGCGGGGCGATATCGCCCAGCAGCGCGACATAGCCGCTATAGACCTCGCTGGTGGAGGACCCCGGCGCGAAGCTCGGATTGTCCGCAAACAGCCCGCTGGCGCCCACATTGATCCGTCCGGTTTCCCCGAAGCGGTGGCGATAGGCCAACAGACCGCCATAGGAGGTGATGGGTTCCAGATCGCCGGTCAGCGGGTCCACCACCGCGGCGTTCACGGCGTTCAGGCCGATATACCGGCCCATGCCTTCACCTCCGGAGAGACTGAAACGGACGTCGTCCCGCTCCCCGACATTCACGCGACCCGAAACGCTCACGCCATAGCCAAAGGCGTCGTCGTCCACCCCCGCGATGTCGGCGCGAAGTTGGCGCGCCAAGACCGCGACGGACACATTGCCGAAGTCGCCCGCGTGGTTGTAGCGCACCACCCCGTCAGGGACGGTGTTGGTGTCGGCTTCAATCCGGCCGCCCCCCACCGGGGTGAAGGTGGTGTCGCCATTTTCGAGGGCGACCTGCCAGGGGCCGTTGGTGTAGCGCACCAGCGGTTGGCGGACGAACACCATGCCGTCGCTCAGCGTCAAGAAGCTGGCGCTTTCCGGAATCGCCGAGGTGTTCTGGAAGGTGGACCAATCTTGCCCGATCCGAAGTCCCAGCGCGTTGAGATAGGCGAGGCGAAGACGCGGGGCGAAGCTGTTCGAGACCCGTTCATTGCCTTGCGCGGAGAGCAAGAAATCCAGCTCCACGCGGGCGGAGACATCCTCGCCGTTCACATTGCGATTGGCGGTCATGAAGAACCGGGTCGATTCGGCGGTGAAGTCCGTGGTGGTGGACTCTTCACCCCCGCCCACCGGCGTCGCGCCGGGGATGTGGAAGTCGCGCGCCACCGACCCTGAGGCGACCGAACCGTCGGAGAAATGCGTGACATGGGCGTCGAAGTCCGCAAAGCCGCCGATGGCGAGACGGGTGTCGCCGACCTGGAAACCGTTGCCCGCCGGCATCGTAACGGCGGTGCTTTCGCGCAGCTCGTCCACGGCTTCCTGGGCTGAGGTCGCCATATTTTCAAGGCGAATCAGGTCGTCGTCGGTGTCGCTGCGCTCCTCGCGGGCGGCGGCGAGTTCGGCTTGCAGTTGCAACACCAAGCTCTCCAAGGCGTCGACCCGCGCTTCGAGTTCGCTGTCCTGGGCGGACGCTGCGATGGGCGAGCCCACCGCAGCGATGGCGGCGAGTAATGTGGCGAGACGCGTGTTCACTGGACTTGTCCTCCCCTCGCTGGCGAAAGCGCAGCATTCATTATGGCCGCGGTATCGCACAATTCGCGATTAGGCATTAGTCTGTTAGACAAAAGTCGAAGAGCTCGGCGATCGCATGTTCGCATGCGGTTGACCAGGCCAATAAGCGCGAAAGCGCGCGGGAGGAAACCATGGGCGAGCGACATGCCGCGTCCGTGCTGATCATCGACGACCATCCCCTTTTGAGGGATGCGGTTGAGACAGCGTTAACGCGCGCCGCTGACGGCGCTGCGCAGGCGACCCACGCCGCAAGTCTGGCCGATGCGCTGGCGGCGTTGGAGACGAACGACTTCTGTTTGGCCTTCTTGGATCTGACGTTGTCCGACGCGTCGAATTTCGATGGGCTGATAAAACTGCAAGCCGTGCGGCCAAGCCTCCCGGTCGTGATCGTGTCGGCCACCGAGAACCCCGAGGCGATTCGCCGTGCGCAACGCTTGGGCGCGACGGGCTATCTGCCCAAAAGTCTCGGGCTCGCAGACATGACCGCCGCCATCACCGCCGCGCTAGAGGGGCGGGGCTGGTTCCCCGCTCTCCCAAACGAGGCGGAGACCGTTGGGGAGGATCCCGCAAGCCGTGTGGCGAGCTTGACGCCTGCGCAAAGGCGGGTGCTCGACGGTCTGTCCGAGGGGCTGCTGAATAAGCAGATCGCTTATGAAATGGGCATTTCCCAAGCGACGGTCAAAGCGCATATGACCGCGATTTTCCGCAAGCTCGGCGTGGGCAACCGCACTCAGGCGCTGTTGGCTCTGAAGGCCGGCGCGTCAGCGGGCGGTCACGGCGGCGTTTAAGGCGCCGCCGCGCGCGTAGCGGCTTCGATCAAGAACATCCGCAAGGCGTTTGGATCGACGGGTTTGCGCAGCAAGGTGAGGCTTCGGCGACGCGCTTGGTCTGCGACAGCGTCGTCGGTTTCCGCGGTGACCAGCGCGGCGGGCGCGCTCACGCCCTGGTGGTTGCGAAGCGCGTCAATGACAGTGAAGCCGGTGGCCTCGGCGTCCCCGAGCTGGAGGTCCAGCAATATCGCCTCAGGGACATGGCGGTCCGCTGAGGCGAGGGCCTCTTGGGGGCTGCGCGCGAGGTCTACCTGGCAGCCCCATGCGTTCAAGAGCGAAGACAGCGCGTCGAGGATCGCCGGCTCGTCGTCCACGCAAAGCACGCGCAGCCCTTTAAGCGCCTCGAGCGCGACCAACCCGACGCGGCTCGTATCGGAGGATCGCAGCGCGGGCGTTTTTTCCCGGACGCGATCGGCTTCTAGGAAAAACACGCTGCCTCGGCCGAGAACCGAGCGCACGCCGATGCGGGCGTCCATGAGGTCGGCGAGCCGTCTTGCGATGGCGAGCCCCAGTCCGGCGCCGCGTACGCCCACATTGTCGGCCTCTTCAAAGCGCTGGAATTCCTCGAAGATACGCGCTTGGCGCTCTTCTGGGATTCCCGGGCCGGTGTCCCACACCTCAAAGCGCGCTTTGTCGCCGCGCGGGCGAACGCCGATAAGGACGCCGCCTGTTCGCGTGTAGCGCCGCGCATTTGACAGAAAATTCCGCAAAATGCTCTGCAAGAAATCCGGGTCGGCGCGCACCCAAAGCGAGGTCGGCGCCGCGTGGAGGGTGAGGCCTGTCGCGCGCGCCATGCCCTCGGCTTCATCGACCAGATCCTCGATCAAGGGGCCGGCGGGAAAGACTTCCGGACGAGCGACGATTTCGCCGTGGTCAAGCCGGGAGATGTCAAGCAGGCCCTTTAATAGAGAATCCGCCGACACGATGGCTCTGTCGGCCTTCACCGCGAGATCGGCGGCTTGATCCTGGGAGGGGGTTTCGCGCGCGGCGGTTAGAAACAGACGCGCAGCGTTGAGCGGCTGCAAAAGGTCATGGCTTGCTGCAGCGAGAAACCGAGTTTTGGAGGCGTTGGCCGCCTCGGCGTCTTTGCGCGCATGGTCGAGGTCTTCGGCCATGACTGCGAGGTCTTCGGTGCGCGCGGTGACACGCGCTTCCAGCGTGGCGTTGAGATCGATCAAGGCGCGCTCGCGCAGTTTGTCCTCCGTGATGTCCGTGAAGGTCGTCACGTACCCGCCGCCTGGCATGGGCGAACCTGTGATGCGCAAATGCCGACCGTCCGCCAGGCCGCGTTCATAGGAATACGGCGTGCCCGCGCGCATATGGCTGAGCCGGCGCTGAGCCACCGCGTCAGGGTCCTCCCCATGGATCCATCCCGCCGCCACATTGTGCCGAATGAGATCGGCGATGGGGCGGCCGACCTGCACGAGTTCAGGTGGATAGGAGAACAACGTCACATAGGCGCTGTTCCAGGCGACAAGGCGCTGTTCCCCGTCCACTACGCTGATGCCTTGCGCCATGTGCTCCAACATGGATTGAAGCATGTGCCGATCGAAGCGCTGCGCAATTGTCTGTTGGTCTAAGATGGACAGGACGTCGTCCAGCGCCACCGCGCCGCCCGCAAGCGCTGACGACATCACGACCCGCGCCGATGCAGCGCCGATGACCCGCGCCAACAGCCGCTCGGTCTCTTGCATCAAGCGGATGTCAGCGGGTTCGGAGCCGATGGCGGGTATGTTGGTTTGCTGGGCGAAGCGGGCGAAGGCGTGATCGACCGCGGCCGGGCTCAAAAACCGCGACGCAAGCGCCCGCAGCCCGTCAGGCGAAGCCAGGGTCTCGTCTTCGGGTGACGCCGCCTCGCCCGGCGTGGCGGGTCCGGGGGACAGTCCGGTGAAGGCCGCCGCTTGCACTTGGTCGGTAAGCCGCACCTTGGCCCGCAAAGACAAGGCGACATAAGCGATGACATTGACCGCAAGGCTCCAAACAACGCCGTGGAGGAGCGGCGATCCCAGGTCCAAGCCGAACAGAGCGTAGGGGTTTATGACGGCGGGCGGCGACCAGGCGGCGAGCCGCTCCGGTCCCAGAAGCGCGGGCAGGGCGAGGGTGTAGGCCCAAACCGCGACCCCGGCGGCGACGCCGGCCACGGCTCCGTTGCGATGGCCCTGGCGCCAATAGAGCGCGCCGAGAAGCGCGGGCGCGAATTGAATGGCGGCGGCGAAGGACAAGAGCCCGATCGCCGCCAGGGCTTCGCCCCCTCCCGATGCGCGGTAATATCCATAGGCCAGGGCGAGGACGGCGACGATGGCGAAGCGCCGCGCCGCCAAGACCCGCTCTCCTGTCCCTGGACCGAAGGGCGCCCCCCTCAGGCGCATCCAAACCGGCACCACCAAATCGTTGGTGATCATGGTCGACAAGGCGACTGAGGAGACGATGACCATGCCGGTGGCTGCGGAGAACCCGCCGATGAAGACCGTAAGCGACAACAGCGTGTTCCCGGCCTCAAGCGGCAGGGCGAGCACATAAAGGTCGGAGGGCGTGCTTTGCGGGAGCGTGCCGGCGCCGGCCAAAACGATGGGGAGCACCACCAGAGACGTGGCGACCATGTAAGCCGGGAAAAGCCAACGCGCGCGCTTCACATCGGCGGTGGAAACGCGTTCGACTGCGGCCACGTGAAACTGGCGCGGCAGGCAGACGATAGCGGCCATCGCCAAAACCGTGATGGTGATGAAATCACCCGCCGCTCCGCCGAAATCAAACTGGGCCCGCGCCTCGGACACGCGTTGGACATCCGCCTCTCCCAAAAGCGACAACGACAAAACCGCCACCGCGCAGAGCGCGGCGAGTTTCACAAGGGATTCAAGCGCGAGCACCTTCATCAGGCCCGCGTTTCGTCGGGTCGTGTCTGCGGTGCGCGCGCCGAACATAATCGCGAAAACCGCCATGACGACGGCGGTTAGGAAAACCGTTTCCGCGCCCGGCGGTCCTGGGGCGGCTGCATCGGTTTGCGCGAGCGCTTGAAAGCTCATGCCCACCGATTGCAGCTGCAACGCGATGTAGGGGACGCTGCCCATCACCGCAGCGATGGTGGCCGTCGCTGCGACTGTCCGGCTCTTGCCGTAGCGAGCGGAAAGAAAATCCGAGAGAGAGGAGACGCCTTCGCGTTGGGCGACGTCGCCGAGGCGTTGGATGAAACCGGGTGCGAACAAGAACACCAGCGCCGGGCCGAGATAAATCGGCAGATAGGTCCAGCCCGCCGAGGCCGCGGTCCCGACCGCGCCGTAAAACGTCCACGACGTGCAATACACCCCAAGCGCCAAGGCGTAAGTGGTCGGGGAAATCGGCGCAGCGTTGTGGTGCGCGCGGCGGTCGCGCCGCGCCGCCACCCAGAACAACGCCGCGACATAAGCCGAGGTGGCGATGACGATGAGCCAAGCCGGCATTCGTCCTTCCTTGCGCGATGGGTGATGTTGGGTCCCTTCGCGGGGGCGGCGCAAGGCTTGGGCGCCGTTCGGCGTCGCAGCGCCAAAGAAAAAGGGCGTTCCCGAAGGAACGCCCCAGTTGGACGTTAGCCGCTTTGGCTCGTCTTATTCCGCCGGGATCGGCGCCATGCCTTCGTCGGCGATGCCATGGGGCTGACGCGTGCCGGGCACCCGGATATCCTCGACAAGGTCTTGGATGTCCTGCGGCGGCGCTGCAGTGAGCAACGACACGGCGACGCCCAGCCCCATCGACACGAACATGAAGATGAAGCCGATGCCTTCCGGTGAGACGCCGAACAGGTACTGCTCCGGCGTGCCCCCGCCGAACTTGAAGTAGTAGATATAGGCGAAGGTGGAGATCAGCCCGAACAGCATCGACACGATCGCGCCCTCCTTGTTCATCCGCTTCCAGAAGATGCCCAGGAAGATGATGGGGAAGAGCGAGGCCGCCGCGAGCCCGAAAGCGAACGCCACCACCTGGGCCACGAACCCGAGCTGGGAGGAGAAGACCCCCAAAGCTCCCGCCGTGACCACCGCGCCTGCGGCCGCGATCCGCGCGACGAGCAGCTCGGTCTTGTCGTTCATGGACTTGAAGAACGTGCGGCGCCCAAGATCGTGGCTGACGGCTGAGGATATCACCATCAAGAGGCCGGCCGCGGTGGACAGGGCTGCGGCGAGACCGCCCGCCACGACCAGGCCGATGACCCAGCCGGGAAGTTGCGCGATCTCCGGATTGGCGAGCACGAAAATGTCGCGGTTGGCGTTGACCTCATTGGCCAAACCGTCAGGCGCGTTGGGGCCGCGAACCTGAATGATCCCATCGCCGTTCTGGTCTTCGAACGACAACAGTCCGGTGGGCTCCCAGCTGCCGAACCACGCCGGTGAGGGCGTTCCGCCGGCTGCGACCACCGCCGCGGCGTCTTCCTCATAGTTTTCCGCCGCCACGTATGTCGCCCCATCGACGGTGTCGATGTAGTTGAGCCGGGCGAACGCGCCCACGGCGGGTGCGGTCGTGTACAGAATGGCGATGAACACCAACGCCCAGCCCGCGGAAAGCCGCGCCGCTTTGGCGCTGGGAACCGTGAAGAAGCGGATGATGACGTGGGGCAGACCGGCGGTGCCGAACATCAGAGCCCCGGTGATCGCGAACACGTCGAACACCGACTTGTCGGTCGAGGTGTATTCCAGGAAGCCGAGATCGGTGACCACCTGATTGAGACGCTCCAACATCGGCGTCTCGGTGCCGGCGATGTTCCCGATGAAGCCCAGCTGCGGGACCGCATTGCCGGTGATGATGAGCGACATGAAAATCGCCGGTACGGTATAGGCGAAGATCAGGACGCAATACTGAGCCACCTGCGTGTATGTCACGCCCTTCATGCCGCCGAGAACGGCGTAAAGAAACACGATGAACATGCCGATGAAGATGCCGGCTTCGAAGGGCACGCCCAGAAAACGCGAGAACGCCACGCCCACGCCCGCCATTTGGCCGGCGATGTAGGTGAACGAGACGAACAAGGCGCACAACACCGCGATGACGCGCGCGGCGGTCGAGTAGTACCGGTCGCCCACGAAATCCGGCACGGTGAACTTGCCGAATTCACGCAAGAACGGCGCAAGCAACAGGGCGAGCAGCACATAGCCGCCGGTCCAGCCCATCAAATAGACCGAGCCCCCATAGCCCAGAAAGGCGATGAGACCGGCCATCGAAAGGAAGGACGCCGCGGACATCCAGTCCGCAGCCGTCGCCATGCCGTTGACGGTGGGATGCACGTCGTGTCCGGCGACATAGAAGTCGTCCGTCGAACCGGCCCGCGCCCAGATGGCGATGCCAATATAGACGCCGAAGGTTAGAACGACGAAGAAGTAGGTCCAAAACGACTGATCCATGACCTAGCCCTCCACGCCGAATTTGCGCTCGATGCGGTTCATCAAGAAGCAATAAACAAAAATCAGCGCGACGAAGACGTAGATCGCGCCCTGTTGCGCGAACCAGAAGCCGAGCGGCGCGCCGCCGATTGAGATTTGGTCGAGCGTTTCGCGCAGCAGAACGCCTGCTCCGTAGGACACCGAGAACCAAATGACGAGAAGGATCGCCGTCAGCCGCAGCACGGCCGCCCAGTAGCGCTTCCCATCAATTTTGCCTGCACTTGCGGGCCTGTTGTCGTCACTCAAAGTCGCCTCCCCTGCAGACCTCGTTTTCATCAACGGCTATGCCGCTGACTGTCAGGGTCTCAAGGAGGCGGTCCAGCGTGTAGAGCGACTTTGGTCTTATGGGCTGTGTTTTGTCGGCTCAGTCTTCCCGGGCGGCGCGTTTGGCGCGCCACTCCGACAGGCCGACCCCGATGAGCGCGGCGGCGATCACCAGGCCTCCCAGGGCGTAAAGCTCCGCCAATCCCAGGCCCGGCGTCGTTAAGGCGATCGCCCCGCGATACGCGAAAACCACTGCAACAAGCAGGCCGATCGCGATGAAGATGTGGTGGCGCATAACCGGCTTCCTTTCAGCGGCCCCTTTAAGGGTCAAAGGTCAGCAAATCTCGCCGCTGAAGGCAATCTTCGGTCAAAGTGACGCAGGCCCCGAAAAGTTTGGTAAGACCAAGGTCTAAACCAAACACTATTGTAAACAGAGCCCGCGACCGGAAAATAGAGCAGGTCAAATGCTGAAAAACGGCAGGAGGGACCGCCATGTCTGTAGTCGCGTCATTTTCCACCGGGGATGGCCCGCGCGGAGAGGTGCATGCGCCGCCGGAGGCTTTGGCGCGTGACGCAAAGGCGGACGCAGCGACCTATGAGGCGATGTACGCCGCCTCCATCGCTGATCCGGACGCCTTTTGGGGCGAGCATGGGCGGCGTCTGAGCTGGATCACGCCCTATTCGACGGTCAAAAACTGCTCCTACGATCCAAAGAATCTGCATGTCCGCTGGTACGAGGACGGGGTCCTCAATGTTTGCGAAAACTGCGTTGACCGGCATTTGGCCGACCGCGCCGAGGACGTCGCCATCATATGGGAAGGCGACGAGCCGGGGCGCGACGAGAAGATCACCTATCGTCAGCTGCATGAGCGGGTCTGCCGGTTCGCCAACGTGTTGAAGTCCCGCGGCGTCAAGAAAGGCGACCGGGTCACCATCTACCTGCCCATGATCCCTGAAGCCGCCTACGCGATGCTCGCTTGCGCGCGCATCGGGGCGATCCATTCGGTGGTGTTCGGAGGGTTCTCGCCTGAAGCGCTCGCGGGGCGGATGCAGGACTGTCACTCGACGTGCCTGATTACGGCTGACGAGGGCCTGCGCGGCGGGCGCACGGTGCCCCTCAAACGCAACGCCGATGAAGCGTTGGCTGAGCATGAGACCGACGTGCGGACCGTGATCATGGTGACCCGCACCGGCGCAGAGGTTCCCATGACGCCGGGGCGGGACGTCCGCTATGAACCCGCGGCTGAAGATGTCGCGCCGGATTGCCCGATCGAACCGATGAATGCGGAGGATCCGCTATTCATCCTCTACACGTCAGGATCGACTGGGAAGCCGAAAGGCGTGCTGCACACCTCCGGCGGGTATCTCGTCTACGCCTCGATCACCCATGAATACGTCTTCGACTATCGCCCAGGCGACGTCTACTGGTGCACAGCCGATGTCGGTTGGGTGACGGGTCACACCTATATCGTGTACGGGCCGTTGGCGAACGGCGCCACGACGCTGATGTTCGAGGGCGTGCCGAGCTATCCTGATGCGTCGCGTTTTTGGGACGTCGTCGACAAGCATCAGGTCAATATCTTCTACACTGCGCCCACCGCCATCCGCGCGCTGATGCGTGACGGCGAAGAGCCTGTGGCGCGAACGTCCCGTAAGAGTTTGCGCGTCTTGGGTACGGTCGGGGAGCCCATCAATCCCGAAGCCTGGCGCTGGTATCACGAAGTCGTCGGCGACGGGCGGCTGCCCATTGTCGACACCTGGTGGCAGACCGAAACGGGCGGCGCGCTCATCACGCCCTTGCCCGGGGCCACGCCCTTGAAGCCGGGATCGGCGACGCGCCCCTTCTTTGGCGTTCAACCCGTCATCGTCGATCAGAACGGCGTCCCGCTTGAGGGGGCCACCGAAGGCAATCTGTGCATCGCGGAGAGCTGGCCGGGTCAGATGCGCACCGTTTATGGCGATCACGAGCGCTTCGTGAACACCTATTTCACGACCTATCCCGGGATGTATTTCACCGGCGATGGCTGCCGCCGGGACGAGGACGGCTATTACTGGATCACCGGCC
>CAZABJ010000065.1:0-14280 GCA_964483375.1 uncultured Caulobacterales bacterium
GGCAGTTTGATGGCTGGTCAGGCAGTTTGAACGGGTCGGACACTCCGACGGATCTGTTAATGGACAGCGACAAAGTTGTGACCGCTACCTTTAGCCGAATCATCACCAGCACGCCAGAAGTAAGTTATACCTTGAGTGTGAATATGATTGGGTCTGGTACAGTCACGCCAACTAGTGGGACATATCTTTCCGGAACGGTGGTCAGCCTGAGTGCGACATCCGCTGATGGCTGGCAATTTGAAGGGTGGTCTGTGGATGTCGATTTATACCATGAAAAATCGGAAGACGATGCGATGTCCGCTATTAGGTATGGAATTAAGAGAAAGGGAGAGCTATATGTAGAACTCGTTCAGGACGAAGACGTCCTCGACACCTGGTTCTCCTCTGCGCTGTGGCCGTTCTCTACGTTGGGCTGGCCGGAGAAAACCGAGGAGCTTGAGCGCTTTTATCCAACCTCAGTCCTCATCACCGCCTTTGACATCATCTTTTTCTGGGTCGCGCGGATGATGATGCAGGGCCTCCATTTCATGGAGGAGATCCCCTTTCACGACGTCTACATCCATGCGCTGGTCCGGGACGACCAGGGCCAGAAGATGTCGAAATCCAAAGGCAACGTGCTTGATCCGCTGGACTTCGTCGATGGCCGGTCGCTTGAGGCGTTGATCGAAAAGCGCATCGCCGCTTTGCCCGACCAGCGCGACGCCAAACGCGTGACCGACGCGACGAAGAAGCAGTTTCCCAACGGCGTCGAACGATGCGGCGCGGACGCCTTGCGGTTCACCTTGGTGGCTTTGGCCGCTCAGGGGCGCGACATCCGCTTGTCGCCCGACCGAATCCTCGGTTACCGGAACTTCGGCACCAAGGTCTGGAACGCCGCACGTTTTGCGCAGATGAACGCATGCGCGCCCGTCGCAGGCTGGGATCCCGCGTCCGCTCAGGAAACCGTGAACCGTTGGATTATCGGCGAGGTGGTCAAAACAGCCCGCGCGGTGACCACGGAACTGGAGGGCTACCGCTTCAACGAAGCCGCAGGCGCGATCTACCGCTTCGCCTGGAACACCTATTGCGATTGGTATCTTGAGCTTATCAAGCCGATCCTCCAGGGCGAGGACGGGCCGGCGAAGGCTGAGACGCGGGCTTGCGCGGCTTGGGCGCTCGACCAGCTGCTTTCGATGCTGCACCCCTTCAGCCCCTTCATCACCGAAGAGCTATGGTCAAAGACCGCCGGGGAGAGCGGTCGGGAGACGATGCTCATCCGGGCGCGGTGGCCGGACGCGCCGGATGCGTTGATCGACGCTGCGGCCGGGCGCGAGGTGAATTGGCTCATTGATCTCATTACCGAAATCCGTTCGGTGCGGGCGGAAATGAACGTGCCCGCAGCGGCCAAAGCGCCCGCGCTTCTGATCGGCGCCAACGAGGTCACGCATGGCTGGCTTGAGCGCTGGCGGGGCCAGGCTTTGGTCCTGGGGCGTCTCGCCAGCATTGAGCCCGCCGACGCCGCTCCGGCAGGCGCGATCCAAACCGTGGTTGGGGAAGCGGTCGTGGCTCTGCCCATCGCCGATCTCATCGATCTCGATGCAGAGCGCGCTCGCCTGGCGAAAGAAATCGGCAAAATGGATGGTGAAATCGCCCGCATCGACAAAAAGCTAGGCAACTCGAAATTCGTCGACAACGCGCCTGAAGCGGTGATCGAGGCGGAGCGCGAAAAGCGTGCGGGCTATGCCGAGCAGAAGGCGCGGCTGGGCAAGGCGCTTGAACGGCTCGAGGCGGTTGAGTGAGCCAAGGCCGGCCCTCGCGCGAGGCGATCATCGCCGCTCTGCGCCCGGAGCTCGACGCGCTTGAGGCGGAGGCGGAGGGGCAATTGGCGCGGCTCAAGCGTCGCTTGCTCTATGTCACCCCGCTCTTGTTGCTTTGGCCGCTGCTCGGGCTTGCGCTTATCGCGTTGCCTGGCGGGATTTTGTCCAACGTGGCGCCGCTGGTGGGGTTCTTCGCCCTATTCGCGATTTTCCTGGCAGCGCTGTTGTACGTTCTGCACGATGTGATGGGCTTTGTGTTGCGCTCCAGACAAAGGGTCGCCAAGGGGGTCGGCGACCTGATCGGTTTTTCCCATGGTGAGAAGTCGACTGAGCAATTTGATTTTTCCGCCTTTTCCGGAACGCCGTTCGGGAAACTCTTGCGGCGCTCAGAAGCGGTGAATGTTCTCACCGGCGTTGTCGGAGATGCTCGGGTTCAGATCTTTGACGCCAAAGTCAAATCACCCGCCTCAGGCTCAAAAGCCGGCGAAGCGGCCCGGATGATGACCATGGTGCGCGTGGCGCGAATGGAAGTCGCCGGGCGCTGGACGGGGCGGACGGTGGTGTTGCGCGACGCGGGCATGGCGAATGGGTTTTCCATGCGCGAGCCCGACATGAAGCGGGTCGGTTTCGCAGACCGCCGCTTCGAAGACCTGTTCGAAGCCTATTCAAACGACCAGGTCGAAGCGCGGACACTGCTGCATCCCGTATTCATGGAGCGTCTGATGGCGCTCGAGGACCTTTTCGCCGATCAAGAGCGCGCCCCGGTCGCCGCGTTCGCCGACGGGGCTTTCATGATCGCGCTCGCAGCCTTCGGCCCCCAGGGCGCGTCCGCCCAATATGATGCGCCGCGCAAGCAGACTGTGAAAGTCAACGCCGAGAAGTTGGTGGATGAGGTGTTGGGGGTGTTGGCCGTCGCCGAGGTGGTGGTCGGGGACGCGCCTTCGCTCGGTCAGTCCGCCGTTTCGCCCTGACCGCGTTGGGCGGCGTCGACCAGTGCGAGCGCGTCCGCGCCGCTGAGCGGATCGGCGGCGGCGTCGAAATGGGCGAGGGCGGCGCAGGCTGCGCGCAGTCTGCGATGATACGCGGCGCGGGGGATTTCTTCGGCGCCGAACTGACGAAGATGCTCGGTGATGAACTGCGCGTCGAGAAGGTGGTAGTTCCCTGCGATCAGACGCGCGACCAGATGGACGAGCGCGACTTTTGAAGCGTCCCGCGCGCGGGAGAACATGCTCTCGCCGAAATAGGCGGCCCCCAACACCACCCCATAAAGCCCGCCGACAAGCGCGCCTTCGGCGTCCCGGACCTCGAGCGAATGGGCATGTCCGCGCTGATGAAGCTCGGTATAGAGCCGCACGATCCGGTCGTTGATCCAGGTGTCTTCACGCCCCGGCGCAGGGTCGGCGCAGGCCTCCACCACGCCGGGGAAGTCCTGATCGCATGTGACTGCGTAGAGGTCGGACTTCACCGTGCGGCGCAGGCGCTTGGGGATATGAAACCGATCCAGCGGCAGGACGCCGCGTTCGTCAGGGTCGAGCAGAAAAATGCGAGGATCCGCGCGTGAATCCGCCATCGGGAACACGCCTCGCGCATAGCATTGCAGAAGCTGCTTAGCGCCGAAGCCCTCGATGGCCGGCCTCCTCAGCTTTTCGGATCGCCGCCCGCCAGCCAGTTTTCAAGCCACCGGATGGTGTAGTCGCCCGTTTGAATATCGCTCTCTTCAAGCAAGTCTAAGAAGAGCGGAATGGTCGTTTCAACGCCGGAAACCACGATTTCCTCAAGCGCGCGACGCATGCGGCGAATGGCTTCCGGCCGAGATTGAGCATGCACGATCAGCTTGCCGATCAAGCTGTCATAGTAGGGCGGAATGGCGTAGCCGGCGTAGATCGCTGAATCGAGCCGCACGCCAAGCCCGCCCGGGGCGTGGAATTCGGTGATGCGGCCTGGGGAGGGTGCGAAGGTGCGCGGGTGCTCCGCATTGATGCGGCACTCAATGGCCCAGCCGTCATAGCGGACGTCTTCTTGCCGGAATGACAGGGGTTCGCCCGCCGCGATACGGATTTGTTCCATTACAAGGTCGACGCCGGTGACCATCTCGGTCACCGGGTGCTCGACCTGGAGCCGCGTGTTCATTTCGATGAAGTAGAACCGGCCGTCCTCATAGAGGAACTCGACCGTACCAACGCCGCGATATCCCAGCTCCGCGACGGCGCGCACGACGATGTCGCCGATTTCCTCCCGCTGAGCGGGGCTGAGGGCGGGCGAGGGGGCTTCCTCGAGAATTTTTTGATGCCGGCGTTGCAGCGAACAGTCCCGTTCGCCCAAATGCACCACCGCGCCATGGGTGTCTGCGACGACCTGGATTTCGATGTGGCGCGGCTTGCCGAGATATTTCTCGATATAGACCGAATCGTCGCCGAAGGCCGCGCGGGCTTCGGCCCGCGCAGTGGAGAGGGCTTCGAGCAAATCATCGAATGACCGGGCGACCTTCATCCCCCGTCCGCCCCCGCCAGCGGCGGCTTTAATCAGGACGGGATAGCCGATGTCCTCAGCGATGCGGATCGCGTCGTCGTCCTCGCTGACCCCGCCTTCGGAGCCCGGCACGACGGGGATGCCGGCGGCGGCGACAGCCTTTTTGGCGGTGATCTTGTCGCCCATCAGCCGGATGTGAGCCGGCGTCGGGCCGATGAAGACGAGGCCATGCGCCTCGACGATCTCCGCAAACCGAGCGTTCTCGGATAGAAACCCATAGCCCGGATGGACGGCCTGCGCGCCGGTGACTTCGGCGGCCGCTATGAGGCTAGGGACGTTGAGGTAGCTCGCTTTAGCCTGGGGCGGTCCGATGCAGACGCTCTCATCGGCCAAACGGACATGTTTGGCTTCGGCGTCGGCGGTGGAGTGCACCGCGACGGTCTCAACGCCCATTTCGCGGCAGGCGCGCAGGATGCGCAGCGCGATTTCGCCGCGATTGGCGATCAGGATTTTTTCAAACACCGCCGCGCCCCGCTCAGCTCAGAATCACAAGCGCCTGGCCGAATTCGACCGGCTCGCCATCCTGAACGGTGACCTCCTGGACGACGCCGGCGCGCGGCGCGGGGATGGGGTTGAAGGTCTTCATGGCCTCGATGAGGAGCAGGGTTTGGCCTTCCTTCACCGTGTCGCCGGCTTTCACGAAAGCAGGGGATTTCGGGTCGGGCGCAAGATACACCGTGCCGACCATCGGCGAGGGCACCGCGCCGGGATGGGCGATGGGATCCGCGGCGTCGGCGCGAGCCGGCGTTTCCGGCGGCGCTGTCGGCGGCGGGGCGGCGGGCAGCGCGGCGGGGGGCGGCGCCACGGCGTGGACGAATTGAGGCGCGGTCTCTCGCGCCACGCGCACGCGCAAATCCCCGCGTTCGACCTCGATCTCCGAAAGCCCGGTGTCGGAGAGAATCAAAGCGAGTTCGCGCACGACCTCGGGATCAATCGGCGCGCTTGCGGCGGGCTTAGCGGCGGGCGCTCGGTTTTTCGACGTGGCGGCCATTACGTGCTCCTTTGGGCGGCTAAGCGACACGCCGCCTCCACGCCCAGAACATAGCTGAGCGCTCCTAAACCGCTGATTAGCCCGACCGCCAAACTGGTCACATAAGAGTGGGCGCGGAATGGTTCGCGGGCGGCGGGCTGAGAGAGATGCACCTCTATGACCGGTGCGGAGAGAAGCTTCAAGGCGTCATGCAAGGCAATGGAGGTATGTCCGTACGCAGCGGGGTTGATGACCAAGGCTTGGCCGCGGCGCGCCGCTTCCTGCACCCAGTCCACAAGTTCGCCTTCGTGATTCGTCTGCCGAAACTCGATGCTATCGCCGAACGCTTGGGCCTTCTCCGCACATAGCGCGCGGATGGCGTCCAGCGTGTCGGAACCGTAAACGGACGGCTCGCGAACGCCGAGCGTGTTAAGGTTTGGCCCATTGAGAATGAAGATGAGGTTGTTCATGAAAGCTCGCCGCGGCGCGGTGGTTCTAGGGCTGCGCGCGGTCAGGCTCAAGCGGAGGTTGGCGTGTCAGAGACGCTCTCAATAACGGTGAATGGAGAAACCCGCGCGATTTCAGCGGGTCGCACATTGCAGGACCTGGTGCAAGAGCTGGGGATCGCGGAAAAGAAAGTGGCGATAGAGCGCAACCGCGCCATTGCGCCGCGCTCGCGTTGGGGGCGGATCGCTCTGGAAGAGGGCGACGCCTTGGAGATCGTCCAATTTGTCGGCGGCGGATGACGCGCGCGGCGCAAGCGCGCATATATGCGGCATGACCGAAACGCTTGAAAAACCCAACGACCTGCTCCGCATCGCCGGGCGAGACTTCGCCTCTCGGCTGATTATCGGCACCGGCAAGTACAAGGACTACGCCGAGAACGCCGCCGCCCTGGCGGCTTCAGGGGCGGAGATCGTCACCGTGGCGGTGCGCCGGGTGAATTTGTCCGAGCCCGACAAGCCGCGCTTGGTTGATTTCATCAATCCCGCAGAAATCGTCTATCTGCCGAATACCGCGGGCTGTTTCACCGGCGAGGACGCCGTGCGCACTTTGCGGCTGGCGCGTGAAGCGGGCGGCTGGGAGCTTGTGAAGCTCGAGGTCCTCTCCGACCCCAAGCATCTCTACCCCGATATGGCCGAGACCCTGCGCGCCGCTGAGATGCTGATCGCCGACGGCTTTGAGGTGATGGTCTACTGCTCAGACGACCCGGTTTATGCAAAACGCCTCGAAGAGGTCGGCTGTTGCGCCATCATGCCGCTCGGCGCTCCGATCGGGTCGGGGCTTGGGATCCAAAACCCCGTGAATATCAGGCTCATCGTCGAGCAGACGACGGTCCCGGTGATCGTAGATGCGGGGGTGGGCACCGCGTCTGACGCGGCGGTGGCGATGGAGTTGGGGTGCGACGGCGTGTTGATGAACACCGCCATCGCCGAGGCTCAAGACCCCATCCGGATGGCCCGCGCGATGAAGCATGCCGTCATCGCCGGCCGAGACGCCTATCTCGCCGGCCGCATGCCGAAAAAGCGCTATGCGGATCCGTCAAGCCCGTTGGCGGGGCTGATCTAGCCCCGCCCCGTTTCCTGGGGTCATGCGGCCTTAGCCGGGCTCGACGTCGGCTTGGGCGAGCCCTTCTGCGAGCAACGCATCGAGCAGGGGCACGTTGAAACCGCCCACCGGCGTGCCGTTGATGATGAAGTAGGGCGTGCCGCGCATGCCGACGCGTTCGCCCAATTCCAGGGTCTCATCGAGCTGCAGGGCGATCGCTTCTTCGTCCATGACGTTTTGAAGCCATCGCATATTGATGTTCAGCGACCGGGCGATATCACGAACCACGGGCTCGGAAATCCCGCCTTCATGCTCCATCAGCGCGAAATGGAAATCGAGGTATCGGTCCTGTTGGATCGAGGCCAGCGCGGCGCGAGCGGCGAACCCGGAGCCGGGATTGCTGGTCATGAAGATGGGGCTTTCTTTAAACACCACCCGCACATTGTCGCCATGGGTCTCGATGACCTCGCGCACCCACTCGGTGCTGCGGCGGCAGAAGCCGCAATTATAATCGAAAAACTCAACGATCTGGACCGGCGCGTCTTCAGGCCCGATCGCGAAGTCGCGCGGGTCTCTGAGCAGGGCGTCGGCCTCAGCGGGAATGTTTGATTGCAGGCTTGCAAGTTCCGCGGCTTCTTCGGCTTGGATTTGCGCCTGGAGCAGGATGAGCGCTTCTTCGATGATCGAAGGGTTTTCGAGAATGTAGTCGCGGACGATTTCGCGGACTTCGTCGCGTTCGGTCTCGTTCAACCCGGACTGAGCCGAGGCGGCTGGTGCGGCGAATGCGGCCATAACGAGCCCGGCGATCAGAGTACGCTGCAACAAGGAAACCTCCGATAAGCTTGCGTTTGTCGAGCGGCGCGGCGTGTGCGCGCACGCTCTGATGCGATCACGGCGACCTTATGGCCGCCGGGTCCGGTTCGCCCATCACGGTCGCGTTAACGCGAACTCAGCCGCCGCGGCGGTTCCGTGCGCCTTGCTCGGCGAGCGCGGCGTTAAGCGTGGCGACGATATCGTTGGCGCGGTGCCAGTCCGGCGTGCCGCGCTCCAACTCGTCCCGGGCGGCGGCTGCAAAGGCGCGCGCGCGGCCGGGTTCGATGAAGTAGAAGCGCTCCGCGGTGGCGAGCTGCGCCAAGGCGGTATTGCCTTGCCGCTCATGCAACTCGGCTTGCAGCGCCCATGCCCAACCGCTGAGCCGCTCCGTGCGCATGGCGAAGGAGAGGTGGGTTTGGGCTTCCTCAAGCAGCGCGTCGTCATCTGCGCGGATCAGCGACTGCGCGAGCCCCAGATGCAACAGCCCCACATCGGGGGCGAGTTCGACGGCGCGGCGATAGTCGGGAATGCCCTCTGCCGCCCGGCCGTTTTCGTAGAAGATTTGGCCCCGCAGCTCATGGAAATAGGGGTTGTCCGGCTCGCGACCGATCAGCACGTCGATTTCTCTCAAAGCATCTCGAATCGCGCCGGCGCGGAAATTGGCGATGGCGCGTGCGTAATGTGCTGGGGAGGATTCGTCCTCAAGCGGATACCGGACAAGGGTGACGCGCAACGGTTCGGTGAAGCCGATGATTTTGGCCTGGGCGCGGGCCAGCATCTCCACATGTTCGGGCGGGTCGAGCGCGTCGGCATGCTCTTGGGCTTCCACCCGCACGCGCAACGCCTCGATACGGTCAGAGGAAAGCGGGTGGGTGCGGAAATAGGGGTCCCGACGCTCCGACAGCACTTCTTGGTAGCGGAAGCGATCAAAGAACGCGATCAGCCCGCGTGAGGACTGGCCCGTCGCTTCCAAGAACTGCACCGCGGAGATGTCGGCCGCCGATTCTTGAGCCTGGGTATGCTGGAAAAAGGATAACAGGGCGAATTGCTGGGAGCTCGCGATCAAGCCCGCCGCCGCGCCGCCTTCACCGGCAAGCGCCGCCAGCAATCCGGCCGCCATGGTGAGCACGGCCGGCCCCATCGCCGACCGCATGCCGTCCATCGTACGGATAAGGTGGCCGCTTGCGATGTGGCCGGCCTCGTGCGCGATGACCGCTTTCAATTCGTTGGGCGTTTCTGCGGTGATGATGATGCCGGTGTGCAGGAATATGTTCTGCCCGCCGGTCACGAAGGCGTTCATCGTGTTGTCGTTGACGATGTAGGTGTTCACAGCTTCAGGGTCGAGTTCAGCGGCGACCAGAATCGGGTCGGTGAACTCGCGAATCATCGCCTCGATTTCGGCGTCGCGGATCAATGACTGCGCCTGAGCGGGCGCCCAGAACAGAATGACGGCGAAAAACCCGGCTGCGAATGAGCGCATCAGCCCCATGGGAGAGCTTCCTTCATCCAAACTCGTCCCCACCCGGCGCGCATGTTAACGTGCGCTGGCTGCGAAGCAATGAAGCCGAGCGGTAACGATTATCCCAATTCCGTCAATCGCCGCGCGCCGCTCTCCTAAGAGAAGCCGCGGCGCCGTGGGGAACGCCCCCTTTCAGGAGCGACTATGACGCCGACGACCCTGCTTGCGCCGACCTTCACTCAGATGTTGGGCGCGCTTTCGTCCTGGCTTGTCAAGGCGGAAGGGGCGATGGATGACGCCGACCGGCTTTTGTCCGCCCGGCTGGCGCCGGACATGTACACGCTCTCAGGCCAAGTCAGGTTTGCGTGCGTGCAAGCTTATGAGGCCGCGTTCAGACTGAGGGGCGAGCCGCTGGGCGCGATTTGCGAGACCCTGGCTGCGGAGGGCCGCAATGCAGAGGACCGTCCCGGCGACATGGCCGCGGCGAAGGCCTGCATCGCGGAGACCGTGGCTTATCTGAGCGAGCTCGACGAACAGGCGCTCGACCAAGGGAGCGGTCGGGCGATCGTTCTCGCCCTGCCAAACGGCATGACGTTCGATATGACGGGCGAGGCTTATGTCCGGGATTGGGTGCTGCCGCAGTTCTATTTCCACCTCATGGCGGCTTATGCGATCCTGAGAAGCCAAGGCGTCGCTGTGGGGAAGCCCGATTATGTCGGGCACATGTTCGCTTATTTGCGAAAGGATGCCCAGCCGGCGTCCTAAGCCGCGCGCCTGCGGGGTCGAGAATGCGCCCGAAGGGGCGTTAGGGCCTCGCGGGGGATATCACGGCTGGGGGCGCAGGGAGATTGCCGGCGTCTTACGCTTTGTTCAGCCTCGGCTTCGGCGCGCCGCGCGCAAGCCTTCACATCCCCCCGCGGCTCTGCTATCCAGCTGCGCCCCGGGCCGAAGGCCCTGGGACTGAGTGCAATGCGGTCGTGGCGGAACTGGTAGACGCGCAGCGTTGAGGTCGCTGTGGGGTAAAACCCGTGGAAGTTCGAGTCTTCTCGACCGCACCATTCGCCCGCGCCGGGGGCGTAAAGCCGGCGGCTTCATCGCCATGAAACGCGGCGCGGCGCGCTAAGAGACGGCGTCGGCCTTATCGCCGCACGCGATCGCCTCGCGCTTGGGCGCCGCGCGGCGGAAAGTCCGTGCTTTTCCCGGCGGAGGGACAGGATATGGGACAGAACGACGTCGATACCGCCGCGGAGGGCCACGCGGGCGGCGTGGATTTGCGGCAGGTCGCAGCCTTGGTCGGCGCGATCGCGGACGGTGACGGTCCGCTCATCGAGAGCCAGCTTTCCGACATCCACCCCGCCGACGCCGCAGACGCCCTTGAACAACTCTCAAACGAGCAATTCCAGGCCGCTGTCGCGCTGAGCCCGGGGGCGTTTTCGCCCGACGTGCTGGCTGAACTCGACGTGGATTTGCGCGAAGCGGCGATCGAAGAGCTGCCTGTTGCGAAAATCGCCGAAGCCGTCACCGCGCTCGATTCCGACGATGCGCGCTTGGTCGTGGAAGGCTTGGACGAGGACCGTCTGGAAGCTGTTCTCGCTGAGGTGTCCGAGCGGGACCGGCGCGCCGTTGAAGACAGTCTCGCGTTTGACGAGGAGACCGTCGGCCGGCTCATGCAGCGCGAATTCGTCGCCGCGCCGCAGTTCTGGACCGCCAACGACGCCATCGAGCATATGCGCGCCGCGGGCGCGACCGACCTGCCTGAGACCTTTTTCGAAATCTATGTCGTTGATCCGGGGTTCCGCCCCATCGGCGTGGTTACCTTGGCGGCGTTTCTGCGCCATCCCCGCGAAGCCAAGCTCGCCGACATCATGGCGCCGCTGCAAGTGCGCATCACGCCCGACATGGACCAAGAAGACGCTGCGTATGTCTTCCGCAAATATCACCTCGCGCAGGCCCCGGTGGTCGATGACGCGGGCCGCCTCACCGGCATGGTGACCGTCGATGACGTCGTTGACGTCATCCAAGAGGAGAACGCCGAAGACCTGCTCGCGCTGGCGGGCGTGAAAGAAGCGGGATTGGCGATGACGGCGGTCGCCCAAGTGCGCTCCCGCGCGCCTTGGCTCTTCATCAATCTCTGCACCGCCCTGGGCGCGTCTCTGGTGATATCGGCGTTTTCCGAAACGATTGCGGAACTGGTCGCTCTGGCGGTTTTGATGCCCATTGTGAGCGCGCTTGGCGGCTCGGTGGGCACGCAGGCGCTTGCGGTGTCGGTCCGGTCGCTCGCATCCCGTGATTTGACCGCGGCGAATACCGGTCGCGCGATTGCGCGGGAAGCCGTAGCGGCTTTGCTGAACGGGCTGATATTCGCGGCCCTCTTAGGGGCGATTGCGGCGCTGTGGTTCTCCAATCCCGCCCTGGGCGGGGTGATCGCTGCAGCGTTGGGGCTGACGTTCCTCTGGGGCGGGGTGACCGGCATCGTCGTGCCGCTGACCTTGCAGCGGCTCGGCGCCGACCCTGCGGTGGCGTCCTCGGTATTCGTGACCGCATCCACCGACATGGTCGGGTTTTTCTTGTTTTTGGGCTTTGCAGCGGCTGTTCTGGGCTAGCGCGCGGGGTTAGCGGCCGCACGTCGCGGGCGAGACGGCGTCTTTTTTGCTCCAGGCGAGGGAGAACCGCCATCATGTGCCTGGACGAAACGCATCATGACGCTGCGCAAAAAACTTTCCCGCGCCGGGTTGGACTTCATCAAGGCCCATGAGGGCTACCGGCGACGGGCGGCTGAGTTGCCCTCGGGCGGCTGGGTGGTGGGTTACAGCCACACCCAAACCGCCGCCGCCGAAGTCGAAGTCGAGCCCGAAGAAGCCGAACAGCTCTTGCTGCACGACCTCAAACCCATCGTCGGCGCCGTGAATGATTTGGTCCTTGCGCCCTTGACGCAAAACCAATTCGACGCGTTGGTTTCCCTCGCATTCAACATCGGCCCCCGGCAATTCCGGCTTTCCGGCATCGTGCGGCATGTCAATGAAGGCCGTCCCCTTGACGCGGCCGCGTCGTTTGACGTGTGGCGCAAAGCCGAAGTGGAGGGGGAGGCGGTCGTGGTCGACGCGCTGGTGCGCCGCCGGGCCATGGAGAAGGCGCTTTTCCTCACGCCGGATGCGCCGATCGCCGCGCCGACCGCAGAACTCCGCGTCGTGGCCGACCCGAATGCGGTTTACGTCGCGCCCATGGAAGGGGCGGTTAGGGCGTCGGTCGACCTTAACGGCGAGCGCGCGGTTCCGGTGGTTGCGGGTTCGGAGGATGACGCGGAACCCGTTTCTGCGCCCGCCCAAGCCGCCGCGAATGAAATCATCGCGCGGCTCAACCGGATTTTGCCAGCCGGAGACGAGGCCGCGCCCAACATTTTCGCTGATCCCGCGTTAGGGTCGGGGGAAGAGAAATCCCCCAGCGCGCACCCGCTTGCGCCTGGTCCTGCGCCCGCGCCGGCTGCGCTGAAGACCGATCCCGAACCCAGCCAACCACCCCCTTCGACTGGCGTCGCCTCGGCGCCCCCCTTCGGCCCGCCGCCCGGGGGCGCCATCCTCCATGCGTCACGGGATGAGCCGGTCGACGTTTCTCCCCGCCAAGCGAACGCGCCCGCGCACACGCCAGAGCGCAACGGCGCGCGCGGCGTGTTTGACACCGATTTTGCGTGGACCGGGGAGGTTGAAGCCGAGCGGGTCGAAAAACGCGGCGGCGGATGGAACTGGTTGGTGGGTCTTGTGGGGCTCGTCCTCATTTTGGCGAGCGCCTACGGGTTGGCTGCGGTCTCCGGCATGGCCGCGCAGGACCCCAGTCGGGATTTGTGGCGCGCCGGCTCGGTGGTCGGTCTCGTAAGCGGCGTTCTGGCCGTTTTCTCCGCTGTTTACGGCGGGATGCGGGGGCTTGGCCACGTCATTGAAGAATAGCGCGTCGGCGCCCTTGCCACGCGCGCTCGAGCGTGCAGATTCCACCGCATGCTCACCAACGCTTATCCCACGCTGAACTTTAATCTGGGCGAGGACGCGGCGATGATCCGCGACAGCGTCCAGACCTTCGCCCAAAACGAAATCGCCCCCCGCGCGGAAGCCATCGACCGGGAAAACAAGTTTCCCCGCGATCTCTGGCCGCAACTTGGCGAAATGGGTCTCCTCGGCATCACCGTCGATGAAGAAGACGGCGGGGCGGGGCTGGGGTACCTCGAACATGTCGTTGCAATGGAGGAGGTGTCCCGGGCGTCGGCCAGCGTGGGGCTGTCCTACGGGGCGCATTCGAACTTGTGCGTCAATCAGCTGCGACGCTGGGGAACGGCGGAGCAGAAATCTCGCTATTTGCCGAAATTGGTGTCTGGGGAGCATGTCGGGTCGCTGGCCATGTCCGAACCCGGGGCCGGCTCGGACGTGGTGTCGATGCGCCTGCGCGCGGAGAAAACCGGCGATCGTTACGTCTTGAACGGCGCCAAGATGTGGATCACCAACGCGCCCGAAGCCGATACGCTGATCGTCTATGCGAAGACGGACCCGAATGCGGGTTCGCGCGGCATTACGGCGTTCTTGATTGAGAAGGATTTTGCGGGCTTCTCAGTCGCTCAGAAGCTCGACAAGCTGGGCATGCGCGGGTCCGACACCGCAGAGTTGGTGTTCGAAGACTGCGAAGTGCCCGAAGACAACGTGATGGGGCCCGTCGGCGGCGGCGTCGGCGTGTTGATGTCCGGGCTCGACTATGAACGCGCGGTGTTGGCCGCGGGGCCCGTCGGCATCATGCAGGCCTGTATGGACATGGTGCTTCCGTATGTTCACGAGCGGAAGCAGTTCGGGAAATCGATCGGCGAGTTTCAGCTCATGCAGGGCAAGCTCGCCGATATGTATGTGACGCTCTCCACCACGCGCGCCTATGTCTACGCCGTCGCCCAAGCCTGCGACCGCGGGGAGACGACGCGTAAGGACGCCGCGGGCGCGATCCTGTACGCCGCGGAGAAAGCCACCTGGATGGCGCTTGAAGCGATCCAATGCCTCGGCGGCAACGGCTATATCAACGACTATCCGACCGGCCGTTATCTGCGCGACGCAAAGCTCTATGAAATCGGGGCGGGTACGAGCGAGATCCGCCGCTGGTTGATCGGTCGCGAGCTGTTTGAAGAGACGGCTTAGGCC
>CAZABJ010000066.1:0-13855 GCA_964483375.1 uncultured Caulobacterales bacterium
CCGCGACAACACTATGATGCTCCTCATGGACGCAAAAAAGATGGTCGAGGAGATCGTGAAGGCGGGGTGAGCGTTCGATGCCGACGGTACTAAGATGGAACGGACACCGCTTTTACTTTTTCAGCAATGAGAGTGATGAGCCGCCCCACATCCATGTCGACAAGGGCGGCGCGACGGCGAAGATTTGGCTGCGCCCGGTCCGCGTGGCGCGTAGTATCGGTTACGCAGCACACGAATTGACAGCATTGACAAGGAAAGTTGAAGCTGAGCGAGAGGCGTTCGAGAAGGCTTGGCATGACTATTTCGGCGATTGAAATTGATGAGCGCGTCGCCGATGTGCGCGTCACGCAAGACGCTCTAGAGGTTCTGCTGCGTGATGGACGTCGCATTTGTGCGCCGTTGAATTGGTTTCCGCGCCTGCAAAACGCCGACGCCGCCGATCGCGCGGTATGGGAGCTCGCCGCAGCCGGCTATGGCGTCCATTGGCCGCGTCTTGATGAGGATATCGGCGTGGCCGGCCTGCTGCGCGCACGCGGCCCGCGAGACTGACCGGATCATCACCGGAGGCGCGGTGTTCTTCGTCAAGCGCTCGCTGGGGTCGGGCTATGCCGGCGTCGAAAACCCGCTGTTCTTCCGCGACAACGCCATGATGCTCCTCGGCGACGCCAAAAAAATGACCGAGGAGATCGTGAAGGCGGGGCAGGGGGTAGAGGGCCTCAGACATCGGACTGACAAAGGCGCGTCGTAGCCGACGAAGTGGCCGAGATCGCCTTATTGCGCCGCATCTCCGGCGTGTCGCAGCGCGCCCGCCGCTGCGAGCTCGTCATAGAGGGCTTCAGGACTAACGTCCCAGCCGTTCGGCCAGGTCGGCGCGCCCATTTCGAGGAAAGCGCGGGCCATATAGGCGGGGTCTTTGAGCGGCTCAGCCATTGGACCCTTGCGATCCGTCACCCGCGAATAGTCCCATTCGCCGGCGAGGCCGTTGTTGAAGACCACCCAGAAGCGCCAGCCTGCAATATGGCGTAGTTCTCGGACCAGAACCGTCATCAGCTTAAGCCCTCGATCCGTTCCATTGCTTCGCCGCGCTCCATCCGCGCCCAGTTCTCCGCCAACGCCTCATGGCGCAATGCGATCCACTCTTGTACCAGTTTCTTGGCCGTCTTCGGCAGTTCGCCGCTGAGGAGGGCGCCGGTCTTGATGTCGAAGCGCGCCGAAAACTCATTGTAGTAGGCGTGAACGTGCGGCGGCGGATGGTCTTCATAGAACATCCGAATGGCGATCCCGTAGAAGAGCGAAATCGTCGGCATGCCCCTCACCCCCGAACCGGCAATGCACGCCCTTCCTCGATCGCTTCCATGACGAAGTAGGACGACACCGAGTCTAGCTCCACGTCGGCGATGAGGCGTTTGTAGACGGTGTCGTAATCGGCCATGTCGCGGGCGGCGATTTTGATGAGGTAGTCTTGGTCCCCGGCGATGCGGAAAAAGTCGATGACCTCGGGGATGCGCGAGACATGCTCGCGAAACGCCTGCAGCCAATCCGCCGAATGGTGCCGCGTGCGCACCATCACAAACGCGAGCAGTCCGAGCGACACCTTCGCCCGGTCCAACCGCACGCCCGCGCCGGTGATGACCCCGTCGCGCTCCAAAGCCTGCAGTCGCCGCCAACACGCGCTTTGCGACAGGTTCACCCGCTCGGCGAGTTCGCGTTGCGAGAGCCGGGCGTCGGCCTGCAAGGCGCGCAGGATGGCGGCGTCAATATGATCGAGGGACCGGTTCATCGTTCGATCATTTGATCGAAATGCGGCGCGCCGCGCCACCAAAATTCGGTCACCCACGCGCCGGTTGTGCGGTATAATGATGCCAAATCACACAAACGACCGAAGAGGCGCCCATGCTTGACCAATTCGAACGCACATTGAGGGGCGAGGGGTTGGTTGAAGCGCTACGGGCCGGTTTGATCGGCGAGGGGATGACCATTGACGGTCCCTTCGGCCCGCAAAAGCTCCTCTATGCGGATTACGCCGCCTCCGGCCGTGCGCTGCGCCAGGTCGAGACCTTCGTCGCCGAGCAGGTCTTGCCCTACTACGCCAACTCCCACACCGAAGCCTCCTATTGCGGCGCGGTGATGAACCGGCTGCGCGCTGAGGCTCGCGCTGCGGTCGCTCGGGAAACCGGTGCAGATGAGAACTGCGCGGTGATCTTCACCGGCTCAGGGGCCACGGCGGCGGTCAATCGGCTCGTAAAACTGACGGGGCTGTGCGCAACGGTCAGCCAGGGCGGGCGCGCCACGGTGTTTATCGGTCCCTACGAGCACCACTCCAACATTCTGCCCTGGCGGGAATGCGGCGCGGATGTGGTCGAAATCCCTGAAGCCGAAACCGGCGGCCCGGACCTAGCGGCGCTGGAACAGGCCTTGGCCGCGCACGCCGACGGTCGGCTTTTGGTGGGCGCTTTTTCTGCGGCCTCCAACGTCACCGGCGTGGTCACCGACGCCGACGCCGTCACCCGTTTGTTGAAACGGCATGGTGCGTTGGCGGTTTGGGACTACGCCGCCGCCGGGCCCTATCTGCCCATCGCCATGAACAGTCCTGAGGGCGACGCGCCGAAAGACGCGCTGTTCGTCTCGCCGCACAAGTTTCCGGGCGGGCCGGCGTCCTCCGGCGTTTTGGTCGTCCGTCACTGCGCAGCGAAAAGCGACAAGCCGACGTGGCCGGGCGGGGGTACGGTGAGTTTCGTCTCTCCCTGGGGCCATGATTACGCAGATACGCTGCATGCGCGGGAGGAGGCCGGCACCCCGAACCTCATCGGCGATATCCGCGCCGCGCTCGCCTTTTTGGTGAAAGCGGCCGTGGGCGCGGGGGCGATACATCTCCGGGAAGAGCGCTTTCGCAGCATGGCTGAGATCGGCTGGGCTGGGCATGAGCGCTTGGAGCTGCTGGGCGTCGAACATCCCCATAGGCTGCCGATTTTCTCTTTCCGCGTGCGGGACGGAGCCGGCGGCTACCTTCATCACCAGCTGATCACCCGGCAACTGTCCGACCGCTTCGGCGTGCAAGCGCGCGGCGGCTGCGCCTGCGCGGGCCCCTACGCCCACCGCCTATTGGGGCTCGACAAAGCCGCCTCGGACGACCTCCGTCGCCGCATCCAGGCGGGCGAGGAGTTGGAGAAGCCCGGCTGGACGCGGGTGAACTTCAGCTACCTCATGACCGACGCGGACGCCCGGCGCGTCATCGACGCCGTCGCCCAGGTGGCGCAGGACGCAGGCGCGTATGCTGATCGCTACGCCTGCTGCCCGCGCACCGCGCGTTTTGAGGCGGCGGCCTAGGCGCTGACCGTTCCCGCCGACACCGCAGCCAACGCGCGCTCCAGGTCAGCCAGCTGATCCTCAACGTCCTCGACCCCCACCGACAGGCGCACCAAGCCGTCGTCGATGCCGAGTTGCGCGCGGATCTCCGGCTCGATTGAGGAATGGGTCATGATGGCGGGGTGCTCGACCAGGCTTTCCACCCCGCCGAGGGACTCCGCCAAGGAGAACACCGACAGGTTCTCCAAGAACGTCCGGGCTGCGGGAAGGCCGCCCCGAAGCGTCGCGGTGATCATGCCGCCGAACCCGCCGTTCATTTGCTTCGCCGCCACTGCATGACCGGGATGGTCGGCGCGGCCGGGATAGATGACACGGTCGACTGTGCGGTGGTCGGCGAGGAAATCGGCGATGCGCGCGGCGTTGTCGCAGTGGCGCGCCATGCGCAGATGCAGCGTCTTGGTCGACCGGAGCAGCAAGAAGCACTCAAAGGGCGAGGGCACCGCGCCCACGGCGTTTTGGACGAAACGCAAACGGTTTGCGAGCTCGTCGTCATTCACCAAAAGCGCGCCGCCGACCAAGTCGGAATGACCGCCGATATACTTCGTACACGAATGGCTGACGATATCCGCGCCCAGCGCCAACGGACGCTGCAGGGCGGGCGTGGCGAAGGTGTTGTCCACCACGAATACGGCGTTAACGGCTTTGGCGCGCGCCGCGACCGCGGCGATGTCGACGATCTTCAGAAGCGGATTTGAGGGCGTTTCGGTCCAGACCATTTTGGTGGCCGGGGTGACCGCGGCGTCGACCGCGGCGGGGTCGGTCATGTCCACCCGGGTGTAGGTGACGCCGAATTGCTGGAACACCTTGTCAAAGGCGCGGAACGTGCCGCCATAAACGTCGTCGCTTAGGACCACATGATCGCCGCTTGAAAGCAGATGCACGCAGGCCGCCAGCGAGGCGAGGCCGGAAGCGAAAGCGAGACCGTGCTTGGCGTCTTCAAGCGCGGCGAGATTGCGTTCGAGCGCTTTGCGCGTGGGATTGGCGGACCGGGAATAGTCGTAGTCCTCGACGAACTCGCCCGGCGTGGGCTGCACATAGGTCGAGGTTTGGTAGATCGGGGTCATGATCGCGCCTGTGGCGGGATCGGGTTTTTGGCCCGCGTGAACGCAGCGGGTCGCGAACTTCTTATCGTCGTGCATCAGAGTCTCATTGGTCAGTGCGGGAGCGTGTCAGGCGTCGACGGGCGCGGAGCGCTTCGCCAGGAAATCGATGAGGTCGATGCGTGAGATCACGCCGCAAACCTCATTGCCGTCGATGACGACGCCGACATGGTCGGTCTCAAAGATGTGGAAGAGCTCCTCAAGCCGCGCCTTGGGGTAAATCAACCCAGCGATCGGCGAGGCGACGTCGCGAGCGGGGGCTTCCAGCGCCGCCTCTCCGGAACTCACGGCGCGCAGAATATCGCTCTCATGCACGATGGTGCCGATCTTGCCGCCGTCGAACAGCGGCACTTGCGAAACGCCGTGCGACTTCATCAACGCGATGATGTGAGACAGGGGCGCATCAGACGCCGCGGTCACCGGATTGCGGTCACGCCCGGCCAGCAAATCCTCGACAAGCCCCAATTCGGGCCCGGAGCGGAGATAGCCGTGCTCCTCCATCCAGGCGTCTGAGAGATATTTGGAAATGTAGCGGGTGGCGCTGTCGCACAAGATCACGATGACCTTCTGCTCCGGCGACATTTGCGCGGCGAGTTCGACCGCCACATGCACCGTCGAGCCTGAGGAGCCGCCGCAGAACAGCCCTTCCTCGCGCACCAGGCGGCGCGCCATGTCGAAAGACTGCTTGTCGTTGACCTGATACATCTCATCAACGACGGAGAAGTCCATGGCTTCGCACTTGATGTCCTCGCCGATTCCTTCGACTTGGTAGACATAAGCCGTGGGCAGCGTTCCGGTCTTGAAGAGGTGGTAATGCACCGAGCCTAAGGGATCGACGCCGACAATGCGGACCTGCGGCGCGTGTTCTTTGAAATAGCGCCCCACGCCCGACACCGTGCCGCCGGTGCCTGTGCCGGCGACAAAGACGTCGAACTTGCCGCCGTCGGTGTCCTCGAACAGTTCTCTGCCGGTCGAATGGTAATGAGCGTCGATGTTCCAGGGCGAGTGGTACTGGTCGACGTAAAAGGCGTTGTCGGTCTCCGCTGCGATGCGCTTGGCGACATTGACGTAGTGGTCCGGGGAATCACCGGGCACGTCAGTCGGCGTGATGATGACTTCCGCACCGAAAGCCCGAAGCATGTTGCGTTTTTCTTCGCTCATCTTATCGGGCATGGTGAAGACGCATTTATAGCCTTTAACCGCGGCGGCCATCGCCAATCCCTGACCGGTGTTGCCTGAGGTGTTCTCGACGATCGTGCCGCCAGGCTTTAGCTTCCCGGCCTTTTCGGCTTGCTCGATGATGTAAGCGGCGATCCGATCCTTCACCGAGCCGGTGGGGTTCATGAATTCGCATTTGCCATAGACTTGCGCACCGCCTTGTGCGGCGACTTTGTTCAGCCGGACCAGCGGCGTGCGGCCGATCGCATGCAAAATCGTGTCGTAATGCGCCATGGCTTTGGGTCCCGTGGAGTTTTGCGCGCCTGTGGATGCGTCCGCATCCTGGACCGGGCCGTGCGCTTGTGGGAAGGCCTGTTCGACGGGTTTCGCTCCGGAGGGGAAATGGCTGGCGAGGAAACCGAAACCGGCGGGTCGCGCAAGGGCGCGTCAAATGACCCCCCATATGACGCTCGCCGGTTCTCTCCGTCCGCGGCGCGCAATCGTGAGCCCATCCGACAGGCGGTCTCGCCCTATTTGCCGAGCGGCGCGCGGGTGCTCGAGATTGGCTCGGGGACGGGCGAGCATGCGCTGTATTTCTGCGCGGCAAGGCCGGATCTTGAGTGGACCCCCAGCGATCCCGATGCTGGGTCGCGGGCGAGCGTGGAGGCGTGGCGGGCGCTGTCGGGGCTTGCGGGCTTGCGCCCCGTTTTGGCGCTTGACGCGTCGGCCGCCGATTGGCCGGGCCTTTCCCCGCCTTATGACGCCGTCATCGCCATAAACGTCGTTCACATTGCGCCTTGGTCGACCTGCGAGGGGCTGTTCGCCGGCGCAAGCAGGACGCTCACGCCGGACGGTCGGTTGATCCTATACGGACCGTTCGCGCGCGACGGCGCGCACACCGCCCCCTCAAACGCGGACTTCGATGCGAGCTTGCGATCGCGAAACCCCGATTGGGGCGTTCGCGATCTGGCGGATTTGTCGCGTTTGGGGCGGGCCCGGGGCTTAGAGGGGGATGCTGAAATCTCAATGCCCGCGAACAATCTAACGCTGGTCTTTCGAAGGGCGTCAGCTGGAGCGTGACGCCGCCGCCACATTTCCGTCGCGAATTTGGTTTCTGTCATGGCAGTGTGAGGCAGGGCGCGCGAAGGCGAGGTGAGCGTTATGGCGGGACGTTTGGGACGGCTTTTGGCGGCGTGCGCCGCGGCGAGCGTCATGATGGTCTCCGGATGCGGACAGTCTGAGCAAGACCCGCCGCCTGAACCACCGGGCGAACCGAGTGAAGCGCGTCAAGAGGGCCCCGCCGCGCCGGTGCGAACCGCGGCCGCCCGAGAGGACGAGGTGACGGTCGGCGGGGAATTGCTGAGCCCCCGCGCTGCAGACGCCCCGCGCGCCGAACCCGAAGCGCCGAACGCCTTCGAGTATGTTCGCTACAACGTGGACTCCACCGGCGAAGCCCCCGCCATTTGCCTGGCCTTCACCGCGCCGCTGGACCCCGAAACCGACTATGCGCCCTACATCGCGGTCACGCCGGAAACGCCCATTGCGGTTTCCGCGGAAGGCAGCCGGCTTTGTGTGGGCGGGCTGACATTCTCATCGCAACGAGAAATCACGCTGCGCGCGGGTCTTCCCGCGGCGGACGGCCGCGCGCTTGAGCGGGACGAAACCACGCCCATCGATTTCGGCGACCGGCCCAGTTTCGTCGGCTTCGCCGGATCCGGCGTCATCCTGCCGCGCGTCGACGCCGACGGCGTTGGGGTGGAGACGGTCAATGTCGACGCTGTCCGCGTTCGCGTGTGGCAGGTCACCGATCGCGCGCTCGCCTTCCGCACCATCACGACCGGCTACGCCGCCGCGTCCGGCGAATATGAATGGATGAGCTACGACGCCGAGCCTTACGACGTCGGCGAGATGATCTGGGAAGGCCAGATGGACACGGCGGGCGAAGCCAACGCCCCGGTCGTCACGGTGTTCCCCATCGCCGAAGCGATCGGCGAGTTGACCCCGGGGGCGTATTTCCTCGAGCTCGACGAGGTTTCGGAAAGCGGCGAAGTCGACGGTGCGGAGAATGAGCGCGCCCGCGCCCGCCGGTGGTTGCTCATCACGGATTTGGCTCTGACGACTTACGCCGGCGGCGACGGCATGGACGTGATGGTTCGGTCGCTGCAGGACGCGCGTCCCGTGGCGGACGTCACCGTGCAGGTGATCGCGCGCGGCAACGCCATTTTGGGCGAGAGCGAAACCGACGCGCGCGGCCGGGCGCGCTTCGACGCCCCCTTGCTGGCGGGGGATCGCGGCATGGCGCCGCGTCTCATCACAGCCTATGACGCGAACGGCGATTTCGCGGTTTTGGACCTCGACCGGGCGCCGGTGGATTTGTCGAACAACGACATCTCAGGCCGCGCTCCGCCGGGAGAAGCGGACGCTTACGTCTATCTCGACCGCGGCATTTATCGGCCCGGCGAGACCGTTCGCGCGAGCGCGCTCATCCGTGACGCCGCCGCCTTCGCGGCGGAGGAGCGATCCGGCTCCCTCGTCGTCTTCGGCCCGAACGGCATTGAAGCGGGACGTCAGCGGTTCGACGCTGAGGCGTTCGCCGGCGCGGCCTTTTACGACTACGACGTCCCGCGCGCGGCCGCCCGCGGGACATGGCGGCTGAGCGTCGAGCTCGACGGCGTCGGCGCCGTGGGCGGAACCACCTTCGAGGTTGAAGACTTCGTGCCTCAGCGCATCGCGCTGGAGCTTGAGGCTGATGACGAGACGCCCATCGCCGCTGACGAGGTGCGCGCCATCCAGGCGGAGGTGCGGTTTCTTTACGGCGCCCCAGGCGCGGGCTTGCCGATCGAAGGCGAAGCGCGTCTGCAAATCGATCCCAACCCTTTTGAAGACTACGCCGGGTTCCGGTTCGGCGTGCATGACGAGAGCTTTCGCGAAGCGACCTTCGGGTTGGGCGAGGCGGTCGCCGACGGCGCCGGACGCGCCGCCCTCGCCATCGACCCTGCGGCGGCGGACGCCGTCTCCAGCCGCCCCATGCGCGTGCGGGCGGTGGTGACGGCGTTGGAGCCTGGCGGACGTCCCGTCAGCGACGACCTACGCATCCCTTATCGTCCGAATGAGCGCTATCTCGGCCTGCGTCCGCGCTTTGACGGCGCCGCGGAGCGCAATCAATCCGCCGTGTTCGACGTGGTCGCCGTCGACCGGAACGGCGCGCCCAGCCAGGCCGATCTGACCTGGCGGCTGACGCGGATCGACTATCACTATGACTGGTATCGCGAAGCCGGCGGGCGCTGGCGCTGGCGCCGGTCCCGCGAAGTGGTCTTCATCGAAGACGGCGTAGCGACGACGGACGCCAACGGCCGCGCTGACTTCGGCACCCGGGAGCTCGATTGGGGCAGCTATGTGCTCAGCGTCGAGGACGCCGCCAGCGGCGCCACGGCGAGCGCGTCGTTCTGGGCGGGTTGGGGATATGGCGCGCAAGAGGGCGATGAAGCGCCTGACCGGGTGCGCGTGTCCGGCCCCGATGCGGCGCCGGCCGTCGGCGATGAGGTCGAAATCGCGATCCTCGCGCCCTATGCGGGCGAGGCCGAAGTCGTGATCGCAAATGAGGGCTTGGTCGAGACCCGCGCAATCTCGGTGCCGCAGGAAGGCGCCACGGTCAGCTTCACGGTGACGGAGGAGTGGGGGCCGGGCGCCTATGTGATGGTGAACGTGTTCACCCCGCGGGATGCGGTGTCCCAGCCCCGGCCGCGACGCGCGGTCGGCGTGGCGCACATCCCGGTCAATCTCGACGCCCGCACCTTCGCGCTCGCCATCGAAGCGCCGACGGTCGCGCGGCCGCGCGGACCCTTGACGGTGGAACTCTCTGCGGCGAGCGGGCCGACGTCTGAGGAGGCCTATGTCACGCTTGCGGCGGTGGACGAAGGGATCCTTCTGCTGACGGGCTTCCAATCGCCTGACCCGACGGACTGGTTCTACGGCCGACGGCGGCTGGGCGTTGAGCTGCGGGACGATTACGGCCGGTTGCTGGATCCCAACCAGGGTGCGGCCGCTCCGGTTCGCGCGGGCGGCGACCAGATCGGCGGGGCGGGACTGACGGTGGTTCCCACGCGCACGGTGGCGCTGTTCTCCGGGCCGGTTCGGATGGAGAACGGTCGCGCGCGGATCACGCTCGACGTGCCGGACTTCAACGGCGAGCTTCGGCTGATGGCGGTGGCCTGGTCGGAAAGCGGGTTGGGCGCGGCGGCGACGCCGGTCACGGTGCGCGACAGCGTGCCCGCCGAACTCATCATGCCGCGCTTCCTTGCGCCAGGCGATGAAGCGGTGCTGACCGCCACGCTCGACAATGTGGAGGGCGCCGCAGGGCCGTACCTCACAACGGTGAGCGCGGACGACCCGCTCTCCATCCTCGAAGGCGGCGCGCTGACGCTCGAACTCGCCGAGGGACAGCGGCTGGACGCTTCGGTCCGCCTGCGCGCCGACGCCGAGAGCATCTCGCGCATCGCGCTTGCGGTCGAAGGGCCGGAGGATTTCTCCGTCTCCCGTGACTATCCCATCCAAATCCGCTCGCCTTATCTGCCGGCGAGCGTCGTGGAGCGGGGGCGGCTCGCCGCGGGCGACCGCTACACCCCGCCAGGCGATTTGGCGTCGATATTCGCGCCAGGGTCTGACGTGACCACGGTCAGTTTCTCCCCGACGCCCCTGGATGCGCGCGCGCTTTATGAATCGCTCAGCCGCTACCCCTATGGCTGCACCGAGCAGATCACGAGCCGCGCAATGCCGCTGCTTTACGCCGCGCAAATCGCGTCGCTGAGCGGGGTCGCAGCGGAGGAAGAGAGCACGGTCCGCATGCGCGAGGCCATCGAGACACTGCTCGCCCGCCAAAGTGCGGATGGCGCGATCGGTCTGTGGCGCGTGGGCGACCGGGGCGCGTCTCCCTGGCTCGGCGCGTACGCCACCGACTTCCTGGCGCGCGCCCAGGCCGAGGGTTTTGGCGTGCCGGAGGCCGCGCTCGTCCGCGCCTATGACGCGCTTGACGCCATCGCAGGCCAGAACCTGACTTATGCGGTGGGATACGACGCTGCGGTGCGCACCAGCGAGTGGAACCCAGACACCCGCGAGCGCATGGCGCTTCGGTCGGCGGCCTATGCGTTCTACGTGCTCGCCCGGGTCGGTCGCGCGGACCGCGCCCGGCTGCGCTACATGCATGACGAACAGCTGACCCGCATCGAGAGCCCGCTCGCCCGAGCGCATCTGGGCGCCGCGCTCGCCTTTATCGGCGACCGGGCCCGGGCGCGCAGCGCGTTCGCCGCCGCAGAAGAGGCCATCGGCTACAACAATGACGGCGATTACTATCAGACCGAGCGTCGCGACTTGGCCGGCGTCTTGGCGTTGGCCGCCGAAGCGCAGGAAGCCGCGTTCGTCGAGCGTCTCGCCGAACGGGTGGCTAATGAGCTGCCCGAGCCCGACCGGCTGACCACCCAGGAGAAAGCGTTCTTGCTGCTCGCCGCGCATGCGCTGGCGGGGTCCGGCGACAGCCTGTCGATCAGCGCGGACGAGGCGGCGGTCCCCGCCGGGGTTTCAAGCTACGTGCTGGACCGAGAGACCCTCTTGGCGGGCGCGACCTTCACCAATGAAGGCCTCAACCCGATTTGGCGGACCACCGTGGCGCGCGGCGCGCCGATGAGCGCTCCTCCGCCGGCTGACGAGGGCTTGGCGGTGGTCAAGGAAGTCCTGACCATGAACGGCCGACCCGCCAAACTCGACCAGGCGGTGCAAGGCGATCGCTTCATCGTCACCTTGAGCGTGTTCGCGCGTGAGCGGCGGCGCGTGCCTGCGATCATCGTCGATCTCTTGCCCGCCGGGTTTGAAATCGAAGCCGTGCTGCGGCCCGAAGACGGCGGGGCGACCGGCGCTTACGGAGAAATCACCGGTGACATCTCCCGACCGCTCATCGCTGAGGCGCGCGACGATCGTTTCGTGGCCGCGGTGGACCTCTTCGACCAGGAGCCCGAAGTGCTCGCCTATGTCGTACGCGCCGTGACGCCGGGATCTTACGCCATGCCGGGGGCCGTGGTGGAGGACATGTACCGCCCCGACGTGTTCGGCCGCAGCGCTGCGACGCGGGTCGTCATCGCCTCACGGGACTAGGCGGAGGGAAGGGTGCTGGGCGCGCTCAAATGGGGGGGACGCGCCGCCGGCCTTTGCGGACTTTTCATTGCGGGCCTGGTGGCGCTTGACCATTTGCTCCCGCCCCCGCTTGCACGCGCCGACCAGGCGTCGGTGGTGGTCACCGACGCTGAAGGGCGGGTGCTCCGAGCCTTCCCGCTCGAAGACGGACGGTGGCGGCTGCGCGCTGACGTCGCCGCGACGGACCCCGCCTTCCGTCGCGCTTTGCTTCTCTATGAGGACCGACGCTTTTACGACCATCGCGGCGTCGACCCGCGCGCTCTGTTGCGCGCGGCCTGGCAAGCGATCTCCACAGGCCGCGTGGTGTCGGGGGGCTCGACCATCAGCATGCAGACAGCGCGTTTGTTGGAGCCCCGGCCGCGCACGCTGTTCGCCAAGGTCGCCGACATGTTTCGGGCGCTGCAACTCGAACGGCGCCTGGAAAAGGACGAGATTCTCGAGGTCTATCTGACGCTTGCGCCCTATGGCGGCAATCTGGAGGGCGTTCGTGCGGCGTCTTGGGCCTATTTCGGCCGCGAGCCTGACCAGCTCACGCCGGACCAAATCGCGCTGCTCATCGCCTTGCCGCAGTCGCCTGAAGCTCGGCGTCCCGATCGCAGACCGGCCTTCGCGGTCGCCGCGCGCGCGCGGGTGCTTGAGAGGATGGTCGAAGACGGCGCGCTGGCCGCCGATCGGGCTGCCGACGCGCGCGAAGAACCCGCCCCGGTTCGTCGCGATTTCCCCGCCGTCGCCTGGCACGCTGCAGAGGAGGCCCGTCGTCGGGCCCCGGGGGAGCTTGAACTCCGCACGACCCTCGACATGCCGCTGCAACAAACGCTTGAGCGCTTGGCGCGCGCGCGTGTCGAGGCCGAAGGGCCCGGCGTGCAGGCGGCGGTCTTGGTCGTGGAAACCGCCACTGGCGCAGTGCGCGCGGCGGTCGGGTCGGCCGGAAGGGACCGCCAGGGCGGCTGGATAGACTTGACGGACCGCGCGCGCTCGCCCGGCTCCACGCTCAAGCCGTTCATTTACGGCATGGCGTTTGACGACGGGGTCGCCGCGCCGGACACCATCATCGCCGATGCGCCTCGTCGTTTCGCGACCTATCGCCCGGAGAACTTCGACCGCGCCTTTCGGGGCGACGTGACCATCGCTCAGGCGCTTCAGCACTCTCTCAACGTTCCTGCGGTCACAGCCCTTGATGCGGTCGGCGCAGAGCGCTTCGCCGCGGCCTTGTCCTTTTCCGGCGCTGCGCCGGTCTTGCCGGACGTCGCCGACCAGGACGCCGGTCTCGCCATCGCCCTGGGCGGATTGGGGATGACGGCGCGGCAATTGGCGTCGCTCTATGTCGGGCTGGCCGAGGAGGGGCGGACGCGGCCGTTGATTTGGCTTGAAGAGGAACGCCAAGCCGCAGCGTCCGATCCCGGGCGGACGCTTATGACGGCGGAATCCGCGGCGGAAGTCTTGGAGATCCTGCGCCGCGCCCCCGCTCCGCCGGGCCGGATGCCCGCGACGCTCACCCGGGCGGCGCCGTCGATCGGCTATAAGACCGGCACCTCCTATGGGTTTCGCGACGCTTGGGCGGCGGGCGTCGCAGGCGGGCATGCGGTGGTCGTGTGGATTGGCCGGCCCGACGCGGCGCCGCGTCCCGGCGTGACCGGACGCCAAGCCGCCGCGCCGCTCTTGTTTGAGATTTTCGACCATGTCGCGTTGATCGATCCCGCGATCGCCGATGCAGGGTTGCGGCCCGTCGCTTCGCCGCCGGCCGCAAGCGCAGGCGAGGCGCTGGCGCGGTTCGCAAGCGGTCCGCAGCCGCCGGAGATCTTGTTTCCACCGGATGGGGTGGAGATATGGGCCGATGAGCCGGGCCGTCGCTTCGTCCTCGCCGGCCGTGGCGAAACCGCGCTTGATTGGTATGTGGACGGTCGCCCGGTGGCGCTGAGCGCATCGGGCGCGCCGGTTTGGACGCCGTCCGGACCGGGGTTTTACCGCGTCAGCGCCGTGGATGACGCCGGACGTACGACGTCGGTTCGCGTCCGCGTCATCGGACCCGGAGCGATGCGCTGAGCGCC
>CAZABJ010000067.1:0-3521 GCA_964483375.1 uncultured Caulobacterales bacterium
TCGTCTAGACGCGTCCAACCCGCAGTGAGACCCTTCTGTCATCATAATTCGACGGGGAGGACGTCTCATGAAGAAACTGCTGAGCGGAGCCGCCGCTGCGGCGCTTTTGTCCAGCACGGCGACAGCGCAAAACATCGACAATCGGTTTGACGATTTCTTCGTCATCGGGGACAGCCTGTCCGACACCGGCAGCCTTAGCGGCATCACCTTCGGCCTCCTGCCGGGCGGGAACTATTATAATGGCCGTTTCTCCAACGGACCCGTCTGGGCCGAACGCTTGGGCTTCAATATCGGTCGCGACCCGGGCCTGCTCTTCTTAGACCCGCTGTTTCCCTTTTTCGTGGACGGCTACAGCTTCGCCCATGGCGGGGCGGCGTCCGGCCCCGTCGGCCCCCTCGCCTTCGGCCCGCTGGACGCCCAAAACCAGGCGTCGCGCTTTGACTCCCTGTCCGGCTATCTGGGCGTGGGAGGCGACGACCTTGGCGCGCTATGGGTCGGCAACAACGACTATCTGCTGAACGGGCTGACCGACCCGTCCGTCGCGGTGGCGAATATCGAAGACATCCTGGGCGTGATGTCCGGGGCTGGGCTGGAAACCATCATCCTGTTCGGCGTGCCGCGGCTGGGCCTCACCCCCTCCGCGCTGGACGATCCGCAACGCTCCGCCCAGCTCAACGCGCTGTCGTTTGAACACAATGCGCTGTTGCGAGGGCGGGTCTCGGGGCTGGAAGGCGAGCTGGGAACCGACCTCATCTTCATCGAAACCGGCATTGCGTTCGACATCATCACCGCCCTGCCGCAGCTGTTCGGCTTGTCCAACGTCACCGACGCCTGCCTGGACAACGGCCTGGTGCTGAACGCCTGCCCGGACGACTGGCTCTTCTATGACGGCGTGCACCCCACCGATCGCGGCCATGAAATCATCTCCCGCATCGTGGAGGCGTCCGTCATCCGCGAAGCCGCCCCGGCGGTTTCCGGCAGGGCGCTGCGCGCCTCTGGCGCGTCGGCGAGCCTGTCGACGGCCGCCCCCTTGCGGGCGCGCTTGGATGCGGCCTCTCGCGGTGTAACCGGGGTGTCTTTCATGGCGCCGGGCGCGTTCGGGCCCGGCCGAACGGTCACCTCAAGCGGGGTGGCCCTGGTGTCGGCGCCCGCGCCGAGACGGGCGGCGACCACCCTTTACGCGTTCTCCAACAGCCCGGACGGGGCGTTCCTGGACGCCGCTTCGACCCGCTTGACCGGCCTTAGCGGCGGGGTGGAGACGACCGCGTTCGGCATGGACGTGTGGGCGAACGATCGGTTGTTGCTCGGCGGCTTGGCCGCGTTTAGCGCCGAGACGAACGCGTTTGACGTCGCCCCTGTGGGCGCGGCGGTCGAGGAAAGCGCCGCCGCCAATCTATATGCGCTCTATCAGGACGGCGATTTCACCGCCAGCGCCTGGCTCGGCGTGGCGCAGGACAGGCGCGAGGCGCGCCGCGCCACCGGGCTGGCCGAGCTGCCGCTGGCCTATGGCGAGGCGGAGACAGCCACCGCCACCCTCGCCATGCGGGCGACGCGGTCTTTCGCCCTGGCCGGCATTGCGCTGAGCCCTTCGCTTGAGGCCGGCTTCGCCGCGGTGACGCGCGAGGCCTATCGCGAAAACGGCACCTTGGGCCTTCTTGACGCTGACATTCCGGCCGAGAGCGCCGCTTCGGCCCATGTCTCGCTCGGCCTGGTCGCTTCGCGCGACTGGGCGGCGAGCGACTGGTCGGGCCGCTTTGATCTGACCGCCGCAGTCATCGCAGCAAGCGACGCCCGGGTCGGGCTCGCGCCGGCGGTGAATGCGGCTGTGCTGCGCGGCGACGACGCGGCCTTGGCCGAAAGCGGGGTGCATCTGGGGCTCGGCGTGTCTTTGTTCGAAGCGCACGGCTTTGCGCTTCGCGCCGACGCCGAAACGCTCGCCAGCGGGGCCGGCGTCGAGGAAGGCTATCGCCTGCGCGGGGTTTTCCGCTTCTAAGCCCGCGGGCGCCCCCGCTGCGGGGGCGCCCGCGCCTGCCCTGCGACACCTTGCATGGAGCCTCCGACATGACCGACCTCGCCGCGAGCCTGCCCCCGGCCTATCGCGACCCCGCCGCCGCCGCCCAAGCGTTGCGCGGAGAGATCGAGACCGGCTGCGCCTCGGTAGAGCGAGATCGCCGGCTGCCCGCAGGCGTGGTCGCCGTGCTGAACGACGCCGGGTTGCTCGCGCTGACGATCCCCGCAGCCTATGGCGGCGCGGAAACGCCGCCGGCGCAGATCTACGAGGCCATCCAAGAGACCGCCTACGCCGACAGCGCGGCGGGCTGGTGTTTGATGATTTACCTCACCGCCGGGGTGACGGCGGCGGGATTGCCCGAGGCCTGGGCGCGCGAGATTTTCGCAGTCGGCGCGCGCACCCCGGTGGTCGCCGGCGCCTCAGCGCCCATGGGGCGGGCGCGGCCGGTCGAAGGGGGCTGGGAGGTTTCGGGACGCTGGACCTGGGGGTCTGGCTCCCACCACGCCGATTGGATGTTCGGCGGCGTGATCGTTGAAGAGGACGGGGACATGCGCCGCGCCCCTAACGGCATGCCGTTGGTCTATGCCGCCGCCTTTTCCCGCGATCAATTCCGACTGCACGACAATTGGGACCCGTCAGGCCTACGAGGCACGGGCAGCGTCGACTTCGAGGTCGATGGCGCGTTCGTGCCAGAGGGGCGTTGGATTGTGAACGGTCTGCCTCATTTGACGGTCGACACGCCGCTCTATCGCTTCCCCTTCTTTGGGTTTTTCGCCGGCTGCGTCGCGGCGGTCCCGATCGGGATCGCGCGCCGGGCGTTGGACGACTTCACCGCGCTGGCTCAAAAGAAAGTGCCCGCCTGGCGCACCAAGACCATCGACCAGTCCGCGCTGGTGCAATTCGATCTCGCCCGCGCCGAGGCGTTGGTGGAAGGCGGACGGCGCTATCTCGCGCACGCGACCGAAGAGATTTTCGACAAAGTCCGCGCCGGCGACGCACCGACATTGGCGGACCGGCGGACCCTGCGGCTGGCCGCATCCCAGGCGACAAAAATGGCCGCAGAGGCGGTCGATATCGTCTACGCCGCCGGGGGCGGCACCTCGCTGCAAAGCGGATGCTCGCTGCAGCGCCACTTCCGCGACATTCACGCCGCCACCCAACACATCATGGTTCACCAGAACGCTTGGCGCACGCTGGGCGCGACACGGCTGTTCGACGACCTGCCCGACGCAGCGATGGTGTAGCGCGCGTGTCAGCCCCCCAACGAGCCTTCCATGGGGCTGGCGGAGCAAGGCGATACCCTGCTCGTCGCCGAGCGTCGGCCTTGGCGGCTCATCGTGACTTTCGGCGTTCTCTGTTTTGGGGTCGCCGTCCTTGCCGCAAGCGTCGCGGTACGATCGCCTGCCGACCGGATGGGCGCTGTGGTCATGCTGGGCGGCGCCGCGCTCCTCGGCTCGGTATCCGGCCGGATCCTGTTCACGCGGATCGAGACGGTTTTCGATCGGTCGAA
>CAZABJ010000067.1:3621-13216 GCA_964483375.1 uncultured Caulobacterales bacterium
TACGCGACAGGTCCCGCCGACACCGCCGCTAGGATCGCGAAATAGTGCAGCACCGCTGCGGTGACGACCGTGCCGTGCCAGGCCACATTGTGGAACGGCAGGTGGTCTTTGATGTGAAAGATGGTGCCCAGAGAATAAATCACCCCGCCTGCGATCAGGAGCCATATGACGGTGGGGCTCACCGATGCGAGCAGCGGCTGCACCGCCGCCACCACGCTCCAGCCCATGGCCAGGCACACCACGACCATGAATTTGTCGACCTTGCGCCCGAGCGCGAGCGAGAGAATGACGCCCAGGGCCGCCAGCGACCAGATCACCGAAAACAGGCTGACGCCCCAGGCCCCGCCGATTTTTGAGAGCGCAAAAGGGCTGTAGGTGCCTGCGATCATCAAGAAGATGGCGGCGTGATCGAAGCGGAGCAAAACCTCTTTGGTGCGTGACGGCTTCCAAGCGTTGAACAGCAAGGACGCCACGAGCATGAACACCACGCCTGTGGCGTAGAGCGGCAAGCTGATGGCCAGCGCCGCGGAGCCCGCCGAGAACCCGACCATGAACAATATGGGCAGGCCGATGGCCGCCAGAACCAAGCCCGCGGCGTGCACGCCGATATCGGCCCAACGCTCAGCGCGCGTGAAGCGGGGGAACGGCGGGAACGCGGCGACTTCCTCTGACACGCTCAGGCTCCTGTCTTCGTCGACGGGACGTAGGCCCGCCATCCGTTGCGCCACCTTAGGAGAGCAGGCGTTTTACCCCTCCGCCAAGGGGGGCGCGCCGCTCTGTGTGCAACGCGCGCCCGACCGTGGCGCCGAAACGTCAGCGGTAAGCCTGGCTGAAGATGGTTAGCGTTTGGTTTGACCGCCGCCGTCATCTTCGGAGGTCAGAGGCTCGCCGGTCCAGTCGAACGCCGGTTCCGCAAAGCAATTGTTCCAAACCGCGCGCCAAGCGCTTGGGAATTGCTGGGATTCAAAGGTCAGAACGATGCGGCCCCAACTGTCGGTTTGGGTTCCCAGCGGATCGACGAGCTGGGCCTGGCAGGTCGCCCCGCCGTCATATTCCACCCAATAGCCTTCATAGGTTCCCCGGCCGCCCATCATGTCCTCAGCCATGCCGGGGAGATAGATCCGCCCGCCAATCTCGCCGTTCTCGCTCACGAAATAGCTGAAAACGGCGGTGTTGTTCTCGATGGTCGTCTCCCAATAGACCTCGCCGAACGTCGACGACCAGGCTTCGTCCGCGCTTGCTTGGCCCAAAGCAGCCGCCGCTGCGGCGCACGCTAAGGTGATGGCCCGCATGGTGATTCTCCCTCGCTTTGATGCGGCTCGCCATTAGGTCGAGAGGATGCGGCGCTATGATGGCGAGGTCCAAGACGGCCGTTGCGGGCGGTCGATCATGGCGATGCGCCGATGGCCTGGCGGCGCCGCTTGGACGCATGCTCGCCGAACGCCCTCTCTGAGGCGCTCGACATCGTCTCTCCTGGCCGTCAATGCGGCGGGGAAAGCGCGTAAGCGTCTCTTGTCGCTTCTTGACGAGCGATTTCCGCATGAAACGGCGCCCAGTCGTCGGCTTCGTCGATGGCCGACCAAACGGACCGGATGCGGTCCAAAGTCAGCGCGGCGATGTCGTCGCCGCTAAAAAACGCGGGGTCGCGGCGCACGCCCGGCGCGGGGTCGCGGTCGGAGAGCGCGGCCTTGAAGGCCTCGAAGTCAGCGCCTCGATAGGCGCCCTCGCGCGGTCCCGATTGCGCGGCTTCCGCTTCAATCCCGCCAAACCAATCGAAGAACAGCGCGTCGAACGGCAATCGCGAGCGATGCAAGAACCTCAGACTTGTCGAGGCGAGCGCGGCGTCGGCTTCGGGACCTCGGGAAGCGACCCCCAATCGGCGCGCGAATGCGGCCCCGAGCGCGGGCTGATAGGCGTCCTGAAAACTGTTGAGCGCAGGCGTAAGCGTATCAGGGTCGGCGATGAGGGTGAGGCATTCAGCCAAGCGGTGCAGGTTCCAAAACGTCGCTTCGGGCTGTCGGGCGTAAGCGTAAATGCCGCCCTGGTCGAAATAGGCCGCCGTGAAGCCCGGCTCGTAAACCGCGAGAAAGCGTGACGGACCGTAGTCGAAGCTTTCGCCTGTCACCGTCATATTGTCGGAGTTCAAGACGCCATGAACGAACCCCGCCGCCATCCAGGCCGCGCAAAGCCGCGCATTCGCAGCGACCGCGGCGCGGAGAAAGGCCGGCGCTCGTTCAGTCTCCGGCTCCGCCGCCAGGTCGGGGAAATAGCACGCGATCGCGTGCTCCATCAGCGCACGAACACGCTCTGGCGCATCCTCAAAAGCATGGCGCTGAAACGACCCGATGCGCACATGGCTGTGCTGAAGCCGGGTCATCAACCCGCCGCGCGCGGGGCTCGGCTCGTCATATCGGTCCAAGCGTTCGCCGGTGTCGAACAACGCCAGGATCGAACAGCCCGGCACGCCGCGCGCTTCAAGCGCCGCGGCGATGAGCGCCTCGCGCACCCCGCCCTGCAAGGTCATTCGACCGTCGCCGGTCCTCGACCAGGGCGTCTGGCCTGAGCCTTTTGTCGCCAAATCTAAAAGTCGCCCGCGTTCATCACGCAGCTGGGCGAACAGGAAGCCTCGACCATCGCCGATGTCAGGGTTGTAAACCCGAAACTGATGGCCGTGATACCGCATCGCGCGGGGCGGCGTGATGTTCTCCGGCAGGGGTGCGAAGTCTGCGAAATGCTTGGATTTTTCCTCCGTCGTGAGCACGCCCAGGCCCACCCGCGCGGCGGCGCGCGCATCCCACCGCTTCAGTTTGGCGGCGGGGAAGGCGGCCGGCTCCACCGCATCGGAAAACGCAGGTCCGAGGTCGGGAAATCGCGGGTCGGGACGATAGGCGGGCGAAACAGGCATGCCGCTCAATAGCGCGAGGCGCGGACCTCGCCAAACGTCGGCTTGGCGCAATCCGCCTACACCGCTATGGACACGGCGAGCCGTTCGTCCGGCTGCGTCCTTTTTCTTGATCCCAGGAGCCTTCATGCGCACCGCCTTGTTAGGGCTGACGTGCCTCGCTGCGGCGTCTCCCGCCGTTGCGCAGGAGCGACCCGAGCGCATTGTCGTCACCGGCTCGTATCTGGGAGCGGCCCCCTCAGGCGCGACGATCCAGCTTGACCGAGCGGATTTAGACGGCTTCGGCGCAGAAGATTTGACGCTGTCGCTGACCCGCTTGCCGGTCAATATCGGTGCGGAGTTCAACACCGACTCCGGCACGCAGAACGACACCTCAGGCACGGCCAATGTGAACCTGCGCGGGTTGGGGCTGGACGCAACGCTTGTTCTGCTGGACGGCGCGCGCATGACGGTCTCCAGCGTCAATGCCGATGACGGCGCGTCGTTCGTTGATCTCAACGCGCTCGTCCCGTTCATCGCGATCGAAGAAGCCCAGATTTTCGCCGACGGCGCCTCGGCGCTTTATGGCAGCGACGCCCTTGCAGGGGTGGTCGACATCCGCACCAGAACCGGCTTCACGGGGTTTGAAGCGCGCGCTGAGCGCAGGCTCGCGACGGAGTATGGGGATGATGGGGGGGATTGGCAGGCGGGCGTGATCGCCGGGAGCCGCGGAGAGCGATGGCGCATCGCCGGTGCGGCGAGCTGGCTTGATCGGCAGTCCCTTGAAGGCACCGATGTCGCCTTCACGCTGAATTCCGGGCTCTCAGCGCTTGGCCAACCCGGCGCCTATACGGTTCCCCTGCCCGGCGGCGGTTCGGCGACGGTCATCGACCGGGACTGCGAAGCCGGCGGGGGTCAACCCTTGGTGACCGGCGACCCCATCGCGGGTGTGGGAACGCCGGGGTTCTGTCGGCTGGACTTCGCGCGATTTTTCTCCGTGGTGAACAACGAAACCCGGTTGCAGCTTTGGGCGGACGGCGCGGTCGAGATTGGCGGCGCGACGCTGGGCGCGCAGTTTGTTTTTGCAGACAACGCCATTGAGCGCGGCAACTCGCCTTCCCTGCCAAACCTCGATTTCCCCACCCTGCCGGCCGGAAACCCGGGCAACTATTTCGGCCAAGACGTGGTGTGGTTCGGCCGACCGTTCGGGACCGAAGCCGGTTCGGCGCGACGGACATTCGATCATGAAACGTGGCGGGCGCTGGTCTCGCTTGAAGATGATGCGACGATATTTGGCCGCGATTGGGCGTTGTCCGCACGCGCGGGCTATTCCGCAAACGCCGTGCGGACCACGATCACCGACACGCTGCGAGGTCCGTTTGACGCTGCGGTGCAAGGCTTCGGCGGACCGGACTGCCCCGCTGACGCCGCAGAACGGGGCGTCGCGCCGGGCGACGAGAGCGCGGGTTGTTTCTGGTTCAACCCTTTCGGCTCAGGGGCGGTCGTCGCGGACCCGACGGATCCCCGGTTCAATCAGCCCGCGGTCGTCGAGGATCTGATCGGTGCGGACGTGCGCACCGGCGACGCCTCGCTCGCGACGCTGGATCTTTTGGCGACGACAGCCGAGGCCTTTTCGCTTCCGGCCGGCGCGGCGGAGCTGGCGCTGGGGGCGCAGCTGCGGCGGGAGGAAACCGGCCGCGATCACGGCGAAGCGTTCAACGCTGAGGCGTTCCTCTTTATCATCGGCGGGCCGGATTTTGAGGGCGAGCGCGGCAGCTGGGCGACCTTCGCCGAACTCGCCCTGCCCCTTGGCGAGGGCCTCGACCTTCAACTGGCGCTGCGTCATGAGGACGCCGGCGGCGCATCCGCCACGACGCCGCGTTTGGCGCTGACCTGGTCGCCGACAGACACGCTCTCTCTCAGCGCGACCGCCAGCCAAGCCTTCCGCGCGCCGTCCCTCTTCGAAACCGTCTCCGCCACGACCACGCTGGAGCAGCTGGTCGTCGGCCCTCAAAGCCTTTTCCGGGCCGTTCGCACCGTGGGTTCCGACGCGCTCGACCCCGAAACCGCGGATGTTTTCACGCTTGGCGCGCGCTGGCGGAGCGAGCGATTGCGGTTCTCCGCGCAATATTGGCGTTATGACGTCTCCGATCTGATCGTGGAGCAGAACGCCCAAGCCATTGTGGACGCCGACCTCGCCGACGGCGCGCTCGAAGACCCGCGCATCATTCTGGCGGACAATGGCGAGATCCGGCTCGTCGAAGCCGCGTTCGTGAATGCTCCGGAGGTGACGACGGACGGCCTCGATTTCGCCGCCGGGCTCGATACGCCGCTCGGCCCAGGCGTCTTGTCGCTGGAAGGCTCGGCGAGCTGGCTCTTGTCCTACGACCTGACCGATCCGCTTACCGGCGCGACGGTGAACGCCGCGGGGCGTCGAAACTTCACCAATTTCGCGCGGTCCCTCCCCCGCTTGCGCGCCGAGGCGTCCGCCGTTTGGGCGCGGGACGGCTTCGAGCTGCGCGCCGGCGTCCGCCATATCTCGAGTTACTTCGACGATGAGAACGCCGTCGATATCGACGCCTGGACCGCGCTCGACCTTCAAGCCGGCGTAACGCTCCCGACCCCGTATGGCGGCGAAGCGCGGCTCAGCGCGGGCGTTCTCAATGCGCTTGACGCAGAGCCGCCTTTCGTCGCGACCCCGCTCGGCTATGACACCAAAGTGCATGACCCGCGCGGACGCGTGGCGTTTGTCAGGATCTCCCAGAGCTTCTGAGCCGCCCCGACTGTTTGGGCGAAATCAGACGCGCCCCGCATCGCAAAGCGCATCGCCACAGCGCGCTGCGCTCGCATGCCGCTCGCTTTGGTTCGCCTGCGCTAACCGCTTCCCAGCGGCGCGCCCAGGGCTTCGCCCAATGCGCGACCGGCCGCCTCCACTGCGTCGCGCGCGCCGTCGGAGGCCGCTGTGAACTGGAAAAAACCATGGACCGCAGCGTTGAAATGCTGGTGGTCGACCGTGACCCCGGCCGCGGCCAAGCGCTCGGCATAGGCGCGGCCCTCGTCATGCAGGGGGTCCAAGCCGGCGGTGACGAGATAGGCCGGCGGAGCCCCGGCGATGTCGTCGCGCAACAGGGGCGAGGCCCAGGGATGTTTGGCGTCGTCGCGGTTGGCGAGATACGCCGCACGGGCGTTCTCCAGCATGGCGCGGGCGACGATATGGCCTTCAAGCGCGCGCAAGCGATCGGCGTTGGTCTCCACCAGCTGCAATAGCGGATAAATCAGCAGCTGAAACGCAGGGTCGCGCTCAAGGGCGACGGTCGCGGCCAGGTTTCCGCCCGCAGAATCCCCGCCGACCGCGACAAAATCGGGATCGAAGCCGAGGCTCACCGCCCCTTCGCCCTGCGCCCAGTCGAACGCGGCGAGCGCATCTTCGACCGCGGCGGGAAACTTGTTTTCCGGCGCCAAACGATAAGCAACGTGCAGGAGTCGGCAGCGCGACGCGCCGGCAAGACGGCGGCACAGCCCGTCATGGGAGTCCAAATCCCCCACGGCGAAACCGCCGCCATGGAAGTACACCACGCCCGGCCCAGGCCCCACTCCGGCGCCGAACGGAACGTAGAGACGCGCGCGAAGCGGGCCGTCTTGACCCGGCGCGATGAGTTCCCGCGACTCCGCAACCTCCTGGCGCGGACCTTCAAGCGCCGCGACGCCGCGCCTCAGCGCCTCCCGCATCACCAAGGTTGATGCGCGCTCGCCCGCGGAACCCGCGCCGAACGGCCAGCCCGGAAGCCAAGCCGCACGATCTGCGTCTGACGCCATGAAGCCCTCCGCAACGGCGAGCGGTCAGACCCGGACACGCCCGTGGACGATCTCCTCATAGACCGACCGGTCGAGCGGAACATACCCGCTCGCGCGCGGATCGTCGAAATAAACCGGATCAGCGATGGCGTCGGGGTCGAACCCTTCGCGCACCAGATTGACTTTGGTGAACTTGAGCGTTCCGGTCGTGTCGCGCTGGGCGTCGGCGTGGACGCGTAAGAAAACCGGCCGCGCATAGGGCGGCAGGCTGTCTGCGAGATGCGCGCGCAGCGCCGCCAAATCGACCTCGCCATCCGCGACGATGGCGGCCATGCCGGCGCGGCCGTCATAGCCGGGGATCTCCACGCCATAGACATTCGCCTGAGCGACGCCGGGATAGCCGGTGAGCGCTTCGGCCACCTCGGTGGTGGCGACATTTTCCGACCGCCACCGAAACGTGTCGCCCACGCGATCGACGAAATAGTAGTATCCGTCCTTATCAAAGCGCATCAGGTCGCCCGTGCGGAACCACCGGTCGCCTTCCTCAAAGGCGTCGGTGAGGATCTTCTTCGCAGTTTGCTCGGGCTGACCCTGGTATCCTTCGAACCGGTGGCGATCGACATTTTCTTCAACTTTCCCGATGACTTCGCCGACTTCACCGGGCCCGCATTCGATGCAGCGGCCGTCAGGCCCTCGGATCGGGGTTTCGGTTTCGGTGTCGAACCTGACCACGCGCACATTGAATTTGTTCCGCGCATAGGGCGGCACGCGACCCACCGCGCCCATCTGGCCGTCGGCGTTCATCAAGGCCACATTGCCTTCCGTGGAGCCATAAAACTCATAGACGCCTTTGACGCCGAAGCGGCTTTGGAACGCGGGCCAGACGTCTGGCCGCAGGCCGTTGCCGACCACGGCTCGGAGCGCATGGGCGCGCTCCTTCGGATGGGCCGGCGCGGATGCGAGGAAGCGGCACAGCTCGCCCACATAGTAAAAAACCGTCGCGCCCGTGTCGGTCACGGAATCCCAGAAGCGGCTTGTCGAAAAACGTCGCTCAATGACCAGGGCCGCCCCGGCGGCGAACGTGCTGGACACCCCGCACACTCCGCCCGTCGCGTGGTAGAGCGGCAACGGTATAAAAACGCGGTCGCGGCTCGTGATCCGCGGAACGGTCGAAAACGCGTACGCCAAGCCGGTCACTTTGGCGTGGGTCATCTTTGCGGCCTTGGGCATGCCGGTGGTGCCGCTGGTGTAGATCATCAAAACCGTATCGAGCAGGCTTTGAGAGGCGCGGTGGGCGCGACCGGGGCGCTCCGAAGACGCGTTGGAGAGCGCCACGCTGAGATCGTGCGCGCCCTCGCCGCCGCCGAGACTCCAGACAGTTGGAAAATCCTCGATATGCGGTTTGGCGGTGTGAGCGGGTGGGAGGAGCGACGTCTCGGTGATCAGCGCTTTGGCTTCAGCGAGCGAAACGCAATGAGCCAGGCTCCGGCCGGTGAGCTGATTGTTGATGAGGGCCGTCACCACGCCGATTTTAGAAAGTCCGTACCAGGTGATCAAAAAGTGAGGCCGGTTGGTCATAAACAACGCGACCCGATCGCCGGCCTGAAGCCCCTGGGCCAGCGCCCAGTGCGCCATCCGATTGGCCGCTGCGTCGAAGGCGGCGTAGCTCAAGGCCTTGCCTTCAAAGATGACCGCAGGGCGGACGCCATGGCGATCACAGGCGTCTTCGAACAAATCGGCCACGGTGCGGCTGCGGTCGGCGGTGGCTTTGCCAACCGCCCGGACGGCGCCGACGACGCGGTCAAAAAACAGATACTCTCTTGATATTGCTCGAAAGATTCCCACGGCACGCTCGCGTGTTTGGTCCGGATCACATCGACGCCGCCGCTCACTATGACCAGCGTCGCCGACGACGCCAAATGCGCCGCCTCCTCGCCCATATCGGACTGCGCGCTAATTTGTCGCTACCAGCGAAGAGGTTTTTGTGATGACGACAGCGTTGGACGGAATGCGGCTGCAAGCGCTTGAGGGGCTCTCTCAAGCGGTGGTGATCGTGCGCGCCGACGCGTCCGAGGACAATTTCACCACCGCCTACGCCAACCGAGCCGCTGCGGCTTTGCTGGGTGAGGACGCCGTGCGTCGCGGGATCGCGGCGCGCATCTTTCCCGACGGCGGCGCCCGGCGCTTGCTGCAGGACGCCGTGCGCGACAGACGCGCCGCGACCGTATACGGCGCTTCCCGCAATGCTGAGGGCTCCGCGCTCCGCCTGCATGTGGAAACGTTGCCGCTGCAGGATGAAGACAGCGGATCCTTGATGACCGCGCTCTATCTGCGCGCTGCGGCCCCCGCCGACAATGCGACGCGCAATGAGGCGCTGGCTTACGCTGCGCTCGATGCGGCCGCCGACGAACTTGCGCTCACGGGGGCCAGGCTCCGCACGGCGACGGATGCGTTTCCGGGGCTGGTTTTGTTCGTCGATGCGGACGGCGAGGTTTGTTTCGCAGCCGGCGAAAGTCTTTTCGACCTCGGGCTCTCATCGGAGAGGCTCGAAAACGCCTCGATCCAAGACGTCGCACCGGAGGTCGGCGACGAGCTTTCCGCCATCGCCGAGGCGGCGCTCGCCGGCGCGCGGCTTCGGTTCGACTTTCGCCTGCTCGACCGGGTTTACGAGGCCTTGGCCGTTCCTGTGCGGATGGATACCGGACGGCCTTGCGGCGCGATGGTGGCGCTGCGAGACGTGAGCGACGCGCGCGAGGCTTTCGAGCTGTTGGCTCCGCAGACCCGCTGGACGCCCGCTTCGGAGGACTGACCCCCCGCCGCGATCCCGCCGCAAGTCGGCCGCGAAACGCGCCGGAAATGGTCTTCCCTCCGCCGAAGCCGCGCCGCGAAACCGCCCGCCCCCAGAACGAGCGTGTCATC
>CAZABJ010000068.1:0-13121 GCA_964483375.1 uncultured Caulobacterales bacterium
AGCGATGGCCTGATTTCAGTCCGCGCGAAGTCGCTTGCCGGGGGTCGGGGGAGTACTTCCACGACCCTGACAGTTTCGACGCCCTCCAGCGGATGCGGACCGCGCTCGGCGCGCCGGTGCGGGTGACGAGCGGTCATCGCTCCGCGCTGCACAATGCGTGTGTCGGCGGCGCGCCGGCGAGCGCCCATTTGCGCTTCGCCGCGGATGTAGCCGTCGACAACCACGGGCGCGCAGCGCTGCTCGAAGCGGCCGAGGCCGCCGGCTTCACCAGTTTCGGCTTCTATCAAACCTTTCTTCACATGGACCGTCGGCCGGCTCGGCGCTGGTACGGGTCGCAGCGAGCAAGAGACCTATGGCAGACCTCGTAACGTTAGGAGCCTCGGCGGTGTCGGGCGGGCTTTTCGGCGTGTTCGGCACCGCGATAGGCCGCGTCGTCGGCGTGTTCGAACGCCGCGAAATCCACGCCCAAGAACGCGCGCGCTGGGCGCATGAATTGGCGCTGCATGACATGAACTTGCGCGTGGCCGCGGCCGAGACCGAGCGCGAGCTTTCCGTTATCGCAGCACAGGGGTCTTACGAAGGCTTGTCCCAAAGCCTGCGCGCCGAGGCGGGTCTCGCCAGCGGCTACAAATGGGTCGATGCGGTGCGCGCCTTGGTCCGCCCCGTGCTGACGCCGCTTCTGTGGGCCCTCTATCTGTTGGTGTTTTTCGCCGTCGCCAACGGCAATGTCGAACGCTTCATCGCGCCTGACGCGGCGGATGAGCTGGTGAGTTACTTCATCGCCAACATCGCATTCGCGGCGACGGCCGCCACCCTGTGGTGGTTCGGGGACCGCGCGCCCAAGCCCCCGGGCGTGGCCGCCCGGGGGTGAAGCGTTTGCCGGTCCGCGAGCTTCGGCGATGGCCCAAAAGGTCTCGCCCGTCGGCGTGTCCTAATCGATCGCCCGAAGCTCGCTCTCCCCCTGCGGGCCCGCACGCCGCGTCCTGCCAAGAGCGAAGATATCGCCGCCGGCTCTTGCGCCCATGGTGACGCTGGACGCGCCTCCCCGCCTTGCGGCCTGCAATACTGACGCAATACTGAGCACATCACGGTGAAACACGCCTCTGGTCTTTGTAGCGCGGGGCGACGGGGCGCGCGCGGCGCGGAACGCTCAGCCCAAAACCCAAGACCGCCAAGGAGAGCGCGAGTGTTTCTCAGAGTGTTCAGTTTCGCCGCCGCCGTTTTGACTGCGTCTTGCGCAAGCAATGCCGGCGGGAACGCCGGTGCGTCCGCCAATGTGGAAACGCTGCGGGAGTTGGCCGGACGTCAGATGGCCTCCCCTGTCGCGCTGTTGTTCGCCGGCATGGACCGCGACGGGGATGCGGTGATCGATAGGGCGGAAATCCGCGCGCAATTGGAGGCGCTTTATTCCGCCGGCGACGACGACGGCAGCGGCGGCATGGATGGGGTGGAGTTCCTCGATTGGTCGACGGCCTATCTGGGCGCGGGCCAAACCGTGCCGGGGCGGCTGCATTTCGACCGAAACCAGGATGCGAGCATCTCCTTTGAGGAGTTTGAGCGAGCGCTGCTGACCCTCAGCGAGGATCTCGACCAAAATGACGACGGCCGCCTGGTTCGCGCGGAAATGCTCTTCACCGTCAGCGGCCTTGGAATCGATAGCAATGCCATGCGCGCCGAAATGCAGGCGGAAATGCGTCGGCGCGCGCAACAGATGTGCCGCGGCGGCCGCGGCATGTGAACGCCGCCCGTCCCCTTGGCGCCCGGCGTTTTCGAAGGTCGGCGCAGCTGGGTCGGCGCGCGGGAATACCGGCGGGTCGTCGTGGTCTCCGCGCCGCTGGCGAGCTGGTGCGTTGCTTCATCGCCGACATTGCATCCGCTGCGACGGCCGCCACCCTGTGGTGGTTCGGGGACCGCGCGCCCAAGCCCCCGGGCGTGGCCGCCCGGGGGTGAGGCGTTTACCGATCCGCGGCTTCGGCGATGGCCCAATAGGTCTCGCCCGTCGGCGCGGCGCGCTCCTCAAGCGGGGTGCGTGTCCGTTCCGGCGGAGCTGAACCGGTCGCCAACAGTTCCGCCACGTCATCCAGGATCGACTGTTGGTCAGAGATGTAATCGTGACCGATGTCGAAAATCTCCGTCCGGACCGCCGTCGCGTCGATGGAATCAAGACCGTTCACGACCACAATGCCGTCTTCGCCGATGCCGCCGGCGCGCGCATAACCGCCGTTCCAACGCCGAGACGCTTCAAGCGCCTGGTCTTGGTCGGAGGCGTAGAGCGTGAACCGCTCGCCCACAGTGAGAATGCGCGAGGCGATGTCCATAAACACCTGACGGTCGATGTCCGGCGCGGCGAGAATGATTTGCTCGAACAGCGCGGCGTCGGAGCGCGGGGCGAGCCGCTCCAAGGCCTGAACAAGCGCCCGGCTGCCCATGGAATGGGCGATGACGTGGATGCGTTCTGCGCCGGTCTCTTCGGCCACCCGCTCTAAGAAAGCCTCCAAACGCGGCGCCGTGCGGTCGACCGCAACCGCATCGCGATTATAGGCGAGCGGAGTGGCTTCCCCGCGCGAAGCCCAGAGATAGGCGATGGGCGCGCCGTCGAAGTTCAGGTCGTGGTGAAGCTGGGCGGTCCGACGCAGGCCGTCCTCATAGCTTGTATTGAAGCCGTGAACGAACACGAACGCCTGCCGAGCTTGGCTGTTCTGAACCATTTCGCGCACATCGGAGAAGAAATCGTCCGCGGCGCGCAGCTCTAAGGATTGGAACATCACGTGCCGCTCGGGGTCGGCGACGAACTCGAAGCGCCACCAGGCCGGGCTTTCCAGCTCTCCGCGCACATGGTTCGGTGGGATCGACACGCTGGCGACGCCATAGGCGAGATCATCGCCGGCTTCATCGGTGAAGCGCGTTTCCCCGTCGCGCCGTTCATAGGCGCGGTCGGCGCCGAAAAACACTTCGACGACGTGGTAATTCGCATCCTCGGCCGCATTCTCGTCACCCGGCGACATCGCAGCTTCTGGCAGCCGGATGATGCTGCGCGCGGCCACGCCCGTGCGCAGCTCCGCGGACGGCAGGTCGGGGCTGGTGAAGCGGAACCGAGATTGGGCGATGCGGCCGGCGACCCAAACGCGCCGCTCCCGGTCGGTCTGGGAACTCACCGTGCGGCGCAGCCGCGAGACGGCGTCGCGAAACACGGTTTCCTCGCTTGCGACCAGCTCTGCGAAGGCTTGGGCGAACACCGAAACGCCGTCGCTGCGGCCTGGCGGGGTTTCCTGCGGATATTCGGAGAAGATGATCATCCCGCCGTCGGGGCGGTCGAATGTGGCGACGCCCCGGTCTAGGCCGAGCCGTTGGGCGGCGGCGACCGGGCTTGAGGCGTCAATGACGATGAAGTTCGGGGCGTTGGCCGCCTCTTGCATTTGCTCCACGATCAGGTCGGCGGGCAGGCCGGTCGCGGCGACTTCGATGGGATCGCCCATGCGTGCGTCTTCGCCCAGCAAGAAGGTCCGCCCGTCCACCTGCGCGGCGTGGCCGACGAAATAGAACACGCCCACGGCGTCTTCACCGGTCAACGCGAGGTTCTCGCCGAGCCAAAACGCGGCGCGGCGAATGTCGCCCTGGTCGGCGTTTTCAAAGGTTTGCACAGCGAAACCCGCCGCCTCGAGCGCGGCGGCGACATGGGCGAGGTCCGCGCTCGCGCCGGCCACGTCGCCCAAGCTGTCGGCGTAGTCCTCCGCGGCGACGATCGCGGCGAAACGGTCGTCGCTGACGGCCGCGGCGGCGAGAAAAAACGAAAACACGGTCGCGACAAACGCGGAAGCGATGCGGCGCATGGCCAACCCCTCACCAGCTCGAGACCCGGCCAACCGCCGGTGATTCTGCAATGACATAGTGCAAGCTCCGGGCGGGTTTAAGGCAAGGCTGAGGCCGCTTGCAGGTCATCGGCTGCGACGGAGGCGAAAACCGGCCGAAGCCGACGCGCGCGCACAGCGATGGCCGGGCGGGGTTGAGAGGAAAGGACGGCGTTTCAGCCTTGTCGCGGTCGCAAGGCGTCCTGCTGAGGAGGAGACTGGTGCCGCTAGTGTGAATTGAACACACGACCTCACCCTTACCAAGGGTGCGCTCTACCCCTGAGCTATAGCGGCGCCGGGGGCAAACAGGGCCTATACAGCGCGCTTGGCGTGAAGAAAACCCTCACAGTTTGCGCAGATGCGGTTTGCTTCGGCGCGTTCCCGCTCATAGCGTGCGCGGCTGCTGGGAAGTTGAGGCGCGCGATCCTATGTCCGACAAATCCAAGCGCGAGGCCAAGGCCGGCGAGACGACCCGGGAGCAGCGGCTGAAAGCGGCGTTGCGGGCGAACCTCCGTCGGCGGAAAGCCGCGCCAGCGGATGCGGCGGGCCAGACGTCTGAGGACAAAGACAGCGATCGTTCATAACAAGGCGCTATCACGCCTCGCTCCCGCCGTAATCGAGGGTAGGCTTCGCCCATGGATCAGATACGCATTGAAGGCGGCGCGCGGTTGAACGGCGATATCGCCATCTCCGGCGCCAAAAATTCCGCCATCAAACTCATGGCGGCTGCGCTTTTGACCGACGAGCCGGTCCTTCTCGAAAACATGCCGCGCTTGGCCGACACGCGTTTCATGGCGCATTTGCTGGCGCATCTGGGCGTTGAGGTGCGCGAGGAGCAGGGCGCGAAGCTGCGCATTCACGCGCGTGAGCTTTCCTCCACCACCGCGCCCTATGACCTCGTCCGAAAAATGCGTGCGACGTTCAACGTCTTGGGGCCGCTCCTCGCCCGGGAAGGCAAGGCGCGGGTGTCCTTGCCCGGCGGGTGCGCCATCGGGGCCCGACCGGTCGATCTCCACCTGCAAGCGCTCAAGGCGCTGGGCGCGGATATCGAGCTCGAAGAAGGCTATGTGAACGCCATTGCGCCTGAGGGGCTCCGGGGCGGGTCGATTACGTTTCCGTTCGTCAGCGTCGGCGCCACCGAGCACGCTATGCTCGCCGCAGCGCGCGCCAAAGGCGTCACAACGCTCGAAAACGCTGCGTGTGAGCCAGAAATCGGGGACCTCGCCGATTTCCTCAACGCGTTGGGCGCGAAGGTGACCGGCGCGGGCGGGCCGACCATCCGGATTGAAGGCGGAGAGCGGTTGAAAGGCGTGTCTCACGCCGTGGTGTCCGACCGCATCGAAACCGGCACTTACGCCATCGCCGTGGCGGCGACGGGCGGGGAAGTCACCCTCGCAGGCGCCCGGCGGGAGCACAACGCCGCGCTGTGGGCCCTGCTGGAGGCGGCGGGCGCGGCGGTGGAGACCGTCAACGCCGGCGTGCGGGTGGCGCGCAACGGCCGTCGCTGCCAGGCCATGGATGTGGACACCGCGCCCTATCCGGGGTTCCCCACTGACCTCCAAGCGCAGTTCATGGCGTTGATGGCCACCGCCGAGGGGGCGTCCGTCATTCGCGAAAACATCTTCGAAAACAGGTTTATGCATGCGCCCGAGCTTGCGCGCATGGGGGCCGACATCTCGGTGCATGGACGTGAAGCGATCGTCCGCGGCGTGCCCCGCCTCACAGGCGCTGAAGTTATGGCGACCGATCTGCGCGCGTCGGTGTCGTTGGTGGTGGCAGGTCTTGCCGCGGAAGGCGCGACGACGGTGAACCGCGTCTACCATCTCGACCGGGGCTTTGAGCGCTTGGAGGAGAAACTGTCCGGCTGCGGCGCTCAGATCGCGCGCGTCGCGGCTTGAGAGAGGCCGCCCCGCACGCGCCATGCGTTGATCTTCGCGGCGCAGCATGGTTCCAACTGCCGCCATGACCTACCGCTTGGACGCTCGCGATCCCGATTTCGACGCGGCTTTCGCCGCTTTCCTCTCCGCCCCGCGCGGGGCGCCCGCCGATGTGGACGCGTCGGCCCGGGCGATTGTGGAGGATGTCGCGGCGCGTGGTCTGTCCGCGGTCCTCGACTACGCCCGGCGGTTTGACGATCCCGCTTTGACCGAGCAGTCCCTTGCGGTGTCGGTGGAAGAGCGCGCGGCCGCGCGCGCGGCGTGCGCGCCTGACGACCTCGCAGCGCTTGAACTCGCCCATGCCCGCATCGTGGCTGCGCACGAACGCCAGCGTCCGCAAGACGGCGGCTTTGAGGACGCCCAGGGCGTGGCGTTGTCCTGGCGCTGGACGCCTGTCGACGCCGTGGGGGTGTATGTGCCCGGCGGGCGGGCGAGCTATCCCAGCTCCGCACTCATGAACGTGGTTCCCGCCAAGGTCGCCGGGGTCGCCCGCATCGCCATGACGACGCCCCGCGGGGAAGGCGGGATCAACCCGCTCACCATCGCCGCCGCCGATATCGCAGGCGTCGATGAAATCTACGCGGTCGGCGGGGCGCACGCGGTGGCCGCGCTCGCTTACGGCGCCGGGCCCATCGCCCCTGTCGACAAAATCGTAGGCCCCGGCAACGCCTATGTGGCCGCCGCCAAGCGGATGGTGTTCGGGCGCGTTGGCATCGACACCATCGCGGGTCCCTCAGAAGTGCTGGTCATCGCTGATGCGGACAACGACCCAAGCTGGATCGCCGCGGACCTTTTGAGCCAGGCCGAGCACGATCCTGACGCTCAGGCCGTCCTAATCGCCGACGACGCCGCCTTCGCCGATGCGGTCGCTCAGGCCGTGGAGGCTCAACTCGCAGGGCTCGCCTCCCGGCCGGTGGCCGAAGCGTCGTGGCGAGAGCATGGCGCGATCATCGTGGTCGAAAGCGTGGCGCGCGACGCGCCTGCGCTCGCTGACGCCCTAGCGGCAGAACATGTGGAGATCGCCACGGTTTCCCCTGAACGCATCGCCGAGCGCATCAAGCACGCCGGGGCGATCTTCCTGGGTCGCCACGCGCCTGAGGTGCTGGGCGACTATGTCACCGGCTCGAACCATGTGCTGCCCACCTCGCGAGCGGCGCGCTTCGCCTCGGGATTGTCGACGATCGACTTTATGAAACGCACGTCGATCCAACGCGTCGATAGCGCGGGTTTCGCCGCCATCGGTCCCGCTGCGGCGCGGCTTGCGCGGGCCGAAGGGCTGCCGGCGCACGCCCTCGCCGTGGATCTAAGGCTGCGGCGCGATGACCAGTGAGCGCCCCGATCGGATCGTTAAGATCGAACTCGATCAGGCTTCGCTCGCCGCGGCGACTGCGGACGCCGAACATGAGCGGCGCGTTGCGATTTTCGATCTCTTGCAAGCGAACCAGTTCCAGCTCGCCGACGACGCCTCAGGGCCCTACCACGTCTATCTCTCCACCGCGGAGAATCGACTTGTGTTCGACGTCCGTGACCGGGAAGACGTCGCGGTGCGCGCGGTGATGCTGTCGCTGACGCCGTTCCGCCGGGTCATCCGGGACTATTTTCGGCTGTGCGAAAGCTACTACGACGCCATTCGCTCCGCGCCGCCTGAGAAGATCGAAGCGATCGACATGGCGCGACGGTCGCTGCACAACGAGGGCTCGCAAGTGCTGATCGATCGGCTGGAGAGCAAGGCGGAAATCGACTTCGACACCGCGCGGCGGCTTTTCACTTTGATTTGCGCGCTGCATCGGCCGCGTTGACGACGCGGCGGGCCGGGAGAGAACGGGCATGAGTGACCAACGACCCGGCGCCGTTTTGTTCGCGTGCAATCTCAACGCCATCCGTTCCCCCATCGCCGCAGGGCTCGCGCGCAAGCGCTGGGGCGCCGATGTGGTGGTCGAAAGCTGCGGGATTTATGAGGGCGGATACCTTGACCCGTTCATGCTCGAGGTCATGAGGGAAGTGGGCGTGGACATGCTGCAGCATGAGCCTAAGACGTTGGACGACCTTGCCGAACCTGTCTTCGACCTGATCGTCGCCCTCACCCCTGAATCCTACCGACGCGCCAAAGAACTCGCCGCAGGCGGGAACTGCGAGGTTGAGTTCTGGCCGGCCCCTGACCCTAGCCAGGCGGGCGGCGCGCGTGAGGCGCGGCTGGAGGCGTATCGTGCGCTTCGCGACGCGCTCGTGGCAAAAATCCGGGACCGATTCGGTACAGATTCGACCAAACCCGAGTAAAAATGCTATATTCGCTTGATGACGGCTCCCGTCGGCGGGAGCCGTTTCTGCGTCCATGGAAAGGAAAGGAGTCCGCGTGACGACGAAAGAAGAGCTCTTGGAATTCAATGGGGAAGTGACAGAGCTTCTCCCCAACGCGACGTTCCGCGTGAAGCTAGAGAACGAGCACGAGATTATCGCTCATACGGCCGGCAAAATGCGCAAGAACCGCATTCGGGTGCTGGCGGGCGACAAGGTGCTGGTGGAAATGACGCCCTATGACCTGACCAAAGGGCGAATCACCTACCGGTTCAAGTGACGAGCCGCGCGCGTCAGCGATGACGCGCCCCGTCCACCGCCTGCGGCTGGCGAGCGCGAGCCCGCGGCGACGCGATCTGTTGGCGCAGATCGGCGTTGACCCTGACGACATTGCGCCCGCCGACATCGACGAAACGCCCCGGCCGAAAGAAACGCCGCGCGCGCTTGCGCTCCGGCTCGCCCGCGAAAAGGCGCGCGCCGCCGCTGAGGATGGGGCGATCACGCTCGCGGCGGACACGGTCGTCGCCGCCGGGCGGCGCATCCTGCCGAAAACCGAAACCGAGACCGAAGCGCGCCAGTGCTTGGATCTGCTATCGGGCAGAGGACACCGGGTTTACACCGGCGTTTGCGTCGTGGCGCCCGGGGGTCGAGAGGCCATGCGGCTGGTCGAGACGCGCGTGCGCTTTAAAGCGCTCTGCGAGGAAGACCGTTCAAGCTATTTGGCGAGCGGGGAATGGCGCGGCAAAGCCGGGGGATACGCCATCCAAGGCCTTGCGGCGGCGTTCGTCTTGGACATCTCCGGGTCTTACTCCGCAGTAGTCGGATTGCCGCTGTATGAGACGGCCTCTCTTCTCGCTGGGCTTGGCTATCCGGTCACGGCGCGATGGCGGGCGTGACCGACCTTGTTCAATGGATTGACGACGGCCCCGGCGAACGTCGCTGGGTGTTGTGCGACGCAGAGGGGAGGCCCGCCGCCATCGGGCTCCATCGAGCAAGCTGGCGAGGTCGGCGGGCCCTGTACGATTCCATCTTTGACGGCCGGGTCACGCGCGTGGATCGTTCACGCCGGGGCGCCTATCTGGATTTGGGTCTGCGGGACGACGCGGGCTTTCTCCCGATCGACGCCCGCGGCCAAGCGCGGGTCGGGGAGAACGCCCACGCCGTCGTCGAAGGCGCGCTTCTGAGGGTCCGGGTAAGACGCGAGGCGGCCGGCGGTAAAAACCCGGTCCTGGCGCTGCGCGGCCCCGCCCCGGCGGGCGCGCAGCGCGGACCTGTCGCCATGCGAGCTTATGAGCGCGCGCCTTTCGTGCGTGAGGCTCGGGATGCGATCGACGCCGCTGTGGAAGAAGCGCTCTCGCCTAGCGTCGCTATTCCGGGCGGAGGACGGCTCATCATCACGCCCACGGCCGCGCTTGTCGCAATCGATGTGGACGCCGGGGGGCGAGAGGGTTCAAGGGATCCGGACGCCTTCGCCGCCGCGCTGAACGCCGACGCCGCTGTCGAGGCGGTGCGTCAGCTGCAGCTGCGGCGGTTGGGGGGAACCATCGCCATAGATTTCGTCTCCATGCGCGCCAAAGCGCTGCGGGCCCGGACCCATGACACCCTCAAGCGTGCGCTGGCTGGTTTGCCCCGGTCGGCGCGCTTCACCCCGCCCAATGCTCTGGACGTCGCGCTGCTCACGCTTGAACGCCAGCAAACGCCGTTGCACGAACTCATGCTCGAACCCCAAGGCGTGAAGTCGCCGGAGACGGTGGCGCTAGAGGGATTGCGGGCGTTGGAGCGGACCGCCGCGTCTGACCGCGGGGCGGGGCTCATGTTGCGTGTCTCTCCCGATGTGGCTGATTGGCTGAAATCGGCGCCGTTTGATTGGCGCGAAGCGCTGTTAACGCGCGGCGTCGCGCGGGCGGATGTGGAGGCGGTTCCCGACGCCGACCGTGAGATGGTAGACGTGCGCAGGATATGAGCGCAACTTGCCCCCTCTGCGGGGCCGCGACGGTGAAAGCCTTCCGGCCCTTTTGTTCGAAGCGGTGTGCGGACCGCGACCTGAATCGCTGGCTGTCAGGCGTCTATGTCGTGCCCGGCCAAGACGGCGAAGCGGCGGACGAAACGCCCGTCGATCCCCATAGCGGCGCGTCGCGGGACAATGAGCCCGAGTGACAGGGTGCGCCGCGGGGGTCGCGTTGCGCGGCGGGGGCGACAGTAGGGGGACGCGGATGACCATAACGCCGGCGGCGCAACGCTATGAGAGCCTCGATGTCCTGCGCGGCGTGGCCGTACTCGGCATCTTGATGGTCAATATTCAGCTTTTCGCGATGCCGGTCGACGCTGCGGAAAACCCGTCGTCGTTCGGATCGGTTGAGGGCGCCGAGGGCTTGATCTGGCAAGTCACCCAGGTGTTTTTTAGCGGGAAATTTTATACGACGTTTTCCGCGCTATTCGGCGCAGGGCTCCTCCTATTCCTTGGCGACGACCCTAATGAAGAACGATTGGCCGCGCATCGTCGGCGGATGGGGTGGCTGCTCGCGATCGGCATGATTCACAACTACGTATTCTGGTACGGTGACATTCTTACGCCTTACGCCGTTCTAGGCTTTATTCTGGTTGCCGCACGCAATATGAGCACTCGTGGTCTTTTTGTCTTGGGCGGCTCTTTGGTCCTTGGCATGAGCTTGGTCGTCGCCACGTTGATGATGTCGAATGCGGCGCTGATGTCGATGATGTCGGCGGAGGAGTATGAGGCGATGACCCAAGATGTCCCGCTTCTCATCTTCTCCGACAGCCAAGCCGCCTTGACCGCGCCCTGGCATGAGCGGATCGTTCATATGGCTCCGGCCGGCGTTCTGTTTCAAATCGTTGGGTTGCTGGTCATCGGACCGAAATTGGCCGGCATCATGCTGGTCGGCATGGCGCTTTTCCGGTCGGGATTCTTCATGCTCCGATGGTCGGCGGTGAGGTACCTCATCGCGGGTGTCGTCTGTGCGGGCGCCGCGACGGGGCTCTTGTGGCTCCTGGCCGGAAATGTCCGTGCAAGTGATTTCGATCCCACCGCACTGGGCGTGACGTTGGCCGCGAACGAACCACTGAGCGCGATCGCTGCGTTCGGCTATGGGTGTTTGGTGATGGCGGCCTGCAAGGCGCCTTGGCTTGCGATTCTGCGGCTGCCCTTCGCGTCAGCGGGCCGCATGGCGTTTTCCTGCTATCTCGGAACCACGGCGATTTGCGTGTTCTTGTTTTTCGGTCCGCCGGGGCTGAGTTGGTTCGGGGCGGACCGCATGCAGCAGCTCTACGTGGTGTTGAGCGTCTGGGCGGGCCTGCTGGCCTTCTCCACGCTCTGGCTCACCTTTTTCCGCTTTGGGCCGATGGAGTGGCTTTGGCGGTCGCTGACCTATGGGCGCGCCCAGCCCCTTCTGGGCCGCGCCCGGCGGTGAGCCGACCGGCGTGGTTGGGGCGGCGAACGCAGACGCTTCGCCGCCGATTGCGCGTTACGTCTCGACGTCGAATGTCAGCCCGGCATGCGCGACCAGCCGTTGACGCAGTTTCGCGCCCATGGCGGGCGCTGGCGTGTATATCCCGCCGGGCAGCTCTGGGCAGTCTTGAACCAAGCTCGCTGCGGCCTCGGCGATGATTTTCGACGTCGACCCGTAGCCGGGGTCTTTGTCGCCCGTCACAGCGACGCGGATCTCCGCGCCATCGGGGCGGGATCCAATGGCGACATAGTCGTAATGCCCCGCGTCGCGCTCTTCTTTCGAGGGGCCTTCGCCGGGCTTGGGCGGATTGTCCCCGCCCAGTTGCATGCCCGAAATCGACTCTGCGATGGCTTTGCCCTGCTCGCCTGGCCCGGTGACGACCATTTCGTCATAGACGAAGTCTTGCCCATAGGGGTGGCCGGCGAGTGCGTTGGACCGATGGATGTTCTTGGTGTTGATGACGGCCATGACGAAGGGGGCAAGCCAAACGCCGTCTTCTTCGATGACCTTATTGCCGGGCGGCTGGTCCGGCCCCTTGAAGCCGCCGGTGAGCGAGAATGGGTCGATGAGGTGATGGAACAGGGCATTGTCTTTTTGCACGGCGGCGAGTGTCGCCGCGCCCGAGGCTGCGGTTCCCCCGGAGAACGTCCCTTGCATCTTGCGCATCCGACCGCGGACGCGCGGGCAGGGGCCGCCGAAGCGCTTGGTCGCTTCGTCCTGAAGAAATTGGACGCCGAGATCGAAGGGAACGGAGTCAAAGCCGCAAGAGTGAACGATGCGCGCGCCGGACGCCTTGGCCGCGTCGTCGTATGTCGCGATCATCTCCCGCATCCATAGCGGTTCGCCGGACAGATCCACATAGTCCGTCCCCGCCTTGGCGCACGCCGCGACCAAGGGTTCGCCATAGAGGGTGTAAGGCCCCACCGTGGTGAGCACGCATTTGGCGCGTTTGGCCATGGCCTCCAAGGAAGCGGGGTCGGCGGCGTCCGCGACGATCAACGGCGTATCGGCGGGCGCGCCCAGCGCGTCGCGCACCGCTTTCAGCTTGTCCTCCGAACGCCCCGCCATGGCCCAAGCGAAGCCGCTTCCCGGCGGGTGGCGCTCAAGCATGTATTCCGCGACCAGCTTGCCGGTGAAGCCTGTCGCTCCGTACACGACCACGTCGAATTCAGCGTTCGGGTTCATGGCGTCCTCATCCCGTGTTGGCGTGCAAGCAGCCTAGACCGACCTGAGGATCTGCGTATATCCGCGAGCGAGCATGCTGGATTGGGTCGGCGGGAAATCCGGACCGGCGTATCAGATCGGATAAGAAAGTGGTGCCAGGGGCGGCGGACTAAAGTGCGGAATTTCCGTTTTAAATTATATACCTACCTCCATTCCCGAGGTGCCAGTACCCCCAATGATACACCCGGAATGAGCTGGCTATGGGGGTTCGATTCCGAGTGTCGTGTTCCCGCGCGCAAGCGGGGCGTGCTTACACCGCCCACATCACGGAACACAGCTCGGCTTGCTGCAGCACCGTCTGCACGGCGGCGTCCTGAAGGTCCGGTGGATAGCCGTATTTGCGCAGGATC
>CAZABJ010000069.1:0-12214 GCA_964483375.1 uncultured Caulobacterales bacterium
CAGAAGGACTGAGGTCATCAGGCCAAGTGAGCCAAAGCCTTGGGCAACGGTGTCGGACTGGACGGCACCATCATAGTTCTTACACGCCCAAACATAGCCGCCGGACCATTTCAGCGAGGCGGCGACCATGTCGTCGATCAGGCGGTGCTCGTACCAGAGCTTAGCGGCCTCGAACCGTTCTTTGAACTCTGCGTCAAAGACTTCCTGGAAGAGGTCTTTGAACTGCCCGTCATAGGCTTTGAGGATCGTGTTCTTGGTCGAAAGATAGACGGGATAATTCAGTTGCAGGCCGTAATTGAAACAGGCGCGCGCGAAATCGCGGATTGAGGAATCTAAATTGTACATCCCCATGGCGATTCCGGAGCCCGGGAACTCGTAGATTTCGTGTTCGAAGCTTTCGCCGTCGGCGCCTTCGAACTTAATGGTCAGCTTGCCCGGCCCCGGCACGCGGAAATCCGTCGCGCGGTATTGGTCGCCGAACGCGTGGCGGCCCACCACGATGGGTTGGGTCCAACCAGGAACCAGTCGTGGAATGTTTTTGCAAATGATTGGCGCGCGAAAGACGACGCCGCCCAAAATGTTGCGGATGGTGCCATTCGGGCTCCGCCACATTTTTTTCAGGCCGAATTCTTCGACGCGCGCTTCGTCGGGCGTGATCGTCGCGCATTTCACGCCGACGCCATGTTCTCTGATCGCGTTCGCCGCATCGATGGTGATTTGGTCGTCGGTTTCGTCCCGGGACTGCACTGAGAGGTCGAAGTAGCGCAGGTCGACGTCCAGATAGGGGAGGATCAACCGGTCCTTGATCATCGCCCAGATGATCCGGGTCATTTCGTCGCCGTCGAGCTCGACGATGGGGTTCTTCACCTTAATCACGGGACGCTGCGCTCCGTCGATAAATCGCTGATGGGACGGCGCGGCGCGGCGCGAACGGCCGGCGCGCATGTGTGACCGTTCGATAACACCCGGCGCGGCGAGGCGAAAGGGCGGGTCGGGCGTTGCGCGCGCTTGCTCGTTGGGAGTATCGGAGTATGAGGGATTGATCGGCGACGAAGGGGGCGTGGCGTGGCGATCATTCGAGGCTTTATCGCGATCGCGGCGATTGCAGGGGCTGCGTTTTTGCTGTGGTCGGCGGGCATGGGGTACTGGGCCGCCGCGCCGGCCGTTCTTGCGCTCTTGCTCTTATTGCCTCGCGGAGAGAGCGGGCTTTTGGGGCTGTTGGGCGGGGTTCGTGCGCTCACGGATGTTGCGCTGACGTCAGTGTTTTTCGCCGCTCTGGCGATGCTGTTGTTTTGGTGGAGTGTGGAAACCGCGGCTGTCGGGGACATCCTTGCGGGCCTTGATCGCTCCGGCGGAACCACCCCTGAGATCTTTAACGGCACGGTGTCCACCGTATACGCGCTTGTCGTGGCGTTTATCATCTTCAAAGGCATGCAGGACTTCGATCAAGCCAACTTCGCTTTGCGCGATGAGGCGATGCGGATTTGGTCGATTTCCCGAAACCTCGCTTTCTTCGCGGAGAGCGACCGGTTGGCCGACCCTGAGGCCCATGATCGCAACCTGGTGCTCTCAGAAGCGGTCCGTGGGGAAATGCTCGCCTACCTAACCGACCTTCAAGGCGCGTTGGACAATCGCAGCCAAGGCGTCGCGGAAAACGAGGAGCGGATCATTCGCACCGAGCGCTATGTGGCGCGGCTCACGCCCATCGACGCCAATGATCGCGTGGCGCTGCAATCGGTCATGACCACTTTGGGGGATTTGTCCGGCATCCGGGCGCGCCGCATGGCGTTGATGGCCGCGCAGCCTTCGCTGTTCATGGTGGTCATGTTGATCTTGTTGTCGGTGTTGATCATCACGCCGTTTTTCGCGCTCGGGGTAAGCGGGCTTTACAGGGATGGCGACGCCATGATGGCCTCGCCGCAGGCTGCGGCGTTCGAGAGCCTTGAGATCTGGGCCGTTGGCGCGCTGGCCTTCACGCTGACGTTCTTGTTCATCATGCTGATGGACATGAACTCGCCGTTCGATGGGCAATGGACCGTCAAGCGCGATGGTCTGGAGACCGCTGTCAGGCGGATCAAAAAACGCCTGAAGGACAATGAGGAACGCACCGAAGAGGCGCGTGGCCGGGTAGGTGCGGTGATTGACGTCTCAGCTCAGAGCTGAGGACAGCGGGTGGACACGCGGAGGGGCGCGATGCGGACGTTGGTTAAGCTTCTGGTTCTGCCGGTCGCCGCGATGGCGGCGTTGTTGATCGGTTACGTCGCATTCATTCATTTCGGGCTCGTTGAGCGCTTCAGCACCACGGCCGTCATGGACATGGGCGGTGCAGCCGAGGTGTTCGAACCTGTCACCACTGAGATTTTCAACGCCACGATATCGACGCTCTACGCGTTGATCGTCGCGTTCGTCATCTTCAAAGGCATGCAGGACTACGAGCACGCCAATCACGCGCTTCAAGACGAGGCGATGCAAATCCGCACGCTCTCAAATTCACTGAAATACTTCGAATCGAACGAAGCCGCCGATGCGCCCCCCACGTCTTTGATCACCGATCCCGCAGACCGCTTGCGCTGGCTGGAGAGAAACCGGACCAGCGTCGAGAGCATTCGCAGTGAGCTCATTTTCTACGTGCAAGCGTTGTCCGAAGCGATTCGGGGACGAAAAGCCGAAGTTCCCGAGAATATGGAGCGGCTGGACGCCTGCGCGGCCCATGTCGGCGATCTCGTTCCCATGGATGAGAACGACAAGCTCGCCCTGGGAGCGATGATGCGGACGTTATGCGACGTGTCTTCGATTAGGGCGCGCCGCATCGCACTCATGAAGACCAAGCTGTCTCCTTATCTGATGATTATCTTGGTCGTATTGACCCTTCTCATAATCGCACCGTTTTTTGTGGCCGCCGGCCCCTTCGACGATTTGCGTGCGCAAGGTTTGAGTTTCCTTGAAATGGTTCAGGCGCTCGCATCGCGACCGGAATTCGTTGCGATCGGTGGGTTAGGCTTTTCGTTGACCTATTTGTTCTTCCTGATGCTCGACATGAATTCCCCGTTCAACGGGCACTGGCGCGTCAAAACGACCCCACTCACAGAGATCGAGCAGGAACTGTCCGCTCACTTGGCATCCGCCGAGCCGGAACGCTGAGCACGCCATTGGTCCCCCCAGCCGTCGTCCTGCACCGTCCCCAGCTGGGCGAGAATATCGGCGCAGCGGCGCGGGTGATGGGGAATTTCGGGTTGTCGGACTTGCGCTTGGTCGCTCCGCGGGACGGCTGGCCGAGCGCCCGCGCCGACACCATGGCGGCGGGGGCGCTTGAGGGCGTGGTGACGGCGCGCGTGTTCGACACGCTGTCTGAGGCGCTGAGCGATATCGCGCGCGCCTATGCGACCACGGCCCGGCCCCGCGACATGGAGCGCCCCGTTATGGGGCCGCGGGAGGCGCTGGCGGAGATCCGCGCCGCTGAGGCGAACGAGGCGCGCACGGCGGTGGTGTTTGGCGGGGAATCCTCAGGATTGCCCAATGAGGCGGTCGCGGCGTGCGACGTGGTGCTGACTTATCCCGTTGAAGCGGCGTTTTCGTCGCTCAATCTGGCGCAAGCGGTTGCGGTGTTCGCCTATGAGTGGCGGGCAGGCGCGGACGACGCGCCGCCAGCGAGTTTTGCGCGCCCGCCTGCGGACATGGCGACCAAGCTTGAGATCGCCGGTCTCGCCGATCATCTTGAAGAGGCGCTTGATGACGCGGGATTTTACTGGCCTGAGGCCAAAGCGGAGACAATGAAGGCGAACCTGCGCGCCACCATCGCGCGCCAGGCTTGGACGTCTCAAGAGGTCCGAACCCTGCGCGGCGCCCTCAAAGCGTTGGTCGACCGGCCTGCGGATCGACGCCGAACATGAGCATGCCCGAAGCGCTCTTGGTGTTCGATTCCGGGTTTGGTGGACTTTCCATCGTCGCCGCGCTGCGGTCGCGTGGCTTTGCCGCGCCGATCGTCTACGCGGCTGACCATGCCGGCTTTCCCTATGGCGCGCTGGACGACGCCGCTCTCATCGCTCGGACCTGCGCGACGGTGGAGGCCGCGGCCGCCCAATGCCGCCCCGGCGCGATCGTCGTGGCGTGTTCAAGCGCCTCCACGCTTGCGCTCCCCGCCTTGCGCGCGCGGTGGGCCGAATCGGTGGTCGGGGTGGTGCCGGCGATCAAGCCGGCCGCGGCGCTGACGCGCACAGGGTTGGTTTCTGTTTTGGCGACCCCGGGCACCGTGCGCCGGCCTTACACCCAAAAACTCATCGACGATTTTGCGGGAGAGGCGACGGTGAGCCTCATCGCTGTGCCCGGCTTGCCGCCGATTGCAGAGGCGATGATCGCCGGCGCGCCGCCTGACCTCGCCGCCATCCGCGCTGAGATCGCGCCGGCTTTCGTGGACAAAGGCGATCGGCGCACAGACGTCATCGCTCTGGCGTGCACCCATTTTCCATTGCTGATCGATGCGCTCGAAGCCGCCGCGCCTTGGCCGGTGAGTTGGGTTGATCCCGCTGAGGCCGTCGCGCGGCGGGTGATCGCCGTAGCCCCAGCGCTCGCCGCCGCGCGTGAAGGGGAAGGGGTGTTCTGTTCCACTGCGCCGCCAAGTTTGACCCCAACGCTGCGCAGCCGACTGGCGGCGCTCGGGCTCGCTCCCCGCTCAGAGCCGTTACAGGTTGACTTTTCAACCAGGGCTGAGGTTTAACCCGCGCTTCGTCTGGGAGGCGCTTTGCGGTCTCAGGCAAAGACGGGAAGACGCGTGCGCCGCCGTTGCAATCGCGAAGCCGCTGAGAGGTTTCGCCGGACCGCGTCGAGAGAGAGGCGAAATGTCGAAGCGCGATTCGGTCAAGTATAAGATTGACCGGCGGATGGGCGAGAATATTTGGGGTCGCCCGAAGAGCCCGCTCAATAAACGTAGTTACGGCCCGGGCCAACATGGCCAACGCCGCAAGGGCAAGATGTCGGATTTCGGCATCCAGCTCATGGCGAAGCAAAAGCTAAAAGGCTACTACGGCAACATCACCGAAAAGCAGTTTCGTCGGATCTATGACGAAGCCGCTCGCCGCAAGGGCAACACGGCTGAGCTTTTGATCGGTCTGTTGGAAAGCCGTCTGGATGCGGTGGTCTATCGCGCCAAGTTCGTGCCGACGGTGTTCGCTGCGCGCCAGTTCGTGAACCACGGCCATGTGATGGTGAACGGCCGCAAAACGAACATTCCGAGCTTCCGTTGCCGCCCCGGCGATGTGGTTCAGGTGCGGGAAGGCTCGCGCACGATGGCGTTGGTGCTCGAGGCGTTGGAAAGCGCTGAGCGCGATTTCACCGATTATGTGGTCGTCGACCCCAAAGAGATGTCGGCCACCTTCAGCCGCGTTCCCATGTTGGGCGACGTGCCCTACGCCGCCCAGATGGAACCCAACCTGGTCGTCGAATTCTATTCGTCCTAACGCCGGAGGCGGAGAGGCGTGGCTGAGCTGCCGAGCCCGGAGGACTGCGCGGCGCTTTGCCGCGTCGTCCCCGGCGCGCCCTTCACATTGGCTGATCGCGCCCCGGACGATCGAACGCTGTTTCCGCGCAAAGACGTCGCGCGGCGCTCCTGGAAACAGGACGCCGAAGCGATCGACGGTTTGCAGGACCGGTTATTCGCCGAGGGCCGCCGGTCACTCCTGGTCGTCTTGCAGGGTATCGACACCGCCGGAAAGGGCGGGACCATCCGACGCGTGTTCAACGACACGGGCCCGCGCGGGGTCGTCGTCACGCCCTTTGGCAAACCCACCGCCCATGAACGCGCGCGCGACTATCTCTGGCGCATCCACGCCGCGGTTCCTCCCAGGGGCTTCATCGGCATATGGGACCGCTCACACTATGAAGACGTTCTCGTGGTCAAGGTCCGGGCGCTCGCGCCGGCAGACGCCATCGAGCAACGCTATGCGCAGATCAATGACTTTGAGCGTCACCTGACGGAAAACGGGGTGACGATCCTGAAGTTCATGCTCAACCTGTCTCGAGAGGAACAGGCGCGGCGGCTCCAAGAGCGGGTCGACAATCCCGACAAGCATTGGAAGTTCAATCCGGCCGACCTGAACGATCGCGCGCTTTGGGATGAGTACATGCAGGCCTATCAGACGGCGCTGACCCGCTGCTCCACGTCCCATGCGCCTTGGCACGTCGTTCCCGCTGACTCTGACAGCCGCCGCAGCGCCATCATCGCGCGCATCGTGCGGGGAACGTTAGAGAGCATGAACCCCCGCTACCCAAAGGCCGACGGCTGGGATCCCGCCGAGGTGACTATCACCTGACGACGGTCTCTTCGGCCGCGCGCCTCGCCCATGTGGGCGCCTGATCGCCCGCGGCTGAGGTTCGGCGTTCGATGACTTAGGCGCGGGCGGTCAGGTCGTAGCCGTCCGCAGCCGTCACGCGGACCTTGAGCAAATCCCCCGGCTTGGCGTTTGCGGCGCCTTCAACGCGGACCACCCCGTCGATTTCCGGCGCATCGGCTTTGGAGCGCGCCAGAACAACCCCGCTCTCATCGTTCGCCTTGTCGACCAAAACCTCGATGCGCTTGCCCGCCATGCGCTTGCCGCGCGCAGCTGCAACGACCGCTTGGGCGCGCATCACCCGGTCATAACGCCGTCGCTTCTCGTCTTCGGGAATGTGGGCGGGGAGGTCGTTGGACGCCGCTCCGGAAACGTCCTCATACATAAACACGCCGACCCGATCGATCCGGGCTTCATTGAGCCAGTCGATGAGGAACGCCACGTCGTCTTCAGTCTCGCCGGGAAACCCGACGATGAACGTCGAACGCACCGCGAGCTCAGGGCAGATTTCGCGCCACTGCGTGAGCCGTTCGAGCGTTTTCTCCTGGGCGGCGGGGCGGCGCATGGCTTTGAGCACCGAAGGGCTCGCATGCTGAAATGGGATGTCCAGATAGGGAAGGATCTTACCTTCCGCCATCAGGGGGATCACCGCGTCGACATGGGGATAGGGGTAGACATAGTGCAGCCGCACCCAAACCCCGAGCTCCCCCAGCGCCTCGCACAGGTCGAAGAAGCGCGCCGCGCGCGGCCGGCCCCGCCAATCGCTTTCGGCGTATTTGAGGTCGACCCCATAGGCTGAGGTGTCCTGGCTGATGACCAGCACCTCCTTCACGCCCGCATCGACCAGTCGCTCGGCCTCCGACAGCACCGCGCGCGCAGGCCGCGAGGCGAGAGGGCCGCGCAGCTGAGGAATGATGCAGAACCGGCAGGAATGGTCGCATCCCTCGGCGATCTTCAGATAGGCGTAGTGCCGCGGGGTGAGCTTCACCCCTTGCGCCGGCACCAAATCCACGAACGGGTCGGCGCGGGGAGGGGCCGCCTCGTGCACCGCGGTTACGACGGCCTCATATTGCTGGGGCCCGGTAACGGCGAGCACGCCGGGGTGCCGCGCCATGATGGCGTCAGGCTCCGCGCCCAGGCAGCCCGTGACGATAACCCGCCCGTTCTCCGCCATCGCTTCCCCGATCGCGTCGAGCGATTCCGCTTTTGCGCTGTCGAGGAATCCGCAGGTGTTCACCAGCACCACGTCAGCCCCGGCGTAGTTGGGGCTGATTTCATAGCCCTCCGCCCGCAATCGCGTGAGGATGCGTTCGCTGTCGACCAGGGCTTTGGGGCAGCCGAGCGAAACCAGACCGACCTTTGGGACCCGGCCTCTTGCCTCAGCGGAGAGCGCGCTCACGCAGCGTCGTCCAAAACGCCTTTCGATTGCAGATAGGGGCGAAGCTCGCCGGCCTCGAACATCTCTTTGAGAATATCGCAGCCGCCGACGAACTCCCCCTTCACATAGAGCTGAGGGATGGTCGGCCAGTCGGAGAAGCTCTTGACGCCATGGCGGATCTCGTCCCGCTCGAGCACGTTCATGGCGTCATAATCCACGCCCAAATGCTCAAGGATCTGCACGACCACAGAGGAGAATCCGCATTGGGGGAAGGTGGGCGTGCCTTTCATGAAAAGCATCACGTCCGCGCCTTCAACAAGCGATTTGATTTCGTCATGGACGGCTTGGTCGCTCATCGCGGCATCTCCTAATGCGTTATTCGTCGGTGAGCTAAGGGCGCCAATGCGCGGCGTCAAGCGACCGTGCGCTCAAGCGCAGCGACATTCGTGCGCAAATGCGCCAGCCGCGTCGTCGTTGTGACGGCGGCGTCCGCGCCTCCTTCGTTGAGCGCCCAATGCAAGCACGCTGCAGGATCACGGCGATCGCCGTCATGCGGGCCGCCGCCGCGCACCGCGCCGCGAGCGGCGTACCACAAATCCGACGGCCGTCGCGGAAACCGCAACCGCGATTGGCTGGGGGCGAGCGTTTCAATCCCGAGAACCCCAACCCCGGCGTCTCGCGCGCGTGCGATCCGTTCCAAAGCGCGCGGCGCCATGTCGATGCGCACCGGCGCCATCAGGACGTCGAACACGCCCGCATCAAGCGCCGCGTCGAGTTCCGCCCCGCGCCCGCAAACGCCGATCGCGCGCGCCAGACCCTCGGATTTGAACCGCTCCAAGGCGGACAAAAGAGGGGGGTCAAGTTCGGCCGGCGCTGGACCGTGGAGAAGCAAAATGTCGACTTGGTCGACGCCGAGACGGCTCAGACTGCGTTCGAGACGAGCGCGCATGCCGACCGGGGTGAAGTCTTTCACCAGCTTGCCGCCGGGGCTCACCACCGTTCCGGCCTTGGTGCACAGCTGCAGGCTGTTTCGATCGAGGCCTTTGATCGCCTCGCCCAAGCGCTTCTCTGCGACCCCGTCGCCATAAAACGGCGCGGTGTCGAACAGCGTGACGCCCGCTTCGATCGCGGCGCGAACGAGCTTCAGTGTGGCGCTGCGCGGCACGAAGCCGGTCGCGTGCGGTCCGGTGACCCCGAAGCCAAGCGCGGAAACGGTAAGCCCGCTCCGACCGAGTTTTTGGACGGGCAGCGCCGTCATGCGCGATCCGGGGTGACTGTCTCCAATTGCAGCGCATGGAGCCGGCCGCCCACGGCGCCCTTCAACGCCGCATACACCATCTGATGCTGCTGGATCCGGGTTTTCCCTGCAAACGCGACGGAGACGATGCGCGCGCGAATATGGTCGTCATCGCCATGGCCGGCGAAGTCCGACAAGGTGATTTCGGCGTCAGGGAATGCCTCTTTCAAGAGGGTTTCAATTTCAGCCTGGGGCATGGGCATGGGGAGGGGATCTCCATCGTCGCGACGCGACGGGTCATCGAACCGTACGCTCCCCGCGCGCACTCAGATCGCTTACCCCGCCGAGCGCCGTTCGCCAAGCCTCACGCGGTCCTCAAGGGGCTGTGACGCGGAGCGAGCGGGAGTTGCTTTGCTTCGTGAGGCTGGCTGAGGCTCTTTGGCTGCGGACACAGCGCGCAGGGAAAGCGCCTGCTCAAACTTTGGAGATATCGCCATGTATCGCATTGGCCAAGTCCTCGCCGGCGCCGCCGCCGCCGCCGCGTTTTCTTTCGCCGCCTTCGCCGGCCCTCAATATGTGAACCGCGACGCGCAAGGCTTATCGGGCTTCGACGCTGTGGCGTACCACACTGTCGGCGAAGCGACTGAAGGGTCGGAGGAATTCACCGCCCAGTTCAATGACGTGACTTGGCTGTTCGCTAGCGCTGAGAACCGGGACCTCTTCCTCGAAGACCCCGACCGCTATGTTCCCGCTTATGACGGCCACTGCGCTTTCGCCATGGCGAATGACCGCAAAGTCGCCGCTGATCCGGAAGTCTGGCGCATTGTCGACGGCCGGCTCTATGTGAACTTCAACACCGGCGCGCAGAATCGCTGGGAGGAAGACGTCCCCGGCCACATCGAAGACGCCGACGCAGCATTCATCGAGCTCGAAGACGAGCCCGCCGCCAATCCCCGTCGCCGGTTCTAAGGCCTGTTTGAACCCCTCTCAGGTCTTGTTCGCTCGAGCCCTGCGCTTCGGCGCGGGGCTTTTTTTGTGCGCAACGCGAGCAGGGCGTCCGGATCGATTTTCTCGGGGAAAACTGTCGGCAGGGCGGACCGACAGGCGCGCGCGCATGCCCATAAGCCGCTGAGACGCCGGACGAAGCCCTTGTGCTATCAGCGCCGCGGTCGGGCGTCTGGGCGACGTCGCCCCTGCCGGAGGCGCATCCGGAACTATGCTCGGCCTACGGCGGGGAGCGCGTTCAACCGCCCGCCATGAAACGCGGCAACCAGCCCTCATGGGCGGTGCGGAGGTCTTCGAGCGACGTTATCGCGTCAGGCCAGTCGTCATAGTCGGGCGCGGCGGCTTTGTGACGGGCGAGCGCGTCAGCGCCGCCCTTGAGAATCTGTAGTCGGACTGTTCCCGCGTCCGCCCCGACCGGACCAAAGGGCGGGTCTAGGAAATCGCCGATGACCGCATATTTGACGCCCGCGGCCTCGGCCATGGCCTGCACGCCTGCGTCGAGGGACGCGGCGACGAGGAAACAGCCTTGCCGTTCGCCGAAGAATGCCGCGGCTGGCGTGCTGTCGGCCGGCGTAAACACGCTTTCGGGGTCAAACGAGGCGTCAGCGTGTGCGTAGACTTGCACGCTTGCATCGCCCGCAAGCGCCATCTCCGCAGCCGCGACCGCCACCCCGCCGTCGCTCACGTCATGGACGGCGTGGACGAGCCCCTCGGCGATCAGTCTGCGGACTAAAGCGCCAGCGCGACGCTCAGCCTCCAAGTCGATCGGCGGCGGGGCGCCGGCGGTCGCGCCTTCGACGCCCAGCACCTCGCGCAGATAGAGCGACTGGCCCAAATGGCCGCGCGCCTCGCCGATGAGGAACAGAACGTCTTCCGCCTGCGCCCCGCTGATGCCGACGATTTTGGACACGTCCTCGATCAGTCCCACCGCGCCGACAACGGGGGTGGGCGGAATGGCGACACCGTTAGTCTCGTTGTAGAGGCTGACGTTTCCGGACACGACCGGCATGTCGAGCGCCCGGCAGCCCTCCGCCATGCCTTCGATGGCGGCGACGAATTGGGCCATGATGTCGGGTCGCTCGGGATTGCCGAAATTGAGATTGTCGGTGATCGCGATGGGGGTCGCGCCCACCGCGCAGAGATTGCGATAGGCCTCCGCCACCGCCTGTTTGCCGCCCTCATAGGGATCGGCGGCCACATAGCGGGGGGTGCAATCAGTGGTGATGGCGATGGCTTTGTTGGTTCCGTGGATACGCACGATCGCCGCGTCGCCGCCGGAGTCCGAGCTGTCGAGCGTGTCCGCCATCACATGGCGGTCATACTGCTCCCAAATCCAACGTTTGGAGGCGATGTCGGGGGAGGCCATGAGCTTGAGGAGCGCCGCGCCGTAGTCCTCCGGCTCGCGAATATCCTCAGCGCGCAACGCCGCCGGCTTGGGCGGCGGCGCGACGGGACGGTCATAATTCGGCGCGTCGTCCACCAAGGGGGGCACGGGGATGTCGCACACGATTTCGCCGAGATGACGTAAGACGACGCGGCCGGTGTCGGTGGTCTCTCCGATGACGGCGAAGTCGAGATCCCATTTGTCAAAGATGGCCTTCGCTTCGGCTTCGCGGCCGGGCTTCAAGATCATCAGCATCCGCTCTTGGGATTCCGACAACATGATTTCATACGCCGTCATGGCGATTTCTCGTTGAGGGACTTTGTCGATCTCCAGTTCGACCCCGACACCGCCTTTGTCGGCGATCTCGAGGGTTGAGGAGGTGAGCCCGGCTGCGCCCATATCCTGAATGGCGGCGATGGCGTCGGTCGCCATAAGTTCCAAACAGGCCTCGATCAGCAGCTTTTCCGTAAACGGATCGCCGACCTGGACGGTGGGGCGCTTCTCTTCTGCGCTCTCGGAGAATTCCGCTGACGCCATGGTCGCGCCATGGATGCCGTCCCGCCCAGTTTTCGCGCCCACATAGACGATGGGTTGGCCGACCTTCGCGCCGCGGGCGTAGAAAATCTTGTCTTGCTCGGCGATCCCGACCGCCATGGCGTTGACGAGAATGTTGCCGTTGTAACCGGCGTGGAAATTGGTCTCCCCGCCCACGGTCGGCACGCCTACGCAATTGCCGTAGCCGCCGATGCCGGCCACCACGCCCGCCACCAGCGAGCGGGTTTTCGGATGTGAGGGGTCGCCGAAGCGGAGCGCGTTCATCAAGGCCACCGGGCGCGCGCCCATGGTGAAGACGTCGCGCAGGATGCCGCCGACGCCCGTCGCCGCCC
>CAZABJ010000070.1:0-11470 GCA_964483375.1 uncultured Caulobacterales bacterium
ATGCGCGACGCGGCGATCGCGGTCTTGCGGGAGATCGGGGTGGAGACCGGCGGCTCCAACGTGCAGTTCGCCGTCAATCCTGTAGACGGCCGCATGGTCGTCATCGAGATGAACCCGCGCGTCTCGCGCTCCTCCGCGCTCGCCTCTAAGGCGACGGGGTTCCCGATCGCCAAAGTCGCTGCGAAACTCGCCGTCGGCTATACGCTGGATGAACTCGACAATGAGATCACTGACGGTGCGACGCCGGCGAGCTTCGAGCCGACCATCGATTATGTGGTCACCAAAATCCCCGCTTCGCTTTCGAGAAATTCGCCGGCGCAAACACGACCCTGACCACGTCGATGAAGTCGGTGGGCGAAGCGATGGCCATCGGCCGAACCTTCAAAGAGTCCATGCAAAAGGCCCTGCGTTCGTTGGAGACGGGGCTTTCAGGCTTTGACGACGTCGCGATCGACGCGGGGGCGGACGACCCTGAGGACGCGCGGAAAGCGGCGGCGCGCTTGGCGTTATCCGAACCCAAACCCGAACGCATTCTCACTGTCGCCGAAGCCTTTCGCCAAGGCCTCAGCGTGAAGGAAGTTCACGCTGTGACCCGCATCGATCCTTGGTTCCTCCGGGAAATCGAAGAGATCGTCGCCGCCGAAGCGGAGGTCCGCGCCCATGGCTTGCCAAAAACGCCCCAGCAGTGGCGGGCCGCCAAGAGCATGGGTTTTTCCGACGCTCGGCTCGCCGCACTGGCGCGTGTGAACGAGACAGACGTCCGTACCGCGCGCCACGCCGCCGACGTGCGACCGGTCTACAAGCGCGTGGACAGTTGCGCAGCCGAGTTCGCCGCCGCCACGCCCTACATGTACGGCACTTATGAGCCGCCCGCCTTCAACGGCCCGGAATGCGAGTCCGAACCTGAGGCCGTGCGCAAGGCGGTGATCTTAGGCGGCGGACCGAACCGCATCGGCCAAGGCATCGAGTTCGACTATTGCTGCTGCCACGCAGCCTACGCGTTCGCTGAAATCGGCGCGCAATCGATCATGATCAATTGCAACCCCGAAACAGTGTCGACCGATTATGACACCGCTGACCGCCTGTACTTCGAACCGCTGACCGTCGAGGACGTCTTGGAGGTTCTGCATGTGGAGGCCAAGGCGGGCGAGATGCTCGGGGTCGTGGTGCAGTATGGCGGACAAACGCCTTTGAAGCTCGCCGGCCCCTTGACCGGCGCAGGGGTCGCCCTTCTTGGCACGAGCGCGGACGCCATAGACCTTGCCGAGGACCGTGAACGGTTCAATGCGTTGATCGAGGGACTGGGCCTGGCCCAACCGCCCGGAGCCATCGCGCGGTCGGCCGAAGAAGCGCGGACGACGGCGAACGCCCTTGGTTATCCGCTGGTGCTTCGTCCCTCCTACGTCCTTGGCGGGCGAGCGATGGAAATCGTCGGCGAAGAGCGCGATCTCGACATCTATCTCAGCGACGCGGTACGCGCATCCGGCGACGCCCCGCTGCTCATCGACCGATATCTCCGCGACGCCATTGAGGTCGACGTGGACGCCATATGCGACGGCGAGACCGTGTTCATCGCCGGTGTGATGGAGCATATCGAAGAAGCCGGCGTGCACTCTGGCGATTCCGCTTGCGCCTTGCCGCCCCACTCCCTGCACGACAGCATCATTGAGAGAATTCGCGAGCAAACCCGCGACTTGGCGCTCGCGCTGACGGTCCGCGGTCTCATGAACGTTCAGTTCGCGGTGCAGGGTCAGGACATCTTCATTTTGGAGGTCAATCCGCGCGCTTCGCGAACCGTCCCGTTCGTGGCCAAGGCCGTCGGGCTGCCGGTCGCCAAGCTCGCGGCCAAAGTCATGGCGGGCGCGCGGCTTGCCGATTTCGACCTCTCCCCCAAACCCGCCGCAAGATTTTCGGTGAAAGAGGCGGTGATGCCGTTCCGTCGCTTTCCCGGCGCCGACCCGATCTTGGGCCCGGAGATGCGGTCCACCGGCGAAGTGATGGGGCTCGCCGACACCTTTGAAGCGGCTTACGCGAAAAGTCAGATTGGGGCGGGCGTGAACCTGCCGCAAAGCGGGGTCGCCTTCGTTTCAGTGAAAGAAGCCGACAAGCCCGCGGCGATTCCGCTCGCCCAAGACCTCTTGTCGGCAGGCTTCGCCCTGGTGGCCACGGGCGGAACCGCAACGCATCTCGCCGCCGCCGGCTTGCCTGTGACGCGCGTGAACAAGGTCTATGAGGGCCGCCCCGATATCACCGACGCCATCAAGAATGGAGATGTCCAGCTCATCTGCAACACAACAGAAGGCCGCCAGTCGATGCGCGACAGCGCGTCGATACGCTCCACCGCGTTGTCGATGGGCGTTCCCTGCTATACGACCGTGACCGCAACGCGCGCGGCCGCGCGCGCCATCGCCGCGGTGGACGCAGGCGCGCTTGATGTACGGCCGCTCCAAACTTACTCTGACGAAACGGTTTGAACGCGGGCGGCGACGCCGGTTCGAGCAATTTCGGGAAAGACCCCCCACGATGCAGAAAGTGCCCATGACGCTTGAGGGCTATCGCGCCCTTGACGAAGAACTCCGGAATCTCAAGTCCGTCGAACGCCCCGCCGTGATCCAAGCGATCGCGGAAGCGCGGGAGCATGGCGACCTATCCGAAAACGCGGAATATCACGCCGCGAAGGAGCGCCAAGGCTACATCGAAGGCCGTGTGGTCGAGCTTGAAGACAAGCTCGGGCGAGCCCAGGTCATCGACGTATCGAAGCTCTCGGGCACGGTCGTCAAATTCGGCGCGACGGTCACGGTTGTGGACGAAGACACCGACGAGGAAGCGGTCTACAAGATCGTGGGCGAAGACGAGGCCGATGTGAAATCCGGCAAAGTCTCGCTGTCCTCCCCGATCGCTCGAGCGCTTATCGGCAAGGACGCCGGCGACGTGGTCGAGGTGTCCGCACCGGGCGGCGCCAAGTCCTACGAGATCCTGAAAGTCGAGTGGCTCTAGCGAATGAGGCCCCCCGACCCGCTCATCTGCCGGGTCGTGACCGACGGCCGTCGCGGCATTGAAAACCAAGCGCTTGGTCTTGCCGAGGCTGTCGGGCGTCTCACGCCGCTGTCGATTGAGACCCTCGTGGTGGAGCGCCCTGGCTGGCTTGGCGGGCCGCCCGCGTCTGCGGCGGACCCTGCGCCTTTGCAGGCCATGGACCTTTGGATCGGCTGCGGCCGCGCGGCGGTCGCAGTCGCTTCGGTTCATCGCCGTTTGCGGCCGGACGCCGCGTTTGTGTACGTCCAGGATCCCAAGCGTCGGTACGACAGCTTCGATTTGATCGTGGCGCCGGAGCATGACGCGGTGGCTCGGGCGAACGTCTTCCCCACGCTGGGTTCGCCGAACCGCATCACCGAAACGCTCCTGGCCGAGGCGAAGGCGGCCTTCGCCGCACTCGACGCGCTGCCGCGCCCCCGCGCAGCGGTGTTGTTGGGAGGGAAGTCCAAACGTCATCGGTTTTCGCCAGCCGTCGCTGAGACGCTCCTCGCGCAGCTGTCCGCTCTGGCGCGCGACGGCCGAGGTCTGATGATCACGGCGTCGCGACGGACGCCGGCCGGCGTCGTGAGCCAACTCCGCGACGCCTTTGGCGATAAGCCCAATGTCCGCCTATGGACGGGCGAGGAGGACGGGCCGAACCCGTTTTTCGGCTTCCTCGCCCAGGCGGATGTCGCCATCGTGACCCAAGACTCCACAAATATGATCACCGAAGCCGCAAGCGCCGGTCTCCCGGTGCTCCTGGCCCGGCTGGACGGGTCAGACGGAAAATTCGCCGACCTTTACGATGCTCTGGTGGCGCGAGGTGCGGCGCGTTGGTTCACGGGCGCGCTTGAGGCCTGGTCCCCGCCGCCGCTTCGGGAGACCGAACGCGCCGCCCAAGCGGTGCTCAGCGTGCTGCGCCGGCGGGGCTAGAGGCGTCCTTCCGCCTCAAGCAGCGCCGCGCCGATGTCGATTAAGCCCGCGTCGCCGCCCTCGCCCCAAGTGACTGTTTCAGCCGAAGCCCACTGTGCGAGCGCGGAAACCAGCAAGGTCCTGGTTGCGACAGCGTCCCCCATGCGCGCCGCCTGCGCCCCGGCCTGCAGCGCCGCATAGGCGGCGACATAGATGGCGCCTTCAGGGCGGTCCGCTCGACCGCCTAGCCCGAACATGTCTTCGCGCTCGCGCGCGGTGAGCTCTGCGCCCACCGCTCGTTCGGCGAGGCGATGCGCGCATGTCGCGGCGTCCGCCGCTGTGACGCCGCGCCAGCCTTCAATGGCGCATCCCTCCAGCGCCTGTTCGACCATCCATGGCTGTTCGGCCCGTTCAAGCCAGGCGTCGAGATTCTGCAGCCCCCGCCCGGCTTCTGCGTCGAGCCGCAACGCGGTCTCAGGTCTGAGGCCATGGTCTGCGAACCCCTCCTCCAGCCTCCCGGTGAGCGACAACATCCGGTTCACCGTGTCGCGCGCGCATCGCGGCCAGGCGAAGTACCCGCATGTGCGGCCGGGATCCGAGGCGAGGCTGAGGGGAACCCAAGCGGACAGCATCGCGTTCGCACGGTCGCTTTCCCCCAGCGCCATCCAAGCCGCGACGGCGGTGACGGCGGCCACCGCGCTTTCAGGGTCTGCCGCCGCCCTTCCCGCCTCATCGTAGGTTTCCGCAAGCGCCCTGACGGCGGCGAGGTCGCCGGAGAATGCGAATGCGCTCATCGCATCGGGGCGTTGGCGGAAATCCGCGGGCGCATGCTCCAAAACATCACGCCCAAAGGCGGCGGCGGCCGCCGCCTCCCCTGACGCTCGGGCGGCGTGAAGCGCGTACATGCCTATGAACGCCCGCGGCTCATCCGCCTCAACCCGCGACAGCGCGGCGAGCGCGCCCTCGAAATCGCCCGCATCCGAGGCGCGCTGCACCGCAGCGGTCGGCGGCGTCGGCGGCTCAGGCGCGTCGGTCGGCGGCGCGGGCGGCGGCGCTGCTCGGTCAAAGGCGGCGGCGATGGCGGGGGCGCTGCGGAAGGGCTCGACCCCCGCCAGGGGCTGCGCCGCGCCGCGATCGACGAACCGCAAGACGCACAGGGGTAAATCCTCCGCGTCAAGACAGGTTGCAAGGTCGTGGGTGGCGCGAGCCGGCGAGCCCTCCTGTGCGGCGGAGGGAACCCAGCCCAGCATGGCCAGACACAACAGGACGCCTTGAACAACCCGCATCGCCGATGTCTCCGCCCCTTGTCGCAGCGCTGTCTTGACCGGACGCCGGTTCCGCTTGATCACATGACGCTCCGTTCGCACGCCGTCACATTCTAGCGATCGCCCAAGCGGGGCGCGACGAGCTGCGCTACATAGCACGCAACAGGCGCGCTCGCGCCGCAACCGTCTGAACCGCCGGGGAGAAAGCCATGACTCAAATCCGCCGAGAACGCGTCGTCATTATCGGTTCCGGCGCAGCCGGCTACACCGCCGCCATCTACGCCGCCCGCGCCATGCTCAAGCCTGTGGTCGTCGCGGGGCTGCAGCCAGGCGGCCAGCTCACCATCACCACCGACGTGGAGAACTATCCCGGCTTCGCCGACGTCGTCCAAGGGCCTTGGCTGATGGAGCAGATGAAAGCGCAAGCCGCCCATGTCGGCGCGGAGATCCTCTCAGACATCGTCGTCAAGGCGGAGCTTGACCAGCGGCCCTTCCGGCTGACCACCGACGGCGGCGTCGTCTTTGAAACCGACGCAGTGATCATCGCCACCGGCGCGCAAGCGAAGTGGTTGGGACTTCCGTCTGAGGAAAAATTCGCAAACCGGGGCGTTTCGGCTTGCGCGACCTGCGACGGATTTTTCTTCCGCGGGAAAAAGGTGGCGGTCGTGGGCGGCGGCAACACCGCGGTCGAAGAGGCCTTGTATCTCGCCAACATCGCCGAGCACGTCACGCTGATCCACCGCCGCGACACGCTCCGCGCCGAGAAAATCATGCAAGAGCGCCTGCTGACCCACGACAAGATCACCGTCGCTTGGAACACGGTTTTGGATGAGATCCTCGGCGACGAGGGCCCGATGGGCGGGGTCACGGGCGCGCGTCTGAAGGACGTGAGCACAGGCGAGACCCGCGAGGAGGCGTTTGACGGCGTGTTCATCGCCATCGGCCACAAGCCCGCTACCGAGCTGTTCGAAGGCGCGCTGCCGATGAAAGACGGCGGCTATCTGATCACCGCGCCAGATTCCACCGCCACCGGCGTGGCCGGCGTGTTCGCCGCCGGCGATGTGACTGACGACATTTATCGCCAAGCGGTGACGGCGGCGGGCATGGGCTGCATGGCCGCGCTTGAGGCGGAGCGGTTTCTCGCGGCTCTCCCCGCCCAAAGGGCGGCGGCGGAATGAGCCTTAGAACAACGCGGCGAAAACCGTGAGGCCCAATCCCCCGACGGCCGCCACCGGCACGAGCAAAGCGAGGAGAAGCAGGACCAGAACCGGGCGGACAAACGCCTGAAGCACCCTAATGAGGACCCCGATTATGGGCTTGAGGAGACGGCGCGGCGTTTTCGCCTCTGCTGGTTCGGCGATCGGAAAGGGCGTGACGTCGATGAGCGCCGCGACATCAAGCTCGGCGCGGGCGGCTTCGATCACGATCTCTGCGGCCGCCTCTTCCTCATCGGTCGTCTCGATCGGGAAAACATCGGAAATGTCGAACGGCTGAACATCAGCCGGTTCGTCTTCGGCGGGCTCAGGCGCGGGCAGGCGCTTGGGCGCATCCCAATCGCGCAATACGATGATTGCGTCCTCGGCGCGTTCCGCTTGGGGCGGCTGGGCGGGGGTCGGGCGCCAGACGATCAAGGCTCCCAGAGAAACGCTTTCCTCGGGGGGCGGGGCGAGAACCGTGAGCTCGAGAATGTCTTCGGCCGCCTGCGCCGCCGGGACCGCCTGCGCCATTGGGGCATCGCTCAGCGGAGCGGTCGGCTGGCGAACGCGCGCCGTTGCGGGCTGACGCGCCGACCGACGCTTCCGCCCCGCGCGCTTTGGTTTCGGCGCCCGCCGCTCGCGCATAGCGCCTTCGTGCGCCGCGCCTTCACGGTTATCGGCGGCAAAGACGCGTTTGCGCAGCGCGATAGCCTCGCCGGTCGTCATCATTGTCCTTCTCCCGCTGCGATACAGGGTCTCGCCTGCAAAGCGAAAAGGGCGCCGCCTTGGCTGGACAAGCCGCGCGGGCGCGTGAAAGTTCCTCGCGCCATGGACGCCCCGACCTTAGGAACCAAAGACAAGCTGATCCGCGCAGCGATGGCGATCACCGCGCGAGACGGCCTGTCCGCCGCCACCACCGCCGCCATCGCTGCGGAGGCGGGCGTCGCAGAAGGCACGCTCTATCGGCATTTTCCGGGCAAGGACGAGCTGATGATCGCCGCCTACCGGACGCTGAAAGCGGCGGCGGCGGAGCGCTTCGCGGCGACGCAAGACGACGCCGCGGGCGTGGACGTGCGGCTGAAGCGCCTCTGGCGCAGTCTGTTCGACCATTATCGTGCGGACCGAACCGGGTTTGTCTTCGGCCAACGCTTCGCAGAATCCCCGCTCGCCGCGCGCGAAGGCGGGGTCGCGGCGGAAGCGTTGCTTGACGTCTTTCAGGCGTGGCGCGCCCAAGCGCTGGAGCAGGGCTTGGTCAAAAATCTCCCGACCGATTTGATGTTCGCACTGCTCATCGCGCCAGTGTCGGCCCTGCTCAAGCAAGAGATCGGCGGTCGGGCCTGGCGCGACGAAGACCTTGACGCCGCCGCCGACGCGGTGTGGGACGCGCTGCGTCGCCAACCCTAAACGCCCGTGATCTTGGAGGTCTAAATGGCGCTTGATTTCGACAAAGTCAGAGAACTCATCCTCCACGTCCGCGCCTATGACGCGAAAGATGAGGTTCTGGACGGCTCCGGCGACCCGGAGTCAGGCGAAGACGCGGATCTGATGCGCACCAACGCCGACGATCCCGACCGGGCGGTGATGGCCCAACTCATCGCCGCGCTCGATGAAGACGCCCAAGCCGAGCTCGTGGCGCTGTTCTGGGTCGGTCGCGGGGACTTCTACGCCGAGGAGTTCGAGGACGCCGCGCGGGAAGCCAAACGCAGCAAAACCACCCCCACCGAAGACTATCTGCTCGGCGCCCCGCTTCTCGGCGATCACTTGGAAGCCGGCATTGACGCAATGGACCGGGAGGAGGACGCCTAGGGCACCATCCGTTCCCTAAACCGCAGACCGGCGCTCAGAACGCTTTTTTCATCGGACTGCGCATTAGCGCGTCGCGCCGGTCCGCGCGCCGGCGACCGCCCAGAGTAGGATGACGTAAAGCCCCGCATTCAAAACCGCGTTGAACCAGCCGCCCGACAGGATGGAGCCCACGCCGTCCAACACGAACCACACCGTGGCGCCGATAAAGAGCGCGCGCGGCAATGTCGCGCGGCCGGCGAGCGCCCACAGCATGGCGCCCCAGCCCGCCATCACGCCCCCGCCGATAGCGGCGAGCAGCCGGGCCGAACCGTTGAGCGACTGAGCCCCGTCAAGCGGCCAGAATCCCAGATCGACAAAGAGCCGTAACACCCCGCTCGTCGCCGCCGGCGCTGCGGCGATAAACGCAACGCCAAACAAAAGGAGAAGCCCCGCGACAATGCGCAAGCGCAAAACAAACGCGTCAGTCATAACCTGTCTCCGGTTGATCCAAACCCGCGGGAAAGCTGGACGGCGCAGGGAGGCGCGGCAATTACGTCGGAGGTAAGCGCGCCGCGCCGCGCCTCGCGATAGGCTCCTCGCCGATGACCGACGCCTCAACCACACCACGCGCGCGCGCCGCGGCGGATTTCGGCGCCCTTTTGCGGGACTGGCGCGCGCGCCGCCGTCTCAGCCAACTCGCGCTTGCGCTCACCGCGGAAGTGTCGCCGCGACATCTCAGCTTCTTGGAAAGCGGACGCGCCAAGCCCAGCCGAGCGATGATCCTGCGGCTCGCCGAAGCGCTTGACGCGCCGCTTGCGGAGCGAAACGCCATGCTTGAGGCGGCCGGCTTCGCGCGCGCCTTCCCCGCGGCCCCGCTTGGGGACGAAGCCCTGACGCCTGTCAGAGCGGCACTGCAACGGATGCTGGCAACCCACGCGCCGTATCCCGCCATGCTGATCGACCGTTACTGGACCCTCATCGAGGCCAATCAGGGCGCGGCTGCGTTTTTCGGCGACGCCGCAACGCCGGGCGTCAATGTGCTCGACGCCATGCAGAACAACCCGGCTGTTCGGGCGCGGATTGAAAATTGGGCCGAGGCCGCCCTCGCCGTGGCGGCGCGCATCAAGGCTGAATCGCGCCACGCGGGCGGCGATGCGCGCTTAGAGGCGATGGCCGCCGCCCTTACCAACGATCCCGCTTGTGCGGGAGCGGACCATCTCGCGCCCTCCCCGGGACAAGCCGCCTTCCCCCTTACGCTCCGGTTCGGCGACGCGGCGTTGTCATTTTTCACCGTCATCGCGTCGATCGGATCGCCGGTTGACGTCACCGTCACCGATTTGCGGGTGGAGCTGTTCTACCCGGCGAACGCCGCCACGGAGGCCGCGTTCGCGGGGTAGAAACCGGCTATCGCCCTCGCCACAGGCGCGTTAGGCTGAGGATACGGGCGAGGGGCCCGGCCGCTCGCGGGCGAGGACGCCATGGCGAACCCCCTCCAAAAGGTTGGTTGCCTCAGCACGACGCGGCCAAGCGGTAATGCGAGCCCCGCAAGATGACGCGCCGCGCTTGGAAGTCTGATGCACGACACCCTGCCCGACCGACGCGCCCTGAAAGCGCAAGCGCGGCGACTGCGCGCGCAAGCCGCCCGGAACGGCCGCTCGCTCACGCACAGCCGATCGCTGGCGCTCATCGCCCGGCGCTATGGCTTTCGCAATTGGAATACGCTTCGAGCGGCGGCGGCGCCGCCGCTGAGGAGCGGTCCAGTCCTGGCCGGCGACCGCGTTCAAGGCGCGTATTTGGGGCGCGCCTTTGTCGGGCTCGTTGAAGACACGCGTCCCGCAGGCTCTGAACGTTGGCGGATTGTCGTGCGCTTGGACACGCCCGTGGACGCCGCGGCGTCACCGCACTTCCAAGCGCTGCGGCGTCGGATCTCTGCAACCGTCGACGACACGGGCGTGACCGCCGAACGCCTCTTGGACGGGACGCCTCAGCTCACCGTCCGTCGGGTTGATCGCCGCGCGCCACGCCCCACACTACGTCCATGAGCGACAAAAAAAGCCTCTCCGACATTTCTCAGGCCGATTTCATTCTCGACGGGCAGGCGCCTGCCGAACCGCCGGCGACGGCGGCGGACTGGACGCCCCACCGTCCCGAGCGCGACTGGGAGAAGTCCGAAGGCGGCTTGGCGCTCAAGGTGGAGAGCGAATACGAACCCAAAGGCGACCAGCCCCGCGCGATAGACGAGCTGGTCGCGGGCGTGTCCGGCGATGAACAGGACCAGGTGCTGCTCGGCGTGACGGGCTCGGGCAAGACCTTCACCATGGCGAAGGTCATCGAAGCCGTGCAACGCCCCGCCCTGGTGCTCGCGCATAACAAGACGCTAGCCGCGCAGCTCTATGGCGAATTCAAGAAATTTTTCCCAGACAACGCTGTCGAGTATTTTGTTTCTTACTACGACTATTACCAGCCGGAAGCCTATGTTCCGCGCACCGACACCTATATCGAGAAAGAAAGCACGATCAACGAACAAATCGACCGCATGCGCCATGCGGCCACCCGCGCCATTCTCGAGCGCGACGACGTGATCATCGTCGCCTCGGTGTCGTGCATTTACGGCATCGGCTCGGTGGAGACCTACACCTCCATGACCGTCACCCTGCGGCCGGGCGAGACCAAAGACCCGCGCGCGTTGATGAAGGAGCTGGTGGCGCTGCAATACACCCGTAACGACGCCGCTTTTGAGCGTGGCGCCTTTCGGGTGCGCGGTGATGTGGTGGAGATTTTCCCCGCCCACTATGAAGACCGAGCTTGGCGTGTATCCTTCTTTGGCGATGAGATTGAATCTATTGCGGAGTTCGACCCGCTGACGGGCAAAAAGGCCGCCGAGCTGCCCAAGATCAAGCTCTACGCCAACTCCCACTACGTCACCCCGCGACCGACGCTGCATCAGGCCATCAACCAAATCAAACAAGAGCTGAAGGTCCGCCTGGACGTGCTCAACCAGCAGGGCAAGCTGTTGGAGGCCCAACGGCTCGAACAGCGCACGCAGTTTGATTTGGAGATGCTGGAGGCCACCGGTTCCTGTGCGGGCATTGAAAACTATTCCCGCTATCTCACCGGCCGCCGTCCCGGCGAGCCCCCGCCGACCATGTTTGAGTATCTGCCGGACAATGCGGTGGTGTTCGTGGATGAAAGCCACCAGACCATCCCGCAAATCGGCGGCATGTATCGCGGCGACTTCAACCGCAAGCGCACGCTCGCTGAGCATGGCTTCCGCCTGCCCTCCTGCATGGACAACCG
>CAZABJ010000071.1:0-10647 GCA_964483375.1 uncultured Caulobacterales bacterium
CGACGCCGACGGCTACTACTGTATCACCGGCCGCGTCGACGACGTGATCAACGTCTCCGGCCATCGCATGGGCACCGCTGAGGTCGAAAGCGCGTTGGTCGCCCACGCCAAAGTCGCCGAAGCCGCGGTGGTGGGCTATCCCCACGATCTCAAAGGGCAGGGCATTTACGCCTATGTCACGCTGAACGCTGGGGAAGAGCCGAGCGAGGAGCTCCGCAAAGAGCTGGTGAAGTGGGTCCGCCACGAAATCGGACCCATCGCCTCGCCGGACCTTTTGCAATGGGCGCCGGGGCTTCCGAAAACGCGCTCAGGCAAAATCATGCGGCGCATCCTTCGGAAAATCGCCGAGAACAGCTTTGACGCTCTTGGCGACACCTCCACGCTCGCCGATCCCAGCGTGGTCGACGACCTCATCGAGCACCGCATGAACCGGTAGTATCCGCCGCATCGGCCAGGCTTCGCCCGCTCGCGGGCCATAGCCTGGCCGTTATCCTGCGCGAGACCCATCCTGGCCAACCTCGATCGGCTCAGCGCGCGCGCGGGCGGGCGAGCGCTATCGTCTGCTCAGCGAGGCGGGGTGGGAATAGGCGAACCGAGGTCGCCTGTCGCCCGGGGACTACCCGCGCTACCACTATGGCGATGCGACAAGCGAAGCGTGCCGCTATGCAAATGTGGCGGATCACTCCATGTCGGCGGCGAACCCAGGTTGGTCGACCGCCAATTGCGACGATGGATACGTGTCCACCGCGCCGGCAGCCTCTTTCGCGCCGAACCCGTTCGGATTGTATGACGCCCACGGCGAAGTTTGGGAGATGGTCGAAGATTGCTGGTCGTCGACTTATGAGGGCGCTCCAAGCGACGGCTCGCCGCGTCTCGACGCCGAGTGCCGGTTGCGGATGCTGCGGGGCGGGTCGTGGTTCGACGACGCGAATGGCGCGCGTTCGGCCTATCGCAGTCACGGCGAATTCGGGTTCCGCGACGTCAGCGTGGGTTTCCGCGTCCCTCGGGATATCGCGCCAAGGCCCTAAAGCCCTCCGTTTTGTCCGCAGCGGCGGACCGAGGGCGGCGTGCGCATGACGCCGGACCCGTCCTTGGATGCAGAACCGAGCGGCGCGTTGTTCTCCGACCGGTTTGAGATTTTTCTGGCTTGCCCGCCTGGGCTTGAGCGCACGCTTCTCGCCGAAGCGCGCGAGCTTGGATTTCCTGACGGCAAGGCGGAGCCGGGCGGGGTGTGTTTCTTGGGCGGTTGGCCTGATGTCTGGCGCGCCAATTTGATGCTTCGCGGCGCGAGCCGGGTGACAGCGCAGCTTGCCCGTTTCCCCGCCGCTCATCTGGCGCAGTTGGACAAACGGGCCCGGCGGCTGCCCTGGCCGCATGTCTTCAAGCTTGGAACCCCGGTGCGGGTGGACGCAAGCTGCAAAGCCTCGCGCATCTACCATTCCGGCGCGGCGGAACAGCGGGTGCGCGCCGCTCTCGAAGCCGTGCTGGGCGCTCCAACCTCCGACCAACACCCTCAACGCGTCACCGCGCGCATTGAGCGGAACATTTGCACGCTCAGCGCCGACACCTCAGGCGAGCTGTTGCACAAGCGCGGCTATAAGGCGGCCGTGGGCAAAGCGCCGCTGCGGGAGACGATGGCGGCGATGTTCCTGCGGGCGGCGGGCTTTACCGGTGAGGAGAGCGTGGTCGACCCGATGTGCGGGTCTGGAACCATCGTCTTGGAGGCCGCGGCGATGGCGCTCAACCGGGCGCCGGGCCGTTCGCGCGCTTTCGCTTTTGAAGGCTTGGCGCGTTTCGACGCTGGAGCGTGGGCGGCGTTGAGCGAACAGGCGGCGGCGGGCGAACGCGCGACCGCGGCGCGTTTTTTCGGGTTTGATCGAGACGCGGGTGCTGTGGCCATGAGCGCGGCGAACGCGGCGCGGGCTGATCTGTCGGATGTGACGACGTTCGCCCAAGCCCCCCTCAGCGCGTTGCAGCCGCCCGACGGACCGCCGGGATTGGTGATGACGAACCCGCCCTATGGCGCGCGGATCGGCGACCGCGGCGGTCTCGTCGCGCTCTACGCCGCTTTCGGCCGGGTGTTGCAGGAGCGCTTCTCGGGCTGGCGCGCGGCGATGATCACCAGCGAGCCTAGCCTCGCCAAAGCGACGGGCCTGCCGTTCCGAAACCCCGGACCCGCGACGCCCCATGGGTCCATCCGCATACGGCTTTACCAAACGGGGCCGCTCGCCTGAGGAAGGTGGGAAGGGACGAATCGTCGGAAAGTCAGGACAGATTGGGTCTAGGGAGATCATCATGTCCGACAACGCCGTGCTCGCGGCCGCGCGCACCCATTACGACGCCGCCGCCGCCGACTCTAGCCAACAATACGAACGCGAGCGTTTGAACGACCTTGGCTCGGTCTACCCCGCCAATTACTTCCGCATGCAGATCATGCTCAACGCTTTCATCGAAGCTGAAATCAAGCGCGTGATCGGGGTCGGCGTCGGAGAGGGCGCGCCTCTGCGCACCCTCGCAAAGGCCGGCCTTGATGTTTGGGGGTTCGATATCTCCGAGAAGATGGTGGAGACCGCGCGCCGGCGGGCCGCCGAAGCCGGCCTGGACCCGGCGCAAATCTTCTGGGGCGACGTGGAAGACCCCGCGACCTATGTGGAGTGCCTGCGGCAAGGCAAGTTTGACGGGCTCATGGCGATGGGGGTCATGCCCCATGTGCGCAATGACGACTTCGCGCTGGGCAACATGCGCACCATGGTCGGCGCGGGCGGGCGCGTGTTCATCGAGTTTCGCAACAAGCTGTTCTCGCTCTTCACCTTCAACCGGCACACCTATGATTTCATCATGGATGACTTGCTGGCGGGCGTGGATGAGCGCCTGCGCGACCAAGTCGCGATGGACCTCAAAGCGCGCCTCGAAATGGATAAGCCCGCCCGGCGCACCGGCGATGACGGCGCACCCGGCGATGACGAAATCCGCTCGAAATTCCACAATCCCTTTGAAGTGCTGGATCTGTTCGAGCGCCAAGGCTTTGAGGAAGCGACGCTGCATTGGTATCACTATCATCCCGCTCCGCCGGTGCTTGAAGCCGCCGACCCCGCGCTGTTCCGCAGCGAGGCGATGAAGATGGAGCACGAGACCTCAGGTTGGCGCGGGTTCTTCCTGTGCTCGGCGTTCGTGGTCGAGGCGGTCGCGTGAGCTGACCCATGGGCGATGCGTTGCGTTACGCCGATAGCGTCAATCATCACAGGCATGCGTTGGCGGCGGGGTTGTATCCGCCGCCGCGCAGTCTGACTGAGGAGGGGGTGACGACGCGTTGCCGGTCGACGGCGCGTTTGACGCCTGCGCGTGTCTGGCTGAGCACGACGTGTTGGAAGGCGCGTTCGCCTCTCAGCTCTTGACTTTGACGTAGGATCCCGGCGCGGGCTCGATAGGTTTGAGCGGACCCTTCTCAGGGTCGCGCGCGGGGATTTCCCCGCCGGACTTCGCGACGAGCCAGCTCCGCCAGGTCTCCCACCAAGAGCCCGGATGCTCTTTGGCCCCCTCCATCCACGCCTCAACCGTATCGGGCAGCTTCGCCGCGCCATTGGTCCAGTGTTGGTACTTTTTCGCCACGGGGGGATTGATGACCCCGGCGATATGGCCTGAGCCCGCCAGCATGAAGGTGGTGGGACCGCCGAACATCTTCGCGCCACGATAAACCGAGCGGAACGGCGCGATATGGTCTTCTCGGCTGGCCTGCAGGAAGACGGGGATTTTCACGTCGCCAAGATTGACCGTCTTGCCATCAATGACGAGCTTGCCTTCGGCGAGCTGGTTCTCGCGATAAAAGCGCTGCAGGTAGTCGAGATGGATCGCTTTGGGCAGGCGGGTTTGATCGGCGTTCCAATACAACAAGTCGAACGGGCGCGGGTCTTTGCCCAATAGGTAGTTGTTCACGTAAAACGACCAAATCAGATCGTTTGCGCGGAGGAGGTTGAAGACGTCCGCCATGGTTTGGCCGTCCAAGACCCCGCCATTGGCGTCCATGCGCCGGGAGATCTCAGCGAGCCATTCGTCGGTGGTGAACATCAACAAATCGCCGGCTTCCGCAAAGTCCGTTTGGGCGGCGAAGAACGTGGTCGACGCGATCCGATCGTCGCCGGTTTTGGCCATGTAGGCGAGGGTGGAGGAGAGCAACGTTCCGCCGATGCAATAGCCCACGCAGTTCACCTTATCGACGCCGGCTTGTTTTTGCGTTGCTTCAAGCGCGGCGTAGACGCCGTCTTTCATGTAATCTTCGAACGTCTTGTCTTTATGCGCTTGGGTCGGATTCACCCAGGACACCAAGAAAACGGATATCCCCTGATCCAAGAGCCAACGGACCATAGAGTTTTCGGGTCGTAGGTCGAGAATGTAGAATTTGTTGATCCACGGCGGGAAAAACAAAAGCGGCGTCTCGTATTGGGTTTCGGTGGTCGGCGCGTAGTGAATGAGTTGAATGAGGTCGTTTTGATAGACGACCTGACCTGGCGTGGTCGCCACGTCCCGTCCGACTTCGAAACGGTCCATGTCGGTTTGTCGGATCGCCGGTCGGCCGCGCCCGCGCTCGAAATCCTCCGCGAAATTCTTCATGCCGCGCACGAAATTCTCGCCGCGGGTCTCCACCGCCGCCTTAAGCACGTCGGGGTTCGTGAGCGGGAAATTGGTGGGTGAAAACGCATCGGCGAGCTGTCGCGCGAAAAAGCGCACCGAGCGTTGGGACTGCTCGTCAAGGCCGTCCACGCTGGCAAGCGTGTCCACCAGCCAATTGCTGGTCAGCAGATAGCTCTGCTTGATCACGTCGAACATGGGGTTTTCCGACCACTGTTCGTCCCGCCATCGCTTGTCGCCTTTCGCCGGCGTGACCGCGGGCTCGGCTTGGTCGGGGGCTGTCATGCGGCGGGCGGCGGAAGACCACAGGTTCCAATAGCCGCTCCATAACCGCATCTGCGCCTCCGCCAGCGCATGGGGATCTGCAGCGAGCCGGCTAAGCACGTTCACCAAATCGGGGGCGACATGAAACGGGTCGGGTTCGACGTCGGCTGCGGCGACCGGGTCGGCGTTGGCCGCCGCGGCGGCGAGAGCGCTTTGGCTCCGCATGGCCGCTTCAGTGAGGCTGCGGGAGAAAGACTCCATCGCCTCAACGCTCTCCTTGGAAAGCGCGGCCCACGGGTTGGCGCTCATCATCGCCTCGAACGGATTGCCCGGCGCGTCGCCCTCGCCGTCCCGGGCGTCGTTCTTGGACTTGTCGTCCGCCATGTTCCCGCTCCCATGCCTTCGCTCAGAATCGCCGCGATCGTGACACACTCGCCGCAGCGCGTGTAGAACCCTGGTTGAGGTCAACGAAGGAGGCGGCCCATGCGACGCGTGTTGTTGGCGGCCCTTGTGAGTTTCGCACCGGCCTGCGCGAGTTTGTCGGCCACCGCCCAAGACGACGGCGCCGCGGCGGAGGAGCAGGCGCGCGAGCGTGATTGGATCGATCGCCGCGTGGCGGCGGGCGAGCCGGTGTATCCGCGCGTCGCCGATGTGCCCGAGGTCCCACAGGACATCCGTAGCGCGCGTGAATTCGACGCCGCCATCGCCGAAATGCTGGCGATTCGCGACGCGCTGCTCAACGACCCCTCCATTCCGCCGGCGCTCGAGCGTCAGCCCGTTGATGAGTTTGAGCGCGACGCCCGCGACCTCGTTCGTCGCGAGTTAGAGCGGTTTGACCTCGACCGGGACTAGGCCGCTCTCGCCCGGCTGAGCGAATCTCTTTTTGTACGGGAACGCAGCCTGTCCCGGCTGCGGATCATCCAGCCGCGGAGACACGCCATGAGCACGATTTCACAGGCCGCGCTGCGGGGCTTGGTGATGGAAGCCGCCCTCACATGCGAAACCGCCGCGGTCGCCGCAGCCCGGCTTGTCGGCCGTGGGGACGAGCGCGCCGCCGACCAGGCCGCCGTTGACGCCATGCGCACCGCTCTCAATGAAATCGAGATGCAGGGCCGCATCGTCATTGGCGAGGGCGAACGCGATGAAGCGCCGATGCTCTATATCGGCGAAGAGGTGGGTCTGGGTTCGGGCCCCGAAATCGATATCGCGCTCGATCCGTTGGAAGGCACCACCCTCACCGCCAAGGCCATGCCCAACGCCTTGGCCGTCCTGGCGTTCGCGCCCCGCGGGGGGTTGCTCAACGCCCCGGACACCTACATGGAAAAGCTGGCCGTGGGACCGGGGTACGATCCCGGCGTCGTTGATTTAGACATGTCCCCCGAGGAGGCGGTTCGCGCGCTCGCCGCCGCGAAGGGAGAGCGGCCTGAGGACGTGACGGTGTGCGTTCTCGATCGCCCGCGCCATGCCGACATCATCGCCTCCCTGCGCGCGGTCGGCGCGCGGGTCCACCTCATTTCCGACGGTGACGTGGCGGGGGTCATCAACACCACCCAGCCCGCGACCGGGGTCGACCTGTATATGGGTCAAGGCGGGGCGCCGGAGGGCGTGCTTGCGGCGGCGGCGCTGCGGTGCGTCGGCGGCCAAATGCAGGGCCGCTTGGTGTTTCGCAATGATGACGAGCGGGCGCGCGCCGAACGCATCGGCATCACGGATCTTGCGCGGAAGTACGACCTTTCCGACATGGCGAGCGGGGATTGGGCGATCTTCGCCGCCACCGGGGTGACCCGTGGTTTCCTCGTTGACGGCGTTGAGGAGGATGAAGAGGCGATCTCGACCGAGACGCTGGTGATGTCTTCCTTCGATCGCACCGCGCGGCAAGTTGCTGCAACGCGTCTGTTGAACGCGTGACGATGAGCGCCGCGGCGCGCGCGGTCCAAAGCGATGGCCCTGCGCTTTTGGGGGTGACGCGGTCAGCGACAGGCAAGCGGTGGGCGGCGCGCGACGCCGATGACGGCTTGGCCGCCGCAATCGCGCGAACAGCTCAGATCCCCGATGCGCTTGGTCGCGTGCTCGCCGGCCGTGGCGTGAGCGTCGAGACGGCGGCCGCCTTTCTTGAGCCGACGCTCAAAGGGAGTTTTCCCGACCCCTCCAGCTTTGCGGACATGTCCGAAGCGGCGGCGCTTCTGTGCGACGCGATAGAGGCTGACCGCAAGGTGGCGGTATTCGCCGACTATGACGTCGACGGCGCGACATCGGCGGCGCAGCTCATCCGCTACTTTCGGGCGCGCGGCCGGGACATGGACTTCTATGTTCCTGACCGGATCGAAGAGGGCTACGGCCCCAGCGCGCCGGCCTTCGCGGCGTTGAAACGGCGCGGCGCGGAAATCGTGGTGACCGTGGATTGCGGGGCCATGGCCCATGACGCGATCGACGCCGCTCACGCGTTGGGCCTCACGGTGGTCGTGGTGGACCACCATCAGATGACCGCCGCTCCGCCGGATGCCGCCGCGGTGGTCAATCCAAACCGTGCGGATTGCCGGTCAGGATGCGGACATCTGGCCGCAGCGGGCGTGACATTCGTGCTGCTGGCCGCGCTAAACCGCGAAAGCCGCCGCCGGGGCGCATTTAAGACGGCGCCGGAACCGGATCTGATGTCCTGGCTCGATCTCGCCGCACTTGGAACGGTCTGCGATGTGGTTCCGCTAATCGGCGTCAATCGCGCGATCGTCGCTCAGGGTCTGAGGGTCATGGCGCGGCAGAGCAATTCCGGGCTTTCCGCGCTCGCCGCGGTCGCAGGCGGCAAGTCGCCCGCGAGCGTCTACGCCGCTGGTTTCATCTATGGTCCGCGCATCAACGCCGGCGGCCGTGTCGGGCGGGCGGACTTGGGCGCGCGACTGTTGTCCAGCGATGACGGGGCGGAAACGTTCCGAATCGCCCAGGAGCTCGACGCGCTGAACCGTCAGCGCCGCGAAATCGAGCAAGGGGTGTTTGACGCTGCGCTGGCGCAAATTGAGGCTGAACCCGCCCGGCGAGAGGCGAGCGTCATCGTCGCCGCCGGGGAGGGGTGGCATCCCGGCGTCATCGGGATCGCCGCCGGCCGGCTTAAGGAGCGTTTCGGTCGCCCCGCCGTGGTGATCGGCATTGATCCCGAGACCGGCGTCGGCAAAGGCTCAGGCCGGTCTATTCCCGGGGTCGATTTAGGCATGGCCGTCGCCGCGGCGCGCGAAGACGGCCTGCTTCTAAACGGCGGCGGCCACGCGATGGCGGCGGGCTTGACCGTGGAGGGGACCAAGGTCGACGAATTGGCCGGCCGCTTGGCGGCTTCGGTCCAAGCCTCGGGCGCGTCGCTCGAACGGACGCTTGAGATCGATGCGGTGTTGAGCGCCTCAGGCGTAACGCGTGAACTCGCCGATGTCGTCGCGCGCGCGGGCCCGTTTGGCGCAGGCAATCCTGAACCGGTGTTTGTGGTGGGCGATCTCACCGTGAGAGGCGCGCGCGAAGTGGGCGCGGGCCATTTGCGCTGCACCCTCGAAGCGGCGTCCGGCGCCCGCATTGAGGCGATCGCCTTCCGTGCGGCGGACACCGGGCTTGATCGCGTTCTCGCCATACCGGGCGCGAAGCTGCACGCCGCGATGAAGATCAAACCCGGCCAGGGCCGGTACCTCGATGTTCACATCGAGGACGCGGCTGTGGCTTAGCCTGCGGTTTCGTCCGCGCTGGTCGACGCGTCCGCGTCGCTGTCAGCGCTTGCCGCCAGCGCGGTCTCGATGGCGCCGCGCAAGCGATCGGCGTTCGGACCCGTCCGCGGACCCCAGCCGTCGATCGGCTGTCCGTCACGACCGATCAGGATCTTGTGGAAATTCCAGCCCGGCCGACCCGCGCCGCCCAAGCGGGCATGGGTCCAGGCGTAGAAGGGGTGGGCGTCGTCGCCGCGCACCGGGGTGATGGACGTCATTGGGAAGTCGAGGTCAAACCGCATCTCGCAGAATTCTCTGACTTCTTCTTCGGAGTCCAACTCTTGGTTGAATTGGTCTGAGGGGACGCCGATGACGACCAGGCCTTGGTCTTGAAATTCAGTCCACAAGGCTTGCAGCCCGTCATACTGGCCGGTGAACCCGCAGCGCGATGCGGTGTTCACCACCAAAAGCGCTTGGCCCTCATAGGCCGAAAGCGGCATCGCCTCACCAGTTATGCTTGTGAATTCAAAGTCATAAGCGGTTCGCGGATCGGTTTCAGCATCGGCCGTCGCGGGCGCGGCGGCGGCGAAAACCGCGGCTAAGGCGGTGAAAAGGCGCATGGGGATCTCCTCGTGGCGACAGCTTAGCTTACGGCATCGGGACGGAGTTGGATGGGCGCGGCGGAAGGTTTTCGCAATCGCAGCCGGGTTGTGGTAGGATATTGCCGTGGAGCAGCGTTGTGAGCGGACGATGAGCCGGGCCGACGACGCAGAGGACCAACCGCCCGACGCTGGCGACGAGCGAGTGACCGTTCGCGGCCGGGTGAAGTGGTTCGACGGGGCGAAGGGCTACGGCTTTCTTGCGCCTCAAAACGCCCGCGACGGCGATATCCTTTTGCACATCTCCTGTTTGCGGGCCAGCGGATTGGCCCAACCGCCCGAAGGCGCGACGGTGACCTGCGAGGCGGTGCGCCGAACAAAAGGCCTACAGGCGTTCAAAGTCTTGGAAATCGACGAAACCACGGCTCCCCAGCCGACGGTTGAGACTGAGAGGCGCGCCCGCGGCCGCCCAGCCAACGGCCCCGCGGGTGACTTCGAACCCGTGACGGTGAAGTGGTTCAACCGCACGCGCGGCTACGGCTTTTTGGTGCGCGACGGCCGGGAGGGCGACGTCTTCGTCCATGTCGAGGTGTTGCGGAGCGGCGGCCTTGACGAGGTGGAGCCGGGCCATCGCCTGCAAGTCCGATGTGCTGAGGGGCCCAAAGGCGTGGTGGCCGTCGAAGCGGCCCCGATCGACTAGCATCGCGCGGCGCCGAAAGCGTTGCTCGTAAGCGCAGACGGGATTAGCGTCCGCGCCATGAGACTTCTAGCTGCTTGCACCGCCGCGCTGCTCGTCGGCGCCAACGCCGTCGCCCAGGACGCGTCGGAACGCGCCTGCCCGAGTCCGCCCGAAAACGACGCCATCGATTTCGGCGAACCCATCGAGGTCAGCGTCGTCGCCGGGGAAGAAACCCACGCGTTCACCACGCTTGTCGCCGATGATCCGTTTGAGACCTCGCGCGGGATGATGTTCCGCCCGAGCATGGCGGATGACGAAGCGATGTTCTTCGACTTCTCCAATGACCTGCCCGACCGCGTGCACCGCTTTTGGATGCGGAATACCTGCGTGTCGCTCGATATCTTGTATATCCGCGCGGACGGGACCGTGATCGGAATTGTCGAGCGCGCTCAGCCCTTTGCCGAAATCCTGCTGCCCTCGCCGGGTCCGGTTCGCGGAGTTTTGGAAATCCGCGGCGGCCGCGCGGGCGAGTTGGGCATCAGGCCCGGCGCGCAAGTGCTTCACCCCGCCTTTGAGCAAGCTGAGGCGGATGCGGAAGGCTGAGCGCGGTCGCCGCACGACCTAGCGCGTCGGGGCGGGCGCTGGTAATTCACTGAGAGTTCGGGGCGTAGCGCAGTCTGGTAGCGCATCTGCTTTGGGAGCAGAGGGCCGCAGGTTCGAATCCAGCCGCCCCGACCAATCGCCGTTAAACGACGCCGCAGGCGGAGTTCGCGCATGTTGAAGTCAAACCCGCGCCCGTGGC
>CAZABJ010000072.1:0-10542 GCA_964483375.1 uncultured Caulobacterales bacterium
ATCCGTCAGGGTGAGCGTCGGCGCGACGGTGATGGAGTCTCCGGTGTGCACCCCCATCGGGTCGACGTTCTCGATGGCGCAGACGATGATGCAGTTGTCCGCGCGATCGCGCACGACCTCCATCTCGTATTCTTTCCAGCCTAAAACGCTTTCTTCGATGAGAACTTCGCCGACGGGAGACGCCTTCAGCCCGTTTTCGACGATTTCTTTGAACTCTTCGACGTTGTAACCGATGCCTCCGCCGGTCCCGCCCATAGTGAAGGAAGGACGAATGATGCAGGGAAGTCCAAGGCTCTCACGCGCGATTTCCGCCTCGGCATAGCTTTTCACCGCACGCGAACGCGGGCTTTCTAAGCCGATCTTGTCCATCGCATCGCGGAAGCGCTCACGGTTTTCGGCTTTATCGATGACGTCGGCGCGGGCGCCGATCATCTCCACATTGAACAGGTCGAGCACGCCGCGACGCTCCAATTCGAGCGCGCAATTCAGCGCGGTTTGCCCGCCCATGGTGGGCAAGAGTGCGAACCCGCCCGCCGTCTTGGGCCGCTCCCGGGCGATGACTTTCGCGACGAAATCCGCGGTGATCGGCTCGATATAGGTGGCGTCGGCGATGCCTGGATCGGTCATGATCGTGGCGGGGTTCGAATTCGCCAACACGACCCGGTAGCCTTCTTCGCGCAAAGCTTTGCAGGCCTGAACCCCGGAATAATCGAACTCGCAGGCCTGGCCTATGACGATGGGGCCCGCGCCGATGATCAGGACGGTTTCGATATCGCTGCGTTTCGGCATAAGCGGGAGCCTCTCGCGGGCAAATTGCGCGCGGTTATAGGGGCGCTCGTGAAGAGGAGCAATGTGCGGGGCAGGCGTTCACCCCGCAGAGTTCAGACGTTCAAGCTCGCGCGCCATGTTCTCGCGGGCCCGTTCTGCGCAACGGCTCTCAAAGAAATCGGTGTGATAGAGCCGGGTGCGCGCGAGTTGGCGCTGCAGAAAATCGCCGCGGCCGAACGCATAGGTCGCATCGTCATACTGGCCGTACTCGGTCCGGATGTCGTGCGCATAGCGGTCATAGCGCTCGGGCGGGGCGCCGAGAATGGCCATGTCGGCGTCCAGAAACAGCGCGTCGTCTAAGTTGGCGACGGGGCTGGCGTGGTCGGCGGTGGCCTCGATTAAGCGACCGACCTGAGCGGCGAAGGCCGGATCGGCGTTAAGCTCCACCAAGGCTTGGCGCGCAAGACGGGCGCTTTCGCGTTCATTGTCGCCCCGAGCGGTGTCGTAGATCACGTCATGAAACCAGCCGGCCATCGCCGCCTTGCTTTGGTCGGAAAGCTTGTCCCGCACGTCATCAAGCGCGTCGAAGACTTCGCGCAAATGCTCAAGCGTGTGATAGCGACGGTGCGGTTCGCTATGGGCGCGCTCAACCGTCCCCCGCCAACGCTCTGCAGCGGCTTCGGACGCTCCCAGGGCGGCGCAATCGGCCCGCCATCGCATAACCAAATCGGCGCTCATAGCGGCCACCGTTCTTCGATGCGCGTCTTAAGCGCCTCGAGCCAATCGCCCGACTGGGCCGCCCCGCCGACCAAATCGTGATGTGCGTCCGACAAGCGAGCCCATCCCGAAGAGGAAGGCACCGGCCCGCCCTCGGTTCGCAGTAGGTCCGCGTCTCGGGTCAAGCGCTCGATCCCGGCGTTGACGCGTTCCCAGCCTAAGGCGTCAGGATCCGCGCCGGGCCCCAAAAACACGCCCATCAGATTAGGATACCGATCCCACCACTCGGTCGCGAGCGATTGCGGCGTGGTTTCCAGCGGACGCAGATCGACGATGACGGAATCATAATCGAGCGCAGCGCAGAGGAGCAGCGCCAGCAATGCCGTTTCGAGCGTGGCGGACTGGGGTTCCGACATGGCCCCAACGCTAGCCCAACCGTGCGACGGTGTTACGACGAAAATCGCGCGAATGTCGCTGAAACGCGCGTTTCGCTGTGAGCGATCAGGAGGGGCGCCAGCTTAGCGCGTCAACCGCATCCCGACCCACAGGGCGCCTTCGGCGTCGGCGCCGGCGACATGGCCGGGCTCGGAGGTCACGCGCGCGGCGACGGTCGTCCAAGCGCTGTCGGCCAGGCGCAGACGAACCGAGCCCTCCAAGTTCACTTCGCGGCCTGACGGGGTGAGCGGCGCATCGCGGGTCTCAAAAATAGAGACCCCGCGTGCGGTCACCGCCACGGGCGCGTCAAACCGCACCGCGCCGGATTCCGCCCGGGGCGGCTGGGACAGCGAAAGCCCCACCGACCCGCCGTCAAAGGCGCGCTCAGCGCCGACGCGCCAAGCGGACGCCGCCGGCGCTTCGGTGATTTCCAGGTAACCCGGCGCAGCGATGTCGGTTTGAGCGAGCTCCGCTCGGGCGCCCACCCGCCAGCCTGCGCCCATCTCTGCGGCCACCATCATGGCGGTGAAGCTCGAGCGGGCTTCGTCCTGCCCGCCGAAACGCGCAGCGAGCGGGGAGCCCAAGGCGGCGTCGCGCTCACGGGCGGTCCCCGCCTCGAACCCGGCGGTGACGGGGCCGAAGCGGCGTTCGACGCTGGCGGCGTCATAGCCTGCGCCATGTTCGTCGCGCGCCGCACGCACGCCGACCCGCCAGACCCCGGCGCGCAGTTGAACGGCGGTCCAATCGGCGCCGGGGGCGAGGCCCGCGAAGCCGTTCGCCGGCGCTGCAAGCACGCCGGCGCCGGGCGCATCGCCGATATCGGGGGCGGAGAACCCACGCCCGGCCGAAAAGGCGAGCCGTCCCATCTCCGCGTTGACGCGCAATTCGGGCGTTACGGCGCGGTCAGTGACGAGATTGGCGAGCGGCAGCGTGGCGTCTTCAGGCGCGCGAATGGCCGCGGCGCCGAAGGCGGTCCGGGCGGCGCGGGCGTCCAGACGCTGACCGGCGGCGGCCGCCTCGAAGGCCCCCGCCGCATTCGTCGCACCTTGCGCCTGGGCGGGGGAGAACGCGAAACCGCGGCCGTACTCATCGCGAATGACGACGTCGTCCAGCGCGCCTGAGTGCCACGCCCAGTCCCCAAACGCGCCCGACGGCGGCGCCAGAGCAACCGCGACGGGAGCGACGCCCCCGTTCGAACCGCCCACCGAGAGCGACGTCAGACCATAGGGCTGAAACAGGCGACCGACATTCAAAACGCCCGCGCCGGTGGCGTCGTCCACGCCGGGCTCGCCCGCGTCATCGGCGGTGGCGAGCAGAAGTTCAAGCGCTTGCTCGGGCAGCAGATATGGGAAGGCCTCCAACGTCAGCGCCAGCGCGCCGGCCACATGCGGCGCGGCGAAGGAGGTGCCCGCAAGGCCGTTCGCGTAGCAGGTGTCGCCGCCTTCGCAGACCGGATCGAAATCGACGGGCACGGTCGAGGTCAGCCCCTCGCCCGGCGCCAGCACATAGTATCCGCCCACCCCGCCTGCGACGTTGGAGAAGGAGGAGACCTCCCCGTTCTCATCAACCGCGCCGACCGCGACGGCGCGGAACAATGCGTTGTCCCCGCCCGCGAAATTCGCCGGCGCGGAAGGGGTGTCCAAACCGGAGTTTCCTGCCGCCGCCACAATGAGAACGCCTGACTGCACGGCGCGCTCCAGCGCCGCGGTCACCAACGGGTCCGCCTCGGTGTCCCCGCCCAGCGATATGTTGATGATGCGCGCGCCGTTGTCGACGGCGTAGTCGATGGCTTCGGCGAGATCGGGACCTTCGAACAAGCAGTTCTCAGGACATCCGCCCAGCCTATCGCTGTCGGCGCGGATGGAGAGGATGTCCGCGCCAGGGGCGACGCCGTGCATGCCGAAGCCGTCGCGAGAGGCTGCGATGATGCCGGCCACGACGGTGCCGTGATATTGACCGTCTCCGTAGTGATTGCGCTCGGAGATGATGTCGGTGATCCCCGGCGCGAGCTGATCGTGGAACTCGCGGTTGCGCACGTCGACGCCGGTGTCGATGACCGCCACGGTGACGCCTTCCCCGGTGGCGCCCAGCGCGTAGGCGGTCGAAGCGCCGATCATGTCCAGGGAGTAGTCCCGCAGATATTCCGCGTCTTCGAAGTCGGAGGGCGAAGGCGGCGGGGGCGGCGGCGGGCTTGTCGGCGTTGTGGTGATTGGAGCGGGCGCGCTGGCGGTTCCAGCGCTGCCTGATCCGCCGCCTGCGCAAGCGGAAACCGCCGCCGCTGCTAGGGTCGCCGTCAACGCCGCGGTCCGTCTCGCGCGCATGCCTCGCCTCCTCGCGCCGCCCGTGCCGTCTTGGAAAGGGCGGATTAAGCCTATCGAGCGTTAGTCATGACGCGGAAAGGTTGAGGAAAGCATAGCGCCCCGACGCGATTAGCCGGTACGTTGGGTGCGGTTGCGTTGGTAACACCAAACGGTAGCGTGCTTTGTGAGCTGGAAGCGGAGAGGGGCAGAGGCGCTAAGGCGGGCCGCCGACGCGGTTTCGGCCGGGGCGCGCTGGGTCGGCGAACGCGGCTTCCGTGCCGGGGCGGCGGTTTGGCGGTGGGCCAAGCAAAACGCCGCGAAGCTATGGCAGCGTAACGCGAGGCTTTGGAAGCGTATATCACACGGACCAGTATTGCTCGATCCGTTTTGGGTCATCGTGACTTATCTTGTGATCATTTTACCGCTTCTCGGATCGCGCGCCTTTCCCGATTTTCTCGCCTTTCGCGTTCTGTCTGGTGATCAATCGAGAACGCTGCAACCCGTTGACGATACGGAATTGGTCCTGGTCGGCTTTGCGACCTGGGCGTTGTTGCTTCTGATCTGTCTATATCTCAAAGGCAGAAAAGGCGATTCGAACGCTGTTCTCGCCGCATTGGTGCAAACGGTCATCGTCACAGTTTCGCATTTGGTCTTGGCGGCGCTTTTGTACATGCGTTCGGCGGCGCAGGCCGATGAATGCTCGGCGATGCCGACGACATTTCCAGAAGCGTTCTACTATTCAGTCGTTACGTGGACGACCTTGGGCTATGGGGATTACCAGCCCTGTCGCGATTTTCAGCTTTTTGCGGCGAACGAAGCCATGCTGGGATACGCCGTCATCGGGCTTATGGTCGCGTTATTGATTGAAATCTTGGAATTTGGAAAAAAGACTGCAGGGTGAGGCGCAGCGCAAGCGCGCCGCGGCTTATGAGAACCAAGCCGCGACAGCGCCGCCGATCACGACAGTGGTGAGCAAGGTCGAGATGATATTCACGCTCGGCCAGCTGTTGAGGATCTGGATAATCCGTACCGACATATAAACCTCCTTTGTTATTATTACCTATGGTCATAATACCGTAACAATCGAAAAAATCAAGAGTTTTCACCGGTTTGCTCAGTCATGAGCGTTGCAAATCGGCGGAAAACCTCCAAAGCGTCGCGCGGGCCGGGGCTGGCTTCGGGGTGGTGCTGAACCGAAATCACCGGCTTGCCAGGAAGCGCGAGGCCGCAATTCGTGCCGTCAAAGAGCGATGCATGGGTTTCGGCGACGCCTTCGGGCAGGGTGTCTGCGTCCACCGCGAAGCCGTGGTTCATCGAGACGATCTCCACCTTGCCGGTGGCGTGGTCTTGGACGGGATGGTTCGCCCCATGGTGGCCTTGGTCCATCTTCACCGTCCGACCGCCCAGGGCGAGAGCCAAAAGTTGGTGTCCCAAGCAAATGCCCAAGAGCGGGACGTTGGCGTCCACGAGCGCCCGGATGGTCGGAGCCGCCCAAGACGCGGTGGCCGCAGGGTCCCCGGGCCCGTTCGACAACACAACGCCATCGGGGCGCATCGCGAGAATGTCGCGTGGCGCGGTGCGAGCGGGAACCACGGTGGCGCGCGCGCCGACCGCGGCGAGGCTTCGGGCGATGTTTCGTTTCAGGCCATAGTCGATGACGACCACGTGGAATTTCGGTTCTGTGAGCGCGCCGACGCCGGCCGGCCAGTCCCAAGCCGTTTCCTCGAGCGAGTAGGCGTTTTCAGTGGTCAGCCGGCTTGCGAGATCCTGGCCTTCTATGCCCGCCCACGCTTGAGCGCGCGCGGCGAGTGCGTCGGGGTCGATGTCGCCATCCGGGCGATAGGCGATCGCAGCGTGCGGCATGCCGGTTTCGCGAATGCGCCGGGTGAGTGCGCGGGTGTCGACGCCGGTCACGGCGATGACGCCGCGGCGCTTGAGCCATTCGTCAAAACTGATCGACGCGCGCCAATTTGACGGCGCGGTGATCGGCGCGCGGAGGACGGCGCCGCGCGCGGCGACCGACGCGGCGGCCGAGGACGCTTCGGTGTCGTCCGGGTTCGCGCCCACATTTCCGATATGCGGAAACGTGAAACAGATGATTTGGTCAGCGTAAGAGGGGTCGCTCAGGATTTCTTGGTGGCCCGTCATCGCCGTGTTGAAACACAGCTCGCCCACCGCATCGCCGGTCGCCCCCGCGCCTTTTCCGAGAAACGTCGAACCGTCGCTGAGTACCAATGCGGCGTCGAATGATTGATTCGGAGCAAAGATCACCATAGATACCGCATCCGTTGGGTTGGGCCCGGGGGGTGTCGCTGCACAGCATGACGCTGAGGCGGTGGCAAGTCCCGGTTCGGTGGGTTGAGACGAAAGAGTTTTGCGCTCCGGCGCGACGCATGCAACGAGAGCATGCGACCGCCTGAGCAGCGGAGCCGAAGATGGATATGAGACAACACATCGCGTCGGCGCTGGCTGACGCGGAAGCGGGCGGCGACGACGTGCGCGCCTCGACGCTGCGGCTTGTTTTGGCTGCGGTGAAGGACCGGGATTGGTCCGCCCGTGCGCGCGATGACGCCAATGGCTGCCCCGAAGCGGAAATCCGCGCCATTCTCGCAAGAATGGTGGAGCAGCGCGAGGAAAGCTCGCGCGCCTATGACGCGGCGGGTCGCCCGGATCTGGCCGAACGTGAACGCGAAGAGATCCGTATCATTACGGGACTGTTGCCCAAGCAAATGGCGGACGAGGAAATCTCCACCGCCGCGTCCGCCGTCGTGGACGAGCTTGACGCCACCGGCCTGAAGGATATCGGGCGCTGCATGGGCACGCTCAAAGCCCGCTACCAAGGCTGCATGGACTTCACCAAGGCCGGGAAAGTCGTGCGAGACATGCTGTCGGGCTAAGCCGACAGGAGCGGGCGCGTGGTCGTTGTGCGTCGGCATGTTCCCGAATCGTTCGTGATGCGCTAAGGCGAACCGATGCGATTCGATCCGCGCCTCCTAGACGAAATCCGCGCCCGCATCCGGTTGTCCGACGTGATCGGCCGGACGGTGGACTTGCGCAAGCAGGGCCGCGAATTCGCCGGCCTGTCCCCGTTCAATACCGAAAAAACCCCGTCGTTTTTCGTCAATGACGACAAACGCTTCTATCACTGTTTTTCCTCGGGCAAACACGGGGACTGCTTCACTTGGGCGATGGAGATGGAGGGCCTTTCCTTCCCTGAAGCCGTGGAGCGGTGCGCAAGCGAGGCGGGCGTTCCTCTGCCGGAGAAGGACCCCCGCGCAGTGGCGGCGATGCGGCGTGCGGCGGCCGCTGAGCAATGGCTGGAGCATGCGCACGCGTTCTTTCGCGCGGAGCTGCGCCGCGCCCGCGGAGCCCAGGCCCGGGGCTACCTAGAACGTCGCGGCTTGCCGGAAGCGGATTGGGACGCCTTCGAAATCGGGTTCGCGCCGGAGGATTGGTCGGCGCTTAAGGATTTTCTTGTCTCCAAAGGCGCCGAGCCGCAGCAGCTTTTGGACGCCGGCCTCATCGCGCGCGCCCAATCGGGCGACCGGAGTTTCGACTATTTCCGCAATCGCGTGACCTTCGCCATCCGCGACGCCGGCGGGCGGCTGGTTGGTTTCGGCGGTCGCGCGCTCGACCCCAACGACCGGGCGAAATATCTGAACTCCCGCGAGAGCGACAGCTTCCATAAAGGCGCGCTTCTGTATCGCTATCCTCAGGCGCGCGCCGCATTCGCCCGTGCGGAAAGGGAGGGGGCGGGGGGGCTTATCGTTGCGGAGGGCTATACCGACGTCATCGCCCTCGCTCGTGCGGGGCTTGAGCACGCCGTCGCGCCGCTGGGCACCGCGCTCACCGAGGAGCAGCTTGAGCTCTTATGGCGGGCGGGCCCGGAGCCCGTCTTGTGCTTCGACGGCGACGCGGCGGGCCTGCGGGCGGCTTATCGCGCCGTCGACCGCGCTTTGCCGAAACTCAAGCCGGGTCAGTCGTTGAACTTCACGCTGTTGGCCGATGGGCTGGACCCTGACGACCTCATCCGTCGCGACGGCGCATCGGCGATGCGAGAGGCGCTCGCGGGCGCCCGCCCGTTGGTCGATATCTTGTGGAAACGTGAATTTGAGGCAGGGCCTCTCGACACGCCCGAGCGCAAAGCTGGGCTCAAGCAGCGCCTGTTCGAGGCGGCGGGCAAAATCGAAGACGGCTCCGTCGCCGAACAATATCGACGCGAATTGTTGTCGCGTTTCGACGCCGCCTTTCGCCGCGCGCCAAGAACCGGTCGCGCGCGGCGCCGTGACGGGACCGCGCCCGCCATGGACGACGCCACCGCGGAAACCCGCGCGCGGGCCGGGCGATTGATGGAGTTTCAACGGCGCGCACGCGCCGGTCGGCTTTTGGCGGCGTTGCTCACCCGGCCCAGTCTCGTCGCCCAATGCGCTGAAACGCTGGCGCGTTTGAATTTCCAAGAGTCTGACCACATGAAGCTGCGGGATGCGTTATTGGACTGCGCGGCGGAAAGCTCAGACATTGACAAATCGACCGTGCGCGTCCACTTGGCTAAGGTGGGGATTGAGGACACGGCGGCGCGCTTGATCGCGGACCAACACTATTTGGCGGCCCCTTTGCTCAACGCCGAGACGCCCGACGGCGATGCGGCGTCCGCCTGGGAGCGTGCTGCAGCCGATTTTGTCAGATTGACCGAGGCTGATGCAGCCTCGGACCGAGCCGCTTTGATCGCGCGCATGAAAGCGCTGCGGGCGGCTGGGGACTCGGCGGGTTTGGAGAAAGCCCGTCGAGCGATGCGTGCTCTGTCCGACAAGGACGAGCCCGCATCGTCTGACGCCGGCTGAACCCTCAATCTCCCGCAGTGGTGGGCGGCGTCGGGCAGGTGTCCGGCGTCTAGGCGCATGCGCGTGCGCGAACCGGGAGACCGTGAGGATGGCGAATTCTGCCGAAGCGACCCAGTCGAGCGAAAACCAAGACGGGCCGCTTCTCGACCTGTCCGATCAGGCCGTCAAAAATATGATCAAAACCGCGAAACGTCGCGGTTATGTCACCCATGAAGAGCTGAACAAGGTGCTTCCCTCCGAGGAGTTTTCCTCTGAGCAGATCGAAGACACCATGGCCCAGCTCAATGAGATGGGCATCAATGTGGTGGAGGCCGACGAAGCGGAGGACGCCGAGGAAGGCGAGAACACCGCCGTCGCCACGCGCAAGGACGGCGAAGTCAAAGGCGGGAACGCCAAGGAAGACGCCGACCGGACCGACGATCCGGTGCGGATGTATCTGCGCGAGATGGGCTCGGTGGAGCTGTTGTCGCGCGAGGGCGAAATCGCCATCGCCAAACGCATCGAGGCCGGTCGCGACGCGATGATCGCGGGCCTCTGCGAAAGCCCGCTCACCTTCGAAGCCATCATGGTCTGGCGTGACGAGCTGCGCGACGGGAAGGTGCTTCTGCGCGATATCATCGATTTGGACGCCACCTATGGCGGACAGCAGCAGGATCACACGGCTCCCGGCGCGCCCCCGCCGCCTGGCGCGCCCGGCGCGGAGATCGCCGCCAAGGCCAAGCGCGCCCAAGAAGCGCGCGATGAGGCCGAGGCCAATGGCGAGGAAGCGCCCGCCCAGACCGAAGAAGAGGATGAGGACGACGATGAGGGCGTGAACCTCTCGATGTCCGCCATGGAGGCCGAACTCCGCGACGGCATCATGGAGATCCTCGATGCGGTGGCCGACGACTTCGTGCGCTTCCGCGAGCTGCAGGAGCGGCTGATTGAGGCGCGCCTCGCCGGCGCGGATTTGGTTGAGGACGACCGGGGCGAATATGAGGGCCTGCAGCGGGCCATCATCAACAACCTCAAAACGCTTCACCTCAATAACCAGCGTATCGAAGCGCTGGTCGAGCAGCTCTACGACATCAACGGCCAACTCATGCGGCTGGAAGGCCGGCTCCTGCGCTTGGCCGACGCCGCCGGCGTGGCCCGCTCGGGCTTCTTGAAGGCCTATCTCGGCCGCGAGCTCGATCCCGAATGGGCCGGCGACGTGCGCGGTCTTGGCGCGGCGTGGGAGCGTTTCGTCTCCCGCGACGGCGATCAGATCGAGAAGATCCGGGACGAAGTCGCCCAGCTTTCCCAAGAAGCCGGTCTGCCGGTGGATGATTTCCGCCGCATCGTCTCAACGGTGCAGAAGGGCGAGCGGGAAGCGCGTATCGCGAAAAAGGAGATGGTGGAGGCGAACCTGCGTCTCGTCATCTCAATAGCTAAGAAGTACACCAATCGCGGCCTTCAATTCTTGGATCTCATCCAAGAAGGCAATATCGGTCTGATGAAAG
>CAZABJ010000073.1:0-10221 GCA_964483375.1 uncultured Caulobacterales bacterium
TCAAACAAAAACACCTGTCATCCTGAGCCCAAAGGGCGAAGGACCTCGGCGCGATTGTCGCCGCCGCCGGTGCGACCCCGCCCGTCCTCTCAAAGATCCCACGTCGCTGGCGCAGCTCGGGAGGACAGTTGCCCCCCGCCACGCGGCCGCGCCATAACCCGCGGCCATGACCGCGCCCTTCGCCGCCAGCGTGCTGACGCTGTTTCCCGACGCCTTTCCCGGCCCCTTGGGCGTGTCCGTTATCGAGACGGCGCGCGCGCAGGGGCTTTGGGCGCTGGAAACGCTGGACATTCGGGACTTCTCCGAGCATAAGCACCGATCCGTCGACGACACGCCCGCTGGCGGCGGTCCCGGCATGGTCTTGCGCGCGGACGTGGTCGCTGCGGCGCTCGATAGCCTCGAGCCCGACGACCGTCCCCGTTTGGTCATGACCCCGCGCGGCGCGCCGTTAACGCAGCGACGCGTGCGGGCGCTCGCCGCAGGGCCCGGGGTGGTGGTCGTCTGCGGCCGGTTCGAAGGCTTCGATCAACGCGTGATCGACGCCCGCGGATTGGAGGAGGCCTCGCTCGGCGATGTGGTGCTGGCGGGCGGCGAGGTCGCGGCGCAGGCTCTGATCGAAGCCTGCGTGCGGTTGTTGCCCGGGGTGTTGGGTGCGGAGAACTCCGCAACCGAAGAGAGTTTTGAAGGGGGTTTGCTCGAATATCCCCACTACACCCGGCCGCGGGTGTGGGAGGGGCGGGCGATCCCTGACGTGTTGCTGTCAGGCGATCACGCAAAGATCGCCGCCTGGCGGCGGGGGCAGTCTGAAGAGAGTACGCGGGCGCGCAGGCCGGATTTATGGGCGGCGCGCCGCGCGGACCGGGAGAGCGAAGAATGAACTTGATCGACCAGCTCAACGCCGAAGAGGCCGAGCGCGTCCTGGGCGAAGAGCAGAAAAAACCGATCCCGGAGTTCTCTCCCGGCGACACGCTGGTGGTGCAAGTGCGCATCAAAGAGGGCGACCGCGAACGTCTGCAGGCGTTTGAAGGCGTGTGCATCTCCCGCTCCGGCGGCGGGCTGAACGAAAGCTTCACCGTGCGCAAGCTTTCCTACGGCGAAGGCGTGGAGCGGGTGTTCCCGGTCTTCTCTCCCAACGTCGCGGAAATCCAAGTCAAGCGCAAAGGTCGGGTCCGTCGCGCCAAGCTCTATTACTTGCGCGGACGCACCGGCAAGTCCGCCCGCATCGCCGAACGCACCACCGGCCGCGGCATCGTCGACCGCCGCAAAAAGAAGAAAGAGGGCTAGGCGCGACCGCGTTCCGGCCCCCGCCGACCGCCCGATTTCCGCTTCGCACGAATGTGACCGCGCGTGAGCGCGATCGATACTCCCGCGTGGCGTTGGTCTTCCCATCTGAGCGTTCAACACGCTCACTAAGGAGGCCGCCTTGGCGCACGCCCCGCAGACCATCTTGAAAATCAACGCATCCGCTCGCCGAGAGGGGTCGCAGTCGCGGCGCCTGGTCGATGCGGTGATTTCCCGCCTTGGCGGGGAGGACGCTTCCGTCATCGACCGCGATTTGGCCGACGCGCCGCCGCCGGTGGTGGACGAGGCCTGGGTCGCCGCGAACTTCACGCCCGACGAAGACCGCACCCCCGCCCAGCGCGACCTGTTGGCCGGCTCCGATGCGCTTATCGCTGAACTACAGGCGGCCGACGTCGTCGTCATCGGCGCGCCGATCTACAATTTCGGCGTGCCCGCCGCTTTGAAGGCTTGGATTGACCAAGTCTCCCGCGCTCGGGTCACCTTCCGCTATGCCCCTGAGGGACCGGAAGGGCTGCTGACAGGCAAAAAGGCCTATGTCGTGGTCGCCTCGGGCGGCACGACGGTCGGCTCCGACGTCGATTTCGCCTCGGGTTATCTGCGCCACATCCTGGGATTTCTCGGCATCAAGGACGTGACGGTCATCGCCGCCGACCAACTCGTCAGCCAGGCGGAGGCGCGCCTTGACGCCGCAGAAGCCTCCATAAGCGCGCTCGCCGTCTGAGCATGCCTCGTGATTAGCCCGCGCGGGGCTTCTCGCCGTCGAGAAGCGCCCGTTTGCGGTCCAATCCCCAGCGATAGCCGCCCAGAGAACCGTCCGAGCGCAGCACGCGATGGCAGGGCACGAGCAGACAGATGCGGTTGCGCGCGCAGGCCGAGGCCACCGCGCGCACCGCTTTCGGCGCCCCGATTGCGGCGGCCGCTTGGGCGTAGCTGACCGTGTCGCCCGGCTTAAGGCTGGTCAAAAACCGCCAGACGCGAATCTGGAACGCCGTGCCCCGCAGGTCGAGCGGGAGCTCGGGTTGCGGGCCCCCCTCGCTGACATGGGCGTTCAAGGCGTCAATCCAGGCGTCCACATGGGGGGCGAGGTCGGGCGTAGCCGGCTCTAAGACGGCGTGGGGAAACTCCGCACGCAGATTGGCCTGCATGCTTTGTTCGTCCTCGCCGAATTGCACGAAACACACCCCGCGCTCCGCGGCGCCGAGCACCAAGGGGCCCAGCGCGGTTTCGCGAATGGCGTACACGATGGTCTCCCCGGCGCCGCCCGACCGATAGGCGCCAGGCGTCATGCCGAGCTTGCGGGCGGTTTCTCCGTAGATGCGGCTCGCCGAGCCGTAGCCGGCTTCGTAAATTGCGCCCGCGATGTCGTCGCCCTCCTTGAGCGAGGCTTTGAGGCGCTTGAGCCGCGCGGCGTCCTGATAGGCCTTTGGCGACACGCCGATGGTCTGGGTGAAGCGCCGCTGCAGCCGCGCAGGGGAAAGCTGCGCCCGGCGCGCAAGGCGGGCGAGCGGCAACGGTTCCTCCGCATGGGCCTCAATGTATCGCGCCAGGGACGCCATGGCCTCGACATCGGACGTCGGTTCGGTGGGGCGGCAGCGCTTGCACGCGCGGAACCCCGCTTGTTCCGCTTCGGTCGCGGAGGGAAAAAAGCGCATGTTCTCCGGTCGCGGGGTTCGGGCGGGACAGGTCGGCCGGCAAAACACGCCCGTGGTGACCACCGCGACAATAAAGCGACCGTCAAAGCTGGGGTCGCGGGCGGCGACGGCGGCGCGCATCACCTCTTCGGCGGGCAGGTCCTGGGCGGATGAAGCGGTCGGGGCGGAGGTCGTCATGCGCGGCGCTCGGTGTTGTTTTTCCGCCGCTAGGATGCGCGTCCGCCACTTTGGACGCCATCCGTTTCATGCCCCGCCTTTGTGAACCGCTAAACCCTCTCGCATATCAGCCCGCCATAGGGAGGCATGCCGTCTCCTCCGCCATTCACCGAGAACGCCGGACGCCATCCCTCCGGCGCACGCCAAGACTGCGGGGCGCTTGAGAGGTTGAAGGCGCAGAGCGCCGCCTCCGGCCCCTCGCCGCGTTGGAAGACGAGCATGGCCTCATCGGCCTGAAGGATGCGTATGCCGCCGGTCCGCAGCGCTTGAACCCGCCGACGCATCGCAATGGCCCGACGGGCGATCGATAGCGTGGAGGCGGGGTCGGTCCGTTGCCCGTCGGCGGCGAGCGCCGCTTGGGCGGGGTCCGTCGGCAACCAGGGTTCGACGCGCGAGAAGCCCGCGAAAGGCGCGTCCTTGCGCCAGGGCATGGGCGTTCGCGCGCCGTCTCGCCCTAAAGTATGCGGCCAGTTCGCGATGGCCTCTGGGTCTCTCAACCGTTCGAACGGTAGGTCGGCTTGCGGCAAGCCAAGCTCTTCGCCCTGATAAACAAAGACATTACCGCGCAGGCACAGGAGCAGCGTCATCAACTGCGCCGCCGCCGCGGCCCGATGCGCGCTCGGGGCGAAGCGAGACGCCGCACGCGGGGCGTCATGGTTGGAGAACGCCCAAGACGGCCAGTTTTCTCCCGCAAATCCCCCCTCGGCGATCGCCGCCACGGAGCGGGGCGTCAGTGCGTCAGCGTAGAGGAAATGGAAATTATAGGCGCTATGGGCGCCGTCGCGTTGGGCCACGAACCGGTCGAGGGCGTCGCAAGACCGCTCCCCGCCAAGCTCGGCGACCAGAAGCCCCTCGCCGTAGCTGTCGGTCACGCGCCGAAGCCGGGCGAGGAATGCGGCGGTGTCCGGATGGGACTGGTTGAAATGCGGAAGCTGGAAATCGACGGATCGGACCCGCGGACGGCTGTCGCAAGGCGCAGGCGGATTGTCGCGCAGGGCGGGGTCGTGCATCCAAAAATTCACGACGTCGAGGCGAAAGCCGTCCACCCCACGGTCGAGCCAGAATCGGGCGGCGTCCAACAGCGCGTCTTGCACAGGGCGATGATGGAGATTGAGGTCGGGCTGCGCGGCGAGGAAATTGTGCAGATAGTATTGGCCGCGGCGCGCGTCCCAGGTCCATGCCGGGCCGCCGAACACCGACTGCCAGTTATTCGGGGGCGCGCCATCCGGTTTGGGGTCGGCCCAAACGTACCAATCCGATTTGTCGTTAGAGCGCGAGCTGCGGCTTTCCGCGAACCAGGCATGGGCGTGGGAGGTATGGGAGTAGACCTGGTCGATGATGACCTTCAGCCCAAGCGCGTGGGCGCGGCCGAGCAGCGCGTCGAAATCCTCCAATGAGCCAAACAGCGGGTCGACGTCGCAGAAGTCCGACACGTCATAGCCGAAATCCGCCATGGGGGAGGGGAAGAAGGGCGACAGCCAAATCGCGTCGACGCCCAAAGACGCCACATAGTCGAGTTTGGCGGTGATGCCGGGCAAATCGCCCACGCCGTCATCATTGGAGTCCGCGAAACTGCGCGGATAGATCTGATAGATCACCGCGCCGCGCCGCCACTCCGGCGAGGCGGTTCGGCCCGCCGCGGCTGGTGTGGTCGCCAAGCCCGCCATGTTCGCGCTCCTCAGGTCGCGCCCGTCTGGGACGCAATCGCCCCGGTGATGCAAGACTTATTCATCGCACCGCGGCCGACGCCATGGCCGCGCCCGGCGCCCGCTTCAAGCCCGCCATCTTGGCGCCGAAATGATGCGGATAGATGCCCCAATCAGCGAAGGGGTCGCCTATGAAGCAGTCACTCGCCATCGCCGCGTCCGCCGCGGTTCTTGCGCTTGCTCTGGGAGCGGGGTGGGCGAGCCTTTCCGCCCAAAGCGAAGAGGCGGACGAGGCGGGCGCACGGTCCGACGTCAATGACCCTGCGCGGAACATGCGCGTGGTGAACGGCCGCCAGCCGCGCGAAGGCGAGGTCGCCTGGCAAGTCTTCGTGTGGGCGCCGCAGCATTGCGTGCGAGACGACGCCACGATTGTGGACGAAGGCCACGGCTTGTGCGGGGGAAGCTTGATCTCCCATGACGACGTTCTAACCGCGGCCCATTGCTTCCAAGAATCCTATGACCAGGACCGTCGCTGCACATGGCGCTATGACCAGGCCGAGCCGGTTGTCGTCGGCCTTGGCGGACGCCACGTCCAGGACCCCGCCGCCCAACGCGCGCAAAACCCGCCCTCCAGCCCGGCGATCATCCACGGCGCCCATGATCCCGTGGACCAATACAACGACATCGCCATCGTGCGGCTTGACCAGCGTATGAGCACCATTCCCCTGCCGCTGGCGGGCGACGCCTCGGTCGACCCTGCCGAGCGCGGCGAAATGCTTCTGGTCTCCGGCTATGGCAATCAAGGCCAGCAGGACCCCACCGGCGCCTATTTGCGGCCTTCGGACCGCTGGCGCGACCAGACCGGTCCGAACGAACTCTTGGTCGCCAGTTTGCCCCATGTGCCGCTTTCAGAGTGCCAGGCGAGCTTGAATGCGGTGAGCGAACGCTTTCGGTTCACCGCCTCGCGGCTGACCGCGTCCCAGATTTGCGCGGGCTTTGACGACGCCGACACCCCGACCGAGGCGGTGTCGGACAGCTGCCAAGGCGATTCCGGCGGCGCCTTGGTGGCCTTCGGCGCGGATGGCTGGCCGTACCAAGTCGGCGTGGTCTCTTACGGATATGGCTGTGCGTGGCCCGGCGCTTACGGCGTTTACACCCGTGTGTCCGCCTTCGCTGATTGGATCCGCGAGCGGGTGCCGGAAGCGTCGTTTGTCGGCGAGGCCGTTTCGCCCTCTGTCGCGCCGGCCCCCATCGAAGACGTTCCCACGACCCCGGAGGCCTTGACCCAAGAGCTGGCCGAGGCCGTCCACGACTTGGTCCGCGAGGTCGACGACGTCCCTGCGGAAAGCTTTGACCGGCCCGATGTGGGCGAACTCCCTAACACGCCAGGCGCGCGACTGGCCGTGGTTCCCGACGCCGAGGCGTTGGTGTTGCGCGACGGCGCGCCCGTGGTGCGGCTGGGCGAGTTGTTCGCGTTTTCTTTCGACAGCCCGGTGTCCGGCGAGGTCACAATCTTCGAGATTGGGCCGGAAGACGCGAATGGCGAACGCTCGGTGGTCCAGCTCTACCCCTCCGCCCAGGCTCTGCGCGTGGACGAACCCACCACGGTCCGCGCGGGACAATCGGTACGCTTGCCCTCAGGGTTCGGAGCGGGCGCCACCCATTTCCAAGCCGGCCCGCCGGTCGGGCGGTACGAAGTCGTGGCCATCGTCTCTCCGCCCCATCGCACCCCCGATGCGATGACGCGTGACGAAACCCGCATCAATGACAACGGCCTGATCGAAGACAACGGCCGCTATCTCGCAAATCTGGTCTATCAGGCCCGCCGTCCCGGCGTCCCCGGCGACGCCTGGGCCTTCAGCTCCACCAGCTATTGGATCGACCCATCATGACCCGCATTCTAATGAGCCTAGCGGCCTGCGGGCTGCTCGCCGCCCCGGCCTTCGCGCAATGCGAAGGCGACGACCGTTGCCCGGAAGAAACTGTCAGCACCGACTGCACTCGCGCGTTTGACGCGACGGCCGCCTGGACCGTGGAGAGCCCGAGCGAAGATCTGCTTGGCTTGGTGGACGCGGTGGGCGCGGCCTGTGGCGCAGAAGCCGAGCGGGCCGCCGCCCGGGAGGCGGTTCGCGGCATATTGCGGCATGTGATGCCGCGCTGGTCGACGGAAATCGAACAGCCGGAATTGGACGCCCTTGTATTCGTCGCGGCTCGCTTGAACGCGGGCTATTGGCAGGTTCACGCGCTGCGCGGCGACCGTGCGGAAGTCAACGAGGACTGGCCGCTCGCCGCTGAAGAACTTCAGCTCGCCGCCACCCTGGCTGCCGACGAACAGGACACCTCAGAACGCAACGCGCCTTCAAACGAGGTGATCGCCGATTTCGCCAACCGGGCGCGTTACGCCATGAGCCTCAGCGACGACTTCGTCCCGATTCTGCGTGGCCGCGATGATGCTCCGGCGGGAGTGTTCGTGCTGCCCGATCGCGGCGGCGTGCCCGTTCGCACCGTGCCGACCCCGATTGAATTCGCCACCTGCGCGGAGGCCTATGACGCCGAAAACCCGTGCGGGGTTCAGTTCTCCGAGCGCGGCGCGGCGTATGTGGTCGAGTTTTGGGAGTTTGTTCGCACCCGCGGCGCCCGGTTCGGGAGCGAGAATGGCGGCGCGACGGCGGCCTGCATTCTTGGCCATACCGATGAGCGCGGCCCGGCGGATTTGAACCGTATGCTGTCCGAGCGCCGCTCCCAGGCGGTCCAGGCGCGGCTTTTGGAGCTCGCCCAGGCCAATATCGCCAGTGCGGCGACGCTGCCCGAAAACGACATAGGCGCGCGCGCGCGCGTGGAAGCCGACGCCGCTTTAGCCCGCGTGCAGGCCTTGCGCGCGGAAGGCTGCGGGGAGGACGCGCCTTTGCCGCTCGAAGGCACCCTGCATGGCAATCTCTCGCTTGAGGAGCAGCACCAAATCCAACGGCGCGTCGAGCTTGATTTGGAAGGGAGCTGCGGATGCGCCGCTTCGGACTAGGCGCATGCGCGTTCGGCGTTGCGCTCGCATCGGGCGCGCCCGCCGCCGCTGACGTCCGCTCCTTGGTGGTGGGCGTGGACTATTACATCTATGAGCGCCAGCTTTGCGGGGCGGTCAATGACGCCCGCGACATCGCCGACGCCCTGCGCGGGGTCAGCCCGCATGAACCGGTCGTGCTCACCGACGCTCAAGCCGACAGGGCCGCGGTCATCGGGGCGCTGAACCGGTTGGTGGATGAGAGCGCGCCCGGCGACGTGGTGGTGTTCACCTTCGCCGGCCATGGCTCCCAGCATCACGATGCGATTTGGAACGGCGACGACACCCGGACCTTCGGCGATGAAGATGACGGGCTCGACGAGTTTCTGGTCCTTTCCGGCTTCCAGACCGGGGCGGAGGACGCGTTCCGGGACCACGCCATCATCGATGATGAGCTCGACGTGATTTTCGGCCGCGCTGAGGCGGCGGGGGTGCGCGTGGTGTTCGTGTCCGACACCTGTCACGCCGGCCGTATGGACCGCTCGACCGCGGATGGCGGGGCGGGAGTGTGCGAGGCGTCGCGCTATCTCAATGACGATGAAACCGGGCGGACCCGCTCAAACGTCTATGCGTTGCCCGAGGACGAACCGCCCTTTGACCTCACCGCCGTCATCCGCCCGCCGCCCCGGCGCAATGTGGTGTTCATGTCGGCCGTGCCGGAAGAGGAGCGCACGCCGGAAATCGTCTATCGCGACCAGGCGCGGGGGGCGTTGTCGGTGGCGTTCGCCGCCGCGGTGCGGGGGGCAGGCGACGCCGATGAAGACGGCGTCCTCTCCATCGGGGAAGCCCGAAGCTATGTGCGCGCCCGAGTGCGGTCGCTCACCGCGAAGCGTCAACGGCCCGATCTCGCGTCTCAAATCGACCCCTCAGAGCCCTTGTTCGAGGTTCCTGCCGCGCCGGTCGAGCCCGCGGGCGAGCGTCCTGTCTCCGTGCGCCTCCAAGGCGTGAGCGAGGGTGAGCGCGCCGCGGTCGAGGCCTTGCCGGGCGTGCGTTTGGTCCAGGCGGATGCGCCGGCTGAGCTTGTTTGGGACCGGTCGCGCGCCCGCGTCATCGTCGGCACCCAAGACGTCGCCGCGTATGAGGTGAACGCCGTCGAGGCCCTGGGCGACGTCATCGCCGGACGCCGGGCGCTGGAGCGCTTGTCGGAGGTGCTCGTCGCCAGCGATCTGGACGTCGACATCGCCCAACAGGCGGACGCGGTGTTTTGCGCGTGGCGGCCTGGCCGGCGGGACGGCGGCGACTTGGTCGAGTTCGGGTTTGAGAGCCTGGGTTGGCCGGTGCTGATGCTGAACTTCACTGGTCTGGGCGGGGCGCAGGCGCTGAACGTCTATGAGGGCGGAGCGGCGGGCGAGAGCTTCCGTCAGGCGTTGCAGGTGACCGGCCCGTTCGGCCAGGCCACCCCGGTGCTCGTCCCCGCGCCGGACCGGGAGGCGGTGGAGGCGCTCAACACGGCCATATGCGACGTCTCGGAGCATCCTGACTATTGCGGCCTCGGCGCCTCGGACTTCGTGTTCCGAAACGCCAATGCGGGGGTGGACTTGGTTCTCGCCTTCTTGGAGGACCATCCTGAAGCGCGCATTGGCGACCGTCCGGTCTTCACCGCCCCCCCGGGCGAAGGCGGTTGCCCCGCGACGCCCGAGGAGAGGTGAGGCGACATGCTTAGGCTTTTGGCGGCGTTGGTCGTTGCATGCATGCTGTCGGCCGGCGTCGCGCACGCCCAGGACGGCCCGCGCCTGGCGCTGCTGATTGCGGTGGAGGACTATCCCGGCCGGCCGCAGGCTTTGAGCTTTCCCAGCCGCGACGTGCGCGCGCTGGAGGCCGCGCTTGAGGAAGCCGAGTTCGCCGTCACGCTGTTGGATGATTCCGAGCCCGGGGTGGTCGCCGATGAGGACGCCATCAACGACGCCATCCTCGCCTTCTCCGAAGCCTTGAGCGAGGCGGGCCCTGACGCGGTGGGGTTCTTCTATTACGCCGGCCATGGCGCGGTCGGCTATGTGGACGGCGGCCCGCGCAATTTCATGATGCCCGCGCGGGAGGAAATCCGCACCGAGCTGGCGCTGTTGCAGCGCGGGGTGGAGCTTGAACGCCAAATCGACGTGATGGCGCGGGCCGGCGCGGCGGCTTTGTTCGTTGTGTATGACGCCTGCCGCAACAGCCTCAATCGCGGCGAGACCCGGGGCTTCGCTCCGCCCGCGGCCCGCTCGGGGGTGTTCATCGCCATGTCCACCACCGATGGCGCCACCACGCCCGATGACGGCCGCTATGCTGCGGCGTTGGCGAGCGAAATCCGCCGCCCCGGCCAACGCGCCGCGCTCGCCTTCATCAACGCCAGCGCCGAAGTCGCCCGCGC
>CAZABJ010000074.1:0-9547 GCA_964483375.1 uncultured Caulobacterales bacterium
TGGCCAGTGAGATCATCTTCGCGGCATCATGCGCCGTGAGCGCCGAGGGAGCCGAGGAAGACCGCCATGCACGAGAGACCGCTCACCGGCGTTCGCATTTTGGAGTTCGCGGGCATTGGTCCGGGGCCGTTTTGCGGGATGGTGCTGTCAGACTTGGGCGCTGACGTCGTGCGCATTGACCGCCCAGGGGTCACGCCGGCGGGGGTCGGACCGGTTACGGGGCGTGGCCGTCGATCGGTCGCGCTGAACCTGAAAGACCCTGACGCTCGGGCTGTTGCATTGGATTTAATCGAAAAGGCCGACGCCCTGTTTGAGGGGTTTCGGCCCGGGGTCATGGAGCGGTTAGGCCTCGGCCCTGAGGATGCGCAGGCGCGTAACCCCGCTCTGGTTTATGGGCGCATGACCGGGTGGGGTCAGACCGGGCCGCTCGCGCACGCAGCCGGGCACGACATCAACTACATCGCCATTTCAGGCGCGCTGGGATCCATGGGGCGTCCCGGCGAGCCGCCGGCGCCGCCGCTCAATCTCATCGGCGACTATGGCGGCGGGGCCATGTTTCTCACGATTGGGCTGATCGCGGGGCTCCTGCGAGCCCGGCAAACGGGACAGGGCGCCGTCATCGACGCCGCGATGAGCGACGGCAGCGCGCTCTTAATGGCTATGTTCCATGACCTGAAAGGCTTTGGCCTGTGGCGCGACGAACGCGGCCAAAACGTCCTCGATGGGGCGGCCCCGTTTTACGACACCTATGAATGCGCCGACGGGCTCTTCATTGCGCTGGGAGCCATCGAGCCTCAGTTTTATGCTCTACTGCTCGAGAAAACGGGCTTGCAGGACGACCCGCTGATGGCCGAGCAACATGATGCGACAGACTGGCCGGCCCAAAAACAGCGCCTGGCCGAGGTCATTCGCCAAAAGACGCGCGCGCAATGGACCGAGATCATGGAGGGTACGGACGTCTGTTTCGCGCCTGTCCTGTCCTTGAGCGAAAGCGCTGACTACCCGCACAATCGCGCGCGGGGCGTGTTCGTGACGGGCCATGGCGCCGAGCAACCCGGCGCCGCGCCGCGCTTCCAAGACGTCCCCAATACGCCGCTTCGCGCCGCGCCGACCCCGGGCGAGCATACCGAGGAGGTTCTGCGGGAGTGGGGGGTTCGGGTGACCAGCTAAGCCGCTAGCTGGCTGGGTTGATCGCTTCTAGCCGCGCCACGGCGGCTTCGAGCCGCGCGAGCGCGTCTGGCTGGTTTGGTTGCGATGATGTCGTCGTACCGAAACGGGCTCGGATCGTGGCGATGAGGTTGTCGGACGCCTCGTGTCTGGCGCGCTCAGGATGCAGCTTAAGGGTCCGCGCCGAGTACTCCAGCGCGCCGAAAAACAGATCGCGCACCGCCCAAAGCGGCGTGTCGCCTGCGATATCATCGCGATCGACGCCACGCCGCCATGTCGTGTCGAAGGCCTGCACATAGGTGCGCATAAACCCGCGGCTTTCTTGCGGCTCGGCGGACTGCGTGCGCTCAGACTGGGTTAGCAGGACCACATCGAACCGGTCGATCAGCGTGTCGAGGTGAAACCGGGCCAAGGCGGTGAGCGCGTCAAACGTGTCCTCATGCTCAGCAACGGTGCTTTGCGCTTTTTGCGTCAAATCAGACCAAAAATCTGAGACGATCCCCTGCATCAGGTGGTTTTTCGTCTTGAAGTAGAGGTAAAGCGTGCCCTCCGCTACGCCGGCTCGCTTGGCGATATCCGCCATGCGCGACCCGTCGTAGCCATGTTTGAGGAACGCCTCGCGCGCCGCATCCAAAATGGCGCGTTCTTTCTGTTCCAGTTTTTGACGTCGCGTGAATGAACCGCTCATAGGCCCATCTGCTTCACGGCGAGGTCACGCATTATCTCCTCAGAGCCGCCCCCAATGGCGTGCACCTTCACCTCGCGGTAGGCGCGTTCTATCCGGTTGCCGCGTAGGTAACCGGCGCCCCCCAAAATCTGCATGGCCTCAGACGCGCAGAACGCCAAAGCGCGAGTTGCCGCGAACTTGCCCTTGGAGATTTCCGCGACAGGCATCGGCCCTTCATTCGCCGCGTAGCAAATGTGGTTCAAATAAGCCTCCACCATGTCGATCTTCGCCGACATGTCGGCGACCTTGTGCCGAATGACTTGGTGTTCGATCAGTTTCTTTCCGAACGTCTCACGCTCTTGCGCCCACGCGACGGCGTCCTCAAAGCACACCTTCATCAGACCAAGGGCGCCGGCGATGAGCGAGATGCGTTCGTGGTTGAAGTTGTTCATGATGGCTAAGAAACCGCGGTTCTCTTCGCCGAGCATGTTGGTGGCGGGCACGCGGCAATCGTCGAAATAAAGCGTGGCTTGATCTGACGCCCACCAGCCCATTTTGCGAGGCATCTCCGTGCGCGAAAAGCCTGGCGCGTCGGCCTCGACAAAAAAGAGCGACACGCCGCCAAGGCCGTCGCCGCCCGTACGAGCGCCAACGACAAAACAGCTCGCCTTCATGCCCCCGGTGATGAATGTCTTCGAGCCATTCAGGACGAAGTGATTGCCGTCGCGTTTCGCCGTCGTGGTCAGGTTCGCAACGTCGGACCCTCCACTTGGTTCGGTAATGGCGAGGCTGGAGCCGATTTTTCCTTCGACGATCGGGCGCAAATACTGATCGCGAATGTCCTTATTCGCCAATTCTGCGATGGGGCCGATTGAAATCGAGCGACCAAACAAAGCCGCGGGAATGCCTGTCGCGCCGCACTTGCTCAGCTCTTCCATGAGCGCGGAACGCATGAAGCAGTCGTCAACGCCCAGCCCGCCGTAATCTTCGCTGACGCCAAAGCCAAAAGCGCCCAGCGCGCCGACCTTCTCGTGCAACGCCCACGGAAAGTCACCCGCTTCGTCCCACGCGTCCGCATAGGGCGCGATCTCCTTTTCGACAAAGGCCCGCACGGTGTTTCTGAAGGCCCGGCGCTCCTCGGTTTCAAAGGGGTTCAGCATGGCGCGGTCTCCTTGACGGGGCGGCGAAGGGATCCTCCAAAAAGGCCAAAATGAGCTTGATTCATTTTATATGAATGTCAATCATCAGCAGCGCTGAAGCAAGCGCGCGAGAGGGCACCGTGCCGACGGCCAAAACGATTCGAGTGGGAGGGGGCTGCGGGTTCTGGGGGGAGAGCGACATGGCTCTGCCGCAGTTTCTAGCCGCCGGCGGGCTCGACTACGTCATCTTCGACTATTTGGCTGAGGTCACGCTTTCGATCATGGCCCGCGCCCGCGCAAAGGACGCCGACGCAGGCTGGGCGACGGACTTCGTCACCGATGTGCTCGGGCCAAACCTTGCTGAAATCGCTCAGCAAGGCGTGACGATCATCGCAAACGCAGGCGGCATGAACCCGCGGGCGTGCGCCGCGGCGCTGGAAGCGGTGATCCGCGATGCGGGTCTAGACCTGACCGTCGGCGTCGTCACCGGCGATGACCTGCACTCTCGCGCGCCAGAGTTCGCCGCTTCGGGCGCGACGGACATGTTTTCTGGCGAGGCGTTTCCAGCCCCGGAGGCGGTGGCGTCCATCAACGCATATCTGGGTGCTGCGCCGATTGCGGAGGCGTTGCGGCAAGGGGCCGATATCGTGATCACGGGGCGTTGCGTCGACAGCGCCCTGACCCTCGGCGCGTGTCTTCATGCGTTCGATTGGCCCCTGGACGATTGGGACAAGCTGGCCGCGGGCAGCTTGGCCGGGCACTTGATCGAGTGCGGTCCCCAGGCGACGGGCGGGAATTTCACCGACTGGCGCGACGTCGCCGACAGCTTGGACGTGGTCGGCTACCCCATTGCGGAAATCGCCTCCGATGGGGCCGTGACGATAACCAAACCGGCAGGAACGGGCGGGGTCGTCACGCGGGCGACGGTCGGCGAGCAGTTGCTGTATGAAATCGGCGATCCTCGCACTTACACGCTGCCCGACGTGGTTTGCGATTTCTCCCAGGTGCGGATCGAGCAGGAGGGGCCGGACCGGGTTTGCGTCACCGGCGCAGGCGGGCGTCCCGCCCCGGCGACGCTGAAGGTCAGCGCGACCTACGCCGAAGGTTGGCGGGCAGGCGCCACGTTCTTCTTCATTGGCCATGAGGCGCCTGAGAAGGCGCGTGCGTTTGCGGACCTCGCCCTTAAACGGGCCCGCGCAAAGCTGCGGCGGCTCCGGGCGCCGGATTTCCGCGAGGTCTCGGTGGAGGTGATCGGCGACGGAAGTGTGTTTGGGGAGGGGGCTCGCCAACCGAACGCCCAGGACGTCAGCCTTACCCTCGCGGTGAAACACGCTGATCCCCGCGCAGCAGGCTTGCTCCTCAAAGAGGCCATCGGTCTCGCTCTCGCTGCGCCGCCGGGCTTGACGATGTATGGCGGCACGCGGGCCAAGCCGTCGCCTGTGGTGCGCTTGTTCTCCTTTCTCATTCCGCGGACGGATGTCGCGGTGCAGGTGCACATTGGTGGCCGCACGACAGGCGTGCCTATGGGCGAAAGCGTGGGCGCAGGCGCGCCGCCCGGCGCCGTGCGTCCGCCGCCCCCCCAGGGGGTCGCCGACACGACCGCGCCTCTGCGTCGATTGGCCTGGGCGCGTTCGGGCGACAAAGGGGATGCGGCCAATATCGGCGTTTTGGCGCGATCGCCCGAGTTCGTTCCCTGGATATGGGCGTCATTGGACGAGGCCATGGTGCAGGCGCGGTTCAGCCACTTCCTAAAGGGGTCGGTAGACCGTTTCTACCTACCGGGCGCGGGCGCGATGAACATCGTGTTGCATGGCGTCTTAGGCGGCGGCGGCATGGCGAGCTTGCGCAATGATCCGCAGGGCAAGGCGTACGCTCAGATCCTTCTCGAAACGCCCATCGCGATTCCAGCCGCCCTCCTGGAGGACCGATCATGAGCACCCTGCCAACACGCGTGGTTCCGTCCTCCGAGGCGTTCAAGAAAAACCGCGCAGACATGCTCGGGTTGATCGACAAACTCCGAGAGCTCAACGAGCGCGCCGGCGTCATTTCAGAAAACCGTAAGGCGCGATTTGAGGCGCGCGGCCAACTCACGCCCCGCGCGCGGCTCGCCCGCCTGCTCGATCCGGGCATGCCGTGGTTTTCGATCGGCAATGTGACGGGCTATCTGGCCGACACCCAGGACGAGGCGAAGTCCCTGCCTGGCTCCACCTCGCTGTGCGGGATCGGCTTCGTCAACGGCGTGCGGGCCATGGTGCTGGTTGATGACAGCGGCATCAAAGGCGGCGCGCTAACCGAAGCGACGGGCTTCAAGGTCATGCGCGCTGAAGAGATCGCGCTGCAACAAAAGCTGCCATTCATCCATCTCGTTGAAAGCGGCGGGGCCGATCTCCTGAACTACACCGTTGAGGGCTTTGTCAGGGGCGGCGGTCTGTTTGCGGGTCAAGCCAGGCTGTCGAAGGCTGGCGTCCCCGTCATCACGGTCCTGCACGGCTCATCGACGGCGGGCGGCGCCTACATGCCCGGCATGAGCGACTACGTCGTTGCGGTGAAGGAGAACGGGAAGGCCTTTCTCGCAGGCCCACCCTTGCTGAAGGCGGCCACCGGCGAGATAGCGAGCGACGCCGAGCTTGGCGGGGCGGAGATGCACGCCGCCGTCTCTGGGCTGGTGGAGTACCTCGCGGAGAATGACGGCGACGCCATGGTCATGGCGCGGGACGTGGTGGCGCGTCTGCATTGGAACCGGCGCTGCTCCTCGCCGCCGGCAAACGCCTACCAACCGCCGCTTTATGATCCGGACGAAATCGCGGGCGTGGTTCCGATTGACTTTCGCACGCCCTACGACGTGCGGGAGGTCATCGCACGGGTCGTCGACGGCTCTGAGTTCCTGGACTTTAAGCCCGGCTATGGGGCGTCCACCGTGTGCGGCCAGGCGGCGGTGATGGGGTTCGGCTTCGGCCTTGTGGCGAACAACGGCCCCATCGATCCAGACGGTGCGACGAAGACCGCCCAGTTTCTCCAGCTGATGGATCAGGCCGGCTTGCCGGTCGTCTTCTTATCAAACACCACCGGCTACATGGTGGGCGTCCAGTACGAGCGCGCCGGCATGATCAAGCACGGCTCCAAAATGATCCAAGCCGTCACTAACATCGAGGTCCCGCGCCTGACCTTGCAGATCGGGGCGAGCTACGGCGCGGGCAATTACGGTATGTGCGGGCGCGGGTTTGACCCGGATTTTCTGTTTCTCTGGCCGAACGCCTCCACCGGGGTGATGGGCGGCGAGCAGGCCGCCACCGTCATGGCCATCGTTGCGGAAGGTCGCGCGAAGGCGGCGGGGCGAGACTTCGACCCTGCCTCGCTGAACGAGCAAAGCGCCGCCATCAAGGGTCTGTTCGACGGCCAGGCCAGCGCTTTCGTGACTTCGGGCCGCCAGCTCGACGACGGCGTCATCGATCCGCGCGATACGCGCAAGGCGCTCGGCTTTCTTCTGGGAACGGTGTGGGAGGCGCGCCACCGGGAGGTGCGGGCAAACTCATTCGGCGTGGCGAGGATGTAGCGCGACCATGAGCGACCCCCCCGCCACAGACACCCTCAAGCTTGTGTCGACCGTCGCCCGGTTCGACGGGCGTGCGGCGGCGGGGAATTTCGCGGGGCGGCTTGTCAGCGAGGAGGGCCGGGAAGGGCTCGTGCCGTTCCAGGTGAAAGCAAAGCCCGCCTGGGCCCGGGAGCCAAGCGCATGAGGCCGATCACGACCCTTCTCGTCGCCAATCGCGGCGAGATCGCCCTTCGCGTGATGCGCACGGCGAAGACTATGGGATTGCGCACCGTGGCGACGTACTCCGACGCGGATGCGGGCGCGCCCCATGTGCTGTTCGCCGACGCCGCCATACGGCTTGGCCCTGGTCCCGTCGGCGAGAGTTATCTGAACATCGCTGCGGTGCTTGAGGCGGCGCGGGCGTCCGGGGCCGACGCGATCCATCCTGGCTATGGGTTCCTTTCCGAGAACGCTGCGTTTGCTCAAGCCGTCGAGGAGGCCGGCCTGATATTCGTCGGCCCGCCCGCGGCGGCCATCGACGCCATGGGCGACAAGGCCCGGGCCAAACGGACGATGATCGCCGCCGGCGTGCCGTGCATCCCCGGTTATGAAGGCGAGGACCAGGCAGAGGAGAACTTTGTCGCCGCCGCGGACGCCATCGGGTTCCCCGTCATGGTCAAAGCGGCCGCCGGCGGGGGCGGGCGCGGCATGCGGCTGGTCGATCGCGCCGACGGCCTGCTTGAGGCGGTCCGGCTAGCCCGCTCGGAGGCCCGAAACGCGTTCGGATCCGGCGATCTGATCCTCGAAAAGGCGATTGTTCAACCACGGCACGTGGAAATCCAAGTCTTCGCCGATGCGCACGGAACCACGCTCCACCTCGGCGAGCGGGATTGTTCCGTGCAGCGCCGTCACCAGAAAGTCCTTGAAGAAGCCCCGTGCCCCGTAATGACGGAGGCCCTGCGGGAAGAGATGGGGGCGGCCGCCATCGCCGCTGCAGAAGCCGTTGATTACCGCGGGGCGGGGACCGTGGAGTTTCTGCTCGACGCAGACGGCGCGTTCTACTTCCTCGAAATGAATACGCGCCTGCAGGTGGAACACCCGGTCACCGAGCTGGTGACTGGGCTCGATCTGGTCGAGTTGCAGCTTCGTGTTGCGCAGGGGCAGCCCTTAGGGCTCAGCCAGACGGACGTCGCTCTGCGGGGTCACGCCATTGAGGCCCGTCTCTACGCGGAAGACCCTGCGCAAGATTTCCAACCCGCCACGGGGCCGGTCCTTCTGTGGCGCGCCCCTGAGGGTGAGGGCGTGCGTTGCGATGCGGGGATTGCGTCGGGCGGGGCGGTGTCGCCGTTCTATGACGCCATGGTCGCCAAGGTGATGGCGTGGGGAGAAACCCGCCAGGACGCCCTCCAGCGACTGGCCGGCGCCTTGGAGCGGATGACGCTTCTGGGCGTCAAAACCAACCAAGCGTTCCTGGCCGCGGCGCTCGCCACGCCGGCATTCGCGCGCGGTCAGGCGACGACGGCTTTTATCGGCGAGACGTTTGGAGAGGAGGGCTTCGCCGAGCCGGAGACCACCGTTGAGGATAAGGCGGCGGCGGCCGTCTTGCTCTTCCGCGCCCGGCGCGCGGCCGCCCAGCGCCTCTCGCTGGGGACGCCGGACGAACTGATGGACTGGTCCAGCTCAGCGCCGCGGCCCGCCAGCGTGGTGTTTGACGACGAGGCGGCGTCGATCCTTCCGCTGGGCGCGGATAGCTACCGGGTTTCATGGCGGGACGTCGCCTGCGAGGTGGCGGTCCACGCGCTGAGCGCCGATTTGGCCAAGCTGCATGTGGGGGGCGCGCCGCACACATACGCCTGGGCGCTTGGCGCGCCGGGCGAGATCTGGTTGCAGCGCGGGACGAGGACGCTGTCCCTGCGTGATGCGGCTGGGCGGCTGAGTGCGTCTGACGCGGCGGACGGGGGCGGGGACCTCGTCGCGAACATGCACGGGGCGCTCCTAGACCTCGCGGTGCAACCGGGTGACCGGGTCAGGATCGGTGACGTCCTCGCCGTCTTGGAGGCCATGAAGATGCAGCACCAGCTGCTCGCCAGCGTCACCGGGACGGTCGCCGAGGTTTTCGTCGAAGCGGGCGCCCAGCTGGCCTCCGGCGATCCGATTTTGCGCATCGAGGAGGACGGCGATGCAGGACGCTGAACACTTTCGGGCGGAGTCGCGCGCATTAAGGGCTTTGATCGAGCCGATCGCCGAAGAGCGCTATGACGAGCCCACCCAGTTCAAAGCGTGGACGATCAATGACGTCCTGCAGCATCTCCACTTCTGGAACGACATGGCGCGCCTGCAGTTGGACGATGAAGCGCTCCTGAGAGCGCGTTTGGACGATCTCATTTTAGGCGGCGGCGACCTGCGGGCCTTTGAGCGCAAGCATCTCGGCGGGTTGGCGGGTAAGGCTTTGCTTGAAACGTGGGGAGAGGGCGCGGAGCGGACGGCGGACCGGTTCGCAGCGGCCGACCCCAAAGCGCGCCTGATCTGGGCCGGCCCGAGCATGAGCGCGCGCTCGTCGATCACCGCCCGGCAGATGGAAACCTGGGCCCACGGCCAAGAAGTCTATGATCTGCTCGGCGTTTCGCGCGCGGACACAGACCGTATCAAGGGCATCGCGGTGCTCGGCGTAAAAACCTTCGCGTGGACCTATGTCGCGCGCGGCGAGGCGCCGCCGTCGGCCATGCCTCAGGTGATCTTGACCGCGCCGTCGGGCGCCGTCTGGACGTTTGGCGAGGATGCCTCCGCCGGCCGCGTCGAAGGCTCTGCGACCGAGTTCTGCCAGGTGGTCACCCAAACCCGCAATGTCGCCGACACCGCGCTGAACGTGAGCGGTCCCATCGCCGAAGACTGGATGTCAAAAGCACAATGCTTCGCCGGAGCTCCCACCAATCCCCCAGCCGCCGGCGCACGGCACAAAGCATAACCCCGCTGTCTCGGGCCGGAAATCGCCGAAAGTAGACATGGCGCCTGACGGTGTGACCGGTCGTTAAGGGCCAAAAG
>CAZABJ010000075.1:0-9166 GCA_964483375.1 uncultured Caulobacterales bacterium
CGGTCCATTTCAGAGCGACCACCGCCTTTTTCGGATCCGTCACCACCGGCGCCAAGAGATGCGGGATGCCGTCATAAACCGACAGTTCCAGCATTTTCGGGTCGATCATGATGAAGCGGCAATGCTCCGGCGGCATCCGGCAGAGCAACGACAAAATCATCGCATTGATGCCCACCGACTTACCTGAGCCGGTGGTGCCGGCGATGAGAAGGTGGGGCATCTTGGCGAGATCGGCCACAAAAGGCTCGCCGCCGATGGTCTCGCCAAGCGCGAGCGGCAACTGGGCCTTCTTGTCCTGGTAGGGCTCAGACTCGAGCAAATCGCTGAGAAACACGGTCTCGCGTCCGACATTCGGCAGCTCGATGCCGATGACATTCCGGCCCGGCACCACCGCCACCCGGGCGGATTGCGCGGCCACCGAACGCGCGATGTCGTCGGCGAGATTGATGACGCGGGAGGAGCGCACGCCTGGGGCGGGCTCGAATTCGAACAGAGTCACGACCGGACCGGGGCGGACATTGACCACCTGGCCTTTGATGCCGAAGTCCAACAGCACGCTTTCCAGCGCCTCGGCGCGTTCGTCGAGTTCGCTGTCGTCCTCGTCCCGTTGCCGTTCGGGGGCGGGGGCGAGCAGACCCGCATCGGGCAACCGGTATTCTTCCTCAGCACAGAACAGCTGCCCTTGTTGAGCCTTCGGGGTCGCGCGCCGTCGCTGTTTTTGAGCGGCGCGGTCGCCACCGCCGAATCGGGGGGTTGCGGGCGCGGCCGGGGCGCGCACTTCGCCGTCGGGTTCGACGGGCCGGGGCCTTGGCTCGCGTTGCGGGGCGCGCTCGCGCTGCCGAGGCGCGGGACGCGCATAACCCGCGGGCTCCGGTTCGTAGTCGGTTTCAAGCGCCGGGCGGGACGGCAAGGGCTCAAGGCGAACGACGTCTTGGTCGAGCCCCTGAACATAGCGCTCAGCCAGACGCCGCGCGGACCGGCCGCCGCGATGGGCCAGGCGACGCGCGGATTCCGCCGCGTCAGCCATGTCCGCGGGGGTAATGCCGTAACAGGCGACCACGCCGATAATCGCGATGAGGAGGGCGACGACGCCTGCGACGCCGTCCGCAGCCGGCAGCTGGAAGGAGGCGAAAACGCTCCCGGTCTCGCGATGGAGGATATCGCCGATGGCGCCGCCGAGACCGGTCGAGAACGACCATGTCCGCGGCACCGGCAAGCTGGAGGCCGCCGCCGCCAATCCGCCGGTGGCGAGAAGCGCGGCGACCAGACGGAGAAGCACGATTTTCGGACCGCGCTGACGGGGACCGCGGTAGACGATCACCAAACCCCAGGCCGCAATCATGACGGCGAAGGCCGCGCCGGCCCAGCCCAGCCATTGCAGGGTCAGGTCTGCGACAATGGCGCCGCGTGCGCCGAAAGCGTTGGAGATGTCGCCGGACGCCGCGCGGTCGAGGCTCGGATCCAGCGGATCAAACGTCAAGCACGCGACAAGCACGAAAAGGCCCGCCGCAGCCATCGCCGCGCCAACCACTTCGTTCCGACGCGCTCGGACAAAACGCGTCAACCATCCGCCATGTTCTAGGCGTTCGCCATCCGGCGTTTCCGGAGTCATTGTTCCATTCCCCAAGCCTTCTTGCTTAGGCCAGGAGGAAGCGCCAATCGGAGTTAACAAGTGGTTAAGTCTTAAAGCGCGTAAAGTTCTGTCGGAATACCGTTGCTGACCCGAAACACTGTCGCAATTCAGCGGTTTGTGAACTCCGGATAGGCTTCTAGGCCGCACTCAGTTTTATCTAGCCCCGTTAATTGGTCTTCCGATGAGGCGCGGATACCAAGGGTTGACTTCAAGACGAACCAAGCAACAGCGCTCGTCACGGTGACGAACGCCCCGATGGAGAGGATGCCCAAGAGCTGCACGCCGAACTGGGCGAAAACGGACAGCGTCGTCTCGTCCGCCTGGCCCTCGTTGAACACCGCCTGGGTATTGAGCGCGACCGCCAGCGTGCCCCATATCCCGCACATCAAATGAGCGGGAATCGCGCCGACCACGTCATCGATCTTCAAACGGTCAAGCAAGCGCACGCCGAACACCACGATGGCGCCGCCTGTCGCGCCAATGAGCATCGCCGCCCACGGCGCCGGCGTCAGCGGTTCGGCGGTGATCGAGACCAACCCCCCAATCGCGCCGTTCAGGGCGAGGGTGAGGTCGACTTTGCCATAGAGGAGCTGGGTGAGAGCGGCCGCCCCAATCACCCCGGCCGCGGCGGCCAGATTGGTGTTGGCGAAGATCTTCGCGACCGCGTTGACGTCTTCAGGCGATCCGAACGCCAATTGAGAGCCGCCGTTAAAGCCGAACCAACCAAGCCAGAGAATGAAGGTGCCCAGCGCGGCGAGCGGTAAGTTCGAGCCCGGCATGGGACCGACCCGCCCGTTTCTGCCGAACCGGCCCTCGCGCGCCCCAAGGAACACAGCGCCGGTGAGCGCGGCGAACCCTCCCGTCGCGTGGACCAAAGTGGAGCCGGCGAAATCCTGGAAGCCCAGCTGATGCAGCCAGCCTTCGCCCCATTTCCATGCGCCCTGAATGGGGTAGATGAGCGCCGTCAGCACGATCACGAAGAGTAAGAACGGCCAAAGCTTGATTCGTTCTGCGAGCGTGCCGGAGACGATGGAGGCGGCGGTGGCGACGAACGCCATCTGGAAGAACCAGTCCGACCAGTCCGAATAGTCCCCGTGCATCGCGTCGTCCGCACCCGCGGAGAAGGGTCCAGGCGCGCCGAAAAACCAAGCGCCCTCTGGCAAATTGTACATCAGACCAAAGCCGACTAGGTAATAAGCAAGCCCGGCGATGGCGTAGAGCGAGATGTTCTTGAGACAAATCGTGGCCGCGTTGCGTTGCCGCACCATGCCCGTTTCGAGCATGCAAAAGCCGGCGGCCATGAACATCACGACCATGCCGCCGATGAGCAGCAAAAAGGTGCTTTGCGCGTAAGACGCCTGGGCGGCGACCTCGTCGACGCGCGCCGCTAAGGTGGCCAAATCCAACTCCGCGGCCCCGGCGGCCGTTATTGCGCTCAACACCATGGCGGGTTCCATCTTTCTCTCTGCTGCGTTGCAGCATGACACAGTGCGGCGCCGAAACGCTAGCCGTCGGCGCCCTGCGACGGTGCGCCGCGCGGTGCTCGCATCGGTGGGCGGAACGCGCCGAGGGCGCGTACACTGAGTGACTAACGGAGGACGCGCATGGATGCGGACGTCATCATCGCCGGCGGCGGTTTGGTGGGCCTGACGGGCGGCCTCGCTTTGGCGCAAGCCGGTTTCGACGTTCTGGTGTTGGACGCTTCCCCGGCGACAGACCGGGTGGCTGCTGCGTTTGACGGCCGGGCCTCGGCTTTGGCTTACGCCAATTTTCGGATGCTCGAGACGCTCGGGGTCGCAGAGCGACTAGAAGGCGGAGCCCAACCCATTGCGGAGATTCTGGTGACGGACGGCCGCCCCGAGGACGGCCTGCGGCGCGGCGGGGCGGGCGGCGCGTTTTTGCGGTTTGACCCCAGCGAGCTGAGCGGGCGCGAAGACGGCGAGCCGCTTGGTTACATGGTGGAGAACCGGCGGATGCGCGGCGCCTTGTTGCAATGCGCCGCAGAGAGCCGGCGTCTGACCCATCGCGCGCCCGCCGCTGTGCAATCCGTCGCGTTTGAGCCCGCCGCAGCGCGCATAACGACGGAAAGCGGCGAAGAGCTGCGCGCCCCCGTTGTTCTGGGCGCTGAGGGGCGATCGTCACTGGTCCGAGAGGCGTTGGGCGTGCGCACCCATGGCTGGGGCTATCCACAGGCCGGGGTTGTCGCCACGGTGCGGTGCGAGCGCCCCCATCACGGCGTCGCCCATGAGTACTTTCTGCCCGCAGGGCCGTTCGCCATTCTTCCGCTCACCGAAAACCGGGCGAGCCTGGTCTGGACCGAGCGCGAAGACGCGGCAAAGGCGGCGGTGGGGTTGAGCGACGCGGCGTTCGCCGCGGAAATCGCACGGCGGTTCGGCGATTTTCTCGGCGCGGTGACGCCGGAAGGCCCGCGCTGGAGTTATCCGCTTGAGCTGCGGATCGCAGAGAAGTTCGTCGGCCCGCGGGCTGCGCTGATCGGCGATGCGGCCCGTCGCATTCACCCCATCGCGGGGCAAGGCTTCAATCTGGGCATGAAGGACGTGGCCGCGCTCGCCGATGTCCTGCTCGACGCCGCGCATCTGGGCGAGGATATCGGCGGGCTGGACGTGCTTGAGCGCTATCAACGGTGGCGGCGTTTCGACTCCGCCGTCATGGCCGTGGCGACGGATGCGTTCAATCGCTTGTTCTCGACCGATTTCGCTCCGGTTCGGCTGGCCCGGGATGCAGGGCTTGCGATCGTCAACCGCATCGCGCCGGCTCGGCGGCTCTTTATGCGCGACGCTGGCGCTGAGTTAGGGGATTTGCCGCGATTGCTTCGCGGCGAGCGCTTGGACGCGTAGGCCGCCGAAGGGCCGCGCTTCTAGGGGTTGCGGGACAGACCAGCCGTTTCAAGCGCCGCAGCGTAGGCGGTCATCAAGGCCTCCGCGTCCCGCCCCAGGCGGTGCAGATAGTCCCAGGTGAACAGCCCCGTGTCGTGGCCGTCGTCAAACACGATGCGGACGGCGTAGTTGCCGACCGGTTCAGCGCGGGAGACGCCGACATCGCGTTTCCCGGCCACCAACCGCTTTTCGCCCGCGCTGTGGCCCTGGACTTCAGCGCTGGGACTTTCCACCCGAAGAAGTTCGAACGGAATTGCGAAGCTCGCCTCGTCATCGAAGCGGATGCGCAGCACCTTTTCGGAGCGCGCGAAGTCGAGGGACACCGGCCAGGGGCGCGCCGCGGCGGGGGCGGCCGCCACTACGTGTCCTCCAGCGAACGCGCTTCTTCAGGCAGCATGATGGGAATGCCGTCGCGGATAGGGTAGGCGAGGCGGGCGCTGCGGCTGACCAGCTCGGCCGCCTCTCGGTCATAGTCGAGCGGTCCGCGCGTGACGGGACAAACCAGCATCTCAAGCAGATGCGGATCGATTTCGTGGGTCGGTTCGGTCGGTTGCTCGTCCGGGGTATCCAGGCTCGCCTCGTCGTCTTCGCTCATTGTACGCCGCCTTGCGGACCCGCGGATCCGGCCGCGCCCATCCTCAGCAGCGTCAACAAAGCGTCGCGTCGCTCCGCGATCGTGCCGGCTTCGAGCAAGGCTTGTTTTTCCGCATGAGAAAAGGGGCAGATCATCGCCAGAGAATCGATGAGTTGCGCGGGCGCCGCCCCCTCGATCGCATCCCATTCCGCGCGCAGGCCGTTGGCGTCGAGATAGGCCTGAAGGACCGCGCCGAACTCCGTGCGGTCCAGCTCGACGTCATCGTCTGGCCCGGAGAGATCGGGAGCGAAGCGCGCGAAATCCACCTGCGCCCGGCGATAGGGCGTGGTTTGCGACGGCTCCTCGATGATGGCGAACCGACACACGCCCATCAGCGTGATCATATATCGCCCGTCATTGGTTTCTGAGAACGCGGTGATGCGGCCGGCGCAACCGACCTCCTGCAAGGGCGGGTTCTCCGCGCTCGGTCCTGGTCGGCGTTGCACCATGCCGATGATGCGGTCGGTCGCCAACGCGTCGTCGACCATATTCAGATAGCGCGGCTCAAAGACGTGCAGCGGCAGCGGCGCGCGGGGCAGCATCAGCGCCCCGTCGACCGGAAACAGCGGAATGAGCCCTGGCAGGTCTTCCGGTTTTCGATAGCCGTATTCAGCCGACATGATCGCGTCTCGCTCGAGCCTCCGCTTCCTCTGGCATGGCACTATGTCGGTCGCATCGCTCGTCCGTCCAGTCGCTGCGCGCCTAGGAGAACAAGATCGCGGAGAGCTTCTTGCGGCCCTCCTTCGCGACGGGAGAGGCGGGGCCGGCGGCTTCAAACACTTTCAGAAGCTCCGCCCGGGCGGCTCCCTCGTTCCATTCCCGATCCGCGGCGACGATGGCCAGCAGGTGCTCGCTCGCCGCGGCGAAGTCGCCATTGGCGGCCAGGCCCTTCGCGAGCTCGAACCGTTGCGCGTGGTCCTCCGGCGTAGCGGCGACGGAGGCGGCCAGCGAAGAGGTCTCCGCCGCCGCATCGCCAGCCTGGCTGGCGAGGTCCAGGGTTGCGCGCACCGCGGCGACCGCGGGATCCTTCGCGATCGCCTCGGGCAGGGAATCGAGAATCTGCTTGGCTTGGTCGCTTTCCCCGCTGGCGATCATGCAGCGGGTCATCCCGGCGATGGCTGGGGGGTGCTCGCGATTGATCTGCAGCGCTGCGCCAAAATCTTGGGCGGCGCCGCCGATGTCTCCGGCTTCAAGCGACGCTTCGCCTCGCGCGACATATTGGGCGAGTTCTTCTGAAGCGGGGCCGGAGCCTGAGAGCCGTGCGACGAAGCGATCGATTTCAGTCGCCGGCAAAGCGCCCATGAAGCCGTCCACCGGCTGCCCGTCGGCGAAGGCGTAGACCGCTGGGATCGACTGAACGCGCAACTGCCCAGCGATTTGGGGATGCTCGTCGATGTTGATTTTGACCAGCTTCACCGCCCCGCCGGCGGCTCGCACCGCCGCCTCAAGAGCAGGCGTCAGCTGCCGGCAAGGCGCGCACCATGGCGCCCAGAAGTCGACGATGACGGGGCGGGTTTTGGACGCCTCAACCACATCGGCGCCGAAGCCGGCGTCGGTGCCGTCCATCACCACGTCGTCGCCGGCCGGGCCGGGAGGCGGGGGGTCGCCGCCGATGATTTGCATGGGCGCGTCTCCGATTGCGTCTGACAAGGTTTCTCGCTCGATAGGAAAGTGGGCTGCGCCCCCATTTTTCGCAAGGCGGCGCGGTTTCAGGCGGTTTCCTGGGCGAGGGCGGCGAAATCGATGATCGTAGGCTCCCGACCGCAAGCTTTGGCGAAGCGCAAGGCGTCAGCGCGGGATATGGCGGTCGTCGCGTCGTTTGAGAGCGGGTGGAAGTTCAACGGGTCATGGGCGAGCAGGGCTGCGTCGAAGACCAAGCGCACCTTGCGCTCTGCGTCATTGGCGAGCGCGAACAGCGTCACCGAACCCGGCGTCACGCCCAAATTCTCGGCCAACAGCTCGGGTTTGGCGAAGGAAAGCCGGCCGACCCCCAGCGGTCGATGCAACGCGTTCAGCCGTATTGGCGTGTCGCCGAGCGCGCAAACCAAAACCAACGCGCCGTCCTTGGCCTTGAGGAAGAGGTTCTTGGTATGCCCGCCGGGCAGGCGAGCCTTGATGTCGCGACCTTCCTCGACAGTGAAGACCGGGGGGTGGTTTTCGGTGCGGTGCGCGATGGCCAGAGCGTCAAGGAATCCGAACAGCGTGGCGGGCGCGAGCGGGCGGGGCAGCGTCTCGAAGGAAGGGTGCGGCATGGACATGCGGCATGTGAAAGCCATGCGCAAACGGCTGTCCAGGGTTGCGTACGGTAATGCGACCTTGAATTCCCCCTCCCAGCCGGGGACAAGCACGACGATGGCGGCGCCGGCCGCCGTTCGAGCGGGAAGGGAGCCGCGGCTATGATCGGATTAAGCCTCCGGGTTTCGTGCGTCGGCGTCGCAATGTCCGCTGCGGCCTGCGCCAGCGCGCCGTCTTCTCCGTCATTGCCGGAATCGGCGCGGGTGCAGGTTACCGCAGAAGCGTTTGACGGGGATCTGTCCGGCGTTGCGGACCGCGACACGCTGTTCCGCCGTCTCGATGCGAATAGCGACGGCGTTTTGACCCGTTGGGAGTTGCCTGACCGCGGCGGGCCGGACTTTGTTCGGCTCGACCTGGATCAAAACGGCGTCGTGACGCGGGACGAATTCGACGACGTCACAGGCGAGGTGCGGCGTCGATAGCCGACATCGCACGACCCGGCGCTTTCCGTTTTGTAATGTCGCATCCACATTGCGTCTTGCGCCGGAAGCGTAAGAGCTCTTTCGGATGTCGATGGAGCAGGGGGCGCGGATGAAACACTGGTTAGGTGCGGCGGTGTTGGCGCTGGGCGCGGCGGGATGCGCGCATGAGGGGGTTGAGCAAACGGCGGGGGTCGATGCGGCCTATGTCCTACGCCCGGTCTTCGATGAAGCGGGCCTTCACGCCATTTCGGTGGCGTTGACTTTCCAGGGCGATGAGGACGGCGAGACGCTGTTGCGACTGCCCTCCGATTGGGGCGGAGAGACCGAACTCTGGACTGCCTTGCGCGGTTTGGCCGTCGATGGTGCGGAAATCGCCATCGGCGATGCGCCTTATCTGCGCGTCTTGTCTCACGAGCCGAGCGCGGTGCTGACGGTCCGCTACGAGGTGATCCAGGATTGGGAGGGAACCCCGGGCGTACAGGAACGCAACCCGTACCGACCGGTCATTCAGCCTGACTACCTGCATGTCATCGGATGGACCGCGCTCGCATATCCCAACGACGCCGATCAAACGGCAACCACCGCGCGGCTGCGGATCGCCGACGTTCCTGCAGCGTGGTCGTCCATCACCGACGCCGAACATCCCGCCGCCGATACCTTGGCCGAGCTTCAAGCCAGCGTTTGGGTGGCGGGCGATTTTCGCGTTCTTGAACGCGACGTGCTCGACGCGCCTTTGCGGGTTGCGTTTCGCGGCGAGTTGGACTTCGACGACGAAGCGTTCTTTGAAGATCTCGCCGGCATTATCGAAGCCAATCACGAGTTTTGGGGCGATGCGGCCGAAGAGTATCTGGTCACGGTCTTGCCGCTCACAGTTGAACCGGGCCGCTCGAGCATGGGGGGCACGGGGCTGGGCGACGCCTTCGCGTTTTTCATCTCCCCTGACATTGAACGCGACATGATCCTCCGCGTGCTCGCCCATGAACATTTGCACACTTGGATACCCCTGCGCGTGGGCGGACTGAGCGGAGACGACGAAGCCTTGGACTATTGGTTCTCCGAAGGTTTCACGGATTTCTACACCTGGCGCATCGGCGTCCGCTCCGGCCGGCTGGACCGTCCCGCGGCGATAGAGGCGCTCAACAGGGTTTTGGAGCGCAACGCGCTTTCGCCCGCTCGCAACGCGCCCAACAGCGTCATCAACGAGGCGTTTTGGTCCGACCAGGCTGTCGGCCAGCTCCCTTATGACCGCGGCATGCTCGCTGCGCTGCGCTGGGACCGGCGCATT
>CAZABJ010000076.1:0-9063 GCA_964483375.1 uncultured Caulobacterales bacterium
ATCCCGAGCGCAGCTCGCCGCCGACGGGCGGGTTAGGCCGGTTGGCCCAGCGTCGCGGCGAAGCGGTCGGCGAAGCGTTCGAGCGCGGTCCAGTCGGTGAATTCGTAATCGTCGGTCTCGGTCGGCAGGCCGTGGTCTTTGGCGATGCGCTTCATGATCCAGCGCTTGAAAAAATCGTAGCGCGTATATTTCAACGCGCCGGCCGCGTGGATGACCTCGCCCGGCATCCAGCCCGTGCGCTCGACGAAATGGCGCACCACGTCGGCGACCTCTTCTTGATCCTCGACATCATCCCCCAGCGCGGCGAGCGACACCGACACGAACGCGTTCGGACGCGCGGCGAGGGCGGCGCAATTGTCCCGTACGAAATGCACGATGCTGGACTGGTACTGATGCATATGCACCGACGCGGCGATGAGGACCGCGTCGACGCCCTCAAACAGGTTCGGACCCTGCGCGCCGGAAGCGTCGACAAGCGTCGTCTCGCATTTGCGGCGGATGAGTTCGTCGGTGAGGAACTGCGCGATTTTGCGCGTTTGTCCCTCGGTGGTCGCATAAACGATGAGAACGTGCGGCATGGCGAAGCTCTCGCTGCGGGTTGGCGATCGGCGCAGGCTTCCGCGACAGGGCGAGGCTTCGCAATGCGCAGAATTGCGGATACGGCCCCGCATCCGACGCGCCGGCCGCCCAGAGCCTCCTCCCTCAGCTCCGTGATTTTACGGATTGGCCGTCGACAGCCGCGCCTCGGACAGTAGGCTCGCCGTAACGCACCGGAGGATCTCGCCATGCCCTCGCCTTTCGCTTCCATCCTCGCCATCGCCTCGCCCCTGTCGGACGCGGACCAAACCCTCGCCTGGGCGGACCGCCTGGCGGGGGAGTTCGGCGCGGTGGTGGACGCCGCCTTCATGCGTGAGGATATGAGCGCGGATATCCACTTCACCCCCATGGGCGTGACCGTGAGCGAAACCGCCATCGCCGAGCTGCGCAAAGCCAATCAAAACGCTGAAGCCGAAGCGCGAGAGAAATTCGAAGCCCTCCGCGCGCGCGCCCCGGGCGGCCGTTTCCGCCGCTTCTTGCCGCTGTTGCAGGGCTATGGGCGGGCCATCTCCGAAGCCGCGCGCACCGCGGATTTGGTGGTCATGCGCGCGCCGGGCAAAGACGCTCTGCGCGAACTGCGCGCCCAGCAGCTCTCCATGGCCGTGCTGGACGGCGGCGGCTTGGTGTTCGCGCCGCCCGCCGACGCCGCGCCCGACGCCTCGCTCGCCCATGTCGCGGTCGCCTGGGACGGAAGCCGCGAGGCGGCCCGCGCCATGCGGGAGGCCGTCCCGTTTTTGCGCGCCGCACGGGACGTCAGTCTGGTGACCCTGGAGGGGGGCGACAGCGGGGAACGCTTGGTGCTGGAGGCGGAGTGCTATTTGGCCGCTCACGGCGTTTCCGCGGAGGTTCACCTTCGCGGTCGCGAGCCCGGACGCGAAGCGCGGCGATTGTTGGACGCGGTGGCGGAGACCGGGGCGAGCATGATGGTGATGGGCGCCTATGGCCGGGCGCAGTGGTTTGAAAGCGTCTTCGGCGGGGCCACCGAGTTCGCCACGCAGAACACGCCGCTGCCGCTGCTTTTGGCGCACTGATCTGCGCTCGCGTCGGCGACCGGCAGGCTCGCGGCGCCGTTGCTCGTAGTTTTGCGCACTTAACAACGCGCGCCCGTTCCTGCTCCTTTGCCCCCTAACCCCGCATCGAAAAACACGACGCAACAGTCGGGGCGATGGGGAGCGCAAGGGAGCAAGACGCCATGACCACCCAAGCCGACGCCCAAAACGAAAAGCGCAAAGCCGCAGCGAAAGCCGAAACCGGGGACCGCGGAGCCCCGACGGCGGGCGCGGGGGTCGCCGCCGCCAGCGTCTTGAGCGTCTGGGGGCGAATGCTGCGGACCAATGAAGAGTTGATGCGTTTCGGGTTGAAGCGCGCGGGGCGCTACCAACAGTTTTTCAAAGACGCCCGGGCCTGCGCCTCCCCGGCTGACGCGGTGCGGCTCTATAGCGAGGCCACGCAACAATGCGTGGCGGACTATGTCGAACAGACCCAACGGCTCGCCCGCTTCCAAGCGCCGGTATCGCCTTTCACGGGCTTTTTTCCGACAACCAAAGACTGACTGAGATCGCCTGGCGAGGCGCCGCCCGGAGCCTCGCCCGCAGCCATCGGCGACGGAACCCCGACCGTCTGCGCGTTCCATTCCGAGCATGGGTCGGCGTCCTCCTCGCCCTGGCAGGACGCTTGGGTGCGGCGCTCCCCACGCCCGCCCGCCCGCGCACCGCCCCTCGTCGCGTCTCTTCCCCCGACCCAGACGTGCGAGGGGCGACTTTCCCGCAGGATCAGCCCAGCGCGGCGATAGCCGCTTCGGCGTCCGCGAAGAGGCGCTCGAACGGGGCCTCCGCGTTTAGGCGACGCCAGCGCATCTCTCCCAGGTCATAGGCTGATTGGCCGCGTGCGACGGCCCCGTCGGCGTCTGAGACGTCGCCTCGCCGCGCCTCCGCTCGGCGCGCGCGCTCGGTTTCACCGCAGTCAAGCCAAAGCCCAAGAAACGGGACGCCCTGCGCCTGAGCCACGGCCTCCAGCGCGTCGCGTTCTTCCTCTCGCGCATGCACCGCGTCCACGATCACGACCCCGCCTTGAGCCGCTGCCCAAGCCGCCTTCGCACGCAATCGCTCATAAACCGCCTCCCCGACCGAGCGGGCGTAGGCGTCCTTAGGGGCTGGGCTCGTCACAGGCACGCCGACCAGCGCCTTCCGCTCGACATCGCTGCGCAACCAAAACGCGCCACAGGGCCCCGGCGCGCGCGGCGCGAGCGCGCGCGCAAGCACGGACTTGCCAGAACCCGACAGCCCGCCGATCCCGACCACGGCGGATGGGGACGGCGCGCTGAGGACGTCCGCCAGGCGCACATACGCCCGCGCTTCGTCAAGCGCGCCGGGCTTGGCGGCGTCAAGCGCGACCCGCGCGCGAACGCCGGCCCTCAGCGCCGCCAGGGCCCCGAGAACCCCCACGCCCTCAAGCGTTTCCGCTTGAGCCCCATCGAAATAGGCGTTCAACAGAGCGTTGGCGTGGGCGTCCAAGCCGTGACGCTTGAGGTCCATCAGCAGGAAGGCGAGGTCGTAAAGGATGTCGGTCGTCGCCAGCGCATCGTCGAACTCAAGCGCATCGAACAGCACCGGCGCGCCGTCCAACCAGACGATGTTCCCCAGATGCAAATCGCCATGACAGCGCCGCACCGCGCCTTGCGCCGCACGACGATGCAGCGCAGGCGCCGCCGCAGCGAAGGCGTCAGCGCAGCGGTCGAGCACGGGACGGGCTTCAGCGGCAAGGGCGTCCGTCCCCGCCAACCCTTCCGCAACGCCAGACAGAACCGCCCCGAGCGGCTTAGCGCCAATCCCGCCCATACGCACCGGGGCTGCGGCATGGCTTGCCCGAACCGCATCGGCCAAGGGGGGCATCATCTCAAGCCCAAGTCGCCCCTCGCGCGCCATCACGTCCAGCAGCGCTGATTGCGGGAACCGCCGCATGCGAACCAAAGGCTCCACGGGTTCGCCGGGCTCATCCAACGCCAACACCCCGTCGGGCCGCCGGGCGATGACGGAGACCCCGTGATACAGCTGAGGGGCGGCGACGACATTCAGCCGCCACTCCTTTTCGCAAACCGCGCGGCGCTTTTCGAACGTCGAGAAATCCAGATAGGGCAACTTGACCGGGCGTTTGATCTTGTAGGCGGTCTCATCCGCCAAAAACACGCAGGCGCCATGGGTCACCAAGGGAGGCGGCGCGTCGGGACCGCAAAGCGCGTCCATGAATGCGGCGACGTCAGGGTCGATCGGCGCAGCGGATGTCGACGGCATGGAGTCGTGTTGACGGTTCATGGCGTCATCCCGCGCAAAACCCCTATCCACCATCAACCAGCCCGCTGCGGCCCGCCAGTGCGTAGTTTCCCGCATCGCCTCGAAGCCAAGCGCGATAAACCGTCGCAAACCGTCCCAGTTCGGGGATGAGCCTGGTATTGTCCCGCGACGAGCCGGACGAAAAGCGATGAGCGACACCACCCACAGCCGGAGCGGCGAGCGCACCGACCATCGCCCCGACTTCGTGGCCGCATTGGGCGAGGCGCTCGCACGATACGCCCAGGACGTGCCGCTCATTGACGCCGTCAGTCCTCTTTTGGAATTTGTGGCTGATTGCGAGCCGGCGTTCGAGCCCGCGCTCGTTCGCTGGTCGAGCCGCGCCCAAGCGGTGGAAACGGTTTGTCCTGCGCCGGGCGACCCCGCCCTTGATCCCAAAGTCCTGAAAGCCGCGGCGGGGTGGTGGGAGCGACCGGTCAGCCACGTCCTGCGTTTCGACCCGCTTCTGACCGCCCAGACCGGGGAGCCGGTCTTCATCGCCGGCTTGCAGATCACCGATGATCACGCTTCAGGCGCGCTCTTGCTCATCGCCCGCCCAGGCGAGACCGAGGCCGCGCCCAATACGCCGGACAGCGCTCTGCAGGCGGCCTCGCGCGCGCTCGCGCTGTTTGTCCAAGAACGGGCGAGCTCGGCGGCTCTCACGGAAGGCCGTGCGGCGCTGCGGACGATTTTGGACATGGCGCCGGACGCGATCGTTCGGATCGACCATGGCGGGACCATCAAGACGTTCAATCGCGCGGCGGAGCGCATGTTCGGCTACGCCGCTGCAGAGGCGATCGGCCAACCGGTTTCGATCCTCATGACGGCTGAGCACGCCAGCCGACACGCCGGATACGTCGATCGCTACGTGCGCAGCGGCGAACGGCGGTTGGAGAATTGGCGGCGCAGGCTCACCGCACGCTGCCGAAACGGCGGCGAAATTCCGATCGAAATCGCGCTTGGCGACACGACGCTGCAGGGCGAACCTTGCTTTATCGGCGTCATTCGCGACATCTCCGACCGCGTGCGCGAGGAAGCCCGCCGCGACGCCCTGCGCCAAGCGCTAGAACACGCCACTCAGCTGAGCGCTTTAGGGGAAATGGCCGCCACCATCGCCCATGAGGTCAACCAGCCGCTCACGGCGGTAGGCAACTATGTGGATGCGGCGTTGGCCATGATCGACGCCGGCGAACCGGTCGAAGACCTGCGGCGGACGCTTCAACTCGCCCGCGCCCAAGCCGGTATGGGCGGGGAGATCGTTCGTCGCGTGCGGCGCCTGACCACCCGCCGGGCGCCGGAGCGGTCGGTGACCGACATTAACGAGGCCGCAGAGGAAACTCTGGACTACCTGCAAAAAGTGGCGGCGGCGCACGGCGCGACGGTGCTGCGGGACTACGCCAGCCCTGCGCCGGTAGTCTTCGTCGACAGGATCCAACTTCAGCAAGTGATCGCCAATCTCGTCCGCAACGCGCTGCAAGCCGTGTCGAAGCGCGAAGACGGCGCGGTCACCGTCCGCACCCGGGCCGACGATCAAGGCGTGATCCTGAGCGTGCTCGACAACGGCCCGGGGCTTCCCGATGACGTCCGCGCCACGATGTTCGACAGCTTTGTTACAGGTTCGCCGGGCGGGGTGGGCCTAGGGCTCGCGGTCAGCCGAACCATCGCCGAGCAGCATGGCGGAACAATCTGGGCGGAGGACAACGCCCCCTCCGGCGCCGCCTTTCATTTGCGTCTGCCCTTCGGGACGGGCGGGACGGACCCCGGTCCATGAGAGAACCTTGCGTCTGCGTCATCGACGATGACCAAGCGGTGCGCCAGTCCACCGCCGCTTTATTGCAAGCCAAGCACTTCGTCGTTCACGGTTTTGAGAGTGCAGCGGCCTTTTTGGACGCTCCGGAGGTTCCGCGCACAGGCTGCGTTCTTCTGGACTATCGGATGCCGGATATGGACGGGTTGGCGGCGTTGCCCCTCATCACAAAGCGATGTCCGACGCTGAGCGTGGTCATGATCACCGCCCATGGCGATGTCGACGTCGCGGTGAAGGCGCTTAAGGGCGGCGCGGTCGACCTGTTGGAGAAACCGTGGGAGACCCAAACGCTGCTCGACGCCCTTGACCGCGCGCTGGGCGTCTCCCGCCTGCGCGCCGCTGCGGAAGCCGAGCGTCAAGACGCGCTGGGCCGGCTTGCTCGGCTGACGCCGCGCGAACGCGACGTGTTCGAGGAACTGGTCACGGGCGCGCCGAACAAGGTGATCGCCTATCGGCTGGGGCTCAGCACACGGACCGTTGAGTTTCACCGTGCGCGTCTGCTGGAGAAAACCGAGGCGAGCAGCGTGGCCGAGCTGGTGGTCCTAAAGACCCGCAGCGAAGCGCCCTAGGCGCAGCCGCTTAATCCACGTTCACCAGATCAAATCGGATCGGCATCCGCATCGTGATCTCTCCGCGCGCCAACTCCGAGGGGAATGGGGGCAGCGTGCGGATGCGCCGCGCAACCCGGCGCAGCTCGCGGTCAAGCACGTCATGACCGGTGCTTGTCTCAAGTTGCGCGCGCAGAACGTCTCCATCGCGGCGGACGGTCAACAGGATCGCGCCGAAGCCTTCCAGCCGGTTGCGCAAGGCGGAATAGGGGTACTCGATCTCACGCATGTAGCGAGAGCGCGCCACCACCAAATAAGCGCTCACCAGCTCAAACTCGCGGGCCGTGAGCGAGCCGTCATAGCCGAAGCCTGCCGGCGCCCCAGTGGCCACCGCGCTCGACAGCCGAGTGGAGACCGGCGGCGGTGCGGGCGGCGGCGGGGGCGTTTCTTCGATCGGCGCAGCGTCTTCGGCGCGCTCTGTAATCACTTCGGGCTCGGGCTCGGGTTCCGGTTCGGGCTCAGGCTCAGGCTCAGGTTCGGGTTCCGGTTCGGGCTCCACGACAGGCTCTTCGAGCCGCCCCCCCGGCGGGCCGAGCGCAATCATCAACGCCTCGGGGTCCCCGGGCTGCTCAAGCTCAGCTTGGCTCGCCGCACTCTCATAGAGCCGCCAAGCGGCGGCCCCCGCATGCAGCACGAGCGCGGCTGCGAGGCCCACGAGCCAATGGCTCCAATTGGGGCCGCCTGCGGTGTCGTCGCCCAACGCGCTGGTGGATTTCGGATAGTCCGCGCCAACCGACGTCACGATTGCACCCCCGCGCCGACCGTCAACAGGACCACATACTCAACGCCGATGAGCCGCATGGATTCCATCAGCTCAAGCACCTCCACCGCGTCGGCGCCGCCATCCGCTTTGATTTGAACGAGCGTGTCGGGCCGCGCGCTCATCATCACCGCGACCACCGACAGGACGTCGTCGCGGGACATTTCCCGATCGTCGATGGCGTAGCGGCCCTGATCGTCCACCAGAATGACGAAATCGCGCACGTCGCCGAGGATCTGCGACGCCGATGCGGGAGGCGCGACGTCAAACGCGTCCGGCGGCTCGATGGCGCCGGCGAGCATGAAAAAGACCAGCAGAATGAAAACCACGTCGATCAAAGGCGTGATGTTCACGAGATCCCGCTGAGGTCTGGGACGGGCGAGCTTCACGAGGCGCCCCCGTCTTCAAAGGGTCGGGAGAACGTGACCCCGCGGGCGCCGGCGCTGCGCACCAACCCATAGGCCGTGATCGCTTCTTGCAACGCCACCCCTCTTTCGGGGCGAACCAGGAACGTGCGGTTGGGGTCGAGCGCCAAGACCGCGTTCACCGCCTCGAGCAGTTGGTCGCGCGGGACCGGGTCGCCGTCGACCTCCACCCCGCCGTCGAGCGTCAACAACACCACCACCGCGCCGTCGCTGTCGCGGGTGACTTCGCTCTCCTGGGGCGAGTCGACCCCGATGAGCCGGTACTGCGCGAAGCTGGTCGCGAGCATGAAAAACACCAACAGGATGAAGACCACGTCGATCAACGGCGTGACGTTGAGGATGTCGTTGCGCTTGCGGCGGCGGTTGAGGCGCATGACGGCGCCCCCTCAAGCGCGATCGTCGGCGTCGAACAGGTCGACGGTGAAGATCCGCGCAGCGGCGTCCTCCATCCGCTCGCCGGCCACGTCCACGGTGCGCTGCAGCCAGGTGTAGAGCGCCGCCGCCGGGATCGCGACCGCCAGGCCGCCCGCGGTCGTCAACAGCGCCTCCCAGATGCCGCCGGACAGGATGGCGGGATCGACCCGGTCGGACGCGCCTTCGAGCCGCTGGAACGCCTCGATCATGCCCAGCACCGTGCCGAGGAGACCCAGAAGCGGGCTCACCGTGGCGATGAGGCTGAGCAGCGGCAGTCCCCGCTCCAACCCGTCAAGTTTCGACTGGGCGATGCGTTGGACTTCCTCGCGCACGATTTCCTCGCGCGCGCCGCTCATGGCGCGGCCGCGCACGCCGGCTTCGAGCACGCGAGCGATGGGCCCGCGGCGGCGTGCGAGTTCGGCGAGCGCAGCCTCGCTCTCTCCCCGGCGCGCCATGTCGACGATGCGCGGCGCGTAGCGGTGGGAGCCCACGCCGAGAAAGGTGAACTGTCCGAGTTTCACCACCGCGATGGCGAGGCCGAGCACCGAGAGGCCGAGCAGGATGTACATCACCGGCCCGCCGCGATTGAGCACGCTCACCGCGGCGTCCCAACGCACGCCGCCGCTGGCGGCCTCTTGTTCGGGCTCCATCGCCGCGGCGAGGGCGTCCTGATGGGCGGCGTCGAGTTCGTTTTCGCAGACCTCCAGCGCGCCGTTCTCCAGCGCCCCGCATTGTGCGGTGACGATGTCGGCGCGGCAGGCGTCAAAGGCCTCGCCTTCCCGCTCGGCACAGGCGGCGTAGGGACTGACCGGCGCGTTCGCCGCGGCGTGGGCCGCGTCAAGCGCGGCCAAGCAGCTCTCATAGCCTTCGCTGTCCGCGGCGCCGCAAGCGGCTTCAACGGCTTCGGCGCGGCAGCCCTCCTGGGCTTCCCCTTCAAGGTCAGCGCAGGCGGCGTAAGGGTCGAGGGGACCGCTGGCGGCGGCATGGGCGGCGTCCAGCTCAGCGAGACAACCCGCATAGCCTTCGCTTTCAGAAGCGCCGCAAGCGGCTTCAATGATTTCGGCGCGGCAACCCTCCTGGGCTTCCCCTTCAAGGTCAGCGCAGGCGGCGTAAGGGTCGAGGGGAC
>CAZABJ010000077.1:0-8888 GCA_964483375.1 uncultured Caulobacterales bacterium
GGCCGTTACTTCTTCGGCCGCGTGACGCAAACCTTCTAAGACAAGCATCGTCATGCACGATTGCTGGCGGCGGGCCTCGGCCCGCCGCTTTTTTTTCGCGCAAGCGGGGTCTAGGACACTGGTCTCTCGGCTTGACGTTTGCCCCTTGATGCCGTGACCGTTGGCATGGCTTGTATTGGAGGGGGGCGAAGTGATGGTTCTGTCAAAGCGTTCTGGCGCTTGCGCGCTCGCGGTCGCCTGCGGTCTCATCGCAGCCTGCGCCCATGCGCCGCCCCAACCGCAAGAATTCAGCGGCGTCTATTTCGAGAACTTTGAAATCAACGGGTTTCGCGACGATGCGTCGGGGGAGACCTGGTGGGCGGTGGTCTCGCCAGAAGCTCGACGCGCGCTAGCGGATGCGACGCCTGAGTGGGCGGCTTCGGTCCGGCCTGAGCATGGCTCCCAGTGGCGGATTGCGTTTGAAGGCATGCTGTCCCGGGTTGGGCGCTTCGGCCATTTGGGCTCCTTTGAACGCAGCGTCTTTATCGGGCGCTTGGAGAGCGTGCGTTGGGACGGCCCGCCGCCGCGTTGCGAGCCGGCCGCGACAATCGTCTTTTTCGGCGACGGAGAGGCGGAAGGCTTTGCGGAGACCGGAACGGGTTTGGCGCTGCTCGACGAGGTGATGGAGCCCGCCTCGCGTTGCGACGTGGAGGCCGTCGAGCTTGTCGGACATACCGATAGTCGCGGCTCCGAAGCGGCGAATGTGGCGTTGTCCCGGCGCCGGGCTGACGTCGTGCGCGATCTGCTCGTTGCGCGCGGCGCCCCGGCCGGCGTCATTACGATCATTGCGCGCGGAGAGGCCGAGCCGTTGCGGGAAACCGCCGACGGTGCGGATGAGGCGATGAACCGCCGTGTCGAGGTCTCAATCGCGTTTGGGCAGAGGCGTTAGTCCCGCGCCAAAGCTGGCGCGATCAGTCCCTCACATAGCCGCCGGGCGCGGCGGGCAGGGCGGCTTTGGCGTCAAGCGCGTTGTCCGGCAGGCCCGCGCGCGCTGGGGGTCTGGCCGGGCGTTCACCGGAGGAGCGCTCGGACAGCCACGACAACCAGCTCGGCCACCATGAGCCGTTGCGGACCGGCGTGAGCTCGGCCCAGCCGTCGGGCGCGAGGAAGTATTCGCAATCGGCTTTGGTGGCGATTTGGTGTTTTCGGCGCGGGTGTTCGGGCGGGCTGACCACGCCGGCGTTGTGTCCGCCATTGGTGAGCGCGAACGTCACTTCGGTGTCGGCGAGCAGGTGGATTTTGTAGACCGACCGCCAGGGCGCGACATGATCGGTCTTGGTGCCGAGCGCGAAAATCGGCGCGCGAATGTCGGACACCGCTGTGGGCCGCCCGTCCACATGGAAGCGGCCCTGCGCGAAGTCGTTGTTGAGGAAGAATTTCCGAAGATACTCGGAGTGCATCTTGTAGGGCATGCGCGTGGTGTCACGGTTCCACGCCATGAGTTCGTTCACCGCTTCTCGCTGCCCGAGATAATAGGCCTGCTGCATGCGCCGCCAAATGAGTTCGCGGGATCGCAATAAGGCGAACGCGCCGGCCATCTGATCCCCGGTCAGGTAGCCCTCCTTGGACATCCCCGCTTCGAGCAACGCCAGCTGCGCCTCGTCGATAAACAGCGATAGCTCGCCAGGATCGGAGAAATCCGTCTGTGCGGCGAACAAGGTGAGCGACGCCAGGCGATGGTCGTTTTCGCGCGCCATCGCCGCGGCGGCGACCGTCAGCAACGTGCCGCCCAAGCAGTAACCGACCGCATGGATGCGTTCGTCGGGGACGAGCGCGCCGACCGCGTCGAAGGCCGCCATGACGCCATGCCGGCGGTAGTCGTCGAACGCCATGTCGCGATCGTCCGCGCCGGGATTGCGCCAGGAGATGGCGAAGACGGTGTAGCCGGCGCGAACGAGATATTCGATCAGCGACGCCCCCGGCGCGAGATCGAGAATGTAGTATTTCATGATCCAGGCGGGCGTGATGACCACCGGTTCCCGCCTTACGTTCTCAGTCTGCGGCTCATACTGGATGAGTTCGATGAGCGCGTTTCGGTAGACGACCTTACCCGGGGTCGCCGCCAGTCGCTCGCCTATGCCGGCGGGGGATTGCGGTTCTTGGGCGGCGCCGGTGAGCTGGTCGCGCATGTCTTCGAGAAAGTGCAGATAACCCCGCCAGAGATTGGCGCCGCGCTCCTCCATCGTCGCGCGCAGCGCTTCTGGATTGGTGAGCAGCATGTTGGCGGGGTGAAGCGCTTCGGAAAGCTGGCGCGTGAGGAAGGCGACTTGCTCAGCGTGGTTGCGGGAGACCCCGCGCGGAGACGCCTGCGGGCTTTCGAGCATGCTGGCCAGCAGATCGTGCTGCGCCTGCAAACTCTCCAAGACGGTCAGATACAACGCCATCCCGTCCAGGGGCTTGTCTCGCAACACGCTGAGGGCCTTTGCCTGTACGTCTGCGGCTTCTTGCGCCATCAGACCGGCGTTTCGCAGGCCGGTCTCCACGCGCCACCCTGGCGAGACGAGCGCGTGGCTCATCCAGTCGAACCAGGCCGATGCGGCGCTTAAGGGAGAAAAGCCCCCGGTCGCGCGGGCGAATAGCGACCAAAGCTCGGCGTCGATTTGGGCGCCGAAGCTGGGGCGGGGCGAGGGCGTAGGCTCTGGCGCGGCCGGGGTCGCTGAGTGCGCCCCGCGCGCCTCGGTCAAATCATCCAATCCGTGCTCCCCCGCTTAGGACATCACATGATAGCCGGCGTCCACATAGGAGATGTTGCCGGTGACCTGTTGAGCCGCATCGCTGACCAGATAGGCGGCGAATGCGCCGACATCGTCGATGGTGGCGAGCTTGCGCTGGGGCGCGCGGGCGGCGGCCTCATCGAGAATTGCGTCAAAATGGGCGATGCCGGAGCCGGCGCGGGTCCTCATCGGTCCCGGCGACAATGCGTTGACGCGGATGCCTTCCGGACCGAGGTCGGCGGCGAGGTAGCGGACGGTCCCCTCAAGGGCGGCTTTGACCGGTCCCATGATGTTGTAGTTGTCGACGACTTTTTCCGCGCCGTAATAGCTCACCGTCAAAAGACAGCCGCCGTCCCGCATCAGCGGCCGGGCGCGGTTCGCCAGCCGAATGAAAGAGTGGACCGAGACGTCCATCGCCCGGGCGAAGCCTTCGCGCGAGGCGTTCACGACGCGGGCGTGGAGATCTTCTTTGGGACAAAACGCGACGGAGTGCAGCAGAAAGTCGAGCTTCCCCCACCGCTCGTCAATGGCGGTGAACAAGGCGTCGGAATGGGCATCGATCTCGACATTGAGCGGGAGGCATAGGCCGGCCTCGACCTCCTGCGCGACGGGCTCCACATGCGGGCGCGCTTTATCGTTGAGATAGGTGATCGCGAGTTCCGCGCCTGCGGCGTGGAACGCCCGAGCGCATCCCGTTGCGATGCTGTCGCCATTGGCGACGCCGACGACAAGGCCGGTTTTGCCGGTCAGGGTCACGGTGCGGGCCTCCCGGCTGTGTTGCGGCGATGGCGTTTGGCGCGCCAGCGGATGGTCATCTTGTGGACTTCCTCCACACCTAAGAAAAACAGCGCCAGCCCCAACAGCGCTCCGAAATGAGTGAGCGAGACCGCCTGCAATCCCAACACGCCGCTCAGCCCGGGCGTGTTCATGGCGATGAGGTGCATGCACAACGCCGCCGGCGTCGCGACTGCGAGGAAGCGGTTGCTGAAATAGGGCATGGTGAAAAGCGAGCGATGCTCCGAGCGACTCGACAGCGCGTGCATGTTTCCGAACAAAACCATCATCAAGAGGGTCAGGTTCTGCGCCGCGGCGTGCTCTAAGCCGCTCGCCAGCGCGCTTGAGAACACAAGAAACGCGATGACGCCCATGGCCGAGCCTGCGACGAGCACATGCTCGATCACATGGCGTTCGAAAATGGGCTCATGGGGGTCGCGGGGAGGGGCGTCCAGTTCGTCGCCCTCCTTGGGTTCGAAGGCGAGCGCCACATCCTGCAAGCCGTTGGCGACCAAGTTGAGCCATAAGAGCTGAACCGCCGTCAGCGGCATGGGCAGACCCGCGCCGACGCTCAAGAAGAACAGAACAAGCGCGGAAAACCCGGTCGCCGTCAGCAGACTGATGACTTTGCGGATGTTGTTGTAGACGATCCGCCCCTGTTCGACCCCCGCGACGATAGAGCTGAATTTGTCGTCGGTGATGATGAGGTCGGCGGCCTCTTTCGCCACATCCGCGCCGGACTTGCCCATCGCGACGCCGGCGTTGGCCCGCCGCATCGCAGGCGCGTCGTTCACCCCATCGCCTGTGACCGCTACGAAATGGCCCGCCTGCATGAAGGTTTCGACGATGAGTTCTTTTTGCGTGGGCTCGATGCGGGCGAAGATCCGGGCGGGCAAGATGAGCTTGCGCAGCGCCTCACGGCCCTTGGGCTCGGTCTCGCGGATCATCGCGCCGGTCACCACCGGGTCATCCTCGGCGGCGAGCCCGAGTTGTTGGCCGATGGCGTGGGCGGTGGAGGGGTGGTCGCCGGTGACCATCGCCACGCCGATGCCGCCGTCTCTGCACCGGTCTATCGAGGCGCGCGCGTCGGTCCGCGCGGGGTCGATCATGGCGACCAGGCCGAGAAACACCAGGTCCGAAAGCGTGTCGTCGCTGAGGGTGTCGACAGACGCAGCGGGGCGCTTGGCCAATGCGATCACCCGGTAGCCTTCGCCCGCCAGGGCGTTGAACTGGGCTTCCACGGCTGCGGCGTCGATTGCGACGTCTCCCTCGTCGGACCGCATTCTCGTAGACGCCGCGAGGATCTTTTCGGGGCTCCCCTTAACGAAGAGCTCCGCGCCTCCCCCAACTTCGGCCGTATTCACACTGGCGCTGAAGGCGCGTTGGGATTCGTAAGGGATGAGCTTGAGCCGCCGCCGCTCCTCGCGGGTGCGCTGCAGCGACAAGCCGTATTTCTTGGCGAAGACAAGAAAAGCCACGTCGACGATATCGCCGTCGGAAGTCCATTCCCCGCCCGCGTAATCCAGATAGCTCTCATTGGCGAGCACGCCGGTGACGATGAGTTCTTCAAGCCAAGCAAGGTCGTCGCCCTGTACGTCGCCGGGTGCGATGCCGGCGCCGGTGGCGGCGTAAATGCGCCCCGAGGGCAGAACCGCCTTGTCGATCGTCAGCTCATTGACGGTCAGCGTCCCGGTCTTGTCTGAGCAGATGAAGGTGCACGATCCCAGCGCCTCCACCGCGACGAGCTTGCGGATGATGACGTTTTCGTCGGCCATGCGCTTCATGCCGATCGCCAAGGCGACCGTCAGCGCAGCGGGCAAGCCCTCGGGAATCGCCGATACGGCCAGGCCGATGCCCATCATGATGACGTCGGCCGAGCTGTACCCGCCCCGCAGCACCATCAGCGCGGCCAGCCCGATGATCGCCAGCATGATCACGCCGGCGACTTGATAGGTGAAACGCCGAATACGGATCATTAGCGGCGGCTCGGAGACGCGCCGCGCGGTGACCCGCTGGGCGATTTTTCCGATTTGCGTGTTCAGGCCTGTTGCGAGGACGACGCCGCGGCCGCGCCCCCGCGTCACGATGGCGCCGGCGAACAGGCGGTCGTGACGTTCCGCCAGCGGCGCGTCCTCAGCGCTATGGGCGGTCTGGCTCTTGGTCACCGCGACGGACTCGCCGGTCAACAGGGATTCATCGACGCTCAAATCGTCGCTGTCGGTCAGCGCGATGTCGGCCGGGATGCGGTCTCCTGAAGAAACCAACACCAGATCGCCCGGCACGATTTGGGTGACCTCCACCGTCGCCGGCCGCCCATCGCGAATGACATGGGCGACGCCTTTGACCATGGCTCTCAGCGCAGCGGCGGATCGCTGAGCGGAGAACTCTTGGGTGGCCCCGATGACGGCGTTGATGAGCAGCACCGCGACGATGAAGACGCCGCTGGGGGTCTGTCCGATGAGGAACGACACCGCCGCCGCGATGACGAGAATGTAGATGAACGGGCTTAGGAATTGTCGCGCGAAAGTGACGAGGAGGTTGGGCGGGGCGGGCTCGGGCAGTCGGTTCGGGCCGAAGGTCTCCAACCGAACGCGCGCTTCCTCCGCTGAAAGGCCTTGGCTTTCATCGGCCGTGGTCGTCTCGGCCGCGGCCGCGCTTGCGTCGAGCGGATCGTTCAACGCCAAATTTCCGGATGTGCTCATGAGCGAAGGGAGCCCTGGCCAGATGCGGACCGGCCGAGTGATGACCGACGGCGCGTTATGGCCCATGCATGTGACAGTCATTATACGATTGTGCGATAGAGCGGCGTCTTGCCGCAGTGCAGCGTCGTTGTCGTAAGGGCTCCGCGGTTTAGCGCAGCGCCGGTCGTTCTCAGTCGCTCCCGCGTTTCAATCCGTTTTTCAAATCCGACCAAGGCCAGCCGCGCATGGGTGCGTCGCAAACGGGAAACATGGCGTCTGTTGGTCCAGCCGATCGCTTCGGCCAGGGCGCAGCTCCCACCAGCGACGGTGATCGGCCGAGCGCCTTGTGACGACCCGGCGGGTTCGACTTAGAGACCTTTGGGGGGCGCTGTTTCCGCCTGGACCGCGATGGGGCTAAGCGCCGTCATCAAGTGGTACAGCATGCTGGCGGGAACATCGTCTGAGCGCTGCGATCCATCGGCATTGATCCAATCGATCCAAAACCAGTCTTGTCCCGAGCGAAAATACTCCCGCCAGATGGCGTCAAGACAGTTTTCAGCCATTCCGACAGGCACGGCGTCAGGCCGATGGAGAGCCGCGCGGAAGCGCTCGAGTTGCGGCCAAAGTCGCCGTGACGCGTCGAGAGGTTCGCTCTGAGCGGTCAAACGCTGAGAAAAGAAGCCGGATGTCGCGTCAACGCCGCGGTTCTCCCCGAACCGTATGAGACGCCGCTGCCAGCTTTCGGTGTCGCGATCCGTGTGTCGGTCGAGCCGGTGCAGCAAGTAAGCCCATTCCGAACAATGGCCCGGTTCGATGAAGTTCTCAGCCGCAACGGGTTGAAAACGTTCATCCATAACTTCGCGAACGGCGTCGAATTGAGGGTCGAAGAAATGCCGTTCGAAGAGCATGGCGATTTCGCTTGCGCGATCCAACGCCTTGGCGTCGCCGCTCGCCTCAAACCACGCCGTAAACGCCTCAAGCAGATGCATGTGCGGGTTCGCCAGCTTTCGGTCAGGCGAAACATCCGGGTCATCGTATCCCGCCCCGCTTGCATCTCGAAAGTTGGTTTCAATGAATTCAAAAGCTTCTTCGCCCAACGCCTTTGCGCTTGGCTGGTCGGTCGCGGCGAAAGCCTCGGAGGCGGCGAGCAACACAAAGGCGTGGTCGTACAAACTCCGCCTTTCATCCATCACCGCGCCCGAAGGCGACATCAGATGCGCCCAGCCCCCGCGGGGCGAGCGTCCTTGCTCGGACAGAAACGCCAAGCCCTGGGTGACCAAGTGAGACGCCGCCCCGTCGTCGTCCCAGCCCAAGCGGATGGCCCGCGCGAAGGAAAAGGTCTGCCGCGGCGCAATGCGCCCGCGGCGGGGGAGCTCGCGCCGGGGCGTCCCGCCAAAATCCAACGTTTCGAAGAACCCTCCGGCGCCGCTGTCCCAGGCGTTCTTGGCCCAAACAGGGAGGCACTGACGGAAAAGCCAATGGCTCGTCGTCTCGCGCAGGGAAGGACTTACTTGGTTGGCGTAAACGCCCGCGTCCATTTCTTGGACGAGCGACTTGATGCTTGGCGCTTTGTCGACCGGCGTCACGAGAACGCCGTCAGGAGAGGCGATCACGGCCAGGTTTTCGATGTCTTTAACCGCGATCCGGGGGCCGTGGCTGCGCACGAAGCAGTTTCGCGCCGCGTCTGAGACGACGGGGCCCTCCAACACCGATCCGCCGTTCGATTTGAGTTCGAAAAGCGCCTTATGGTCCCCCAAGTCGCTCCACCCCATCGACACCGGCGCAACGGAGACGTTGTCGGCATGCTCCATCACCGCATAGTCGATGGACTCCGACCGCGTGCGCTCCAAGCCCGCTCGATCGAGCACGATGATCTGTCCGCGATCGGATGGGAGCGCCGCCTCGACGCTCTCCAGAATGTCAGCAGCGTGCGCCTTAAACGCTGCGAGCATCGTTCGCACCGAAAACAAGAAAATCCCGGCGTTCCAGAAACAGCCGCCTTGATTGATATAGCCTTGCGCGGTTTCCCGATCGGGCTTTTCCACGAAGCGGGTGACCCGAACGACCGCCGATCCGGGGTCCGCCTTACCGGCCAAAATGTAGCCATACCCCGTCGCTGGGAATGTCGGCTCGATGCCGAAGGTCACGATTTCGCCGCGCTCGGCGGCGGGCAGGGCGGCGCGCATCACCGCGCGAAAGCCAGCCTCGTCGGTGATGTGGTGATCGGAGGGTAAGACGGCGAGGATGTCATCCTCGCCCGCGATAAGGCTGGCCGCCGCAATGGCGGGCGCGGAGTTCCGGCCGACGGGCTCGAGGATAACTGTCGCCCCGGAGACTTGGCGCCGCAACACCGCGCCATGCCGCTCGCTCCCCACAATGATAGGGCTGAGAAACTGGTCGGGATCAGAGACGCGCGCCGCGGTTTCAGCCAGCATCGACCGCGCGCTGGACAGAGGTAAGAACTGCTTCGGCAAACGCGGCGTCGACAAAGGCCACAAACGCGTGCCGCTTCCGCCACAGAGAATAACAGGGCGAATAGCTGCGCTCATCACGTGTCCCTTCGGTTTTTCGGGCGACGCCCGAGGGTGCTGCGGCGCGTTTTGCACGACGGCCACTGTGGTGTGGTAGAGGACTGAAGGCCTGTTTGACCACCCGAATTCAGACGGTTGAGGCGAGGCTC
>CAZABJ010000078.1:0-8597 GCA_964483375.1 uncultured Caulobacterales bacterium
GCGTCAACGTTCGCGTCAGCGGGGCCTTGCGCGAGCATGTCCAGCGCATGACCTCCGAGGGTGACTTCGAGAGCGTCAGCGAGTACGTCCGCGACCTCATCCGCAAGGACAAGGCGCGGCGCGAAGAAGCCTCTTTCGAGGCTGTGAAGGCGCAGCTCCAAGCCGCCTTCGCTGCGCCGCGTGAGGACTACGCGCCGACCACGGCCGACGACATCCGCGGCCTCGCCGCCGACCGCCGGCGCTCGTGACGACGTATGTCCTCTCGAGCGCGGCGCGCGCCGCGCTCGTCGACATCTACGCCTATTCCATCGACACATGGGGCGAAGCTCAAGCCGACACCTATCTCGATGGCCTGTTCGCACGGCTCGACGAGCTGGCCGAGCGCCGCGAGGTGTGGCGACCGATCCCGCCCGAGTTCGGCGTCGCCGGCCATTTCGCGCGCTATGAGAAGCACTTCATCTACTGGAAGGTCTTCGACGACGGCGTCATCGGCGTCGCTGCCATATTGCACGCAGCGATGTTGCAAGGTGACCGCGTACGGGCCGCGTTTGGAGCGGGGAAGGAGGAGGCGTAGCGAGGATCACAGCCATGCTGTACAGCGTTTGATTTTCGTCATCTTAAGCCCATTCCTCACCGTGGCCTTACCACGGCAGGCAAAAGCCTTACCGAGAACGGATCGGCGCCTGTAACGCGCTGTTTTGAAACCGAAAAATGGTGGGCGCGGCTGGGATTGAACCAGCGACCCCTACGATGTCAACGTAGTGCTCTCCCGCTGAGCTACGCGCCCGACAAGGGATGCAGGCCGGTGAAACCGCCGCCCTGCGCGGGGAGGGCGTAATAACGCTAGCTGACGGTCTGCTGTCAACGCCCGTTGTCGAAGGCGGCGGTCCGGCGGAGCGACCGAACGCGCCGCGCTTCGTGTGAAGTGGGGGTTACGCGCCTACTGCGCCGGGGATTCCTCGGCTGACCCCGTGGCCGCCTCCGCGGCGGCTTCGGCCTCCAAGTCGACCCGGCGGACCGCGGTGATGCGGCAGCGGTCGCCGTCATCGCTGAAAATGCGCCCGGCGAAGGGCCCGTCGCCGACGCAGATATTGCCGGAAACCCGCCCCGATTCAATCGCGATGCTATGGGCGAAGCTGAGACTGAAGCAGCCCGCGCGGGCCACATCCACCTCATAGATGCGGGACGGCGTCGTCGAGAGACGGACCGTGCCGCGGTCGACCACGTTGAAGCCGCTGACTGAGCGGGTGCGGAAACAGTCCCGCGCCTGAGCCTCTTCAGGCTGCGCGTCTTCCGCTTCGGGGCCGTCAGCGGATGCGGTCGCGCCGGCGGCGAGCGCGCAAAAGGCGGCGAGAGCGAGCGTTCTCATGGCGATGCCTCCTATGTTCGGGCCGTCAAGCCAGGCCCTAAGGTTAACACGCAAGGCGGTAATTTCGTCGCTCGGCGGCGCCCCAAAACGCGGCCTCGCGCTTCACAAAATCGTGTCGGTCCGGCGCCCGACCTCAATAGCGGGTGCGCAGCCCAAACCAGAACGCAGCCTCAGGATCGGCGTCGGCGATATGGCCCGGCTCCAGCGCATAGCGGGCGGCGAAGGTGGCGTCGAACCCCCCGCGCATGCGCCACCGCATCGCCGCCTCCAAATTCAACTCCCGACCCGAGGGGACAAGCCCGGCCAGCCGCTCTTCAAACAAGGTGCCCACGCCGTTCGCCGTTGACGCGACCGGCGCGCGGAACCCGATGGCCCCGGTTTCGGCGCGCAAGGGCTGGGAGAGGGTCAGCCCGAACACGCCGTTCCCAAACGGGCGCTCAGCGCCGAAGGCCCAGCTTGAAGCGAGCGGGCGTTCACGGATTTCCAGCACATCGGTGGGCGCGAGCCTCACCTGGGCCAGCTCGACCCGCAACGCGCCGCTCCACGCGCCAGCCACCGGGCCGCGCCATCCCGCCGCCACATAAGACGTCGATGCGCCGTCCTCGCCGCCGAACCGGCTCACGACCGCCGACCCCAGCGTGTCGCGTTCGTCCTCCGCTTCGCCGACTTCCAGCGACAGCACATGGTCGCGCACCACGCGGGATATCGCCGCCGCGGTCGTCCCGCCGGCCTCATCCGAGCCCGTGCGCATCTCAAGCCGCCACGCGCCCGCGGTGACCCCCGCCGCGCGCCAGTCCGCTTCGCTGGTGAGCCCCGCCGCGCCGGACCACGCGCCGAACGACAACGCGCTCGCCTGCAGCCCGCCGGAGGTGGGGCTTGTCGCAGGAACGCCCCGACCCATCGAGAAGGACAGCCGACCAAGGGAAACGTTCGCCGACAGCTCTGGCGCGAAATGCGTTTCATCCCGCAAGTTGGGGAAGGGGTTGTAGAGCCGCGGGGTCTGGCGCAAGGCCGCCGAGCCAAAGGCGGTGCGGGCCGCGACCAGCGATGACCGTTGAGAGGCGGCGGCGGCCTCAAAGTCGCCCTCCGCACTGCTGAGAGCGGGCGTTGGGGCGAGGCTCAGCGTGAAGGGACGGTCATAGCCGTCGCGAATAAGAACGTCCTCAAAGGCGCCGGAATGCCAAACCCAATCGCCGAACGCGCCGGAGGGCGCCGCGAAGGCGCCGGCGACAGGGCTGACCACGGCGCCGGAGATGTCGCCCTCGCGCATTGGGGCGAACGCGATGCTGCTCGTCCCGGTCGGCGCGAAGGCGGCGGCGAGATTGATCAAACCTGCGCCGTTGACGCCATCAGGGCCGGCCACGCCCAAATCGTCGGCGGTGTCGATGAGGAGTTGGACCGCCTGCTCAGGGGTGATGTTCGGGAATGCGTCCAAGATCAGCGCGACGGCGGCGGCGATGTAGGGCGCGGCGAAAGACGTGCCCGAGCCGGTCGCATAACACACGCCCGGGCCGGGGTCGGTGCATTGGTCCTGCGGGAAGGTGGAGGTAACGCCCTCGCCGGGCGCCAACAAATAGACGTTCGCCAATGCGCCGGCGCGGTTTGAGAAATCGGAAATGACGCCATTCGCGTCGACGGAGCCCGCCACAAGCGCTAAGCCGCGAGCCTCCGGAAGCCCGGCGAAGTTAGACGGAGAATCGGGCTGGCTTTCGGAGTCGTTGCCGGCCGCTCCGACAATCACGATCCCGGCTTGGGCGGCGCGCGACAGCGCTGCGTTGATGGTCGGGCTTTGCACGGCTGAGCCGCCGAGCGACAGGTTCAGCACGTCGACGCCCTGGGCGATCGCGAAATCGATGGCGGCCGCGATGTCGGAGGGGCGGAACAAGCATTCATCCGCCGCGCAGGTCCCTGGGTTATCCGCCCTCAGCACCAACACTTGGGAATCGAAGGCTAAGCCGTGCAGCCCTGAGCCGTTCCGCAGGGCGGCGATGATGCCGGCGACAAACGTTCCGTGACCGTCGGGGTCTTCTAGGTCATTCCGCGAGGCCACGACGTCTCGTGAGGCGGAGGCGATGTTCCCCCCCAGATCGGGGTGATCCCGGTCCACGCCTGTGTCGACGACGGCGATGACGACGCCTTCTCCGGTCCCGCCCGCGGCGTAAGCCGTTGATGCGCCGATTTGGTCGAGCGCGAAGACGTCGAGATTGCCGGTCCCGAAATACTCCGCGGTCTCAAAATCGCTCGGCGGCGCAGTCGGCGGCGGCGGAGGAGGGGGCGGCGGCGGCGGAGGCGGCGGCGGTGGGGGCGGGGACGTCACCGGCGGGCTGGTCGCCCCGCCGCCGCCGCCGCCGCTCGCGCATCCTGCGGTCACCGCCAAAATCGCCGTCGCTGCGATCGTCGCCGCTTTCTTCATGCTCATGCTGACCCTCAAACCCCTGCTCGTCGCATGTCTCTGCGATCCCTTCGCCCCGACAGCGAGCATGCCTGCAAACACCGACCAGCGCACCCCCAAGCCTTACGCCTTAGGCCCGGCGGCCCAGGGCTTCGGATTGTTCCGCGCGGCGAGCAGCCAGGGAAGCCAAGATCCGCCCGACGACAAAACCCGCCGCCAAGCCTGCGGTGTTGGCCGCCGCGTCAGCCCAAGAGCCCGTCCGCTCAGGAACCAAATTATGCTGCAGGAGCTCGATGCCGACGCCCACGCAGAAGATCGCCGTCGCATGAAGGCGGGCGGCGGCGGGGCGGACGGCGCCAAGCGCGGCCAGGCCGCTCGCCGCTGCAAAGGCGAGGAAATGGGCGGCTTTGTCAGCATGGGTTACGTCGACCGAGGGCGGGCGCGGGATCAGCGCGAGGGCTGTAAAGGCCAATAGCGCGGCGTAGCTGAGCGCAAGATAGATCGGCCGTCGGAGCGGCTTTGTCGGGTCGAAGAAGTCAAAAGCGGGAGCGAGCATGTGGGCGACCTGGCGAGATTTCCGGCGTCACGTCCCCGCCTGCTAGCCCGCTGGGGCGGGTTGAGGCATGGTGCGCTGCGTCATGTCTAAACGCGTTCTTGTGGTCCACGCTCACCCAGCGCCGGACCGGTCTGAGATAAATGTCACCCTCGCCAAGGCGGCCCGCGCTGTGGAGGGGGTGTCCGTGGTCGACCTCTACGCCACCTATCCTCAATTCATGATTGACGTCGCCCGCGAAAAAGAACGCCTGGTCGCACATGACGTCATCATCTTGCAGCACCCGTTTTATTGGTATTCCGCGCCGGCCATCGTCAAAGAGTGGATCGACGTGACCTTCGAGTACGGCTTCGCCTATGGCGAGCACGGGCGGGCGTTGGAGGGCAAGGCGATGATGAATGCGATTTCCGCCGGCGCGGAACGTTCGGCCTATAGAACCGAGGGCTTTAACCGCTACTCGGTCCGAACCCTTCTCAAGCCGTTCGAGCAAACCGCCGTTCTGTGCCGCATGCAGTACCTGGCCCCGCTGGTCTTGTTCGCCGCCCGCACAGCGATGAAGGACGGCCGGGTGACCCCGCATGTCCAGGAGTGGACCGCGATGCTGGCGGCGTTTCGGGACAATCGTGTCGACTGGGACAAGGCCGCTCAAGCGGAGCGGTTTTCACTCAATGACGCCCAGCGTGCGGAGGCTTAAGCGCAATGGAATCGGTTCTTTTCAGCGCCTTCGTCTATCTGGCCGCGGGGGTGATCGCGGCGCCCATCGCCAACCGTTTGGGGCTGGGCTCGGTTCTGGGCTACTTGGCTGCGGGGCTCATTATCGGGCCGTTCACCGGGCTGGTGGGCTCTGAGAGCCAAACCGTCCAACACTTCGCCGAGTTCGGCGTGGTGGTGATGTTGTTCCTTATCGGGTTGGAGCTGGAACCGCGTCGGCTTTGGGAGCTGCGCGACAAGCTTTTCGGCCTGGGGGCCGCACAAGTGGGGCTGACCACGCTCTTGATCGTCGGGGCCTTGATGGCGTTCGGCGTGAGCTTCAACGTCGCATTGGCGACAGGGATGATCCTGTCGCTCTCATCCACCGCCATCGTTCTGCAAACCATGCAGGAAAAGTCCTGGATGAACACCGAAGGCGGCCGCTCCGCCTTTTCTACGTTGCTTTTCCAAGACATCGCCGTGATCCCGATGCTGGCCTTGATGCCGCTTTTGGCCTCACCGGAACTCGCCGCTGCGGCCGCCGACGCAATCGGCGGGCAGGGGGCGGATGCCGGCGCGCATGCCGAGGCGGGCCATGGCGACGCTGACCACGGCGAAGGCGGCCATGGGAGCGGCTCGTCATTCATGGACGATCTGCCCGGCTGGGCGCAGCCCTTCGTGATCTTGGGGGCCGTCGCGCTGGTCATTGCGGCGGGACGCTTTTTGGGGCGACCGGCGTTTCGCTTCATCGCCCTGTCGAACATCCGCGAGGCCTTCACGGCCGCAGCGCTGCTTCTGGTCGTCGGTATTTCTCTGTTGATGACCCTGGTCGGGTTGTCGCCTGCGTTGGGCGCGTTCCTCGCCGGCGTCGTGTTGGCGGACAGCGAGTTCCGACACGAGCTCGAAGCGGATTTGGACCCGGTGAAGGGTCTACTCTTAGGGTTGTTCTTCATCACCGTGGGCGCTGGGGTCGATTTGGCGCTCCTGTCCAGGGAGTTCGTCGCCATATTCGGCGCGACGCTTGGGCTCTTCGCGGTCAAGTTCGGCGTCATGATGGGCTTGGCGGTCGCCTTTCGATTGGGCCCGGGCGACCGGTGGATCTACGCTCTTGGATTGGCGCAAGCGGGCGAGTTCGGATTCGTGCTCCTCACATTTGCGCTGGGCGCTTATGTGCTGCCGCCTGAGTTCGCCGCCGCCGCCAATCTGGTCGTCGCCCTGTCGATGCTGATGACGCCCGGGGTGTTCATCATATTGGAGCGGGTCATCCTCGCGCGCTTGTCGAAGCCGCAAGACGACCGGGAAGCGGACGCCATCGACGAGTCCTCCGCCGTCGTCATCGCCGGCTATGGTCGCTTCGGCCAAATCACCCAGCGGATCTTAAACGCCATCAACAAACCGGCCGTCGTGCTCGACCACGCCGCAGATCACATCGAAAGCCTCCGGAAATTCGGCGCGCGCGCCTATTACGGCGACGCGACGCGGCCTGACTTGCTCAAGGCGGCCGGCTTGGCCGACGCCAAAGTGTTGCTCGTCGCCATCGACGACAACGAGCGCGCGGTTGAACTCGTCCGTCACGTGAAGAAATTCTATCCCCAAGTGTATGTGGTCGCCCGCGCGTTCGATCGATTGCACGTCTACCGGCTGCGCGAGGCCGGGGCGGACAAAATCGTCCGCGAATTGTTCGGCTCGGCGCTTGAAGCCGCGGAGTCCGTCTTAGAGAGGCTGGGGATGCACCCCTATCGCGCGCACCGTATGGCGCAGGCCTTCCGCGCCCATGACGAAGAGACCGTTCACGAACTCTACGAAGTCTTCCAACAAGAGCAGAACATCTACGAAAACCGCGCCTATATCGCCCGCGTGAAAGAGCGCAACGCACTTCTCGCGGCCACGATCGAATCCGATCGCGATATCGCCGACGAACTCACCGAAAGCGAGTTCAACCCCGCGCCCGAACGGCAAGACGAAGACGGGTCGGAGCGCTAACGGGCCCGGGCGGCCATACCGGCGCGTAAGCGCGCCGCTTCAAGGGCGTTCGATAGCAGCATGGCGATGGTCATAGGGCCTACCCCGCCTGGAACCGGGGTCAGAAAGCCCGCCGTCTCGCGCGCTTCCTCGAATGCGACATCGCCGACCAAACGCGTGCCGCCGGGGCCCTTCTCAGGCGCGGGGATGCGGTTGATGCCCACATCGATGACGCAAGCCCCGGGCTTCACCCAATCGCCGCGCACCATTTCCCGGCGCCCGACGGCGGGAACGAGAATATCCGCCTCCCGCGCGACGGCCGGCAAATCGCGGGTGCGGGAATGGGCGAGGGTGACGGTGCAATCCTCCGCGAGGAACAAAGACCCCGCCGGCTTTCCAACCAAAATCGATCGGCCGATGATCACGCAGCGCCTGCCGGACAAATCCGCCCCCAGCGCGCGTTTGGCCAGCGCCACACAGCCCGCAGGCGTGCAGGGCCGAAAACCCGGTCTGCCCAGGGAAAGGCGGCCGGCTGAGATTTCCGTCAGCCCATCGACGTCCTTTTCCGGGGGAATGCGGCCGATCACGCGGTCGGCGTCGACATGCCGGGGCAGGGGGAGCTGCACCAGGACGCCGTCCACGCCGGGGTCCGCGCCAAGGGCGTCGACCAGGGAAAGGACCTCCGCTTCGCTGGCGTCGCCGGCCAAGCGATGAACCTGGGAGGCGACGCCTTCCGCCGCGCAGGCCTTTTCTTTTGAGCGGACATAGACCTGGCTTGCCGGGTCATCGCCGATGAGCGCGACCGCCAAGTTCGGCGCGCGGCCGTGTTCCTCAGCGAAGGCCGCCGCGCCCGCGCGGACCTCAGCGCGGACCTCTCGCGCAACCGCCTTGCCGTCAATGATGTGCGCGCTCATGGCCTCTCCTTACACCACGCCGCGCGTCGCGTCGGCGCTGCGCATGCGCTGGACTTTCCCGCGGCCGATGCGAGGGACCTCGCCGCTGAGCCGGCGATCAGCTGATGCTTGTCGGTGCGCCGGCGATTGAGCGCAGAAGGGTCGGCAACAGCCAATCTCGGGTGAAAAACAGCGTCAGGATCATCAAAACCGGCGAGAGATCGACTTGATTGATCGGCGGAACGACGGCGCGGAAGGGCCGCAAGATCGGCTCGACAATGGCGCCGGCGAAGCGCGCGATGGTGGCGACGAACTGGTTCCTCGGATTGACGACATTAAAGACCATCAACCAGCCGAGAACGACGTAGATGACGGTCATCCACAGCACCAGCGTCAACAACGGACGCAAGAAAAAGACGTAGATCGCCCAAACGAAATCCATGCTCGCCCCTGACTGTGCGGGATGCGCTTTCGCGGCCGTTCGGCGTCAAAGGCCGACCCCACGAAGAAGTCGCTCGCCGAGACGCCCCGCCGCGAAGCGCGGGTCCCGTCCCTCTAGCGCGCCCCCGGCCCTTAGCGCAACGCGCCTGGCCGCCTTAGCCGCGGTCGCCCCGCGCAGCGGGCTCCCGCCGGTCCATTCTTGACCCAATCGCCTGCGAGCCATACAAGCCTCGCTCTGACCTCGGGGCCGTAGCTCAGATGGGAGAGCGCTGCAATCGCACTGCAGAGGTCAGGGGT
>CAZABJ010000079.1:0-5659 GCA_964483375.1 uncultured Caulobacterales bacterium
TTCCCCGCCATGATCCCGATGTGGATGTTCGGCGTCGCCATCGCCTGCGGCAACAGCTTCATCCTCAAGCCTTCGGAGAAGGACCCCTCGGTGCCGGTGCGTCTGGCCGAGCTGATGATGGAGGCGGGCCTGCCGGAGGGCGTGCTCAATGTCGTGCATGGCGACAAGGAGGCGGTGGACGCCATCCTCACCCATCCCGACATCCGCGCGGTGAGCTTTGTCGGCTCTTCCGATGTGGCCCAGTACATCTACTCCACCGGAACCGCGCACGGAAAACGCGTCCAAGCCATGGGCGGAGCGAAGAACCATGGCGTGGTGATGCCCGACGCCGACTTGGACCAGGTGGTCAAGGACATGGTCGGCGCCGCCTATGGCTCGGCGGGCGAACGCTGCATGGCGCTGCCCGTCGTGGTGCCGGTGGGCGAGAAAACCGCGAACGAACTCCGTGAGGCGCTTTTGCCGGCGATCGCTGGTCTTAAGGTCGGCGTCTCGACCGACCCTGACGCCCATTACGGCCCGGTGGTGACCGACGCGCACAAGCGCAAGGTGGAGAGCTACATTCAAATGGGCGCGGAGGAAGGCGCCGAGCTGGTCGTCGACGGGCGGGGGCATGTGCTGCAAGGCCATGAGGACGGCTTCTTCATCGGGCCGACGCTGTTTGATCGCGTCACCAAAGACATGAAGACCTATCAAGAAGAGATCTTCGGCCCGGTGCTGCAAATCGTCCGCGCCGAGAACTTTGATGAGGCGGCCGCGTTGCCGTCCGAGCACCAATACGGCAATGGCGTCGCGATCTTCACGCGCAACGGCCTGGCGGCGCGCGAATTCGCCCAGCGCGTCAATGTCGGCATGGTCGGGATCAACGTGCCCATTCCGGTGCCGGTGAGCTATCACACCTTTGGCGGCTGGAAGCGCTCGGCCTTCGGCGATGTGAACCAGCACGGCATGGAAGGCGTGCGCTTCTACACCAAAATCAAAACCGTCACCCAACGCTGGCCCCAAGGCGCCACGGACGACGACCGCTTTGTCATCCCGACAATGCAGTGACGCGCGGAGACGGTCTGATGCCTACGCCCTGGAATCCTTCCGGCCGCAGCGTCGTGTCGACGTTCGTCATCGTGCGCGACGCCATGAAGGCGGTCGCGTTCGCCCAACAGGCGTTCGGCGCTGAATTGGCCGAAGAGCCGCTGATGCGGTCGGACGGGCGGTTATGGAACGCAGAGCTCCGCCTGGGCGGCAGCACCGTGATGGTCGCAGAGGCGACCTCCGAAGACATGCTCCGTCCGGCTTTCCTGTATGTGATGGTCGAGGATGTCGACGCCGCGTTCGCCAGAGCGGTCGCACACGGGGCGACGCCGCTGCAGCCGGTCGAGGATCAGTTCTACGGCGATCGCGCCGGCGGGGTGGCGGACCCATGCGGGAACTGGTGGTGGATCGCCACCCACCAAAGGGCCGTTCCGCCTGAGGAGCTGGTTCGCCTCGCCCGCCTCTTGGAGGCGCAGAGAGAAGGGCGCTCGGCCCCGTCCGACTGACCGCCCCTTGGGAGCCTCTCCGTGACGCCTTTTGAGTTTCGCACCGTCCCGCACATCCACGTCGAACCCGGCGGCGCCGAGCGGCTCGCACACCTAGCGGGCGAAGCCTTGCGTTCGCCGCGTCGCGTTTTGTTCGTCACCGACGGCGGGGTCCGCAAGCTTGGGCTCGCCGACCCCGCGATCGCCTCTTTCGCCGAGGCCGGTGCGGAGACGGCCGTGTTCGACGGCGTGCTCGCCGATCCGCCCGAAGCCGTCATTCTGGACGCCGCGGAGCGGGGGCGCGCCTTCGGGGCCGACGCCGTCATCGGCTTTGGCGGCGGCAGCTCGATGGATGCGGCGAAGCTCGTGGCGGTTCTGTTGGGGAGCGACCAGCCGCTTGTGGAAATGTACGGGGTGAACAAAGTCGTCGGCCCGCGTCTTCCGCTTGCGCTGGTCTCCACGACGTCGGGCACAGGCTCTGAAGTGACGCCGATTTCCGTGGTCACGACCGGGGAGACGACCAAGAGCGGGGTCAACGCACCGCCGCTCTACGCGGATTTGGCGCTGATCGACCCCGACCTGACCCTCGGCTTGCCGCGCGCTGTGACCGCCGCCACCGGCATCGACGCGATGGTCCACGCCATCGAAGCGATTACGTCGAAAACCAAACGCAACCCCGTGTCCGACGCGTTGGCCTTAGCGGCGCTCGCCAAATTGCATGGCGCCTTAGAGAGAGCCTGCGCAGACGGCGCGGACCGGGACGCGCGGGCGGACATGGCGCTGGGGGCCATGCTCGCTGGCCAGGCCTTCGCCAATGCGCCCGTCGCCGCTGTGCACGCGCTCGCCTATCCTTTGGGCGGCATCTTTCACGTCCCCCATGGTCTCTCAAACGCGCTGGTTCTGCCGCATGTCCTCCGCTTCAACGCGCCCGCCTGCGGCGCGGACTACGCGCGCATCGCCGCGCATTTGGGACTTTCGGCTTCCGCCGAGGCGCTGATTGCGGAATGCGAACGGCTCAGCGAGGCGGTGAAAATCGAACGGCGTCTTCGCGATGTCGGCGTGAGCCACAACCATCTGCCGCAGCTCGCCGAAGACGCCATGCGCCAAACCCGGCTGTTGGTCCACAACCCCCGCGAGGTGACCTATGACGACGCGCCCGCCGTTTTTCCCGCCGCGCTCTTGCGGCCGCGCGCCCGCTATAGCGCGCCGCGCGAACGGAAGGGGCTGAGCCCATGGGGGCTGAGAAACCGAGCCGCGGCGTGCGCGCGGATTACGCCTGCTTCGCCTCGATCGCGACGCGCTGGGCGGACAACGACGTGTATGGTCACATCAACAATGTCGCCTATTACGGCTATTTCGACACCGCCGTTAACCAGACGCTCATCGAGGCCGGCGCGCTCGACATCCATGCGGGCGCGGTCATCGGCTTGGTGGTCGAAACGGGCTGCCGCTACTATGCGCCGATGGCGTTTCCCGACCTGGTGACGGTGGGGTTGCGTGTCTCCCGACTTGGGACGAGTTCGGTGCGCTACGAACTCGGCGTCTTCCGCAATGAGGAGGAGGCTGCGGGCGCTGAAGGCCATTTCGTGCATGTCTATGTGGATCGCGCGACGCGCCGGCCGAGGCCGTTGCCTGACCCGTTGCGCGCGGCGCTGACGCCGCTGCTGCGCGAGAAGGCGTGACGTGCTCTGTTCACGATCCTGTGCGCGGTCGTGTCTTGCGGCGGGATCTGCGCCGACCAAAATTGCGAAACGACGATGACGCCGGTTAATCGACCCAAAGACCTGCGCCTGTTTGCGGCGTTGGGCGTGATGGCGGCGGTCCTGCTCGCCGCCGGCGCGGTCGCCGTATGGTCGTGGGGCGACGCTTTGCAGCGAGAGACAGTGCAAACCGAAGGGGTGGGCTGATGGTGCGTTGGTTGGTCATTTTGGTGCTGGGCTTAAACGCCGCCGCGCTTGGCGGCTGGTATGTCTGGTGGGACCAATTCGCCCGTTCGCCCGTCGCGTCGAAGGTTCTGCCCGCCCGGCCCGCCGTGATTCAAGTCGGGGCGGAGCGCTTGGGCGAGATCCTGGAGAACGCCCCTTGGGTCTCCCCGGGCTTGGAGGGGGGCGTCACGCTTTACAAAATCGGGTTCCGCGCGTGTTCCGATTGCCTGAGCTACAAATTGTTGGAGTTCGACGCGCTGCATGCCGCCGGCGTCGATACCCGCGTGTTGCTCTACGCGCCGCGCTCAGGCCGGTATGAAGCGAGCCCGGAAGAACAAGCGGTGCTCGCGGAACTCTATCGCACCCGCGACTGGGACCTTTATGAAGCCTGGTACGAAGACAATGCGGCGGACGCCTATTACGCCCGGCCCGACCAACCGCCCCCTGTCGCGGGCGACATGACGCGCGAGGCTCTGGTTGAAACTGGCCGCGACGCCCATGACGACATCGCCGAAATCATGGCCGCCAACGGTTGGGGCATGGAGCGTCCGGCGATGTTTTGGCGCGACCCTGACGATGGACTGTGGCGCGTCTATATGGGCGACACCGACCGTGGCCGGGCGCATATTCGCCGCGCTCTCGGCGTGCCGTTGGGTGAGGGCGCGTAAAGGCGCAAGGGCGGTGGACGCGCCGCCTCGAAGCCGTTAAGCGGCCCGCCATGCCGATCCTAAAGAAATATTGCGACCGAGTTGCGGCCGGCGATTTGGTCGCTGACCCGGCGCAAGAGGCCGCCGCCGAGCGACTGTCAGTCCTGGCGCGTGAGTTGGGCATGCCGCGGTCCGGCGTGCTTTCCCGGCTGTTCGGGTCCAAGACGGCGTCGGTGACGGGCGTTTATCTTCACGGCGGCGTTGGTCGGGGTAAATCCATGCTGATGGACTTGTTCTTCGACGAGGTTGCGATTGCGAGTAAGCGGCGCGTGCATTTCCATGAGTTCATGCTGGAAATCCATGACGCCGTCGCCCAGGCGCGCGACGCCGGCGAGCGAGACCCGATCGCGGTGGTCGCCCGCAGCGTCGCCGATGACGCTGCGCTGTTGTGTTTCGACGAGCTGCACGTCACCGACATCGCCGACGCGATGATCCTCGGCCGATTGTTCGAAGCCCTGTTCGCCCGTGGGGTGACGATGGTGGCGACGTCCAACCGACCGCCAGAGGATCTCTACAAAGACGGCATCAATCGGCAGCTTTTCCTGCCGTTCATCGACATGTTGCGCGCGAATATGGACGTCCATGCGCTTGATGCGGCGCGGGACTATCGGCTCGAGCGGCTAAAGGGCGCGGAAGTCTGGCTGCACCCGCTCAACCCCGACGCCCAGGCGGCGTTAGACGATTTGTGGCGGCGCATCGTGTGTGGAGACGACGAGCGCGTGGTGCGTCTCTCTGTCCAAGGGCGCGTCCTCGTCGCGGAGCGCGCTGCAGCGGGCGCGGCTCGGTTCACTTTTGAAGCGTTGTGCGGTCGGCCGCTGGGAGCGGCGGATTACTTGGCGCTGACGCGGCGTTTCCACACATTGGTCATCGAGAACATCCCCAAGCTTGGGGCGCATAATCGCAATGAGGCCAAGCGCTTCGTCACGCTGATCGATACGCTTTACGAAGCGCGGGTGAAGCTTATCGCATCCGCGGACGCCCCGCCCGAGGCGCTTTATCCCCAAGGCGACGGGGCGTTTGAGTTCGCACGCACGGTTTCGCGACTGCATGAGATGGGTTCGGTGGCGTATCTGGCTGCGGCGAGACGCGCCGCATGAAGCAGGTCCTTCGCGCTCGCCTTCCAGTGTGGTTAACATCATGTCTGGAAGCCGGGTCGGAGATGCAGGGCGACGCCCGGGGCGATTGCAAGAACGGTCTGGCGGCTGGCTGAGGCCGGGCGTTTTGGCGCGCAACGTCGCTAAGAAGCCAGGCGTCGAGACGGGGCGAGGGACGTGTACGGCGAACATCTCGGATCTGGCGCCATCGGTCGAGGCGAGCCTGACGACGAACCCCCACGGCGCGGCTTTTCGTCCTTGCCGTCCTATGTTCGCTATCCCATCGCGATCGCGCTCAATATCGGCTTTCTCGTCGCCTTGGCGGGCGTGTTCTACGTCCTGTTTCAAATGGGCGGCGAAATTCGCGAAAACCGCGAGAGTGCGGAGACCAGCGCAGAGCGAGCCGTTGAGACCGCGCGCGC
>CAZABJ010000079.1:5759-8476 GCA_964483375.1 uncultured Caulobacterales bacterium
TCGAAACGGCCGGCCAGCCGACGCGCGCGTCTCAGCCTAACGCTCTCGCCGCGCGTGATCCTGAGCCAACCCCGCGCGAAACGCCGGCTACGCGCCCGACCGTGGAGCGCGTAGACCCTGCGCCTGCTGAAGCCCCAGCCGCGGCTGACTTAGACGTCGCCGGGCCGGAGCCGATTGAGATAGCCGCCATCGAGCCGGGCCTGCGAAATGCCGATCCGCCGGCGGAAGAGCCGGTTGCGGCGGTTGCGGCGGTTGAGGAGGACGAAGGTCCGGCCCCGCCCGCCGATCCGGTTGCAGAACAGCGCGCCGAGGCCTGGGCGGAGGCGGGTGCGTTGGCCGCGCGGCTGAGCGGGGAAATCCCGTGCGGCGTGTTCGCGCTCAGCGCCGATGCGGACGGCGCCCCGTTTTTGACCGCCGAGGTCCCGTCGAGACGAGACATCGGATTGGTGCGTCCTGCGATCGCCGGCGTCATGGATGACGCGTTCGATGTCACCGTCGGCTTGGGGTGCACCGCTGATTTGGGCGGGGGGTATTTGGCGCTTTCCGATGAAGGCGAGACCGCCCGTCTCCTTTTGGCGGAGGAGTTGACCTCCCAGATCCGCGCGGTCTTGCCCGGCCGGATCTTGTGCGACGGACTTGGCCTGGTGGCGGAAGCCAGTCGGCGGTTCTCCTCTCGCTTAGCCGACGCCGGAACGCCCTCGGTCTGGGTGCTTGACGCGGGCGCGCCGCTTATCTGTCAGCAAGCCGAAGGCGGTTGGCGCGTTCGCGATGCGCCTGACGGCGTTCGGGCGGGCGTGGTGCTGTTCAGCGGTGATGTGCTGATGGCGGAAGCCAGCCGCGGCGCGGAAATCGTGGCGTCCGTGGCGACGCCGACGGGTCCGCCGCCCGAACCGCGCTTGGCGCCGCCCAGCCCGGATGAAGGCGTGGAAGCGCCGCGCGCCATCGATGTCGCAGACCCTCCCGACGCCGGCGTCGCGCCGGCCGAACAATCCGACGATCTATTCGATCAGACGCCCCGCAGCGTGACGCCGATTTCAGGACCCTCCCCAAGCGACGTAGCCGGGGTGAGCGGCTCGCGAAGCGTCGCGGTGGATATTTCTTTCAGCGTGGATGAACGCGGCGGAGCGAGCGATTTCGTGGTGATCGGCGCGGAGACCTTCGACCCGGTCGTCGTGGCGTCCGCCGTTCGGATTGTTGAAGAGTCGCGGTTTCCGCCCGCCCAATCGGGCGGCGGGTATCGCGGTCAATACCGCGTGGTTCTGGGCGGAGGCGGGGCGGCCGCGTCCTCCCCCGCGATCACGCCTTCGCTCACCACGCCAGAGCCTTCCGCGCCGACCCCCCTCAGTCCGGCGCCCATTCCGGAGGCGCGCGACCGTCAGCCTTCGCGGGGCGACGTGATCTGGGTGCGCGGGCCTTCGGTGGACGACTTTGACGAGGTGTATCCTGAGCAGGCGCGCCGCCGCGGACGGGGCGGAGAGGCGAGACTGACCTGCGTCATTCTCAGCTCAGGCGCGCTGGATTGCGCCATTGAGAGCGAGTCGCCGAGCGGGCTGCGCTTCGGCGCCGCCGCGCTCGCGCTGGCCGATCGATTGATCGCCGCGCCCCGCTTGAGCGACGGATCTCCCTCGGACGGCCATCGTTTCGCGTTTCCGATTTCGTTCGCCATTGAAGACGAGATCCGCACGCCGCGCCAATCTCGTACGGACGAAGCGCCGCAAGCGCGCGCAGCCCAGCCCTCCGCCACCGGCTCAGTGCTCTGGCAGCGGCCGCTGCGGGCGCAAGATTTCGACGATCTCTACCCGCCGCGCGCCCGGGCCTTCGCCAGAGAGGGCTCCGCGCAATTGTCCTGCATCGTCTTAACCACCCGCAGGCTTCGCTGCGCCCTGGAATCTGAAGCGCCGCGCGGCTGGCGGTTCGGGCGGGCGGCGCTCCAGCTTTCCGAACGCCTTATAGCCGCCCCGGTTCTCAGCAACGGTCAGCCCTCAGCCGGCCACGCCTTCACTTTGCCATTCGCCTTCCAGCTGGGGGGGTGATGAGGATCGCCGCTCCTTTTCGAACCGATGGCGAGGACGCGCCGCGATGAGCCGAAGCTATGGTCTGAACGCCGACGCGACGGCCTATGTGCGCGCGGCCAACCGCGAAGAGCCGCCCGCGCTTTTGCGGTGTCGGGAGGAGACCGCGGCGCTGGGCGGGTCTGCGGTGATGCAAATCAGCCCCGAGCAGGGGGCCTTCCTTCAGATGCTGGTGCGGATGATCGGCGCCAGAGACGCCATCGAGCTCGGCGTGTTCACGGGCTATTCCGCCACGGCTGTCGCCCTCGCCATGCGGGACAGGCATCACGGCGAGGCTAGGCTGATCGCTTGCGACGTGTCCGAAGAGCATATGGCCCGCGCCGTGCTCACATTCGAAGCCGCCGGCGTCGCTGATGTGGTCGAGCCGCGGATCGGGCCAGGGTTGAAGAGCTTGGACGACCTCATCGCGGCAGGGGAGGCGGAGCGGTTCGACTTCGCGTTCATTGACGCGGACAAGCCCGGCTACAGCGACTATTACGACAGGCTCATGACCTTGCTGCGTCCGGGCGGGGTGATGGCGTTTGACAATGTTCTATGGTCCGGCGCGGTGTTCGACCCTGCGAAGGCGGACCCCGACACCGTCGCGTTGCGGGCGGTGGCTGAGAAAGCCAAAGCGGACGACCGCGTCGATGTCGCCTTTACGAC
>CAZABJ010000080.1:0-8414 GCA_964483375.1 uncultured Caulobacterales bacterium
ACTTTTCGGGATGAAATGAAAGCGCCGTGGTGGAGGGGGCTGGATTCGAACCAGCGTAGCCGAAGCGTCAGATTTACAGTCTGATGGTTTTAACCACTCACCCACCCCTCCGCGCCGTGCGGCGAAGCAAGATCCGATCCAAGCGGCGGCGGGGTCGAGCGCCTGAGCGCACCCCGCCGCGCGCCGCCGGGACCGGAGAACGCGGAGGTATACGGATCCGCGCTCGGGGGCGCAACCGCCCGAGCGCGTGAGGCCCCAAAACCCCCCTAGCGCCGTTCCAGGATGCGGATGCTCGCCATGTTCGCGTCGCGCCGTAACTCGCCCTCAACCGCTCGGATGGTGATGCCGGCGAAGCCGTTGGCGTCGAGAACCGCATCCCCGGCGATACCGTCAAAGCGAATGTCCGCAGCGGGCCCGTTTGCTGACGCCACAAAGTTGGGCGCCCGCCCGCCGCCGATGCGAATGTCCCCGGTGCCGTTCGCACGTCCGCGAAAGTCGCCGTTCAGGCTCTCGATCGCGATCCGGCCTGTCCCGTTTACGTCGGCATGCACGGGGCCCTCGACCGCGCCGACGGCCACCCGTCCCGTGCCGTTGACTTCCAATCGGGCGCCCTGACCGATAGAGCCCGCCGTGATCCGCCCCGTTCCGTTCAGCCAGAACGTCGCGGCGCCGCCGACATCGCCCAACGCCATATGACCGACGCCGGAATTGCGAAGGTCCGCGTCACCGGCCACCGCGCCGATGGTCCAATCCCCGCACCCCTCCAGGCGCGCATCAAGTTCGGCCACCGCGCCGGCCGTGACGTCCAAGCGACGGGCGCGGATGACTAAGGTGACGTCACGCGGGGCTTGAACCGTGACGGTTTGGCGCTCGCCGCCGCGGGGGCGGCGGAGATTGAACCCGTCGCAGTCCGCGCGCGGCAATCCACCGTCGACGCGCACCTCGCCATTGCTCCGGAAGACGTTCGGCGCCTCGCCCGTCTCCGCGTTGACCTCAACCGTGATGGCGTCAAAGTCGCCGGTCTCGATGCGCAGCTGACCGACCACGTCTTCAATGATGAGGCGATCGGCGGCGGCGGGCGCGGCGAAGGCGGCGGCCGCCGCGAGGCCGGTGACGGCAAGGCCAAAGCGTAGGTGCATCTCTCGTCCCTCGTGTACCTGATTTTAGATCCTACCCCTTCGATGCGCGCCGCGCTTAGAACGGATGCGCTCACGCGCCGAGGCATGCTATCGCCGGGGGCATGCCGCAGCCCCCATTCGCCGCACGCCCGCGTCGCTCGCCCCCTCCAGGACAGCAAGGTCCTCCCAGCGAGGGCTGGATTTGGGGCGCCCATGCCGCCAAGGCCGCGCTCGACAACCCCGACCGCCCCGTGCATGAGGGCTATGTGAGCCGCAACGCCGCGCGTGCGCATGGCTTGGAGGACCCCAGGCTGCGCCTGGTTGAGCCGCGCGAGATCGACGCGCTGCTGCCCGCTGGAGCGGTCCATCAGGGCGTGGCGCTGCGCGTCGGCGCGCCCGAACCGCTCGACTTGGATGCGCTCACGACGCGCACTGGTTTCGTGGTGGTGCTGGATCAGGTCACCGACCCCCATAATGTGGGGGCGGTCATCCGGTCGGCCGCCGCCTTCGGCGCAGCGGGCTTGGTGCTCCAGGACCGCAAGGCGCCGCCGTTTTTCGGAGCCTGCGCCAAAGCCGCGGTGGGCGCGGCGGAAAGGCTGCCCCACGCCCGTGTGGTCAACGTCTCCCGCGCTTTAGAGGCGCTGCGCTTGGCGGGACGGCGCGTCGTCGGGCTCGCGGGCGGCGCGGAGACGTCGTTGGGGGACGCATTCGCCGGGGCGGGCCCTGATGGGCTGGCGATTGCTCTGGGTTCTGAGGAAAAGGGGCTGCGGCCAAGCGTGGCGGCCGCCTGCGACGTTCTCGCCCGGATCCCAATCGCGGCGACCGTCGAGAGCCTGAACGTGTCGAACGCCGCCGCGGTGGCGTTTTATGAAGCGTCACGGGGGTAAAAGGCGGCCCGACACGTGAAACCTTAACCGCGCCGTCGCGCGACACGCGTCCGCGCTACCGGCCGGCGGGCGGTTTGGTTAGCGTGCTCGCCACGCCAAGACCAGGCGAAGCCAAAGGGGCGGCGGCGATGGGCATGCGAGCCATGACGAAACACCGAGTGAAGCACGTGACCGTGCAGTTTTCTCACCCGTTAGACGATAGAGGCCATGCAGCGGAGCTGCGCGCGGACGGGTTGGTTCCCTTGTTGGTCAACGGCACCCATGTGGCGGCGACCACCGAACCGCATTTGCAAGAAGCCCTCGACCTCACTGCGGAACGTCTTGCGGGCGAAACCCACGCCGAGACCCTTCATTTTCGCCGCAAGGTGGTCGAGGCCCTCGCATTTGCGCTTGAAGCGGGCGCGGACGCGGATTTCACCGAGTTTCCTCATGACGCGCTGCTTCTCTTGGCGGAGGGTTTGGTGCATCACGGTCACCGTACGGCCGAAGCGTTGCCGTTTTGCGCGGTGCGGTTCCATCGCGACGATCTCGCAACGCCGGTGATCGCTGAACGGCCGCGCCATTGAATCGCCTCGCTCCGGTGACACTTTCTCATTGAGCCGGGAGCGAGTGACGGACCAACGCCTGAGGGGAGATCGCCATGGGCGGCTTTTTACGCAGAGTCTTTTTACTGATCGCGCTCGCCGCTTTCGGCTGGGCCGGCTATCTCTATGTCTTTAGCGGGGGAGGCGCTCCAGAGACAGCGCTGCCCGATGCGCAGCCTGCGCCCAACGTCGCCGCAGCACAGGCCGAAGCGGCCCCCGCGCCCATGGCCGAGGCGATCCGCCCGGCGACGGCCGGCGCGCCCCGGGATTTCAGCCGGGCGGCGGACCAATCCGGCGAGCTCGCTCAATCCCTCAGCCAGGCGGATATCGCCTATAACCGCCCCACCAATATGAGCCTGGGCCGCCCGACCAATGTACAGTTGGTGTTGGATGCGACCGGCGAGGCGGAACTGCGCGAGTTTCTCGACGGGTTTATCGGCGACATCATTGAAGCGCGTGTCGGCGTTGGCGCGGAGGTCTCCGCCAGCCTGACCGGCCCGGGTTTCGAAATCGAGCGCATGTCGCCGGAACGTCAGATGTTGTCCACCGAGGCGGCGAGCCCCAATCGCTGGCAATGGGGCGTTCGGCCGATGGAAGAAGGCCGCCGTGTGCTGACGCTCGATATTTTCGCCTATGTGGGCGATGCGGCGCAGCCGGTGCGGACCTATCGCGATGAGATCGAAGTCGGGGTGTCCAATGTCGGCCGGGTGTTGAGCTTGGCGCAGACCGCTCACCCCATTGTCGGGGTAATCGCCGGAGCGGTGTCGATGTTCATCGCGATCTTCGGCTTCGCGCGCCGCCGTCGGCGCTGACGCGACGCCTATGCGGCGGCCGACGGCTTGCCTGAGACGGTGCGGCGGATGACGATGGCCTCGTCGTCCGCCGCTGGAGACCGTTCGTGACAGCCCTACGCCCGCGCGACCGCCTTGAGACCCATGACGTCGTCAACCAGCCTCCGCCGCTGGCTGACTTCAACGCGTTTTCCGATGACGCCCTGCTTTCGGGGGCCGTCGCGCACGGCCTCGCCCGCAATGGCGCGGACGCTGCGGGCCTGCAGCGGGCGCATTTGAAGGCCTTTGGCGCGGAAATCGGCGCCGAAGACGCCCGGGAGCAGGGGCGGCTTGCGAACGAAAACCCGCCGCAGCTGAGAACCCATGACCGTGCGGGCCGTCGCATCGACGAGGCGGCGTTTCACCCGGCCTACCACGCCTTGATGGCGCTGGGCTTCTCCCACGGCGTCGCAAGCCGCGCCTGGACCCATCCCGACGGCGGTCACGTCACCCATGCCGCGTTGATGACGCTGATGACGTGGGCGGATGCGGGGGTGTGCTGTCCGATGTCGATGACCTATGCGGCCGTCCCGGCTTTGCGGGCCTCGGCCTGGTCGGCCGAAGAGTGGGTTCCCCGTGCGACCGCGGCGTCCTACGACCCCGCCGTCAGTCCCGCCGCTGAAAAGTCGGGCGCCGCGATCGGCATGGCGATGACCGAAAAGCAAGGCGGCTCAGATGTGCGCGCGAACGCCACCCGCGCCGAGCCGCTGGCGGGAAGCGCGGATGAGGTCCTGCTCACGGGACACAAATGGTTTTGCTCCGCGCCGATGTGCGACGCCTTTCTCACGCTCGCCTATGAAGAGGCCGGGCTTTCATGCTTCCTCACGCCGCGTTGGACGCCGGACGGCGCGCGCAACGCCATCGAAATCCAGCGGTTGAAAGACAAGCTCGGCGACCGCTCCAACGCCTCCTCCGAGATTGAGTATCGCGGCGCCTGGGCGAGGCGGGTCGGCGAGCCGGGGCGGGGCGTGCGCGCCATTATTGAGATGGTCCATCACACGCGTTTGGACTGTCTGGTCGGCTCCGCCGCGCTCGTCCGCATAGCGACCGCGCATGCCATAAAATGGTGCGAGGGCCGGCGGGCGTTCCAAAAGACCCTGATCGACCAACCGGCCATGGGCGGCGTACTCGGCGATCTCAGCGTTGAAGCGCACGCCGCCTATGCGCTCGCCTTCCGGGTCGCGGCGAGTTTCGATGCAGCCTTGGCGGGCGACGCGCAGGAAGCCGCCTTCTCCCGTATCGCCACCCCGCTTGCGAAATACTGGCTTTGCAAACGTGCGCCGGGCGCGGTTTACGAGGCGATGGAGTGCCTGGGCGGCGGCGGCTATGTGGAAGAAAGCGGCATGCCCCGGCTTTTCCGGCAATCTCCGCTCAATGCGATTTGGGAAGGCTCGGGCAACGTCATCGCGCTGGACGTCTTGCGCGCGCTCGCACGTGAGCCCGACGCGTTCGAGGCCCTGACGGGCGAGCTTGACCGCCAGGCCGGCGCGAGCCCCGCGCTTGATGCGCTGGCGGCTTGGATTAAGGACGCGCCCCAGAGCGGCGCGCTCTCCGAAGCCGGCGCGCGATTGTTCGCCGAGCGGTGCGCCCTAGCCCTGACGGGGGCGGCCTTGCTGGAAACGAACGCCTTAGCGGCCGACGCCTTCATCGCCCTGCGCATCGCAGCGCCCAGCCACACGCTCGGCGCCGCCGCCCACGACCTCGACGCCCGACCCTTGATCGACGCAGCGCGCGTGGACGGCTGAGGGGCGCGTCCCGGGGGTCCTCACGCAGACAACGCCGCTTCCAGCGCCTCTCGATAGCGCCTGCCGCCGGCGGCGACGGCGCCATCTGAGAGCGTCGCGACGAAATCCCCTGATCGTGTGGTTTCGATCGCCTTCACATGGGCGGGATTAACAAGGCGAGACCGATGGATGCGACATGTCGGCCGCGGCCGACTGGTGTTGCGCTATTTGTGAAGTCTCGCGCGTCTTAGAAATTTCCCGCCAGCCGGTTCCAGCGGAACAGAATGTGGGCGGTGAGGTGGTATCCCGCATTCGCCGCCCAGCGCAGCACCGGCGCTTGGGCGAGCCGGGCAAGCCAGCGCCGTCCCGGCGTCTCCGCCCAAATCGCGGCGACCGCAGGCATGCCGACCAGCAGCCGTCCCTCCCGGTCTATGGCATGGAGCTTCAGCTGCACGTCGCGTGTCGTAACGCCATGGGCCGCGAGCGTTTCGGGACGCTCGTTTATGTCGATCCAGGCGCGCGGCCGGGCGTCGAGGGCGGTCATTTCCCTGTAACTCTCCACGCCTGCGCGACAGACGGGACAGGCCGAATTGTAGACCACTTCGAGCGGGCGGGATGGGTCTTGGGGTTCGGACATGGGCGCTTCTCCTGCGCCTGACATAGTCGGCGGCGCGCGTGCGGGAACCGGCGCGGCGCTAAGTCGCGTCCGAGCGCTGGGGTCAGTCCGCGACGAACGCTTCGGCTTCGATTTCGATCAGCATGTCGGGGTCGATCAGCGCCACGACCTCCACCATCGCGGTCGCGGGCGGGTGCTCGCCGAACGCCTCGGCATGGGCGCGGCCGAATTCCTCCCACAGCGTGATGTCGGTGACATACATCCGGGTGCGCACCACATGGCGCAGCTCCGCCCCGACCTGGGCCAGAGCATCGGCGATGACGCCGATACAGCGTTGCGCCTGGCGATAAGGATCCCCCTTGGCGAACGCCACGCCATCCTCGCGCACGGGGGCCGTGCCGGAGACCCACACTTGGTTGCCGGCGCGAACCGCGCGGCAATAGCCGACTCTGCCTTCCCAGGGTGTCACGGAATGAGCGCGTTGAAATCCGTCCGGCTGCAATGCGACCGCAGTCTTGCGCTCGCTGTTCTTCGCCGACGTAGGGTTCATTGCGCCTCTCCTCTCCGTGCCGCCTCGGCGGTGCGTCGCGGCGCCCGCCCGCATCCGTCTCGCGAATTCGTGTCGGCGATTTCTCCGCTGACCCGAGTTTCCGCGCTGTCTTAAAGCGCCGAGAGCGGACAGTCGAGCGAGACGAGGGCGGCGGGCCCGCGCAGTAGCCGCGCTTAGGCGGTCTCCGTTCCGCCGAACCGCGCGAGCCAATCTTCCACCTGAGCGTCTTCGACCTTGGCGAACAAAACCGGCGGCGACGCGATGCTCTGGCCAGGCGATAACAGGTGCAGCAAGCCGGGCCCCGTCGGCGTGGGCCAGTGGCGGTCGCATTCCGGCACGCCGAGGGCGTCGAGGATCGTCTTTGCCGTGTACGGAATAAACGGCTGGGCGATGATCCCGAACACCGCGGCCAGGTTCAGCCCCGCGCGCACCCCGACCGCCGCCGCATCCGGGTCTGACTTGTACTTCACCCAGGGCTCGGCTCGGGTGAGATACTCATTGCCCGCCGCCCAAATCGCTCGCGCCTCAGCGGCGGCTTTGCGAAACTCCATCGCATCCAGATGGGTGGTGAGCGCCGTCAAGCGTGTGCGGAGTTCCCCCTCAACCCAGTCTTCGTCGGCTCCGTTTTCAGGCGCGTCCGGCGCCCGACCGTCAAACTTTGAAACCGCATATTTGGTTATGCGATTGACGAAATTGCCCAATACGTTGGCGAGGTCGGAATTCACCGTGGCTTGGAAATGGGCCCAGGTGAACTCAGCGTCAGACCCTTCCGGCGCATTGGCGATGAGATGCCACCGCCAGGCGTCCGCCGGAAGCAGCTCCAGCGCCTGATCCATGAACACCCCGCGGTTCATGGACGTGGAGAACTTGCCCCCATACCAGGTCACCCAGTTGAAGGCCTTGAGCCTGTCGACCAGCTTCCACGGCTCGCCTGAACCCAGGATCGTAACGGGGAACGACACTGTGTGGAACGCCACATTGTCCTTGCCCATGAACTGGACATAGCGGACGTCCTCCGCGCCCTTGTCCGTGCGCCACCAGCTCTCCCAGTCCCCGCCCGTCGCTTCGGCCCATTCCGCGGTGGCGGAAATATAGGCGATGGGCGCATCGAACCAGACATAGAAGACTTTGTTCTCAAACCCCGGCCGCGGCTCGCCCCGGCGCAACACCGGCACGCCCCAGGACAGGTCCCGCGTCATCGCCCGGTCCTGCAGTCCCTCATCGAGCCACTTCGTCGCGATGGAGCGGGCGAGCGGAGGCCACGCCTCCGCCGCGTCCACCCAGGCGCGCAGCCGATCGGTCATTGCGGACTGGCGCAGAAACAAATGGGCGGTCTCGCGCACTTCGAGGTCCCGAGACCCGGAAATGGCGGAGTAGGGGTCTTTCAGATCGATGGGATCAAGCAGCCGGCCGCAATTATCGCATTGGTCGCCGCGCGCACGCTCATAACCGCAATGGGGGCAGGTTCCCTCCACATAGCGGTCGGGCAAAAACCGGCCGTCTGCGTTGGAATAGACCTGACGCTGGCTCCGTTCCTCAAACAGCCCGTTATCTTCCAAAACATCAGCGAAATGCTGGGTCAGGGCGTGGTTCTGCGTGTTCGAAGAGCGGCCGAACCAATCATAAGACAGCCCGAAGCCGTCGCCGGCGCGCTTCTGAAGCGCGTGCTGCTCGTCGCAATAGGCCCGCACGTCCATCCCAGCCTGGGCGGCGGCGAGCTCGGCGGGCGTGCCGTGTTCGTCGGTGGCGCAGATGTACAAGACCTCATGCCCGCAGAGCCGTTGAAAGCGCGCATACACGTCAGCGGGCAACATCGAGCCGGCGAGATTGCCCAGATGCTTGACGCCGTTGATGTAAGGCAGTGCGGAGGTGATGAGGATGCGGGCCATCGGGCGGTCCCTGCCTGCGGAGAGCGGAGGGCGCCTTTTGCCTGAGGCGCGCGGCCGCTGACAAGCCGGCTGCGCGCCGCCTTCGTCATTCCCACGCGTGCAAGACGGCGCTGTCGGCGCCACTGTTACGCGGGCGCGCGGACGGACCGTGTCAAGCGAGGGAGGCGATCAATGCGCGTGTTCGGGCTGACTATGGTTGCGGTGCTGGGGGCGGCC
>CAZABJ010000081.1:0-8191 GCA_964483375.1 uncultured Caulobacterales bacterium
TCGAGCCGGGCGAGCCGGTCTATGAGGGCATGATCATTGGCGAAAACGCCAAGCCCGAAGACCTCATCGTCAATCCGCTGAAGTCTAAGAAGCTCACCAATATTCGTGCGGCGGGCAAGGATGACGCTGTTCGCCTGACCACGCCCCGCCGGCTCACGCTCGAACAAGCCATCGCTTGGATCGACGATGACGAGCTGGTCGAAGTCACCCCCAAAGCCGTCCGCGTCCGCAAACGCTTCCTGGACCCGCATGAGCGCAAACGCGCGGAAAAAGCCGCGGCGGTGGCTGAGGCGTAATGTCTTCTCGGATTGCGCGAGGCGTTGGGCTGAGCGCCTGGCCCGCACGTCGCTGACGCCGGCGCGTGAGAGGGCATCTCATGCGCCGGCGCCGCGCGTTAGCGGTTAGCCGCGCTCTTCAGGCGTGAAGCCTTCAAGCGCTGCGCCGAGCCCGTCGATGAAGTCCGCGCCCACGGGGACATTGAGGCTCGAACCCTCAAAGTCGTCGCCGATAGGCTCAACGCGTCCGCCGAGGCACGCGCCAAGGAAGCCCTCCGCGACGGCGAAGAACGCCATCCTGTTTTCAGGCCGGGCGAAGCCGTGGCCTTCATCGGGGAAGACCGCATAGGTCACCGGGATGTCGCGCTCTTCCATGGCCGCGACGATCTGATCGCTTTCCGCCTGGACCACACGCGGGTCATTGGCGCCTTGCCCGATAAGCAGAGGTTCGGAAATCGCATCGACCCGCGAAATCGCAGAACGGGCGAGCATGTCGGCGCGTTCCGCAGGATCGGCCGGATCGCCGACAAAACGATACCAAGTCGGCTCCAAGAAGGGGCGCCAATAGTCCGGGAAGCTCTCGATCAAAGTCGCGAGATTGGACGGCCCGACAATGTCCACGCCGCACGCGAAGCGGTCCGGCGTGAAGGTCATGCCGATCAGCGTTGCGTAGCCGCCGTAAGAGCCGCCCATAATGCCGACCTGGTCCGGCGTGGTGACGCCTTCGGCGATCGCCCAGTCAACGCCATCGATAAGATCGTCATGCATCGCTCCGGCGAACTCGCGCACCGCCGCGTTGATGAAGTCCTTACCAAAGCCGGTGGACCCGCGATAATTGACCTGGAGAGAGGCGTAGCCGCGATTGGCGAGCCATTGCGCGATGCTCTCATAGCCGTAGGTGTCCCGCGCCCAGGGGCCTCCATGGACATAAAGCACCATCGGCACAGGCGTTTCGGGACGTCCGTCGCCATCCGCGTCCGAACCCGGCGGCAAGGTGAGATAGGAGACAAGGTTCAGCCCGTCCCGCGCCGTGATGACAACGGGGTGCATCTCGGCGAGCCGTGCGCCTTCAAGCTCTGGGCGGCTGGCGAAGAGACGCGAGAACTCTCCCGCCTCGCGGTCCCAGAGGTGATAGGTGGGCGCAGTCGCCGCCGTCGTTTCCAGAATGACCCAGTGCTGGTCGTCACGCGTGCGTGAGATAAGCGAGACGTCGCCGTCGAAATTCGCTTCCAGCGCGGCGAGCGCGTCCGCGCCCTCCTGATTGAGCGCCACGATCTCAGTACGCTCATAGGTAACGGTGTATGCTTGAAGCTCGTCAGTTTCCGGATCCGTCCACACGCCGCCGATGTCGGCGCGGGAATCTTCAGCGATCACGGAGCGTTCGCCACTTGCTAGATCAACCGCCACCAGGGCGGTGGTGTTGCGATCGCGGCTGTCGCGCAGATAGAGGATCTCATTGCCTTCCGCAAAGCCCTCAATGCCTGTGGTCAGCGCATCTTCCTGCGGCACCGAGAAGTACGGCTCCCAAGCGCCATCGTTATAGCTGAAATAGTCAAACCCGCCTTGAGCGTTCTGTCTCCCGCCGAAGCGAAGGTTTAGGTCATTGTCAAAAACATAGCCGACGATGCCGATATCGTTTTGATAGATGAGCTCCAGCTCACCCGTCTCTAGATTTAGCCGATGGGCGTCGTGGAATCGGGGGTCGCGATTGTTGAGCCCGATGATCATGAATTCGGGATAATCGTCATCGGCCGCGAGAATCTGAACGCGCGTATTCTCAAACGGCGTGTAGTCGACTTCGTCGCCTGTCTCCGGATCGACGCCGTACAACAGGAAGTTCTCGTCCCCGCCGCGGTCTTGAATATAGACCAGCCGGTCGCCGCCCGGGGTCCAGCCGTAATTCCGAATGCCGCGGCCGCGGTCTTCGGTGACCGGACGCGCCGCCCCGATGTCCTCAGCGGGCGCGACCCAGACGTTCAGCACGCCTTCATCCGGCGCGACATAGCTGATGTAGCGGCCGTCAGGGCTGATTTGAACGGAAGCGTAAGTCGGGTTGCCGAACAGCGCCTCCCGCGACAAGAGCGGGGCTTCCCCCGCTCCAGAACCGTCGCCCTGAGGCAATCCCGCGCAGCCGGTAACGGCCACGCCCGTCAGGGCGAGCGCTGATACGCTCAGTTTGTAAGACATCCCGTCTCCTCCAACAGTCGGTCGTTCGTGACCTATTGTCTCGAGCGTTGGGGTGCGACGTCCGTCTCTTGGTTCACGCTGGCGTCCGTCCCCTCCGCTTTGCGCAAGCCCTATAATGCGCAACTTGGCGGAGGCGGCAAGAATTTATTGAAAATCGATAAAGCCGGTTCGGGTTGAGGCCGCAACTCTACGCGTGGCCTCGCGGGAACGGCGATTAACCGGTCTCCCTAAAGCCATCGAGCACGCCGACGCAGCGGTCTTACGAAGGCATGTGCTCCGGGGCATGCGCCGAACCCGAGAACCTCTTCGTCAAACCGAAGACGAGAGCGGGCGCGCTTTCGCCGTATTCCTGGTTAGACTGCGCGAGGCGAGTGACGCCGACCATTGGGGAAATGGCGATGAAGACTCTGGTCAAAGTGGGGCTGACGGGCTTGGCGGGCGCTTTGCTCGCGGCGGGCGCGGCGTCGGCGCAGCGGACTTCCATTCTCGAGCGCTATTCGGACTGGGAGCAGTATGAGGAACGGCGCTCCGGCTTTATCTCATCGGGCTATCGCACCGCTGACTTGGAACTGTGCCGAGAGCCTGACGGCTCGCGGTTTTGGCTGGTCGCGGTGTTCGTCGAAGACCGTCGGGTCACCAACACCTATGCTAACAATCGCTCGCAAAATTGGAGAGACTTCGGCCGCGAGGTGACGCGCCAATACAATGGCGGCATGCGGCTGGTCGATTTCGACGCCAGCCCCATTCCTGGCGGAGCGCTATACAACGCGGTTTATGAGCAAGGCTCTGGCGGACAATATCTGTTCCGGCGCAACAGCTGGGATGATTTCGTTGACGCGTGGCGCGGCTTTCGCGACGACGGCATGCGCCTGATCGACGTGGATGAGGCGATCATAAACGGCGATCGTCGGTATTTCGGCGTCGTCCGCCGCGGCGACCATCGCGAGGCGCTGTATCGTTACACCTCTTGGGGCGCTTTCGTGGACCGGTGGGAAAGCATGACGGACGACGGCTGGCGACTGGTCGACCTCGCGGTTTCGCAACGCGAAGGCGGCTCGGCGGGGTTCACCGGCGTGTTTAATCGCGGCTCCCGCGGCCATGCGCTGTACGCCTACAACAATTGGGCCGACTTCATGCAGCGCTGGCTGACCATCGACAACAACGGCGCCACCGATATCGAGCTGCAGGACGTGGAATGCTGGAGCGATGGAACGCGTCTGCGCTACGCCGGGGTTTGGCGCACGCCCTCCCAGCCCAGGCGCACGAACCAATAAAGACCGCCGGTTCGACTGTCTGGTAAACGCCGTCCAACAAGGGTCCGCCTTTGACGGAGCCGCCGAGACGCTTTCGCGAGCGCCTCGGCGGGACCAGGCTCTTACTCCGGCAGGGCGGGGACGCCGCGGCCCGCGGTGTAAGGCGCGCCCAACGCCTCAAGTTCGTCTTCCAGCGTTTCAACGCCGGTCTCGACCTCGCGCAGCGTGGCGAGGGCTTGGGCGAACTCCTCTCTCGCGACAGCGAGCTCAGTGACGCTTGAGCCGGTGGGATCGGACTGGTGGTTCCAACCCCAGCCGAGAATTTGCCCCACTCGCGCGTTCACCGACCACGGCGCAGGCTCGTTGCGGCTGCTCACCGTCCGATCGCCTGTCAGCGTGCGATCCGCCTCGTCCAGCTGCGCTTCGAACGCCTGCAGCAGAGCACGCTGCGAGGCGACCGGGGCGGCGACGGCGTCTATCGCGGCCTCCAAAAGCTCGATGCGGTTCCGCAACTCGCTCGAGGCTTGAACCGCGCCGAAGACCGCACGCGCCAAATCGGCGGTCTCTTGCTGAAAGGCGAGCGCGCCCTCGCGGTCGGTGGTGGTCTCAGGACTGCGCTCAAGCGGTCTCACCTCAAACGTTTGAGGCTCGCCTAAGGGCGTGACGACGCCGTTCACCCGCTTGGAAAGCTGGACGCTGTACACGCCCGGCAACACCAAGGGCCCCACCGGCGTTCCGCCGAACAGAGAGGATTCCCTTCCGCCCAGTTCGATCACATTAGGCGCGGGGTAGCGAAGGTCCCAGGCGACCCGGTGAAGCCCGGCGGTGATGGGGCCGGTGATCCGACGAACGACCTGCCCGGCGCTATCGGTGATCGTAAACACGATCGCCGGGGCGTCCTCGGTGTCTTCCGCCCGCAGCTCCTCCCAGGAGGGGTAGGGCGTGTCTCCGCCTTCCGCTTCGATTTCGCGTTCCGCGGCGCGGCGCGTTTCCGCCAAGGTCTCCAGCCCGTCGCGCAGGACATAGGTGAACACTGCGCCGAAGGGCGGGTTCTCAGCGTACCAGAAGTTGTCGCCGTTAAACGCCTGAGCGCCGCCCCACGTGCCCCAAAGGTCGCCTTCGACGTAAAGCCAAGGGTCGCGAACGGGGAACAAGGTGGCCTCTTCGGCGTCGAGGTCAGCCGCGGGGGTCCGCAAGGGCGTGTAGTCGTCGAGGATATAGACGCCGCGCCCAAAGGTGCCGACCACCAAGTCGTTCTCGCGCCGCTGAATTTCGATGTCACGGACATCGATGGTCGGGAAGTTGGCGCTCAGTTCCGTCCATTGGTCGCCGCCGTTCTGGGTGTAGAACAGGCCGAACTCGGTGCCCACGAACAGGAGGTCGGGGTCTACATGATCCTCCGCGATGGTGTGCACAGCGCCCCATTCGGGCAAATCGCCCGCAATCGGCGTCCAGGAACGGCCGCGATTGTTGGTGCGGAAGACGTAAGGCAGGTGATCGCCGCGCTTGTGGTTGTCGAACACGACATAGGCGACATCGGGGTCATGAACTGACGCGATTATGTCTTCCACCAGGGTCATTTCCGGCACCCCGCGCACCGTCTCCATGCGTCGCCAATTGGCGCCGTTGTCCTCGGTGACCGAGATCACGCCGTCATCCGTGCCCACATAGATGAGCCCCTCCACGAGGGGGCTCTCGCTTAAGGCGATCGCCGCGCCGTAGATGGAGGTGGAGTCGTTCTTCGCCACCGCGTCGACGCTCCACACGCGACCCATCACCTCAAGAGCGTTCCGGTCGACCCCGCGCGAGAGATCAGGGCTGATGATCTCCCAATTGTCGCCGCGGTCGTTCGAGGCGAACAGATATTCCGCCGCATAGTAGATGCGGTTTGGATTATGGGGGCTGATAAGGAGCGGCGTGTTCCAGTTCCAGCGATAGGCCGGCTCGCCGGTCGGCGGTTGCGGGGTCAGGAACACCCGTTCTTGGGTGCGGCGGTCATAGCGGGCGAGCCCGCCATATTGGTACTGCGTGTAAATGATGTTGTGGTCGCGCGGATCGAATTGCGGCTTATACCCGTCCCCGCCCAGGATGATGTGCCAGTCCGAATTGGTGATGCCGTGGACGACCGCGGTGCGGGAGGGGCCGCACAGCGAGTTGTTATCCTGAGTGCCGCCGCAGACATTGTAGAACGGCTCAGCGTTGTCCGGTTGAATTCGATAGAATTGGACGATGGGCAGATTGTCGATGTGCCGCCAAAGCTCGCCGCGATCCCAGCTTTCATAGATCCCGCCGTCGCCGCCGATGATCAAATGGTCGGTGTTCTCGGGATCGATCCAAAGCGCATGGTCATCCACATGGCGATGGTCGATGCCGATGCGCGAGAAGGTCACGCCGCCGTCTTCGGATCGGTTGGTGAAGGTGTCCAGCGAATACAGGACGTTCTCGTCAAGCGGGTCGACCACGATTTCGTTGTAGTATTGGGGGCTGGTCGTCATGTGGTCCGACCGTTTTTCCCAGTTTTGGCCGAAATCGACGGAGCGGTAGACGCCTTCTTCGTCATCCGCGCCTTCGATGATCGCATACAGCATGTTTGGACGCGACGGAGCCATGGCCAGGCCGATGCGCCCCATATCGTCGCTGGGAAGACCCGCTGAAATCTCGGTCCACGTCTCCCCGCCGTCGGTCGTCCGGTGAATGCCGGAGCCCGGACCGCCATTGATGAGCACCCACACATGGCGGCGGCGCTGATAGCTGGAGGCGACGATGACGTCGAAATCGTCGGGATGGACGATGAACTCGTTGACGCCGGTGTGCTCGTCGATCTCGAGGATGAGCTCCCAGGTCTCTCCGCCGTCGGTGGTTTTATAGAGCCCGCGGTCTCCGCCTTCCGACCATAAAGGGCCTTGGGAGGCGACGAGCACCGTGTCGTGATCCTCGGGGTGAATCCAGATCTGGCTGATATGGCCGGAGTCTCTCAGACCCATATGCGTCCAGGTCCGACCGCCGTCGGTTGACCGATACACCCCGTCGCCGAAGCCGACCGAGCGTTGGGAGTTGTTCTCGCCCGCGCCGACCCAGACGATGTTCTCGTTCGACGGCGCGATCTCCACCACGCCGATCGAGTATGACCCTTGTTCGTCGAAAATCGGCGTCCAGGTCGTTCCGTTGTTTCGGGTGCGCCACAAACCGCCTGACGCCGTGGCCACCAGATAGTGGTTATAGCCGCCCGGGAAAAAGGCGAAATCCGAGATGCGGCCGGACGGGTAGGCCGGCCCGATAAGCCGCAGCGGCAGGGACGCCAGCGGGCTTGTCTCCGCCCCATCCTCGGTGTCCGCCGAGCCTGGCCATGCCGCTCCCAGGCAGACGGCGATCGCCGCCGTCGCCGCTGCGAAGAATTTCCAGACGCGCATGGCCTCCCCCGTGTGACTGCTGATCCGCAAGTCGATCGTTAACGCGTAGGGTTCGACGGCGAGGCGCGAAACGCAAGCCCAGAGTCGCTGCGCCAGGGATTTCACTCCGACCGCCTCCGGTTCGGGCCGGCGTGTCCAACACGCCGTCCGACACGGTCCGACATGGTCCGACGCGCCCCCATCGCCGGTCGATGCGGCTGGCTGCCATGACCGCTGCAGTGGAGAGAAGCCGATGAAACATTTTCGGAATTCCGTTGTCGCCGCGGGGCTGGCCGCAGCGGCGCTGGGCGGCGCGGCCCAAGCCCAGGAGCCCTTCATCAGCGAAGTCCGCATCGCCTTGCAGGGTCTTTTTCCGCCCCGGAACCAGCGACTTCGGCCTCAGCGCTCGGAGGCCTCAACGCCGCCGGTGCGCGGCGGGATTTGTCGCTCCCACCACAGCCGTCCTGCAATCGAGGCGAGGCCGAGCGCCGCGACGAGCAAAAAAATCGCCATGCGACGCTTCGGCCAGCGCGGTTCGGCGTCTGCGTCAGCGCCGCGCAGGCGCTCGAACAATCGATAGAACATGGGCTTCCCCTTGCCGTCCGCCGTCGCATTTCGCCAGCTGTCCCCCCGCGCGGCGCATGCTAGCCTTCGGGTATGTCAGACGCATCCGCCGCTCTCAAAAGCGCTCCAACAGCCGCCGTGGGCCCGGGAAGTCGGGTCTATCTCGTCGACGGGTCGGGCTACATCTTTCGCGCTTACCACGCCTTGCCGCCTTTGACGCGCAAGTCCGACGGCCTGCCCGTCGGCGCGGTGTCGGGCTTTGCGAACATGCTGTTCAAATTGATGCGCGACATGAAGGAAAGCGAAGCGCCCACCCATCTGGCGGTGGTGTTCGACCATTCCGCGCGCACCTTCCGAAATGATCTGTATCCAGACTACAAAGCCAATCGTCCGCCTCCGCCTGAAGACCTGATCCCGCAATTTCCGCTGGTTCGGGAGACGACCGAAGCCTTCGGCGTCGCGGCTGTCGAGATGGAAGGCTATGAGGCCGACGATCTCATCGCCACCTATGCGCGCCAGGCGG
>CAZABJ010000082.1:0-8123 GCA_964483375.1 uncultured Caulobacterales bacterium
CAAAGTAATACATCATGCCGAGAAAGCCGGCGGTGAGGAAGAAGCCCACCGCATTGTGGCCGTACCACCACTGGGTCAGCGCGTCTTGAACCCCGCCCCACCAAATCACGGAGGTCGAACTGGTGAGCGACACGGGCACCGTCAGGTTGTTGACGATATGCAGCATCGCGATCGTGACGATAAACGCCAAGTAGAACCAATTCGCGACGTAGATGTGCTTTTCTTTGCGCTTCCAGATCGTCCCAAGGAACACGAGCAAGTAAGCGACCCAAACCACTGTCAGCCACAGGTCGGCGTACCACTCCGGCTCGGCGTATTCTTTACCCTGCGTGACGCCGAGCAAATATCCGGTCGCCGCGATGACGATGAACAGGCTGTAGCCCCAGAAGACGAACCACGGCCAAAGCCCGCCAGCCAGGCGCGCCCGACAGGTGCGCTGCACGACGTAGAACGAGGTGGCGAGGAGCGCGTTGCCGCCGAACGCGAAGATCACCGCGCTCGTGTGCAAGGGCCTCAACCTGCCGAAATTCGTCCAGGGCAGATTCTCGAAATAGAAGATGCTCGGATAAGCGAGCTGCAGGGCGATGACGACCCCGACGAGGAAGCCCGCCACGCCCCAAAAGGCTGTCGCGAACACGCCCCATTTTATGATCCCGTCCTCGTACCAGGCCTGATCGTATTTCGGCGCCTGGGTCGAGTAGCGAATGCAAATGCCCAAAATCCAAATGATGAAAGCGGCCAAGAACATCCAGCCGTGAACGACCATATTGGCGTCCCCGGCGCGGGCCACGACCAGCACGGCCAAGAAAGATAAGACGGTGAGCAGGGCGAGCTGGACGATGGCGTCCAGTCCCCAACTGCGATCGTTCGGGCGTACGGCGCTCACGAAAACCCCCGCATAAATGCGTCCTGACAGGCCCGACACCGCGTCGCGCCTACGTCAACCGCAGACAGAAAGATCAGAGCGCGAAGGAAGACGGAGCCCCGCCTTTTGTCGCATTGCTTGGCGAGTAGTGCGCAAACTTCCGAAATCACACGTGAAATAGAGGATATCGACGCAGCCGCGACTTTTTGTCTCCAAGCAACTTGGAAAGAGTATAAGTTGCGAAGTCGGAGCTGGTCTTGCGTATAGGTTCAGCGCCCGCCGGCGTCGCCGACAGGGCGAGGCGCCGCCCGCGTTCAAGCACGGCGACGCCCGTTACGATCAAAATGCGATACCGCCCGGTCGGCCTAGGGCGGACACAAGCGCTAGAGGGGGAAATCCCGCTCAGGGTCGATGTCGCAGTCTTTCAAAAATTGGCGGATTTGCCGGACTTCGCCCTTATCGACGCTATGGCTTGCGTGATGGAACACCACGGTGTGACCGTTCAGCGTGACGGCGAAACGGGAGCCGTGTCGCTCCTCCATCTCGGCGCCAAGCTCCTTGAGGACCGCGTTCACATCGGCGGGCGCCAGATTGCTCGGTTCTGGGTGCGCGAAGAGCTGATGCAGGACCTTGCGATGCTTGTGGTTCATTGGGGCGCTCCAGAAGAGGTTGCGGAAAGCGGCGATCGCCGCACCCTGGACGTAACGACGCCCAATGAGAACAGCGCGGCTTGTCGCACACAAACCGCCGCAAACCTACGCCGCCCGGAAGCAAACCGGCCCCCAGGCGGGCGACCGCTCGCCAGCCTCGGCGCGCAGCGGCGACGTCCCCTCAGCGCGGGCGCACGCGGTCAAAAATGTCCGCGGGCGCCTCAGCATTGAGCGGGGTCCCATCTTCGGCGAACCGACGGCTCTCGTGAACAAAGCGGTTCGCCGTCAGCGTATGCGCCGCCTCCAGGCGCACCGGATCGGGCCCGAAGGCGCGGGAGACGCAAGCGCCGGGCTCCGTGGCGCCGGCGAAACCCTCGTCCGTGAGCCGCCATGTCATGCTGCATCCCGGCGTGACGCGGACATCCGCCTCGCCCAGCCCGCTCAGCGACGCGCGATCCTCGGTGAGGTCGCCCCACCGGTCAGGCTCGCGAAGGAACAAATAATCCACGGTCAACGCGCCGGCGTCAGACAGGCGCAGCCGCCGCAACGACACCCGATCCGGCGTCCCTTCCGGCGGGCGATCATCGAAGCGCAACAGCGCAAAGGCGCGCCCCTCCAGACCCGGCGCGGCGAAGGGTTCGTAGACCCGGCTCGCCCGGGGCGCGTCGCTTTCATCCGCTTGTGCGGCGTTGTCCCAAGCGCCCTCGAACGCCGCGGCGAAAGCGTCGAGACGCGCTTCGGCGTCGGGCGCCGGCGGCGTAGCCGCACAGCCGGCCAAACAGGCGGCGGCCATCGCCGCCGCCGCCAGAACTCGCATCAATAGTCCTCCGCCGCATCAAGCGCGGCGAGGGTCTGTTCGGGCCGGTCCGGGGCATTCATGAACACCCGCTCGGCCAATACCGCGTCAAACCGCTCGACGGCTTCTTCGGTGGTGATCGCGCCATCGGCCAATTGGTCCACGAATGCGAGGATCGGTTCGTAGATCGGGTCGTCAGGCTCGGCGCCAAGGATGTCGATTGTGGCGGCTTCCGCCTCCATCCCGTCCCAGCGCTCGCGGACGACGGCCCAGAAGGCTTCGGTCGCAGCCCAATAGGTCTCCGCCGGTCCGGTCGGGAAGTCGTCGATCGCGCGGTAGGAGTTCACGCCGATTTCGCGCACAAGCGCCGTGGTGCTTCCGTCGGCGTGGATCACGAGCTTTTCGTTATCCTGTTCGTGCGACCAGCCCCAGGGCGTGATGGTGTGGCGGTTCACCGCGTTCACCACGTGATAGTCATCCCGTGTCGTAGCGTCCCGGCGCGGCAGCGGACGCCAGGACCACGGGCTCTCCCAGGTCGAGACGCCTGCATCGTGCCGCCACGGCGCGACCGCGGCGTAGCGCGGGCTGTCGTCGACTTGATAGACCGTCTGGGACCACGCGCCGGCGCGCTCTTCATCCGACAAGGTCCGCGTCGCCCAGCGGTTCAGCCCGTCATATTCCAGGATTTGCTCGGGCTCATAGACCCAATCCTGCCGCCAGTGCTTCACGACGATGGGGCTGTCCTCGGGGCCGACCACCAGTACGTGCTGGAGCCGAATGACGTCGCCCTCGTCCTCGACGACGAAGACGGTTTCATTGCCGCCGCTGTCCTCATCGGGGATCAGCTCATAGCCCTCGGCCAGCGCCACGACCTCTTCGAAGTGGAAGGTGACGTGGTAGTCCCCCGTCATGGCCAAGATCGCTTCGCGGTCGCGCTGAAACGCCTGGTCGCGCGCGGTTTCGGTCGGCGCATTCGCCGCGCCGGTCTGCATTTGCGTCGTAGACGGCGTCTGGCACGCCGCCAAGGCGGCCGCCGCCAGCCCCGCGCCGGCGATGATCATCAGTGGACGAGCCATGTCACGCTCCCCTATTCCCGCTTGTGTTCCCGCTTCGCCGCAGACCTATACGCAAATGCGTCGCACTTGCAAACTGCATCGCTGTTGCATATCACTCCTCATGAGAATGAGATGCAACAGCGAAAGTGAGGGGATCAAGGGGATGCCACAAGGGAAAAGTGCGACCGCGCGGCGCGCTGTCGCAGGCGTGTCTTTGGCCGTCATCGCCGCTGGCGCGGCGCATGCTCAAGAGGCCGCGCCGGCTGAAGCCGACGAAGACGACCGCGAAGTCATAACGGTTTACGGCACGTCCAATCCGTTGCCGGCCTTTGAATATCCCGGCCAGGTGAGCGTGGTGACCCGCGAGGAAATCGACACCTTCGCGCCCAGCGCCGTGTCGGATTTGCTGCGCGACGTGCCAGGCTTGGAATTCTTCGGCGGCCCGCGCCGGACGGGCGAATCGCCCGCACTACGCGGACAATCGCGGGAAAACGTGCTCATCCTCCTCGATGGGGCCAGGCAATCTTTTGTGTCGGCCCATGACGGTCAATTCTTTATCGACCCTGAGCTGTTGCGCTCCGTCGAAGTCGTTCGCGGGCCAGCCTCGGCGCTTTACGGCTCAGGCGCGTCAGGCGGGGTGTTGGCGTTTGAGAGCGTGAACGCTGCGGACCTCCTTGAAGCCGGCGAAACCGCCGGCCTGCGCTTCCGCTACGGCTATCGCAGCGTGAATGAGGAGCATTCCGCCTCGGTGACGGCTTTCACTCGCATCGACGGCTTTGACGGTTTGGCGAGCTTCGGCTTGCGTGACTCCGGCGACATTTCGCTCGGCTCAGGCGCGGATCTGTCCTCGGACGACGACATCACCACCGCGCTCCTCAAAGCAGGCTTCGAGGCGTCCGACGCCCTGGAGCTGGGCTTGTCCTGGCAGCGTTTCGACAACACCGCCATCGAGCCGAACAACGGCCAGGGCGTCATCCCCTCCACCGACCCCGTGCTCGGCCGCGACGTGGAGAAGGACATCCTCACCGACACCTTCCGCGTGTTCGCCGCCTACGACCCCGCCGGGAACGATTGGATCGACGCCCGCGTCACGCTCTACCGGACCGACACCTCGGTGGACGAGTTCGACGCGAGCACCCCCCGCACCACCGTGCGCGACATTCAAACCACCGGATTGAGCGCACGGAACGCCTCGCGCTTCGATCTGTTCGGCGCGGAGACCGTGTTCACCATCGGCGGGGACTGGTATCGCGACGAACAGGGGGGAACCGACGACACCAGCGCCGATGGAACCCGTGCGGGCGTGCCCGACGGCAGTTCGGAATTCTACGGCGTGTTCGCCCAGCTGGAGACGCGTTTTGACCGTCCCTTCGGCCTGCCTGGCGAACTGCTGGTCATCCCCGGCATCCGCTATGACAGCTTCGAGAATTCGGTGGACGGCGAACCCTCCAACGAAGACGAAGAAGTCTCCCCGCGGCTGGGCGTCAGCTACGGACCGAACGACTGGTTCATCGTGTTCGCGAGCTATGCCGAAGGCTTCCGCGCGCCCTCCATCAACGAACTCTATCTGGACGGGGTGCACTTCCCGCTGCCCCACCCGGTCTTGTTCGATCCGACGGGCATTCCGCCGAACTTCACATTCGTGAACAACAATTTCATCGCCAACCCGAACCTCGAGCCGGAGAGCTCCGAGACCTTCGAATTCGGCGCCGGAGTGGATTTTGACGGCGTTCTGACGCCGGGCGATCGCTTCACCGCACGCGCCTCCTATTTCGAAACAGACGCCGAAGACCTCATCAATCTCTCCGTCGATATCGCATTCGACCCGACCTGCTTCGCGCCGCCCTTCTTTCCCTGCACGGCCGGCACGACCAACTCGGCGAATGTCGACGCCGCGGAGCTGACGGGCTTTGAAGCCGAGGCGGTTTATGACAGCGACCGGTTCCGGCTCTCCGCAAGCTATTCCTCCATTGACGGCGAGAATGTCGCGACGGGGGAGGATCTGGGCGTCCTGACGCCGGACCGGTTTAATCTTGACGGGCGGGTGCGGTTCCCCAGCTGGAACGCCTTTATCGGCGCCCGCGCCCAATTCGCCGGCGAGTTCGAGCGATTTGCGTTGGATGACGCCGATACGCTCGTGCTGGCGGAGGAGCGGGACGGCTACGCTGTTCTTGACCTCTACGCCTCCTGGGAGCCGTCTTTGGTCGATGGTTTGCGCTTGGATGTCGGCGTGGACAATGTGTTCGACGAAGACTATGAGCGCGTTTTTGAGGGCGTCAGCGAGCCGGGCCGCGACTGGCGCGCGTCGATTTCCTACCGCATCGGATTTGGCGGCTAATCAGGCCGATCGGCGGCGCGCCCAGACCGCGCGTCGCCGATTTCGCCCGCCTCCCGGCTTGGGCTATCACAGGGCATGCCGCCCGCCCCGCCTGCTCACGACGACCTGGCCCTTCTCGCCGATATCGGCGGAACCAATTGCCGGTTTCAAGTGAAGCGTCTGAGCACGCAGGAGATCCTGCACGCCGCCGTCCGACCGACCGCAGACTACGCTCGCCCCGCCGACGCTCTTGCGGCGTTCCTGGGGGAGGCGGGCGAGCCCGAACCAAGCTGCGCCGCCCTGGCGATCGCAGGGCCTGTGACCGACGGACGGGCGAGGCTGACCAATGCCGCCTGGCGCTTTGACCGGGACGCGCTTAAATCCGCGCTTGGGCTGGGCACGCTCCTCCTCGTGAACGACCTCGCCGCTCAAGCGCGCGCGGTTTTGGATCTGGGAGAGGACGATTTCAGCCCCATTGGGCCCGTCGCGCCCATCGCCGCGACCGGGACCATCGCCGTGATCGGCCCCGGCACCGGATTGGGCGTGGCGCGTGCGGAGCGCGGGACCAAGCTTGGCCGCGCCGTCACCCCATGCGAGGGCGGCCATGTCGGGTTCGCGCCGAAGGACGATGTGGAGCTCGCGCTGTTGGCGCTGTGGCGCAACGACCATGACGTGGTGACCAATGAGCACGTGGTGTCCGGCCCCGGGCTCGTGAGCCTCTATCGCGGCTTCGCGACGCTTGAGGGTGCGACGGCCGCGGACATCGCAGGCCCCGAGATCCTGCGGCGCGCCTTGGCTGAGGACGACTTCATCGCGGAGATGGCGGTCGCGCGCTTCGCCCGGATTCTGGGATCGGTGTGCGGGGATTTGGCGCTGGCACAAGGCGCCGGGGAAGCGGTTCTTGTCGGAGATCTCCCTAACGCGCTCGCCCCGGTCTTGGCGCGCGGCGGCTTCCGGTTTCGGTTCGACGCCTGCGGTCCCCATGTTGGGTTTTTGGCCCGGACGCCGGTGAGAATCGCGACAGCGCCGGACCTGGGGCTGCGCGGCGCGGCGGCGTGTCTTGCCGACCGCCTGTCTCATGGTTCCCAGGCGCGGGCGCGCCGCCCTACCCCGCCTTAAGCGCCAAGATCGCAAAGCCGGAATAGGCCGCCATCATCACCAGCGCCGAGATAACCGCCAAAATCAGTCGAGTGCGGGCCCGGGCGAAGCTGGTGTCGACGGCCATTTCGGAGACTTTTTGCGCCACTTGGCGAGACAAGGCTTCGTCACGATGGCTGGAAAGCGCGATCCAGAGCCGGTTGCGGCCGCGTTGGGTTTCCGCGCGCGCCTCAGCATAGGCGCGTTCGAACACCAGGCCGACGACGAAGTTGCGCATCGCCCGTTGCGGCCGCCAGCCCGCCCCGCGGGCGTAACGCAAGGCGGGCCGCAGATAGGGCGCGATGACGATGATGTCGCGGATCACATAGGCGGCGAGCAGAACCGCGGTGAGGATGCGAAAGCCCTGCGCGCTCAGGACGCCGCCGGCGAACAGTCCGTAGGCCGCAGCGATCAAGCCGGCCTTCACCGCCAGCGTGACGGCGAGGCTGATGAGACGTCGCCGGACCACGTCGCGGATGGCGGTGTCGAGTTCTGCGCTCGCTCTTGCGTGGGCCTCTTCGATGACGCGGTTGACGCGGCTTTCGATTTCCCGGTCGAGCGCCTTGCGCCCCAGCGCCAGGCCGCCGCCCACAAGGGTCGCCGCGGTTATGAGAAACCGAAACACGCCTGTTGTCCTCGCTTTGCCCGACGCCCCAATGTGGGCCGGCACGACGCGGGATGGAAGCGCAGGCGCAATGAGGCCGCAAGCCGCCATCCCGTAAGCCCGGCTCCGCCGGGCCGTGAAGGTGCAAGAGGTAAATTTCGCCTACGGCGAAATGGTCCTCGCCAAACGAAAACCGATATTGACGCTCCGGAACGTCGGATTGCGCCTGATGCGGTTCGCCGAGCGGAGGGACAGTGGACCGTAGTACCAGGAACCGCCGCGAAGAACACGACGCGAGCAATTCCCGCTTTCCCACGCCCGACCGTCGCTCGGCGCGCCCGCATAGCTGTCGTTCCAGCAGTCCTGCGTCCACTCCCACACATTGCCGTGCATGTCGTAAAGGCCAAAAGCGTTGGGCCGATATGACCCGACCTCATGGGTGCGGTCGTCGCTGCAGCTGACGAAATTCGCGCCGTTTGACGCCGAACGGCTGCAGGTCGGGTCTTGCTCGCCCCAACTAAACCGGCCGCGGGTCCCCGCCCGTGCCGCATACTCCCACTCGGCCTCCGATAACAGCCGATAGGTCTCGCCGGTCTGCTGTGACAGCCAGCGCACATACGCCTGCGCGTCGTTCCAGTCGACCTCAATCACAGGACGCCGACCACGACCCCAGCCATTATCCCCGCCAGCGCCCTGAGG
>CAZABJ010000083.1:0-7502 GCA_964483375.1 uncultured Caulobacterales bacterium
GGCGTCGCGGCGGGCGGCGCCCCAGATGGCTTGCGGGATCATGATGAGGAAGGAGATGGCGATCCGCACGATCACCGCCAAGAAGGCCACGAGGATTTGAAAGTCGTCGCTCAGCGTCTGGAAACCGGAGCCGAGCCGGGGCGGGAAGATGTCGTTGTTCAGGAAATTGATGAACCACTGTTCGAACGCGGCCGCCCCGCCGAGCATCCAGCGATATTGGCTTTCATGTTCGACATAGAGGTAGACCGCCACGATCGTGGCGATGATGAAGGACAGAAAGATTGAGAAACTCGTCCAGCTGACGATCCCCATACGGATCAAAAGCCGCTGGGTGAAATTGACCGTCTTCGACTTCTGCTGCGCCATCATCGCTTCGGCCGGATTGGCCGCCCCTAGTCTTCGCCGCCCCCCCGGCGGACCAATTGTTCACCGAGAATAGCCGAGCCGGGCGGGCTTGTCTTCCGCCAGCCGCGGAGAGGGTCAGCGGGCGTCCACGCGGATGGGGCCCTCCGCCGAACCGGTGACGAATTGGCGGACATAGGGGTCGTCGGTGGCGTCAATCTCTGTGGCGGGCCCGCGCCAGATGATGCGGCCCTCATGGATCATGGCGATGTCGTCGGCGATTTTGCGGGCCGACGCCATGTCATGGGTGATCGAAATCGCGGTCGCGCCCATCTCGCGCACCACATGCACGATGAGGTCGTTGATGACGTCGGCGGTGATGGGGTCGAGGCCCGTGGTCGGCTCGTCGAAAAACAGGATCTCCGGCGCGGCGACGACGGCGCGCGCTAGACCGACCCGCTTTTGCATGCCGCCCGACAGCTCTGCAGGCCGAAGCTCCGCCACCCGCGGCTCAAGATTCACGCGAGCCATAGCGTCGACCGCGCGCTCGCGAGCCGTCTTGCGCGGGACGTCGTCGGCGTTGATGAGCCGGAAGGCGACGTTCTCCCAAATCGTCAAGCTGTCGAACAACGCCGCGCCTTGGAACAGCATGCCGAATTTGCGCATCAGCCGGGTGCGTGCGGATCGGCCGAGCTTGGCGGTCTCCTCGCCGTCGATGCGGATCGAACCGGCATCAGGCTGTATGAGGCCCAGAATGCACTTCAGCGTAACCGACTTGCCGGTGCCCGACCCGCCAATGACCACCAGCGAACGCCCGGCCTGCACCGTCAAATCGACGCCGTCGAGGACGGTCTTTCCGGCGAAGGCTTTTCTCAGGCCGGACACGGCGATTTTCGGCGTCTCGGTCATCGTTCGACAAACGCCGTGGTGAGAAGGAAATTCGAGGCGAGGATCAAGATCATCGCCGAGGCCACCGCACTGGTGGTGGCTCGGCCCACCCCTTGCGCGCCGCCGCGGCTGACATAGCCGTGGTAACAGCCCATCAGCGTGAGCAGATAACCGAAGACCACCGCCTTAACGAGGCCCGACAGAACGTCGCCGGTGGTGATGAAGTCGGCTGTGTTTTGCACATAGGCGCCGCCGGAAAACCCCAGCGACTGGGTGGCGACCAAAAACCCGCCATAGACCCCGATGATATCGGCGATCAGCACCAACAGCGGCAGCGCGATCAATCCCGCAGCGATGCGCGGGGCGACGAGATAGCGCATGGGGTCGGCGGACAGCGTTCGCAACGCGTCGATCTGCTCGGTCACCCGCATGGTGCCGATTTCCGCAGCGATGGACGCTGACACCCGACCCGCCAACATCAGCGCGGCCAACACGGGCCCCAATTCGCGGGTGATGCCGACGCCGACGATGTTCGGCAAGAACTGCTCGGCGTTCACACGCGACCCGCCGGTGTAGATGTTCAGCGCCAGCGCCGCGCCGGTGAACAGCGCCGTCAAACCCACAACGGGCAAAGAGTAGTAACCGATGCGCAGCAGCTGCTCGCCCAACTGACGGAAGTAAAAGGGCGGTTGGAAAAGGGCGAGCGTCGCGCGAGCGGCGAAAATCGATGCGCCGCCCACCGCGCGGAATGCGGCGAGAACCGCAGCGCCGAGGGCGGGAACGAGGGCGAACGGGTTCACGCCGCAGCGCCCAAAACGCGGCGGTCGCAACGCGGGCCAAGCCCTGTCAGAAGCTCGTAGTTCAGCGTTTGGGCGGCCTGCGCGGCGTCTTCGAGCGCCGCTTGGGCGCCCAAAAACTCGATCAGCGCGCCGGGGCGGGCTGCATCGGTCGCATCAGTGACGTCCACAGTGACGAGATCCATGGAAATGCGGCCCAATATCGGTGTCTTCACGCCAGCCAGGACCCCATAGCCGTGCGGCCCGCCCGCGCGCAAGAAGCCGTCTGCGTATCCCAGCGCCACTGTCGCAGAGAGGCGACGCCCGACGGCGCGGCAGGAGGCGCCGTAACCGACGGGATCGCCGTCCTCGAGCTGTCGAACTTGGAGGATCGGGGCCTCTAGGGTCGCCACCACGGCGTCAGCGGGCGCGTCTGGCCCGGGAGAGCCGCCATAGAGCCCGATGCCGGGGCGGACCAGGTCCAGACAAAAGTCAGCGCCCAAATGCACGCCGGCGGAATTTGCGAGGCTCGCCCGAAAGCCGTTCGGCAGTGCGGAGGACAGCGCCTTGCGTATCGCTGTGAACGTGTCGCGCTGTACTGCGTTGAGCGAATGCTCGGGCTCGTCCGCGCAGGCCAAGTGGCTCATCACCAGCGTGATCCCGGCCCGACTGAGCAGATCCCCGCGTGCGGCCAGCGCCGGGGCGTCGCGAGCGCTGACGCCTAGCCGGTTCATGCCGGTATCGATATGGAGCGCGGCGGGCGGGGGCGCATCGGCCAGGTCCCGCGTCCTCGTCCATGCCTCGATTTGGGCGATGTCGTTGAGCACGGGGGAAAGCGCGTGATGCAAAAACACCGACGCCTCCCCCTGGAGGATGCCGTTATAAACATAGATCATCGCGTCAGGTCCGAGGCATTGGCGCAGGCGCAGGCCTTCCTCAGCGTTGGCGACAAAAAACGTGCGACAGCCTTCGGCGAAGAGACGCGGCGCCACCACGTCCATGCCGAGCCCATAGGCGTCGGCTTTGACTGTGGCGCCGACCTCCGCCCCGTGAGAGCGGGCGCGATAAGCGCGAAGATTTCGCGCCGCTGCGTCCAAGTCGATGGTCAGGCGCGGCCGGGTGAGCACATGGGCGATGTCGTCTGCGAGGCTCACGGTCACCTGTTCATCAGCGCGGTCGGCTCAGGCCCCAAGCCCGGGACCGGAGGGACCGCTGCGGTCCATGGCGGGATATCGCCCTTCTTCCGCTAGGTCGTCAAACCGCGTGACGCTTCCGTCGAAGCCAAGCTTCACCGTGCCGATGGGGCCATGGCGCTGCTTGCCGATGATGATTTCCGCTTTGCCCGCGGCCTCCGCCATGCGCCGGTCCCACTCTTCGCATGCTTTGCGATCGTCCTCTTTGGCGGAGTTCCGCCGGCTATCCGCCGGCTCTTCCCGGGAAAGGTAGTATTCCTCGCGGAACACGAACATCACCGCGTCGGCGTCTTGCTCGATGGAGCCGGATTCCCTGAGATCGGAGAGCTGCGGACGCTTGTCTTCCCGGGACTCCACCTGGCGGGAGAGCTGGGACAACGCGATCACGGGCACGTCGAGCTCTTTGGCGAGCGCTTTGAGGTTCTGCGTCACCTCGGACACCTCTTGCACCCGGCTGTCGGAGCGACGATCGCTCGACGGCGTCACCAGCTGAAGATAGTCGACGATGATGAGGTCCAGGCCCTTCTGCCGCTTAAGCCGGCGGGCGCGTGAACACAGCGCGCCGATGGACAACCCGCCGGTGTCGTCGATGTGCAGCGGCAGCTGATTGAGCTCGATGGCGGCGTCCCGAAGTTTTTCGAACTCCTGGGGCGAAAGCTGACCCTGACGGATGAGGTGGGAGAGCACATTGGCGCGGTCCGACAAGATCCGCGTCGCCAGCTGCTCGCTGGACATCTCCAAGGAGAAGAACCCAACCACGCCGCCGGCCGCGGTGCGTTCGCCGCCCTTGTCGTCGCGCTCTTTGCGGAAGGCCTTCGCCACCCGAAAGGCGATGTTTGTGGCGAACGCGGTTTTGCCCATGGAAGGCCGGCCCGCAATGATGAGCAGATCCGAGCGATGAAGCCCGCCCAGCTTGCTGTCCAGCGCCTGAAACCCCGTGGAGATCCCCGACAATCCGCCTTCTTTCATCGCCGCGGCGGCCATTTCGATGGATTGTTGCAGCGCGGTCCCGAAGGTCTCAAAGCCGCGCGCGGCGGAGCCGGTCTCGGCGAGTTTGAACAGCTTCCGCTCCGCGCCCTCGATCAGGTCGCGCGCTTGGGCCGACCGTTCTTCGCGGGCTTCGACCTCGATTTCCCCGCCCACCCGGATGAGACTGCGGCGCAGGGCCAGGTCGTGGACAAGCTTTGCGTAATCGGGCGCTTCGGCCGCTCTGGCGCCGGAGGCCATGAGTTCAACCAGATAGTCGCCACCGCCCAACGGCTTGACCCCCGGATCGCCGTCGGCGAACGGCGTCATCGTGATGGCGTCGGCAAGCTCGCCCCGCTCGATCATGCCTTTTGCTTCGTCGAAGATCCGGCCGTTCACGGGGTCGTAGAAATGCTCGCCCCGCAGCGCGTCCGGGATGGCGTGGGCGACCTCGTTGTCGCTCAGCAAAGCGCCAAGCAGCGCCTGCTCAGCGTCCAGCGAGTGGGGAACCGCGATTTCCGCGGCGTCCGGCGCAGACTGCGGCGATAGGATCAGTTCGGCGTTCATGGCGGGCCTCCGCGCAGGGCGTGTCGGGCCGCTTAATCAGACCTCAGAGCGTTAACGAGAGGTTACCCGATTCCGATGCGTTGCCGTCCTGTTCACGCGGCGTTTGTGACTTGAATCCGCTTCGCACAGGAAAGGCGCAGCCCTGGGGACTGCGCCTGTTTGTGACCGTTAACGCTTTGCTGCGAGGGGTTAGGTCGCTTGCGGCTCTTCGCCGTCTTGGACGTCGCCTTCGCCCGCTTGGCCGTCGTCGACCGGGGCTTCTTCACGCGGGCGCGCCTCGCCGTCTTCATCGAAGCTCGCCTCGAACAGCTCCGCAGCCTGGGCGTCGGCGACGGCGCGGTCTTCTTGGGCCTGCATGGCGATGATGTCCTCGCCCCGGGCCTGACGCTCCGCCTCGTCTTGGGTGCGCGCCACGTTGACCGAAACCGTCACGATAACCTCGGCGTGCAAGCGGACTTTCACCTCATGCATGCCGATGGCCTTGATCGGGGTGTCGAGCGCGACTTGCGACCGGGCGACATGCTTGCCGGTTTCGTTGATCGCATCGGCGATGTCGCGTGAGGAAACCGAACCATAAAGCTGGCCGGACTCCCCAGCCTGGCGGATCATCACGAAGACCTCGCCGTCCAAGCCGTCCGCTTCGCTCTGGGCGGCGTCGCGGCGCTCGGCGTTCAGCTTCTCCAACACCTCCCGCTCGCGTTCAAAGCGCTCGCGGTTGGCTTTGGTGGCTCGCAACGCTTTGCCTTGCGGCAGGAGGAAGTTGCGCGCGAAGCCGTCTTTGACTTTGACCGTGTCGCCCATAGCGCCGAGCTTTTCGACGCGCTCCAAAAGTATGACGTCCATCGTTCCCGGCCTCAGCTCGATTGATAGGGCAGCAGCGCGAGATACCGGGCGCGCTTGATGGCGCGGGCGAGTTCGCGTTGCTTGCGCTGAGAGACCGCGGTGATGCGGGAGGGGACGATTTTGCCCCGCTCCGACATGTAGCGGAGCAGAAGCTTGGGATCCTTGTAGTCGATCTTCGGCGACTTTTCGGAGGAGAACGGACACACCTTCCGCCGTCGGCCAAAGGCGCGGCGGGTCGGCAGGTTCGTGATGTTGATGCGTTGGACCATGGATCAATCCCCTCAGCGCTTGTCGCGGCGTTTGCGATCTTCGCGTTTGGCGAGAATGGCCGAGGGGCCTTCCTCGATTTCCTCCACGCGGACCGTGAGGTAGCGCAAGATGTCTTCGTGAATGCGCAACCGGCGCTCGAGCTCGTGCATCGCCTCGGGGGGCGCGTCGACTCCGAAGAAGGAGTAGTGGCCCTTGCGGTTCTTGCGGATGCGGTAGGTCAGGTTGCGAAGACCCCAATACTCAGTCTTCTTCACCGACCCGCCGAGCTCTTCGAGGATTTTGGTGACTTCTTCGACCAGTTCGTCCACCTGTTGGGGCGAGATGTCCTGGCGCGCAATGAGCGTGTGCTCGTAAAGCGGCATGCTTCCATCCTTCCATGGGCGACCCGCGGCGTGCGGCCCGCTGGAGGAGAACGAGCCGCGCGACGGCTCCCGACGCGTCGATAGCGCGCCCGGAAAGGCGCAGACGCAGGGACCGCGAATCTGAGAACCGCGGTCTATACGCTCTTGACCGGACTTCGGCAAGTCGCTTGCGCCGACGCCGGCGGCGGCCCTAGAACGACGGCGTTCCCTGCGCGCGGGCCGTTCTCGGCTGCATCCGCGTCCACCCTGAAAGCAAAGGCGTTTTATGACCCTAGCCTTCGTGTTTCCTGGACAAGGCAGCCAGGCCCCAGGCATGGGCCGCGCGCTCGCCGACGCGTTCCCCGCCGCACGCGCGGTCTTGGAGGAAGTCGACGCCGCGCTTGAGCGCCCTTTGTCTCAGTTGATGTTCGACGGTCCGGTTGACGAGCTGACGCTGACCGAGAACGCCCAGCCCGCCTTGATGGCGGCGAGCCTTGCGGCGATGGCGGCGCTGGAGCGGGACTTTTCGATACCTGTCACGCGCGCAAGCCACCTGGCGGGGCACAGTCTTGGAGAATACTCCGCCCTGGCGGCGGCTGGGGCGTTGTCGATTTCCGACGCCGCCCGGCTGTTGCGGTTGCGCGGGCAGGCGATGCAGCGGGCGGTTCCGGTCGGTGCGGGCGCGATGGCGGCTCTTCTGGGCGCGGATGTGGACCAAGCCGTGGCGGCGTGCGTGGCGGGGCGGGTCCATGGCGCCTGTGAAATCGCAAACGACAACGCGCCGGGCCAAATCGTGATCTCCGGCGCGAAGGCCGCGGTGGAGACCGCCATCGAGGAAGCCAAAGCCCAGGGCGTCAAAAAGGCCATGCTGCTGCCGGTGTCCGCGCCGTTTCACTGTTCGCTGATGGCGCCGGCCGCGGAGGAAATGGCCGAGGCGTTGGAGGCCGTGGCCTTCAACGCGCCGAGCGTGCCGGTGGTGGCGAACGTCACCGCCCGACCCGAAACCGAGCCGGACAATATCCGCCGACAATTGGTTGAGCAGGTCACCGCCACCGTGCGTTGGCGGGAAAGCGTCGCGTGGATGGCGGAGGCGGGCGTGGGCCGGATGGCCGAAGCGGGCTCCGGCAAGGTCCTGACCCAAATGCTCAAACGCGCGGCGCCGGGCGTAACCGGCGTGGCGCTGAACGAACCCGGTGATCTGGAGGCGTTCGCCGCCTCTGAGGCGGAGAGCGAAACCGATGTTTGATTTGAACGGCAAACGCGCCCTTGTCACCGGCGCTACGGGCGGGCTGGGCGGGGCCATCGCTGCGGCGCTG
>CAZABJ010000084.1:0-7209 GCA_964483375.1 uncultured Caulobacterales bacterium
CAATGGTTCGCTTGTCACCACGCGGAAGGTGCGGGCTTCCCCGTCATGTTCGGTGATGGTCACATATTCGCCGGGCGCGAGTTGGTGGGTTTCGAGGTGGAAGATGGGCTCGTCGTCCTCTTCGCCCGGTTCGTAGGAAAACGCCCAGGCGCGGCGGCGCGTATGGATGAGATGGCCGTGCTCGTCCTCTTCATCGCCCCAAAACCGGCGGACATAGGCGCGGGTTTTGTCCTCCCGCCAGGCGGCTTCGTCCAGATGATGGCTGGCGTCGAGCGGGGCGACGATTTCATAGCCATGGGCGGCGCTTCCCTGGGGGAAATCCGCGGTGCGGGCGAGCTCCAAGCGTATGCGGCGCCAGGTCATCGGCGTCCTCCCGAGTGTCTGAACCGTGAGCGGTCTTCTTAAGCGCCCATGAGCGCCCAGATCGCGCCATCCGGGGGAGAAGGCGTTTCGCCGCATGACCGACATGCGGTCTGAGCGAGACGCCGCCCGAGCCGCCCATAGCCATACAAAAGAAAAGCGCGACGCCGCGGCGTCGCTCTCCTCAAAATCGATTGGTCGTTCGGCTGCAGCGAGCGCTGGTCACAGCGCCGGTCGCAGCGGCCTTAGCTCGAGCTGCTGGCCGCCGTGGAAAACGGCGAAGAGCTGGCCGGCTTCGGCGCGTCGGCGGTTTTCGGCGCGGACACCGACACCGAACCCGCCGAAGAGCCCGATTGCGGGGTCAGCGGATCGCTGGCGTGCCGGCAGTTGCCTTCAAAGAAGGCGCCGCTTTCGACCGACAGCGCGGCGTGGGTGATGTCGCCCTCAATGCGCGCGGTGGACATCAGCGTGACTTGACGGCCTCGGACGCTGCCCAAAACGCGGCCGCGGATGGTGAGGTTGTCCGCCACCACTTCGCCTTTGACCGAGGCTTTTTCGCCGATGGTCAGCGAGCCGGCGCGGATATCGCCTTCCACTTGACCTTCAAGCTGGATCTCGCCTTCGGACTCGACAGTGCCGTTGACCACCAGATCCGGGCTGAGAATGGACGGTGCACTCGAAGATTTTGACATGGTTCGCTTGCTCGTTGTCAGGGGCGTTTCCGGCGCTGCCTGCGGCTGCGGCGGACGCGAGACGCCTGACTCCTTACCCTTGTTGAACATACCTACCGGCCCTGAGGAATTCGATTGGATCGTAATGACGGCCCCTGAACCACACTTCGTAGTGCAAGTGCGTACCGGTGCTGCGCCCGGTCGAGCCCATCGCTCCAACCCGATCGCCAGCGCTCACTTCCTCGCCGCGCTCCACATAAGCCCGGTTGAGGTGACCATAGCGCGTTCTAAAGCCGTGGCCGTGATCAATCTCCACAGTTTGACCGAAGCCGCTGCGCCAACCCACAAACGTGACCCGGCCCGGCGCCGCCGCCACGATGGGCGCGAGGCGGTGGGCGGCGAAATCCAAGCCATTGTGGCGGCTGGGCTGACCGTTCAGAGGGTCGATCCGAGGACCGTAGCCAGAGGTCAAACGATACGGCGCATCAACCGGGGCGCCCAGAGGCGTCGCGTCAATGGCGCGCTCAAGGCGCTCGGCTTCGGCGACACGCGCCGCGACACGAACCACGCGGCTGGAGAACAGATCGTCGAAGTCCCGATCCACGCCGAAGCCGCCGCGGCCGCCCAGGCCGACATAGGGACCGCCGGAAGCCCGATCGCCTTCGTCAAGAATGTTCTCAACGCTCAAGCCCGTCAGCCGCAACACGGCGCGGAGGTTCTCCACGCGGTCCTGGGAGCGCTCTTCGGCCGCAGACAGCATGCGGTCCTGATTGGAGAGGATCTCTGCGACCCGCTCATTGTCCAAATAGTCGTACTCGTCCGCGTCATGCGCTTCGATGGCGAGACGCGAGCGGCGCGGGGTCGGATCCTCGACCGCGGCGGTCATCAAGACCGCTTCGCTGTTCTCGCTCTCCGCCAAGCGGATGCCGCGACCGTCCTCGCGTGAGCCGGTGGCGTGCTCCAGCAAGTCTTGAAGCGTCCGGTGCCTTCGTTCGAATTCCTGAGCGGCTTGCTCGAAATCGGACGTGCGCGTCTGCAACAAGGCGAGCGCTGAGGCTTCCCGCGCCCGCGCCTCGGCGAGCCACCGCTCGTACCGCGCCCGGGTCTGCTGGGCTTCGGTGGACTGAGCCGACAGCAAGTGGCCGCGTAAGAAGACGCTGGCGGTGGAATAGGAGAACCACCCGATGGCCAGCGCGGATGCGGTGGCCGTGAGGACCTGCGCACGCGTGGACAAGGTGAAATACCGAACCTGGCCTTCGGCCCGGTGATAAATTTGCCGCTCGGGGAAAACGCGTCCCACAAACGCGCCTGCCCGTGAAGCTATCCGCGTGATCATCGCCCTCGCCCGTTTTCGTACGTCAGACCCAGCCCCCAAGCGCTCGCATTCCACCCGATCAGCGCCCGATTTTCAACAAAAGATTCCCTAAAGATTTCAGCTTTGAAACAACCAGTTCGTCTACGGCGCGAATTCGCACCCCTCTCAGGCGTACCAATTCGGGGGCATTCCCGCTGCGGTGCGCGCTTCGACGTTAAAGGGTTCTTTGAGCCCGCCGGCGAAACGTTTACCGACATAATCGCGAAACATGGCCTCCGGATCGCCGCCGCGCGCCGCGCAGAGGCGCTCGAACCAACGGGCGCCGGCGCGCACATGGCCGACTTCTTCGGCATAAATGACCTCCAATATCGCGGCGCTTTCCTCATCGCCCGCGCCGCGCAGCCGCGCGATCATGCCTGGGGTGACGTCCAAGCCGCGGGCTTCCAGCACAAGGGGGGCTATCGCAAGACGGGCGCCGAGATCGTCCGCGGTCGCGAGCGCGGCTTCCCAAAGCCCGTCATGGGCGGGCATATCGCCATAATCGACGTCGAACGCGCCGAGCCGGGCGCGGACCATTTCGAAATGTCGGGCCTCATCGTCGCCCACGCCGATCCAGTCGGAGACGAACGCGTCGCGCGCGCTCTCCTCGATATCGGGATCGCCGGCGAAGCGGCACAACAGATCAAACGCCAGGTCGATGGCGTTGAACTCGATATGCGCCACCGCATGAAGCAGAGCCGCCCGGCCTGGGGCGCTGTTCAACCGCCGACGCGGCACATCGCCGGGCGCGACCAAGACCGGGCGCGGCGGGCGCGCCGGCCGGTCAGGCGGGGCGCCGCTCTCGCCCCTTTGCGGAGGCCTGAGCCCGCCATCCCGCCAGGCCGCCGCCGCAGCCCGCGCCTTGGCGGTTTTCCGCCCCGGCTCCGCGGTTCGGAGCACCGCGGCGGCCGCCTCCAAGAGGGCGGCGGCGCTCAGCGCGCCGCCTCCTGCGCCGCTGCGAGCACTTTGGCGACATGGCCTTTGACGCGAATGTTGCGCCATGCCTGCGTCACCACCCCGTCGGGCGAAATCAAGAAAGTGGAGCGGATGAGACCCATCGACGTCTTGCCGTAGAGCTTTTTTTCGCCCCAGGCGCCGTAGGCTTCGATGGTCCGGCGTTCTGGGTCGGAGGCGAGGGTGACGGTGAGGTCGTGTTTCGCTTTGAACCGTTGATGGGACGCCGCATCGTCAGGGGAGACCCCGATGACGGTGGCGCCGACCGCGGCGAAGGCGTCGGCTTGGGCGGTGAAGTCGACCGCCTCGGTCGTGCAGCCTGGCGTGTCGTCCTTTGGGTAAAAGTACAGCACGACGCTCTTGCCTTTAAGCTGCGAAAGGCTCACCACCCCGCCGTCGTCGGTCGGTAAGGTGAAGTCGGGGGCGGGTTCACCGATTTGCGGCGGTTCGGCCATGAGCGCGCTTCCTATGTCATTGCTAGTACGGACCCCTGATGAGTGATCCGCAGCCCCCAGGCAAGCGCCGCCGCCGCGGCTTGGCGCGGTTTGTCTTCGTCCATTTCATCGAAGCGTGCGCGCTTTTGCTCGCCGGCGGTTTGGTGGTGATGGGGGTGATGGCGTGGCGGCTGTCGCAAGGCCCGATATCCTTGGACGCGTGGCGCGCCGATTTTGAGACCGCGCTCGCCCGCGCCTTTGACGGCGATGTCGTCGCGCTTGGCGGCGCGCAGGTGGAATGGGCCCAAGAAGACGGCAGTCTGGTGGTCGCTCTGACCGAAGTGGCGGTCGCTGAAGCCGGCGGACGGCTTGTGGCCGAGGCGCCGCGGCTTGAGGCGGGCATGCGGATTTCGGCTCTCCTGCGCGGGGAGGTCGAGATTTCGAGCCTTGTGGCGGAAGGCGGCGAGTTCTCCATCGTGCGGGATATTGACGGCGCGGTGGCGGCGGGGCTCGGGCGTCCCGAACGGGCGCGGCGTCTGCCCAGCGGCCCGGCAGGCGGGTCGGCGCGGGAAAACCTTGAGCGGATCGTGTCCGCTGCGGCGCAACTGAGCGCCCTGGAGCTCGAAAACGCGGTTCTCTACGTGCGGGATGCGCGGAGCGGGTTGGATTGGCGAGCCGACGACGCCTTCATCCGGCTGACGCGCGGGGAGGAGGGCTTTCGTTTGACGGCGAGCGGCGAAATCGCCGCGGTCGGCGGGGCGCCGGCCCCATTGCAGATTGAAATCGAGGCCGCCCCCGATCTGAGCGCCGCCTCCGCGCGGGTCAGCCTCAGCCAGGCCCGCCTTGCCGATTTGGCCCCCGCTCAAGGCGCGCTTGCGGCTCTCGCCGCGCTTGACGCGCCGGTCAGCTTGGACGTCTCCGCGGCGTATGAAGAGGCGTTCGGGGTGACCGCCGGGGAGGTGCGGATCGAAACAGGCGAGGGCACGCTGGACCTCGGGGCGGGGCGGATCGAACCGGTGCGCGAAGCCCGGCTTCATGCGCGCTACGCGCCGCGGCTCGGGGCGGTGGAGCTGGTCGAAGCGGTTATCGACGTCGGCGGCACGCAAGTGTCCGCCGGGGGCCGCATTGAGGCGTTGGACGCCATGTTGTCGGGCGGCCCGGTGACCGCGTTTCCCTTCGACTTTGAGATCCGCGACGTGGTGCTTGACGCTGCGCCGATCTTTGAGCGGCCCATCGAACTCAGTCGCTTGCGGGTGGCGGGCATGGCCGAACCGGGCGGGTTGTCGGCGCGCTTCGATATGTTGGAGCTCGATATTTTCGAGCTTGAGGCGCGTTTGAGCGGCGGGGTGCGTTTCGAGCGCGCCTCGGATGGACGGGTGTTGCCGGCGCTCCAGCTGCGCGGACCGATCGATGGGCGTATTGGGTATGACGACGTGCTCGCGCTGTGGCCGGTCGACCTGGCGGATGGCGCGCGCAACTACCTCGTTCGCGCCCTTGAGGGCGGGGACATTTTCGACGCCACGATCGACTTGGATTTGCCTGTCGAGGCGTTGGTTCAGCGACAGCTCGACAATGAGCGCTTGCGCATGGACTTCTCATTTGAGAACGCCGACGTCCGCATCGTATCCACCATGTCGCCGATCACGGATGCGGAGGGGACGGCGACGCTGTTCGGCAATTCCTTCGAGCTTGCGATGGCCCGCGGGCGCATGCGCGGCCTCGCCCTGCGCGAGGGCAGCATTTCCATCCCACGCCTCAATCCGCGCGGTGCGATCGCCACATACGCCACGATCGCCGAAGGGCCGGCCCGCGAGCTGGTCGCCTATATCGACGAGCCGCCGCTGGAATACCCCTCGAGTTTTGGCATTTCCCCCGACGACATCGGCGGTGAAGGCGAGATCGAAGTCGTCTTCAACCGACCGATGCGCGTGGAGGTGGACCCCGAACGGATCACGTTCGAAGTCACCGGCGCCTTCACCGACGTCGCCGCGCCCGCCATCGGCGATTTGCGCATCACAGAAGCGGACGTGCAAATCGAGGCGAGCGAGCGGGGTTTGCGGCTATGGGGGCCCGGTCGCATCGGCCCCGTGGAAGCGGACATCGAGTGGCGCGAGGATTTCGAAGAACCTGACCGGTCGCGCTCCTCGTCGATGACTGTCGCCGCCTCTTTTGACGCCGGCACGCTGGACGAGCTGGGCTTTCCAGCGCGCAGTTATCTGCGCGGAGACGCGTTGGTGGCGGTGCAAGCGCGGGGACGCGGCACCGCAATTTCCGAAGCGCGCATCGAGGCGGATTTGACCGCCGCTGAGCTTCGCGTCCCCGGGCTCACTTGGATGAAGCCCCAGGGCGAGGACGCCACGGCTTCCTTTGATGTCGCGCGCACCGCGGCGGGGCTCATTACGCTTGAGAACGTGCGGGCGGAGGCGGCCGGCCTGTCCGTGTTCGGCGCGGCGTCGTTCACCGATGAAGGACGACTTGAAGCGCTGTCGCTGGACCGATTTCAGCTCGGCGGCGCTTTCGATTTGTCCGCAGACGTCAGCCGAAGCAATGACGACGGCATCATCGTGACCTTGGACGCCGGCTATATCGACGCGCGCGGCGTCCTCTCGCAGCTCATCAACCTGTCGAGTTCGTCGGGCGAGGCGCCGCCGCCGGCCGGCCCGCAGCCCGCCGCGACCGTGTTTTTCTCCGGCGCCGTCGACCGAGCCTTGGTGACCGATGAGGTGATGCTTGATGACGTGCGCATCTCCTTGGAGCATGACGGCGCGGTGTTGCAGGGGCTGGACTTCTCCGCGACCGGCGAGGCGGGTCCGCTTTCCGCGGTGGTCGCCTCAGGCGTGGGCGGGACGCGTCGCGTGCGCGCCTCTGCGCCTGATGCGGGCGGCGTCTTCGCCGCCGTGTTCGGGCTGCGACAAATCGAAGGCGGGGTGTTGTCCGTCGAGGGCGTCTTGCCGCCCGCCGCGCCGGAGGGCGAGGCCGACCCGCCATCCGACTTCCAGATCCGGGTCGACGATTTTCAGCTCGTCGGCGCGCCGGCGCTGGCGCAGATCCTCACCATCGGCTCGCTTCGCGGGCTCGCTGACACGTTGAGCGGGGAAGGCATCGCCTTCACGGAACTCGAAGCGGGAGTGCGGATCAGCGACGGACTGGTTGAACTCTACGACGCACGCGCAGCAGGGCCTTCGCTCGGCGTCACCGTGTCGGGACCGATAGATTTCGGCGAGGAGACGCTCGATCTCGAAGGCGCCATCGTGCCCGCCTACACCTACAATTCCATCCTGGGCGGGGTTCCCCTGATCGGCGATTTGCTGGTGTCCCGCCAGGGCGAAGGCGTGTTCGCGTTCACCTATTCCCTGGATGGGAATTTCGAGGAGTTCAGCGTTTTCGTGAACCCGCTCTCCGCGCTCACGCCCGGCTTCATGCGCCGCATCTTCGA
>CAZABJ010000085.1:0-7053 GCA_964483375.1 uncultured Caulobacterales bacterium
CCGGCAGGCCGGCGAACCAATCGCGGATGGGCGTGAACGCGCCGGTATAGGTGGCGGGGTTCGACCGCGGCGTGCGCCCGATGGGGGATTGGTCGATGTCGATGACCTTGTCGAGAAGCTCGAGCCCTTCGATCGCGTCATGGGGCGCGGGCGCGGCGGAGGCGCCGTTCAGCTTGCGTGCGGCGGCTTTGTAGAGCGTTTCGATGGTGAGGGTGGACTTGCCTCCGCCCGACACGCCTGTGACGCAGACGAACAGCCCAAGCGGAAACGCCGCGTCCACGTTTTGAAGGTTGTTCCCGTTTGCGCCGCGCACGGTGACCACGCGGTCGGGGTCGACCGGGCGGCGGGCGGCGGGCAGGGGCACTTCTTTCTCTCCGGAGAGATACTTGCCGGTGAGGCTCGCATCGTCCGCCATCACCGTTTCGGGCGGGCCCGACGACACCACCGCGCCGCCATGCAAGCCCGCCGCCGGCCCCATGTCCACCACATGATCGGCGAGGCGGATGGCCTCTTCGTCATGCTCGACGACTAAGACGGAATTGCCGAGGTCTCGGAGGTTTTTAAGCGTTTCCAAGAGACGCGCGTTGTCGCGTTGGTGCAGCCCGATGGAGGGTTCGTCCAGCACGTAGAGAACGCCGGTAAGCCCCGAGCCGATTTGCGAGGCCAGGCGGATGCGCTGGCTTTCCCCGCCTGACAGGGTGCCCGACGCGCGGTTGAGCGTCAGATAGTCCAAGCCCACGTCATTGAGAAACGTCAGTCGGTCGCGGATTTCCTTGAGGATGCGAGCCGCGATCGCCTGATGCTTGGCGGACAGCTGATCGGAAAGCGCGAAAAACCAGTCTCGCGCCACGCGAATCGAGAGCCGGCTCGCCTCCGCGATATCCAGCTCGCCCACTTTGACCGACAGCGCCTCAGGGCGCAGCCGCTTGCCGTCGCATGTCGGGCAGGGGGCGGCGGATTGATATTTTGAGAGCTCCTCTCGGACCCACTGACTGTCGGTTTCCCGCAGCCGTCGCGCCATGTTGGGGATGACCCCCTCGAAGGGCTTCTTGGTTTCGTAGCGACGGACGCCGTCGTCATAGACGAAGGTTATCGTCTCCCCGCCCGTCCCGAACAGAATGGCGTCACGCGCCGAAGCGGGCAGTCGCCGCCAAGCGACGGTCGTCTTGAAACCGTAATGCGCCGCCAGGGCGTCGAGCGTCTGGGTGTAGTAAGGCGAGGTCGAGCGCGACCAGGGGGCGATGGCGCCTTTTCGCAAGGACAGGTCCTTGTCGGGCGCGACCAAGTCGGCGTCGAACTCCAATTGCTCGCCCAGCCCGTCGCAGGTCGGACAGGCGCCTTGGGGGCTGTTGAACGAAAACAGCCGCGGCTCGATTTCGGGAAGCGTGAAACCGGACACCGGGCAGGCGAAGCGCTGGGAGAACACGATGCGTTCGGGTTCGGCGGCGCCATCGGCTTTGTCCGCCAACTCGACCACCGCCACCCCGTCAGCCAGTTTGAGCGCGGTCTCAAAGCTGTCGGCCAGGCGCGTCTCGAGCCCCTCGCGCACCACCAAACGATCAACGACGACGTCGATATCGTGTTTGAGTTTTTTGTCGAGTTTGGGCGGGTCTTCCAGCTCGACGAAATCCCCGTCGATTTTCGCGCGTTGAAAGCCCTGCGCGAGCAGGTCCGCCAGCTCTTTGCGGTACTCGCCTTTTCGGTCCCGCACGATGGGCGCGAGCAGATAGGCGCGGGTTCCCTCAGGCAACGCCGTCACCCGGTCCACCATGTCGGAGACCGATTGGCTCTCAATGGGTAAGCCGGTGGCGGGAGAGTGCGGCACGCCCACGCGCGCCCATAACAAGCGCATGTAATCGTAAATCTCAGTCACCGTCGCCACGGTGGAGCGCGGGTTCTTCGACGTCGTCTTCTGTTCGATGGAGATCGCGGGGGAGAGGCCCTCGATGGAATCCACGTCGGGCTTTTGCATCAGCTGCAGAAACTGCCGCGCGTAAGCCGACAAGCTCTCCACGTAGCGCCGTTGGCCCTCGGCATAGATGGTGTCGAAGGCGAGCGAGGATTTGCCCGAGCCAGACATGCCGGTGACCACCACCAGCTGGTCCCGCGGGAGGTCGACGTCGACATTTTTGAGATTGTGCGCGCGCGCCCCGCGCACGCGGATGAATTTCGATGCTTCCGCCATGCCGTGGGACCCTCCTGCGCAAGCCGCCTAAGGTAGGGCGCGCGGCGGTGGGTCGCTAGGTCACCTCAAGCTCATTGCGATCCGCGGGTTCAAAATGCGGCGTGATTTTCCCAGGCCGCTCAGGCTAGCCTCAGCCGAAACGTCGCCGTCAGCATGGGCTGGTCGGCCGGGAACACGCTGTTCGCGGTGGCGCGGGGAGAGAGACGGATGGACATTCTCGTCAACAAAACGGATCTGCGCGACGTCCGGATTGCGGAGGCGGATCTCGGCCCGCTCTCCGATGGCGAGGCGGAGCTGGCGCTGGATCACTTCGCGCTGACGGCCAACAATATCACCTACGCCGCGTTTGGCGACGCCATGAACTATTGGGCGTTCTTTCCCGCCGCCGAGCCGGGCTGGGGGCGGGTGCCGGTGTGGGGCTTCGCCGATGTGGTCGCGGCGAATGGAAGCGGTTTGCGCGAGGGCGATCGCGTTTACGGCTATTTCCCCATGTCGACGCGGCTGCGGGTCAGGCCGGATCGGATTTCCGAGCAGGGCTTTGTCGACGCCGCGCCGCATCGCCAGCCCTTGGCGGCGGTTTACAACCGCTATCGCTTCACCGCTGCGGATCCGAACCTCGCGCGCGAGCATGAGAGTTTGTTCGAAGTGCTCAATCCGCTTTTCGTGACCGGCTGGTTGTTTGCGGATTTTCTGGATGAAGCGAACCACTTTGGCGCGACGCAAGTCGTCCTCTCAAGCGCCTCCAGCAAAACCGCGATTGGGTTGGCCCATTCGCTCAAGAATTTGGATCGCAGGCCGGGCCGGGTGGTCGGGCTCACCTCGCCGCGGAATCGCGACTTCGTGGCGGGGCTTGGGCTGTATGATGCGACGGTGGCCTATGACGCGCTGGAGCAAGAACTCGGCGCGGACCCCGCGGTGTATGTGGACTTCGCCGGTGACGCCGCGCTGCGCAAGCGCATCCATGAGCATTTCGGCGCCGCGCTGCGACACTCGGGTGTCATCGGGGCGTCCCATTGGGAGGCCCAGGCCGCCAATGCGCGCGAGGCGTTGCCGGGGCCGCCCCCGACTTTCTTTTTCGCGCCCTCTCAACTCAAAAAACGCATTGAGGATTGGGGGGCGGCGGGCTTTGACGCCCGGTCTCGCGCGGCTTGGCGGGCTTTCCGGGACCATGCCGCGGGCTGGCTGCAAATCCGCCGAAGCGTCGGCGGCGACGGCGCCGTCGCGACCTATCGCGAGGTGCTCGAAGGCGGAACGCCGCCGAACATAGGCCATGTGGTGGCGTTCAGCGACGACGCCTGAACCGCGCCGTCGCTGCGCCGGCGGCTCAGGCGGTTTGCTTGGTTCCCAGCGGGTCGTCGATGAAGCGGGCGAAAGCCGCATCCACCGGCGTGTCGAACACATGGTTGAAGTAGTTCGACATCACTTTATGCGCGACGCCCACAAGCACTTCGCCCAGATGCCGTTTCTCAAAACCGGCGTTGAGGAAGGCGGCCTGGTCGGCTTCGCTCACCCGGCCCCGCGTCTCGGCCAGTTGGCGGGTGAAAAGGCGAAGCGCTTCCAATTTTGGGTCGGCCAAGGGCGTTTGGGCGCGCAGCGCTTGGATAATGTCGGCGGAAACCTTTTCGCTGTGGGCGATCGCGGTGTGGGCGGGGATGCAGTAGTGGCATTCGTGAAAGGCGTTCAGCGTCATCCAAACCACGGTGCGTTCGGTCGGTGACAGGCTGGAAGCCGTGAAACGCGTCGCCACGTCTTGATAGGCGCCGAGCAGCGCAGGGGCCTCGGCCATGGCGGCGTGCAGATTGGGCGCCGACCCATAGGCGCGCTTGGAGGCCTCAAGCAGAGGCTTGGCTTCTTCGGGGGCTGTCTCAATCGTGTGTAGCGGGAAGTCGGTCACGGGGAGCTCCAGATTTCCGGTCTTGAGCCTTGTAGGTAGGGGCGGCGCGGCGGCTCCGCTTCTCGTTTCACGAGAGCTTGAACGCGATGGCGTAATCGCGCGCTCTCCACAACTTCCGCGTCTCGGCCTCTGGCTCTCGAGGTTAAGGAAAGGTTTACTTTCATCCCTCCGCGGACGGGTTAGGCCAGCCAAAAAAGCAAAGCCGTTCTCGGGAGAAGAAAAAAACGGGGGTGCCCAAACATGATGGTTCGGATCGTAAGTCTGTGCGTGAGCGTGGGGCTGTTCGTGCTCGCTGGCGCGGTGATCTTAGCTTAGAGCCTAAGCGCGCGTGCGTCGTCGCCAGGCGATGCACGGCCGCAGGCGCTCGCCGTGATGATTATGCACAACTCCGTGCCAGCCCGGCCTACGCAAGCGCTAGAGAATCGCAACTGGTGTCCTGGCATGCGCTGCGTTGACGGCGCGAACAAAATATGAACTAATCGGCGCGACACGCAGCGAGAGGTGAGCACGATGGCCGGCTCGGTGAACAAAGTGATTTTGGTTGGCAATCTCGGGCGGGACCCGGAGGTCAAGCGCATGCCCTCCGGCGATGCGATGGTGCAGCTGTCGGTGGCGACGTCTGAGACCTGGCGCGACAAGAACACCGGAGAGAAGCGGGACCGCACCGAATGGCACCGCGTGGTGATCTTCAACGACAATCTGGCGAAGGTCGCGGAGAATTACCTCCGTAAAGGCACGCGGATTTACGTCGAAGGTCAGCTTCAGACCCGGAAATGGCAAGATCAGCAGGGCCAAGATCGCTATTCCACCGAAATCGTCCTTCAGAAATACCGCGGCGAGTTGCAGATTTTGTCCGCCCGGGGGGAGGAGAGCGGCGGTTACGCCGGGATGGAGGACCGCAGCGACGACGCCGGCTTCGCCCCGGCGAGCGGTTCGGGCAACCGCCCCTCAGGCGGCGGCGGGGAGCGGGAGAGTTTCCCGCTGGACGACGAAATTCCGTTCTAAGCGCAGGGTTTTTCGCGCTGCCGGCCGCTGCGCCCCTGTCAGCAGGTGAAGATGACAAGAATTTCACCGGTAACGCCGCTTGACCTGCGCTGACGGGTCAGACCGAATCCGCACGTCGGAAGAGGTCGAAGACATGCAGAGATTGTTGGCCGCGCTGGGATTAACGCTCCGGCGTTTCGTGCTCGCGCTGGTGTCCGCGACCCCTGGCGTCGGCTTGATTTGGTTGTATTACCAGCGCTTGCGGCGGTTTCGCGAGGAGCCCGCGCTGTCTCCCGGTACGCCTGAAGAAACCTGGATAGCGCTGATGGTGATGGTGGTGGCGAGCGCGTCCTTCGCCCTGGCTGCTCTCGTTCTTCAGGGTCGCATCGCCCGTCCCCTCGGCGCGGGCGGCTTTATGAGCCTCGCCGCCGTCGCCGCGGTGATGAGCCTCGCCTTTGTGCGCGTGCAGGCGTCATGACGCTGTCCCGGGTCAGGCCTCGAAAATCTCGACCAACTCTGAGGCGCCATTGCCGCCGACCAGGCGCGCGCCGCCGATGACGTAGATGCTTTCCCCCAGCGTCACCGCGCCAAGGCCATGGCGCGGTGTCCAACCCTCGGCGACGAGCGTCCAGGCGTCTTGGGCGGGCTCATAGGCCCAGCATTCCTCATGCACGCCTCCGCCTGCGGGAGCGAACCATTCTCCGCCAAAGGCATAGAGTTGACCGTTCAGCGCGGCGGCGGCGAGCCCCCCTTGGGCCTGCGGCATCGGGGCGGCGCGGCGCCAGCGGTCCTCCCGGGCGTCGTAAACTTCGTGGTCGGCGCGGTTTCCGTCATTGACGACGCGACCGCCGACCACATGCCACGCTCCGTCAATGACCGCGCCAGCGGCCGAGTTCCGGGCGCTCAGGGCGGGAGCGGCGGTTTCCCAGCGGTTCTCCGCGGGCTCAAAAACGAGATGATCCGCGACGTCGCGGTGATCATTCCAGCTCGCGTTGGTCTCGCCTGAGGGACGTCGCCCGCCCGCCACGTGAATGCGATCCCCAAGCGCGGCGCAGACGGTTTCGCCATGGGGGGCGGGCGCGGGAGCCGCTTCGGTCCACGCATCGCCGTTGGGGTCAAAAACCCAAGTCTGGTCGCGCATCACCCAGACCGCGTCGGATCCGTCGGTGCGGAACCCGCCCAGCGCATAGAGGCGATCGCCGAGCGCGACGAGATTGGGATGGTGCCGCGGCTCGGGCAGCGCAGCATGGGCGCGCCAGGCTTGCTCGCCGGGCGCCAAGGACCAATGCGCGTCCGTCGGGCCGGTGATTTGGCCGTTTTGGGCGAGAAAACCGCCCGCTAGATGAATGCGTCCGCCCAAAGCGGCCGGGTAGATTTCTTGAACCGGATGTGGAAGCGCGGGGCCCGGAGACCAGCGCGATCTGCGTGCGGTCGCCTCAGGCTGTGCGCCCGCCGTGCAGCCGACCAACAGACCGGCGCCGCCGGCTGCAAGCGCGGTGCGTCTGGTTACCGCGCTATGACCTTTGGGCATGAGCGTTCTCCCCGTCCAAGCCGAGCCGTCGCCGGTCGTCGCTGGCGCAATGGGACAGCGTTTGCTAAAGCGATGGCAATTCACACGGTCGTGATTCGCTTGTCCCCATGCGGACCAGCCGACCCTCCCGCTTCTACCACTATTCGTTGATCCCGTGACAGACACGCCCGAGCCGCACCAACCCGATATCGCGCCGATCGCCATCGAAGACGAGATGCGCAAAAGCTATCTCGACTATGCGATGAGCGTCATCGTCAGTCGCGCGATCCCCGATGCGCGCGACGGGCTGAAGCCGGTGCACCGCCGCATTTTGTGGGCGATGCATGAGGGCGGCTACACCCACGACAAGCCGTTCAAGAAATCCGCCAATGTGGTGGGCGATGTGATGGGTCGCTTCCACCCCCATGGCGACGGCGCGATTTACGACGCTTTGGTGCGCATGGCCCAGCCCTGGTCCAT
>CAZABJ010000086.1:0-6903 GCA_964483375.1 uncultured Caulobacterales bacterium
TGATCTTGCGGCTGATCCCGCCGCCGCGCGCGGTGTTGGGCATCAGCACGCAATACCGACCTGCGAGCGACATATAGGTGGTCAGGGCCGCGCCTTTGTTGCCGCGCTCTTCCTTTACCACTTGGACGAGCAGGATCTGGCGGCGCTTGATGACTTCTTGGATTTTATATTTCCGCAGAATGCGGGAGCGTCGGCGGGACGCCTCCGAGGCGGCTTCCTCGTCTTCGACGTCTGCATCTGCGTCCGCCTCAGCGTCGGCGTCCTCAGCGGCGCTCGCTTCGGCGGTCTCATCCCCGTCGTCCTCGGGTTCCTCGGCTCCGTTGTCATCGCCGTTTTCGCGCGAGGCCGCGGACCGTTGCATGGCGCGCTCTTCTTCGAGCAGCGCTTGGCGATCCTCAAACGGGATTTGATAGTAGTCGGGATGGATTTCGTTGAATGCGAGGAAACCGTGCCGGTTTCCGCCGTATTCCACGAAGGCCGCTTGGAGCGAGGGTTCGACGCGCGTTACGCGCGCAAGGTAGATGTTGCCGCGAAGCTGGCGTTTGGCTTGAGCTTCAAAGTCGAATTCCTCGACACGTTTTCCATCGACAACGACCACCCGAGTCTCTTCGGGGTGGGCCGCGTCGATGAGCATTTTTTTGGTCATCGAATAAATCTCCGGGCGACCGCGGCGTCGCATGTGCGGGGGCGCGTAGGCGCGCCGTACCGATTAGAACGAGGCGGTCGAAGGGGCGTGGCGTGCGTGACGCGCGCGCGCCGGCGCTCAAGGGCGCGGCGGACAGTGTTTCGCGGGCGTTCAGCATGCGGCGTTTTCCAAGTCGGCGCGCGACGGCGCCGGGCGTCTGTGCCGACCTGCACGACGATTCGGTCAGCGAGCGTAGGGTCTGCAGCGCTTCAACGTCCGCACGAGCGTTCTCCAGGTCGCCGATCCGGTGATCGTTTGGCGAAAGAGACACAGCTCGCGAGGATCGGCGTTCGCATCGTCGCAGCGAGCGCCGAGCCGCTGAAGCGCGACATCATCAGTATGGGGCGCCGGGTAGTTAATGAAAAGCGTACCTCTGCGGCGGGTTTGCGTCCTTAACGCCTGGACAAGGGGAGTCAGCTAGACCTGCGTCGAACCGTACAGTTCGCCTGTTATCGCGAGGGTCGCCCGTGCGTGCGCGCATCACCGCCGCTGTCTTGTCGTTAATCACGCTTGGGGCCGTGTTCGCTCCAGGCGGGTCGCCCGCCGCTTGGGCCGATCGTCCGACCGTGTCGGTCGTTCGGTTTGGCGCGGATGAAGGCCGCACCCGCGTCGTCGTCGAAGCCGACGCGCCTATTTCGTATGGGTATTTCACCCTGGCTGAGCGTTCCCGCCGGCTGGTGGTGGATTTAGAGCCGGTGCGCTGGGCGATAAGAGGAGAGGACGGGTCAACGCGAGGCGAAGCGTCCGGCGCCGGGACGGGCGATGGCCTCGTTGCGGGGTACCGTTACGCGCATAACTCTTCCAGCGCTTCGCGTCTGGTGTTTGATTTGGCGGCGCCGGTGCGGGTGTCGCGGGATTTCGTGTTGCCGCCCGCCGCCGGGGCGCCGCGCCACCGCTTGGTCCTGGATTTGGTTCCCACCTCGGCGGCGCAATTCGCTCAATCCGCCGGCGCGCCCCAGGCCCGGGAGCGCGCGAGAACGCGGTCGGCCCCCGCTGACGCGCCGATACGTCGCAGCGCACGGTTCGTCGTCGTCATCGACCCCGGCCATGGCGGGCGGGACCCCGGCGCAATCGGCCCAGGGGGGCTGCAGGAAAAAGACGTGAACCTCGCCGTCGCCAGGCTGTTGCGAGATCGTCTCGAGCGGTCCCGGCGCTACGAGGTCGTTATGACCCGCGACGAGGATCGCTTCGTCGAGCTGGCTGACCGTGTCGACTTCGCTCGGGAGGCGGGCGCGGATCTGTTCATTTCGCTCCATGCTGATTCAAGCGCGTCAGGCTCCTCGGTTCGCGGGGCCTCGGTCTACACCCTCGCCACCCGGGCGGAGCGGCGGGCGCGCACCGACATCCTCTCCCGTCAAAACTGGCTCATCGACGTGGAGTTGGAGGGACGGGACCCGCAAATCTCAGACATCTTGGTTGATCTTGCTCAACGGGATACCCACAACCAATCTGACGCGTTCGCGGAAATGCTGATCCCGCAGCTGGACGCGGTCGGGCCGGTGCTCCGCAACACCCATCGCAATGCGGGGCTTTACGTGCTTTTGGCGCCGGACGTGCCGGCCGTGCTTGTGGAGATGGGGTTTTTGTCGAACCCGCAGGACGAGGCGCTGCTGAGCTCCAACCGCCATCGTCAGCGTCTGGCCGCAGCCCTCGAACGGGCGATCGATCGGTACTATAACGAACGCGCACGGCTGGTGGCGACGCGCTGATCCGAGCAGCGCCGTCATGCCGCGATAAGAGGGTCCGCGCCGGCGCGGAAAGGCGAAGCTGATGGCGAACCGCATCTATGACGACTTTGACGAGTTGGATGACGACGGCCTGGAACGGGTCGGAGAGGGCCGGGCTCGGCGCTATCGCATTCGCGAATTGCCCGAAGAGCCAAGCCGCGCGTCGGGCGGTTGGCTCCGGATCTTGCTTTGGGCCCTAGGCTGGCCGGTGCTGTTGTTGATGCGGTTTCCGCGTTCGGCGCTGGTCGCTGCGGTCGCCACGGTCGCAATCAGCTATATCGCGTCTCGGTTCGTCGGCAATTTCGCCTATATGGGCGCGCCGCTCCTGTTCTATGTCGGGCTCATCGGCTTGGTGCTCTATGTGCACGCGCCGCGGGTGATGCTGATTCTCGTCGCCGCCGCCCTTGCGGCTGCGCGATTGATCGGCGCGATCATCAGCGAAGCCGCCGCGGATTTGTCCGTCCGCGCTCTGTTAGGCGTTGTGGTTGGGTTTGGCGGGGAGGCGCAGGCCGCCGTCATTCGAACCAGCGAGCTGAGCTTTCTTTTGTCCCCCCTCACCGCGTACGCCTTTTGGGGGGCGCTCTTGTTGTTCGCCGCCAGCTTCGTTCCCGCGCTTGGCGGGCGTCGGGAAAACCGGGTCATCGCGGCCGGTGTTGCGAGTTTGGCGGGCGCGGCGTCCCTTTTGGGCGCGTTTTGGATCTTTGTCATCCAAGCCACGGCGGACTTGCCCACGCTCAACACGCTGCGAGAGTACCGTCCCCCGGTGATGACGCGGGTGCATGCCGGCGACGGCATGCTGATCGAAGAATACGCCCGCCAGCACCGCGTGTTCGTGCCTATTGAAACCATCCCCGCTCGGGTGCGCGAGGCGTTCCTTTCGGCTGAGGATAAAAACTTCTACAGCCATGACGGCATCGACTATCTGGGCACGCTGCGGGGCGGGCTGCGCACCGCGCGCAACCTCATCAGCGGTTCGGGCGGGCTTGAATCGGGCTCGACGATCACCCAGCAGGTGGCGAAAAACTTCCTGCTGACGAGCGAACAGACCCTCGTGCGCAAAATCCGCGAATATGCGTTGGCGCTGCGCATTGAGCGCGTGCTGACGAAAGACCAGATCTTCGAGCTCTATCTGAATGAAATTTATCTGGGCCGCCGGGCCTATGGCGTGGCGGCCGCAGCCTTGTTGTACTTTAACAAGTCGCTGGAAGAGCTGACGATCGCCGAAGCGGCGTTTTTGGCCGCTTTGCCCAAAGCCCCCGGCGCTCTGTATCGCGACCTAGAAGAGGCCACGTCGCGCCGCAATTGGGTCATCGGCCGTATGTTGGCCAATGGCTACATCACCGACCAGGAAGCCGCCGACGCCCGTGCGGAGCCGCTGGTTTACGTGGACCGGCTGGAGGGCTCAGCCTTTACCGCCTCGGAATATTTCGTCGAGGAAGTGCGCCGCACCGTCGACACGATGTATGGCGAGGACGAGCTTTATTACGGCGGCTTGTCCGTGCGCACCACGCTCGACACCGAAATGCAGGTCATGGCTCGGAACGCGCTGCGCGAGGGGCTGGAAGAGTTTGACCGCCGGCATGGCTATCGCGGCCCCATCGACGTGATCGATCACGGCGAAGGCTGGGAGGAGCGGCTGGCCGAGGTTGAGATCTTCTCAGACATTGATGATTGGTCGCCCGCCGTTGTCTTCGGCGGCGATGCGGAGGGCGTTGATATCGGCCTTCCCGACGGGACGCGCGGGCGCATCCTGCTTGAGGACTTGGAATGGGCGCGCCGCGTCGATTCAGAGGGTCGGCAAGGCCCTCCCATCACGGACGCAAGCGACGCGCTTCGCGCCGGCGAAGTGGTCTATGTCGACGTCGCCGCGCCGGCGGAGGAAGAAACGGCCGAGGAGGGCGAAAGCCCCCCCAATGGTCCGCCGCGCTACGAACTGCGTCAGTTGCCTGACGCCAACGGGGCCATTCTTGCGATGGACCCCCACACCGGACGCGTGCACGCCATGGTCGGCGGCTACAGTTTCCGCCAGAGCCAATTCAACCGCGCCAGCCAAGCGCGGCGCCAGCCCGGCTCGTCGTTCAAGCCGTTCGTCTATGCCGCTGCGCTCGATACCGGGTTCACCCCGGCGAGCCAGGTGCTGGACGGCCCGTACGTCTCCACAAGCGGCGAGGGCCAGTCTTTCTACCGGCCGGACAATTATGTCGAAGGGCGCTGGTATGGGCTGCAAACCCTGCGGGTGGGCATCGAGCAGTCGCGAAACACCATGACGGTGCGATTGGCCAATGAAATGGGCCTCGACCACATGACTGAGTATGGCGAGCGGTTCGGCATTTACGACGATTTGCCGCCTTACGAAGCCATGGCGCTCGGCGCGGGCGAGACCACGCTGTCTCGCATGGTTGCGGCCTACGCGATGTTGGTGAATGGCGGGCGGCGGATCGAGCCGACAATTCTCGACCGGGTGCAGGACCGGGACGGCAACACGATTTACGTCCATGACGACCGCGCATGCGAGGGGTGCGACGTGGAGGATTGGAGCGCGGGCTTCGTCGAGCCGATGCTGCCTGACTTGCGCCCCGAAGTCGTTGAACCCGTGACCGCCTATCAAATCACATCAATGCTGGAAGGCGTGGTGGACCGGGGCACCGGCCGCCGTTTGCAGAGCTTGGGCTTCCCGGTAGCGGGCAAAACCGGCACGACGAACGACTTCCGCGACGCCTGGTTCGTGGGCTTCACGCCTGACCTCGTGGTCGGCGTCTATGTGGGCTTCGACACGCCGCGGCCTTTGGGTGCCGGGGAATCCGGCGGGCGGGTCGCCACCCCGGTGTTTGAGTACTTTATGGAAGACGCCATGGCCGGCCGTCCCGCGGTGCCGTTCCGCATTCCGTCCGGCGTGCGCCTGGTCCGCATCGATCCCGCCACGGGGCTGCTCGCCCGACCCGGCGAGCCCGGCGCGGTGCTTGAAGCCTTCCGCCCCGGCACCGAGCCGACGCGCTTCGCCACGTCCGGTCCAGGGGGGGATGCGTCAGAGGGCGGCATTTCCATCGGCGGGGGCGACGCCGCGCTGCGCGGCCCTGTCGAGAGCGAAGCGGGGGCCGCCGCCGATCCCTTTGATCCCTTTGCGCCGCCGCCTGAGGGCCTGCCGGCTGAGCCGGGAGAAGAGGGCCTCTTCCCGGAGGACGGCGTTCTCACCTATCTTCCAGACCAAGAGGAAGAAGAGGCCGAGGACGAAGAGCTCAGCGACTTGTATTAAGCCGCTGCGCCCAGTATGTCCCCGGGCTCTGCGGGTCTGACCGCCGCGCCGCCGCGGCCGTGAGGGCCAAGATATAACGAGGCATGCCATGCGAGCGGAATTAGAAGCGCTCGCCTCCGACATCGAGCGGTCCGCAGGACTGCTCAGGAGGCGTCTTTGACTGGGATATCGCCCTTAAGCGTCTGGACGAGTTAAACGCCCAGGCCGAGAACGCCGATTTTTGGGACGACCCCCAGACCGCCCAAGCTTTGATGCGGGAACGCAACCGTTTGGACGCAGCGATTGCGGCGGTGCGTGCGCTTGAGGGCGACCTCGCCGATGCGCGCGAGCTTGCCGAGATGGCCGACGCCGAGGAGGACGACGCGCTCAACGAAGAAGTGCGCGCCAGCCTCCAGGCGCTGCAGAAGCAAGCCTCCGACGCCGAACTCGCCGCGCTTCTCTCCGGGGAGGCTGACGCGAATGACGCGTTTTTGGAGATTCACGCTGGCTCGGGAGGCACCGAGAGCCAGGATTGGGCCTCCATGCTCGCGCGGATGTATACGCGCTGGGCGGGCGCGCGCGGCTTTAAGGTCGAAGAGTTGGAAAGCCATGCCGGCGAGGAGGCGGGGCTCAAATCCGCGACCTTCCTCATCAAGGGCGAAAACGCCTATGGCTGGCTGAAGACCGAGGGCGGCACCCACCGTTTGGTGCGGATTTCCCCGTTCGACTCTTCCGCCCGCCGGCATACGAGCTTTGCTGGGGTGACCGTCTATCCGCAAATCGATGACGCCATTGAAGTCGATATTCCCGAATCCGAGGTGCGCACGGACACCTACCGGGCGTCCGGCGCGGGCGGTCAGCACGTGAACACCACCGATTCCGCGGTGCGCCTCACCTACACCCCGCCCGGCGAGGACAGCCCCATCGTCGTGCAATGCCAAAGCGAGCGCTCCCAGCATAAGAACCGGGCCACCGCCTGGGCGATGTTGCGCGCACGGGTTTATGAGATGGAGCTCGCCAAGCGCGAGGCCGCCGCTCAGGCCGAGGCCGACGCCAAGACGGAAATCGGCTGGGGGCGGCAAATCCGCTCTTACGTGCTGCAGCCCTATCAGATGGTCAAAGACCTGCGCACCAATGTCGAAACCTCCGACACCGCCGGCGTGCTCGACGGCGATCTCGACCCCTTCATGGCCGCCGCCCTGGCCGCCCGCGTGGGCGCGGACGAAAGCGAAGAGGCGGGGTAGGGAGCGTGGCTGAGG
>CAZABJ010000087.1:0-6678 GCA_964483375.1 uncultured Caulobacterales bacterium
GTTGGGCCGGCCGAGCGAGGCGAACCAGTTGCCGCCGCGGCGCAAAATGGTCGGCGCGACGGCAACGGATTCGACATTGTTCACGGTGGTGGGGCAGCCATAACGCCCCACATTGGCCGGAAAGGGCGGTTTTAGGCGCGGCTGGCCCTTTTTGCCTTCCAGGCTTTCGAGAAGCGCGGTCTCTTCCCCGCAAATATACGCCCCCGCGCCATGGTGCACGTAAACGTCAAAGTCCCACCCATGCACGTTGTCTTGGCCGATCAGTCGGGCCTCGTAGGCCTCTTTGATCGCTTTTTCGAGCGCGTAGCGTTCGTCGACATACTCCCCGCGAATGTAAATGTAACAAGCATGCGCTTGCATCGCGAAGGAAGCGACGAGACAGCCTTCGATCAACAGATGCGGGTCGTGCCGCATCATGTCGCGGTCTTTGCAAGTTCCCGGCTCGGACTCATCGGCGTTCACGACCAAATAATGCGGCCGATCGCGCACCTCTTTGGGCATGAACGACCATTTCAGGCCGGTCGGAAAGCCCGCCCCGCCGCGACCGCGCAGGCCCGAGGCCTTGACCTGATCGATGATCCAATCCCGGCCGAGATCTAAGAAATCCTTGGTGGCGTTCCACGCCCCGCGCCGACGCGCCGCGTCCAGGCCGGGATCATGCACCCCATAGAGATTGGTGAAGATGCGATCCTTATCTTCCAGCATGATCGTCCCTAACCCTCACCTTTCGCTCTCATCGCCGGCGGACGGCGCCGCCGCGATAATCATAAACGCCAACAGGCCTGTTACGGCGACCACGGCGACAAGCGCGTAAATCCAGATGATCGAAGAGGTGGCGATGAACAGAAAGACCAGCGCCGTCAAGGTGACGCCCTCCAAGACCAAGAGCGGCGCCAGCCGTTTGAAGATCGCGCGCTCGCGCGTCCGGTCGCCGCTCACTGACCGCCCTCAGCGTCGCCCGCCGGCTCCGCGCCCGGCGCATTCGGGATCGCGGCGAGCGGCTCGGCCGCCGAACCGTCATAGAGTGTGGGGTCGGTGAGCGTCTGGGCCCCGCCTTGGGGCGCGGAGGTTTGACGCTCGACGCGCGGACCCGGCGCCGGCGCAGTCCCAGCTTCGAGGGCGTCCAAGATTTCGCCGAAGCTCTCTGCGGTCAGGTCTTCATAGTAGTGGTCGCCCGCCCCATTGGAGATCTGCACCATCGGCGCGTTGACGCAGGCGCCAAGGCACTCGACCTCCATCCAGGAGAGCTTTCCGTCGCTGCGCAGCGCGCCCTTTGCGCCGATGCGCTCCTCACAAACCCGTTTGATGTCATCGGCCCCGCGCAGCCAGCACGGCGTCGTCCCGCAAACCTGAACCAGATGCTCCCCGGCCGGGGCGAGATTGAACATCGTATAGAAGGTGGCGACTTCGTAGACGCGCATATAGGGCATCTCGAGTTCCTCGGCGATGACGCGCATCGCTGGTTCGGTGAGCCAACCCTCTTGTTTTTGCGCCAGCCACAAAAGCGGGATGACCGCGGAGCGTTTCCGCGCATCGGGATATTTCGCGAGCCAGAACGCATGCTCCTCGCGCGAAGCGTCCGTCCAGGCGAATGACGCAGGCTGTTCAGCGCTCAAACGACGCACGGACATGGACAAGCTCCCTTACGAGTCGCGACGGCGCGCGCTTCTTGGCAACGACATAGCGCGGGCGGTGCGCACCGAACAGCTTTCGGGAGGCCTCCCGCACGCGATACGCGTCATTCCGCCGCGGATGCGCCGCTTTTGGCCTCCAATTTAGCCAGCTGTTTTTGCGAGGCGGCGATGGTCCGGCGCAGCATCGCCATCCGATACGCCCGCACGGCTGGACCAATGATGGGCAACCGAGCCGCTGCGCCGCGACGAAACAACACCATCAAAGCGAAAGCGGCGATGGCGTAGGGAAAGGCGCGTCGGGCGTCTTCCCCGCCCTCAATCAACGTCATCCGCAGCGGAACAACGGCGAAACCGACGATGCCGGCGATCAACGCCGCTGTGATCGCCGCGCCGAGCCGGGCTTCCCCCAACGCGCCCGCCGCGTGTTCAGGCTTCAAACTGACAAACGCGAAGCCAAAGATGATCGCAAAGACCGCAAAGGCGACCCCGATCTCGACCAGTAGCAGCATGTTTGCGCCTCCCCGTGGCGGTCAGTTCGCCTAGCCGACGGCCGCTTGCAGTTCGGCCTCCAGCGCCTCGTATTCCGCCCGCAGCGGGGAGGCCATGCAGCGGGCCCGGTGCTCGCTCAACCACGCCAGCGCTTGAGCCGCCCTTTCCGGCGCGGCCGACCAGAGGATCGGCGTGAACAGCTCATAGGCGTCGGGATTTTCGCGCAGCCAGGCGTCGATGCTTTCGGCGCGCTCAGCCAAGGCGGGCGAGGCGATGAGAAAACTCTCCGAGTAATACGGTATCCCCTCCACCCCGTCCTGGCTCATCAGCGCGATGTCCCAAGCCACCGACCCGTCCGGCAGAGCGTATTCTTTGAAGCAACTGTCGGTGTCGGACCCGTGGATTTCTCGCCGCGGACGCCCCGCGCCGCGCAGCACCGCCGGCTTCGTGATCCCCCAGCGGCAGGGCGCAGAAACGAGGCCTGAGGCCTCAAGCTCATCGCAAAACGCGCGCAAGGCGTCGAAATCACGTGTGTCCTCGGACATCCCCCGCCCCCGCCTTAGCGCACGAAATCCACCCGGATGATGCGGCCCTCACGCACGGTGTAAATCGCCACGGCGACCAGGCGCTCAGTCTCAGACCGACGGACGTCTTCATGGTCGATGACCACATCGCCCACACAGACCCGGCCGATGAGATCGGCGCGATTGTCGGGGTGGCGTCGCCAAAGGTCTGCATAGCGTTCCCGTATGGCCGCCGCACCGCGCGTTTCGACCGCGCCGTTATAGGTTGCGATGACGGCGTCTTCGGCGAAGACGCGCATGAACGCGTCCAAATCCTGGGCATTGTAAGCGTCAAGCTGGGCCTGGACGACCAGTTCAGGCGTCATCGGCCTTCGGCGGGGAGCGTCGCGGCGGGCTTCACCGGTCGATTTCCCCGAACACGATGTCGAGCGAGCCCAGGATGGCGGAGACATCCGCCAACATGTGGCCGCGATTGATGTGGTCCATGGCCGCCAAATGCGGGAAGCCCGGCGCGCGGATTTTGCAGCGATAGGGTTTGTTGGAGCCGTCCGCGATCAGATAGACGCCAAACTCGCCTTTCGGGGCCTCGACCGCCGCGTAGACCTCGCCCTCGGGGACGTGGAACCCTTCGGTGTAAAGCTTGAAGTGGTGGATGAGCGCCTCCATCGAACGCTTCATCTCCGCCCGCCGGGGCGGCGCCACTTTGCCGGAGGTCTCCAAGACGGGGCCTTCGGGCATCTTGTCCAAGCATTGCTGCATGATGCTGACGCTTTGGCGCATCTCCTCCATGCGCACGACGTAACGGTCGTAACAGTCGCCATGCTTCCCGACCGGCACCTTGAATTCGAGCTCGGAATACACTTCGTAAGGCTGGGCGCGGCGCAAATCCCATGGCGCGCCGGAGCCCCGGACCATCACGCCGGAAAATCCAAGCGCCCAGGCTTCGTCCAAGCCCACCACGCCGATATCGACGTTGCGCTGCTTGAAGATGCGGTTTTCCGTCAACAAGGTCTCGATATCGTCGAGGGCCTTTGGGAACTGTTCGCACCACACCCGCAGGTCTTCGATGAGGTCGGGCGGCAAATCTTGGTGAACCCCGCCGGGCCGAAAATAGGCCGCATGCATGCGCGAGCCTGAGGCGCGTTCGTAAAACACCATCAGCTTTTCGCGCTCTTCAAAGCCCCAGAGCGGCGGCGTGAGCGCGCCGACGTCAAGGGCCTGGGTGGTCACATTCAGCAAATGCGACAAGATGCGGCCGATTTCGGAATAGAGCACGCGGATGAATTGAGCCCGGCGCGGCGGCGTCACATCGGCCAAGCGCTCCACGGCGAGGCAAAACGCGTGCTCCTGGTTCATCGGCGCCACATAATCGAGGCGATCGAAATAGGGCACGGCTTGGAGGTAGGTCTTGTGCTCGATGAGCTTCTCGGTGCCCCGGTGGAGAAGCCCGATATGGGGGTCCACGCGCTCGACGACCTCGCCGTCAAGCTCCAGCACCAAACGAAGCACTCCATGCGCGGCGGGGTGTTGGGGGCCAAAATTGATGTTGAACGGGCGGACTTCGGTCTCAGGCATCTGGGGTCTCTATCTCAGCCGTCGCTCGGCAAGGCCTCGCGTGCGCGGCCGCACGCCAACAAAACACGGGCGAAATCGCCGTTGCGGAACTGCTGCGCCCCGTCGGCGGGACCGCCCTGCAACGGGAAATCGTCCGTCATGCGGGCGCGCGCGCTCTCCAGGAGCTGCCCGCGATAGGCGGGGTCGGGCGCGACACGTTCAAGCTCGGCGCGCCAAAACGCGGCATCCGAAGCAAAGACGCTGACATCTGCATCCGCGTTGAGGAGATAGTTCGGCGCTTCAGCGTTGAAAGCTTCGCAGGTCGCGGCTTGGCGGATCTCTTGGGACACCGCGATATCAAGGATGAGGGGCGTCGCAGCGGCGGCCGCCCGAACGCCGCCCGGCGGCGTCGCTACGGCGACCTCCGCAACGTCACGGGCCGGCTCCGACGCGGCGACGGCCGCAGCATCGGGCGAGGCTTCGGGCGGCGGCGGCGTTTCGGCGCGGGGCGGCTCGCTCGGCGCTCCGCCGAATAACGGGCGAAACAGGGCGCACGCCCCCAGACACCCAACCGCCAGCACAACACCGATCGCCTTTCCCGCCTGACCAAAGCCGCCCACTGCTCACTCCCGCTTTTCGCCCGATGCCGAAAACGCCTCAGCGACTTCCGCCCCAGTCATCATCTTGGTCTCGTCAGCGAAGCTGTAGCCCTTAGGCTTCTCGTCAACGAAGATTTGAACCGTAAACGCCAACTGCTCGACGTTCTCAATCGCGCCATAGGCGACGGACACATGCGAGCCGTCAGCCATGCGCCAAAACAGATTGGACCCGCAGGTCCGACAGAAGCAACGCTCAGCCCACTCCGAGGAGCGATAAGCCGCCAGCGCCTCTTCGCTCTCGACAACAAGGTCCGTCACCGTGACCGCAAGCATCGGCCCGCTCCCCCACTGCCGGCACATCCTGCAATGGCACGCGTCGAAATGGGGCTCCGGGGCGGTTGCGGAGAAACGCACCTCCCCGCACAGACAGCGCCCGGAGAGCGGCGCTGGCCCGTTCATCGCGCCGCGCCAGGGCCCGCCGCGCGCGCCGCCGCCCAGCCCAGCGCCGCGCCCATCGTAAATGCGAACGCCATAAGCGCGCCGGCCGAGGCGAGCGCGAACGCCACCTGCGCCGGGGTCATGCGGATTTCAAAGGGCGGAGGCTCCATCCAGTTCGGACTAAAGCTGAACGGATCGCGTTCCTCGCCCCAATAGGGCCGTGCGGTCACGCGCTCTCCTCCTCAGCTTTTTCGTCGCCAGGAAGGACGTATTTCGCACCCTCCCAAGGCGACAGAAAATCGAAATCGCGGAATTCCTGAACCAGTTTCACCGGCTCGTAGATCACCCGTTTGCGCTCCTCATCGTAGCGCACTTCCACATAGCCGGTGAGCGGGAAATCTTTCCGGAACGGATGTCCGTCAAAGCCATAATCGGTGAGAATGCGCCGCAGATCGGGATGACCGTCAAACAACACCCCATACATGTCGAACGCCTCGCGCTCGAACCAGTCGGCGGCGGGAAACACGTCGGTGACGCTGGGGACCGGGGTTTCGTCATCCGCCGAAATCTTCACCCGCACGCGCTGGTTCTGCTTGGGCGAAAGCAGATGATAGACGATTTCGAACCGCTCGCTCCGCTCGGGGTAGTCCACCCCGCAAATGTCTATCAGGCAGGAGAATTGACAGCTCGAATCGTCGCGCAACCACCGCAGCGCCTCAACGATGCGCTCCCTCTGGAACGTCAAAGTGAGTTCGCCGCGAGCGACCGACCAGCCGTCCAGGATCCGATCCTGATTGGCCGCGACATGTTCGCCCAGTTCGCGCATCGCCGCGTCGGTCATGCTTCCCTCTCCCCATGCGCCTGAGCGCTCAGCGCCGCCAGAACCGCCGGGCGCCCCGCGCTATCAAGCTCAACCAGGCTTACCTCGGCCTGACCGGCCTCAACCAACCACGGCTTGGCGCGCACGTCCAAATATAGACCTCCTGCCCCCGGCCGCCCTCCAAACGCCAAATCCCCGCCCAGACCGAACGGCAGACCGCCGATGGCGTCGGCCTCCGGATCCTGGCCAAACCCCACCGCGTCGGTCAGCAGAACCTGAGCCTTAGCCTGCGCCGGCGCAGGCACTCCCCAAGCGGACGCGAGAAACCGGAGCAAAGCGTCCGTCGGGCCGCCCAGCGACAGCCACCGCCACGCGCTCTGATCGGGCGGCGGCGCGGCGATGGCGAAACCCAACGTTTCGCCGTTGTCGTTTTCAGCCAGCGCGATCAAACGCGCCACCCGCGCGCGTTGCGAGCAGGGCCGGCCGGTTTCGTCGACATACTGGCCGTCAAAGGTCCAGACTGCCTCGCCGGAGTCGGTTCTACGCTCGTCCCGCATGTCGTGGAGGATGGAGATCGGGGCCATAAGACCTAACGCTCGATCGAGCCCTCGCGGCGGATT
>CAZABJ010000088.1:0-6356 GCA_964483375.1 uncultured Caulobacterales bacterium
CGACATAGACGCAGTAGAGCTTCTGGCTCTCGTCGTCCCCGTCATTGAGCGGTTTTTGGTTCAGCATCGTGTCGACGCAGACGGCGGTCTTGCCGGTTTGGCGGTCGCCGATCACCAGTTCGCGTTGACCGCGACCGACGGGGATCATGGCGTCGATGGCCTTGATGCCGGTGGACATCGGCTCATGCACGGATTTGCGCGGGATGATGCCCGGCGCTTTAACGTCCGCGCGGCGACGCTCAGCGACGTCGGTGAGCGGGCCTTTGCCGTCGATCGGTTCGCCCAGCGGGTTGACCACGCGGCCCAGTAGGCCCTTGCCGACCGGAACGTCGACGATCTCGCCAAGGCGCTTGACCGTGTCGCCTTCCTTGATGCCGCGGTCGTCGCCGAAAATCACGACGCCGACATTGTCGCGCTCAAGGTTCAGCGCCATGCCCTTCACGCCGCCGGGAAACTCCACCATCTCGCCGGCTCGAACGCTGTCGAGACCGTAGATCCGCGCGATGCCGTCGCCCACGGACAACACCCGGCCGACATCGGCCACCTGGGCGGCGTCTCCGAAATTGGCGATTTGCTCTTTGAGAATCGCGGAGATCTCCGCGGCGCCGACTTGCATCGTCTACGCCCCCTTCATGGCTGACTTAAGACCCTCGAGCTTGGTTTTGAGCGAGGAGTCGAACATTTTCGAACCGATTTTAACGACCAGGCCGCCCAAGAGATCCGGGCGAACTTCGTGACGCAGCTCGACCTCTTGGCCGTGCGCCCGCTTGAGCGCTTGGCGCAGCTCGTCAAGCTGGGCTTCGCTGAGCGGGGTCGGCGAGGCCACCTCGGCCACCGCCACCCCGCGATGCGCCGCGATTTTGTCTTCGAGCGCGGCGATGATGCCAGGGATGTCGTGAGACCGCCCGTTGCTCGCCACCACCCCTAGAAAGCGCCGGGTGAGGTCGCGCAGCCCCGCGCGCTCGGCCACCGCCAGCAACGCCGCCTGCTTGTCTTCGCGCGAAAACGCCGGATTCGCGATGAGACCCCGAAGATCCTCGCTTCCCGCCAGCAACGCTTTCAACGCCGCAGCGTCCTCGGCGGCGACATCAATCGCGCCGGCGTCCCGCGCCAAATCGAACAACGCAGACGCATAGCGCAGCGCCGCCTCAGCATTCGCCTGACCGCCAGCCAATGAACCCGTCCGTCCAGGAAGCGCCCCGAAAAGGGCAAAACATTGATTTTAGGAGCGAATTCGGCAGGCAAAGCCCTGGGCGACGCCGCCGAACCGCAAGCGGCGGTCTGATAGCATTGGCCGCCGCGGACCACAAGCGCATGCGGCGATTAGGCTTGCCGCAGCTTGGCCGCGACGCCTCGCGGGCGGCCGCAGCACCGAAGCGTCGACCCGCCGAACGCTTACAAGAAGGAATAGGGATCGATGTCGATATGCACGCGCACGGCGTTTGGCGGGCGCATGCGGTCGCGCCAGGCGGCCATAAAGGCCGAGAGATCGACCGGAGCGTCGGCGCGCACCAAGAACCGGCGCCGGAAGCGGCCGCGCACGACCGCGATCGGCGCCTCGGCGGGCCCCATCACGTCCACGCCCGCCGCTGTCGGAGCCGCCGCCGCAATCTCCGCCGCCGACCGGTCCAAAACCGCCTCGTCAGGCCCGGAGACCACGACTGCGGCGAGGCGGCCATAGGGCGGCAGCCCCAAATCCCGCCTGCCCTCGATTTCCGCGTCTAGAAACGCTTCGCGGTCCCCCGCCACCAGCGCGGCGATCGCTTCGTGGTCTGGCATGCAAGTCTGCAAAAGCGCGCGACCCGGCTTATCCGCTCGCCCCGCCCGCCCGGCGACTTGGACGAGGGTTTGATAGGTTCGTTCGCCCGCGCGCAGGTCTCCGCCCTTCAGGCCCAAATCCGCATCCACCACGCCCACCAGAGTCAGCAGCGGAAAGTTATGGCCCTTCGCGACGATTTGGGTCCCGACCAATAGATCGATGGCGCCGGCCGCCATCGCGTCGACTTTCTCCCGCACCGCCTTCGCATCATGGGCGGTGTCTGACGAAAACACGTCGACCCGGGCGTGGGGGAAAACCGCCCTCGCCTCCTCCTCCAACCGTTCCACCCCCGGCCCCACCGCGTGAAGAGAGTCCTCCGCGTCGCAGTTCGGGCAGCGCTCGGGTTTGGGGATGGAAAAGCCGGTGCGGTGACACACAAGCCGGCCCGTATAGCGGTGTTCCACCAACCAGCTGTCGGTGTCCGGCGCTTTCATCTTTTCCCCGCACGCGCGGCAGATCACCAGCGGCGCATAGCCCCGTCGGTTGAGGAACAACAGCGCCTGCTCCCCCCGCGCCAGGGTCTCGGCCACGGCATGCTGCAAGGGCGGGGAAATCCAGCGGTCCTTCGCGGGCCGGTGCACGCGCAGGTCGATGGCGTCGACCTCCGGCAGTGTCGAAACGCCGGGGCGGCCGGGCAGCGAAACGATGGCGTACCGGCCCCGCCGCGCATTGACCAAACTCTCGATGGAGGGCGTCGCGGAGGCGAGCACGACCGCGGCTTCTCCAAGCTTGGCGCGCACGACGGCCATGTCGCGCGCCTGGTAGATGACGCCCTCTTCCTGCTTGAACGACCCGTCATGTTCCTCGTCCACGACAATAAGCCGCAGATGCGGGAAGGGCAGGAACAACGCGGAGCGCGCGCCAACCACGATGCGGGCGCGGCCTTCCGCCACCGCCCGCCAGGCGCGCCGACGCTCAGCGTCAGGGATGTTGGCGTGCCATTCCACCGGACGGGCGCCGAAACGGGCTTCGAAACGCTGCAACACCGCTTGGGTGAGCGCGATTTCCGGCAACAAGACGAGAACCTGCGCGCTGGGGTCCCCGCCCAAAGCCTCGGCGATGGCCTCGAAATACACTTCGGTTTTGCCTGAACCGGTCACCCCGTCGATCAACGCCGGCCGAAATCCGCCCGCGCGCACCAACGCCGTGAGGTCCGCGGCGGCCTCGGCCTGAACCGCGGTGAGCGCCAACCCTGCGGCGAACGGATCAGGGTCAGGATAGGCGCGCTCAGCCCGGCGGCGCGACGCGGTCACCGCCCCCGCCTCCGCCAGGCCCTTGACCACCGACGCCGTGCAGCCCGCTTGCTCCGCCACCGCTTTGGCCGTCATCGGCCCAGCGGCGAGAGCTTCGAGCGCTTTGGCGCGCGCCGGGGTTAGGCGCGGCGGCGTTTCGCCGGTCAGGACGTAGACGGTCTCCTCGGGCGGCGGTTTCCAAACGCTTGAGCCTCGAAGCGCCATCCGCAAAACCAATCCGGGCGGATGGCAGGTGTAGCGCGCCACCCAGTCGACGAAAGCGCGCGTGACCGGCGGCAAAGGCGGGGCAGGCAAGCGCGCCTCGACCGTTTTCAGCTCGCGCGCGCCGTCCCAGTCCTCCACGCCCCATACGACCCCGCGCGCCACCCGACCCGGCAGCGGCGCGGCGACGTGATCGCCGGGACGCAGGTCCACGTCAGCCGGGGCGAAATAGTCGAATGGCTCGGGCAAGGGCAGCGGAAACAACACCTTCGCAACGCGCGGCGGGGGCGCATTGGGATCTGCGAACAGGTCCGAGGGGGCGAGCGAAGTCTCCAAGGGAATTGAACAAGCCACGAACAAGAGTTGGTCGAAGACGGAAATATGCCGCGCTTCGGCGGGGAACGCGACCCCGTGCGGCGCCGCGGCGTCAATCGAGCGTTAACCGTCGCACCCAGACCGTCGCAGGATGACGGACCCTGCTCTCCCCGCCTCGGAAGCCTTAGCGGCGTTTCTCGACCATCTGCGCGGGGAACGTCGGGCGAGCCCGCGCACGGTCGAAGCGTACGCCCGCGACGTTTCTGCGTTTCTGGGCTTTCTCGCCGAGCACGCCGGGGAAGAACCGACCCTTTCGGCGCTTTCCGCCCTGGAGGCCCGGGACCTGCGCGCTTACTTGGCGCATCGCCGCAGGGATGATGCGCCGCTGAGCCCGCGGTCCTTGGCGCGCGCGCTCGCCGCCATTCGCTCGTTCTTCCGTTACCTTGCGCGTCGCTACGGTTTGAAGAACGACGACATCGCCCTGGTCCGCGGGCCGAAGGCGCCCCGGACCGCGCCGCGACCGGTGGACGAGACCGCCGCGCGCGCCTTGTTGGATCTCGCTGATGAGGAAGGGCGCGAACCCTGGGTCGGCGCGCGCGACGCCGCCGTGCTGGCCCTTCTCTATGGCGCGGGCCTGCGTATCAGCGAGGCCTTGGCCCTCACCGGGGGGGATGCGCCGCTTGGCGAGGCCGCTCGCATCCAGGGAAAGGGCGGCAAGACGCGCATCGCCCCCATTCTCCCCGCGGTGCATGAGGCGGTCGAGGCCTACCGCGGCCAATGCCCGTTCGCCCTCATCGACGAAGCTCCTTTGTTTCGCGGCTTCCGCGGCGGACCATTGGGCGCGCGCGCGGTGCAAAAGACGGTGGCGAAACTGCGCGGCTTTCTCGGACTGCCTGAAAGCGCCACGCCTCATGCGCTCCGGCACGCCTTCGCCACGCATCTTTTGGCGGGCGGCGCGGATTTACGGTCGATCCAAGAATTGCTGGGGCATGCGGATCTGTCGACCACGCAGATTTACGCCGAAGTCGATCTTGAGTCCCTGCGCGAGACTTATGAGCGCGCTCACCCTCGGGCACGCATTTTGAACGAATCATGAGAGAAGCTTACGGGTGAAGAGTCCCGCAAGACTCGCGGGCCACACACGGGAGAGTCGGCGAATGTCGCTTGCGTTGACCATCGTATTCGCGAGCCGTGCTCGCTCGACTCATCACAAATTGGCGCTCGACGCGCTGCGTCATCTGCAGAACGACCGCGCCAGCGCCTGGCGCAATCTCTTCATCGCGCACCACAAAGCCTATTTGGAAGGCGCCAAAGCGCCCGACACGGTCATCAAAGACTTCCGCAACCATGTTCTGCATGTGGGCGACAACTATTGGGGCGGGGCCCCCGCGGCCGCGCGGGAATGGGCGACGCGCGCGGTCGAGGCCTTTCAGGCCGAAGACTGGCGAGTGGGCGTCTACGCCGCGGGCGTGATGAGCCATTACTACGTGGATCCCATCCAGCCGTTCCACACCGCCCAAAGCGAGGCCGAGGGCGCGCTCCACCGCTCGGTGGAGTGGAGCTTCAACAAAGCCTATGGCGAGATGAAGGGGATCCTTGAGCACGAACTCGCCGGCTACCCGGCGGTCGACGCGCCCGACGCCCCCGATTGGCTCGAACGCATGGTCCGCGCGGGAGCGGAAGAATCCCATCCGCACTACGACACGGTCATCGATCACTACGACCTTGAAGCCGGGCGCAAAAAGCCGGTCGAAGGGTTGGACCAGGAACTCAAGGACCGGATCGCGCGATTGATCGGCTACGCCATTGCGGGCCTCGCCGCGGTGTTGGACAAACTCGTCTCGGAAGCCGGCGTCGAGCCGCCCCAGGTCGACCCGGCCCCCGCCGCGATCGCAGCCGCGTTGGACACCCCGCGCCAATATGTTCTGCGCGCGGTCGGAAACGCGGTCGAGCGCGCCAAAATCGCCGCCGTCTACAAAGAATATGAGGACCGCGGCAAAGTCATCGACAAGCTGAGCGAGGACGACAAAATCGTGCGGCGTCTGCACGCTGAAGAAGTGCTGGGCGTCTCTGAAGCGGAACTGAATGCGCAGCCGGCGCGCAAACCGGGCGCCCTGCATGGGGTGGGCGCGGCGCCGCGCAAACGCGACCCCATCACGGGTGCGATGACCATCGGCCGTGCGCGGCTCGACCCCACCTTCCCGCGCTTCCGCGAAGACGCCGAGCGCAAACCCAGACGCGCCGCCGGCGACGCCTCCACCCCGCGCTTCTATTTGAGCCTCGCCTCCCCCGTCGTGGATGCGCCCTCCATCGGTCCGAAAACCGCCGAGCGCTTGGCGGCCGTCGCCATCCGGACCGTATCCGACCTTCTCAACGCCGACGCCGCCCAAGCGGCCGAGCGTTTGGAGGCGCGCCACATCACCGCGAAGTTGATTGTCGAGTGGCAGGACCAGGCGCGGCTCGTGGCGCGCGTGCCCGGTCTGCGCGGGCATGACGCGCAAATCCTCACCGCCTGCGGGGTGACCAGCTCCGAAGCGTTGGCCGTGGCGGATTTGGACCAACTGGCCGAGCTGACGACGCACTTCGTCGAAACCCCGCAAGGCAAACGCATCCTACGCTCCAGCACGGCCCCCGATCGCGACGAAATCACCGGCTGGATCGAAGCCGCCCAAGACGCCCGCGTCCTGTCCGCCGCTTAAGGCGGCCGGCCATGGCTTTGGGGCCGGGCAAGTCGCACTGGCGGCGCGCTGGGGGATGGTTTTTCGCCG
>CAZABJ010000089.1:0-5727 GCA_964483375.1 uncultured Caulobacterales bacterium
GACGGCGGACCTTGAGCTCGCCTACACCCTCGCTGACGGCCTGGACTATGTGCGCGCCGGCGCCGAAGCGGGGCTGGCCGTTGACGCGTTCGCCCCGCGGCTTTCGTTCTTTTTCGGCATCGGCATGAACGTCTTTATGGAGATCGCCAAGCTGCGCGCAGCGCGCCTTCTCTGGGCGAAACTGATGCAAGAGCGCTTTTCGCCGTCCTCGGACAAATCTCTCATGCTGCGCACCCACTGCCAAACCTCCGGTTGGTCGCTCACTGCACAAGACGTGTTCAACAATGTCGGCCGCACCTGCTTGGAGGCGATCGCCGCGGTGGACGGCGGAACCCAAAGTCTGCACACGAATTCCCTCGATGAAGCCTTGGCGTTGCCCACCGACTTCGCCGCGCGCATCGCGCGCAACACGCAGATCCTGCTCCAAACCGAAGGGCGTCTTTGCGACGTTATCGACCCCTGGGGCGGGTCCTATTATGTCGAGCGCCTCACCCACGACCTCGCGGTCCGCGCGCTCGGCCATATCGCCGAAGTGGATGGGCTTGGCGGCATGGCCGAGGCGATCGAAGCCGGCGTGCCCAAGCTGCGGATTGAAGAAGCCGCCGCCCGCGCCCAGGCGCGCATCGACACCGGCGAGCAGACCATTCTCGGCGTGAACGCCTTCCCGCCCGACGCCGAAGACGACATCCCCGTGCTCAAAGTCGACAACGCCGCGGTTCGTTCAGGACAAATCGCGCGGCTTGAGACGCTTCGCTCGGAGCGCGACAGGGCGGCGGTTGAGCACGCTCTCGGCGCACTGACGAAAAGCGCGGAAACCGGGGAAGGCAATCTGCTCGCCCTTTCCGTCGACGCAGCGCGCGCGGGCGCGACCGTGGGGGAGATGTCGGACGCGCTGGAGACAGTCTGGGGACGCCACCAAGCCCAGATCCGAGCCGTGTCAGGCGTCTATGCGGCGACCGCCGGCGGGGACGCCACCTTCGCCAAAGCGCGCGCGGCGGCGGACGCCTTCACCGCCGCGGAGGGCCGCCGTCCGCGCATTCTCATCGCCAAGATGGGTCAAGACGGCCATGACCGCGGCCAGAAAGTCGTCGCCACCGCATTCATGGACATGGGCTGGGAGGTGGAGATCGGCCCCCTCTTTCAAACTCCCGAAGAGGCCGCCGCACTCGCCGCGGAGAAAAACGTCCATGTGGTCGGCGCATCCTCTCTGGCGGCAGGTCACTTGACGCTGGTGCCTGAGCTTCGCCATGCGCTGGGCGCGCAAGGCCGGGAGGACATCCTCACGATCGTGGGCGGGGTTGTGCCCCCCGACGACGTAGGCGTGCTCCGCCAGATGGGCGCGGCGGCGGTGTTCCCGCCTGGCGCGGTGATCGCAAAGAGCGCGCTTGAGATCCTGCGCGTGCTCTCTGCTCAGCTCGGGCATGCGCAAACCGCCGCGGAATGAAGGCGCGCGGGGCTCGGCGGCGCAGCCCCTCGGCCAAACAAGGGGCTGAAACGACCGAAATGCTCACAGGCGTCGACGCCATCGATTGGGCCGGCATGGAGATCATGTACGGCCGCACCGCCGCGGATGCCCCAGACCTGTTGCGGACGGCCTCAGCGCCTGCGCAGGCCGACCGAGCCCCCGGCGTCAACGGCCTTCTTGACCTCGCACGCTGGCAAGAAGTCATCCAGCAGCCCGCTCCCCGCCTCGCGCCCTTTGTGGCCGAGCTCATAGGGTCTCCGCGCATCGAAGACGCCGAAGACCTGATCGCGCTGTTTCATGCCCTATCGGTGTCCGATCTCGTCGACTGGACGCTGCCCCACGGCTACGACGTCGCCACGGCGCGGGCGCGGCAAGCCGACGCGCGCGCGGGCAGGGACCCGTGGCCCGACCGGCGCGGCCCCGGCGCTGACATTGAGGCCTATTTCGCCTGCCAGGACGGCGCTGGCCAGCTCTCACAACGCTTGATCGGCGGGACGGACGCTGAGCGGATTTGGGCGTTTTACGCCCTCGCCTGGTTTCCTGAGATCGCCGAAGACTTTCTGCCCGAAATGCTGATGACCTGGGCCTGGCAAACCGACGCCGCCCGTGCGCATGCGACGCTCGCCTGCGGATTGATGGCGCGCGGCGCGGGGGTAGCGCCAGACGAGCTGTCGGAGGATCTCGACCATCCCGCCGCCCTCCTCCGAACCGCAGCCGCCATCGCCACCGCGCGGGAACCGGTGGACCGAGAGCGCCGGGACGCGCTGATCGACGCCATAGCGGTTCCTGACGCCGTCAATGTCTCACCCGGAACGCCGCCCCTGTTTCTGCACGGCGATATCAGCCGTTACGCCGAGCTGACGTTGGTCGCCTTCGCCGGCGACAACGGGCTCGCGGCAGTGGACGCGCTGGGTCTCAGATTGCAGCAGGCTGACGGCGAGGAAAGGCGACGGCTCGCACGGCCTCTGGTCAGCCTTGCGCTCGCCCAGCGCGGCATTTCCGAAAGAGCCCGGCCGCCGGAGAAACCGCTGCGCGCCGACAAACTCAGCTCGGTCGAACGCAGCATCTTGGAAGCCACCCTAGAGCTCGCCCCCTGGGATGATCCCGGCCCAACAAACGTTCACTATCCCGATGATTTCCGCCGTCGCCTCAGAACGTTCGGCGCGCCGGACGAGGAAGAGGCGCTCCGAGCCTATTTGCAGAATCGCTGAGCCCGCGCTTCACTCGCGCCACAAATCGCCGTCGGGAGAGCCCAACGCCATGATCATCACCACTACGCCCACAATCGAAGGCCGCCCGGTCCGCGAGTACAAAGGCGTCGTCATCGGCGAAGCGATTTTGGGCGCGAATATCTTCCGCGACTTGTTCGCGGGTCTGCGCGACATCGTCGGCGGGCGATCGGAGGCCTATGAGAAGTCGCTGCGCGAGGCGCGCGAAACGGCGTTGAAGGAAATGGCGGACGAAGCGGAGGCCTTGGGCGCAAACGCCGTGGTCGGCGTGGATCTCGACTATGAGGTCATTGGGGAACAAGGTTCGATGATGATGGTGTCCGCCAGCGGCACCGCCGTTACGATCTAATCGCCCGTGAAAATCGCCTCCTGGAACGTCAACTCGCTCAAGGCCCGCATGCCCACCGTCGCGGCGTGGCTTCGGGAAGCCGATCCCGACGTGGTCTGTCTGCAAGAAATCAAATGCGTGGATGACGCCTTTCCGTATTTGGAGCTGGAGGCGCTCGGCTATCAGTGCGCTGTGCACGGACAAAAAACTTATAATGGCGTCGCCATCCTATCCAAACACGGACTAGAGGACGTCCGAAGCGGTCTGCCCGGGGACGACAGCGACGAACAAGCCCGTTATGTCGAGGCGGTGATCCCGCTTCCCGACACCGCGGTTCGGGTGGCTTCGATCTATCTGCCCAACGGCAACCCCGTCAGCACCGACAAATTCGCCTATAAACTGGCTTGGTTCGAGCGACTGCACCGGCACGCCGAAACGCTTCTCGCATTTGAGGAACCGCTGGTTCTCGCCGGGGATTACAATGTCATTCCCCGCCCCGAAGACGTCCACGATCCCGGGGCGTGGGCGGACGATGCGCTTTTTCGGCCCGAAAGCCGGGCGGCTTGGCGTTCGCTGTTGAACCTCGGCTTCACCGACGCCTTTATGGCGACGGACGGTCGAGGCGGCCAATACACCTTCTGGGACTATCAAGGCGGGGCTTGGCCGAAAGATCACGGCATCCGCATCGACCATTTGGCGCTCAGCCCCCAGGCCGCCGACCGCTTGGACGAGGTGAGAATTCACCGTGAAGCCCGGGCGATGGAGAAGCCGTCCGACCACACCCCGATTGTCGGGGCGTTCGACTTTTCGACCTAGCTCAGTCGATCACGCGCTCAGCCAGGCCCAAGTCATCGAGCCAGCATTGGTCGGTCCGTCGACCGAACCAAGCGAAGCGATTGCGCGCGATGACGCCATACGCCCAATCCCGCACGGGCCTCGGAATGAGCCAGGCCGTCCAGGAAAGCGCAGCCCACACCCCGCCTAGGCGCCGCCCGATCCGAATGACCGCCCCGGACTTTTGAAAAGCGCGCCCCCGATCATAGACCAAGAAGGTCGCGGGATTGTCAGGGTCCACGCCCGCCGCTGCGGCCGCCTCACGCCCAAGCGTCGAAAGAATGGGGAGATAGCCGATACGCGCGTCAGGGTCGCGCTTGGCGGCGAACCGGACGCCGCTGACGCACAGCACGCAATGCCCGTCAAAGACCCAAACCAGCCGGCCCGTTTCGGCGAGACGATCGTGAATGCGCTCAGTCATGCTGCGCGAGGTAGCGTCGGCGGTCATCGGGACCACTGCGACGTGTTGACCAGCTGCAGATGACGGCGCTCACACGGACACGGCGCCATACCTCTGCCGCTATCATGCGCGTTATACTGCGGGCTCCATCGACGCGGCCGGCGCATTTCCCACAACAGGAGAATCTGGATGCCCGCAAGAACGATCGTCGCGTGCTTCGCCGCTTTCGCCCTCATCGGCGCAGCATCGGCGCAATCCGACCAAGCTGCCTCAGAGGCGAGCGAAGAAAGCGCCGAAGCCGCCGCCGCGCTTTCAGAAGCCGGCGTGCGGACCACATCCGGCGCCGTCGCCATACCCTTGGCCTCCGCAGGCGCTGCGTCCGAAAGCGTCGGCGGGGTGACTGAAGGCGTGGGCGCCGCGGCGGGAACGGCCGCAGCGGCGATGTGGACCTTCGGCTCCGAACCGCTCGCCATCACCGACGAGACCATCATCGCCGCCGATCCGCCGCCGAACGTGCCGCGCGACCCTTACGCGCCTGATGCTGATCTCAGCGACGCCGAAACCGAGGAACACGCAGAATGACGATCACCGCGCTTCGCGCCGCCGGCTTGGCGGCCTTGCTCGCCCTCGCCCCCGCCGGACCCGCTCTGGGATCGGGCTCAGTCGCCGGATCGGCGGCTGGCGGCAGCGACCGCGACGCCGGTCCTGCTCCGCTCATCGACCTTGTCGACGCGGCGGATTTCGCCAAGCAGATCGAACGCGATCTCGCCGCCCGCGGGGCGCGGGTCGCCATCGTGTTCCGGGCCGGTCGCGCCCGATCGGATATGCCGGACGGAATCCGCTACACGCACGGCGCCTTCTGGGTTTATTCGACCGTCACCACCGAGGATGGGCGGCAAGTGCCGGGTTATGCGGTCTACAATCTGTATTCCGGCGCGGATGACGACCCTCTGCAGTCCTATCTGCACCAAGATTTTCCGTTCGATTTCACCGCGCCCATGGCGGTGGCGGAGGCCGGAATCATCGTGCCGAGCCCTGAGATGCAGCGCCGGATCCTGACGATCATGGGCTCACCGGATTACAACCGCCTGCATCAACCGGACTATTCACTGATCTCAAACCCCCACGACCTCCGCTACCAAAACTGCAACGAGTTCATGCTCAACGTCGTCGCAGCCGCGGCGTGGGAAACCAACGACCGCGCCCAGATCGCGGCCAATCTCAGCGCGCATTTCGACCCCACGCCGATTGCGACGAACGTGTTTGAGCGCGTGTTCGCCCCCTGGGCGGACTCTCGTCTCCGCACGGCTGATCACCGCGGCGGCATCCACACCACCACCTTCGCTTCAATGGGCGCGTTCATGGAGGAGTTCGCCTTGGCCGACGCCGTATATGAGCTGGGTTTCGACTTCGAGGCCGCCGAAGCGGCGCGGGCCGAAACTGAAGCGGCCGCCGACGTCGAGTAAGGCGA
>CAZABJ010000090.1:0-5536 GCA_964483375.1 uncultured Caulobacterales bacterium
CGCCGCGCGCGACTTCGAGCGCGATTTCCGCCGCCTCAAACTCATCATGGAAAAGGCCCAGGCGCGGTCGGAGGAGCAGGACTTTTTTGCGTTTGAACTGAAAGCGCGCCGCCTGCGATCGGACGTGAAATGGTGGGAGCGGCGCGCCTCAGGCCAGTTCGAATTGCTGTCCGATTTCGGCCGCAGCCTGTGGCGGCCCTTTGCCGGCATGCTCGCCATCAGCGTCGTCTTCGCCGCCGCCTATGCAAGCCTGGGCGCGCTCGCCCCGCCGCTCACCGGCGAAGCCGCGCAAGCCCGGCTCTATCGCGACGCCGGCCCCGACGCGCCCGTGCTCAAAGACCTCTCGCCCGAAGCGCGGTTGCGGGTCCGCAACGCCTATCCCGCCCTCTATCCAGAGCCGTTTCGAGCGCCGGGTTTCTCTGTCGAAACAGGTCTCGATTTCGGAACGCCGGGGGAGGCCCTGGCCATCGCCGCCGCCCGCACGCTGTTGCCGTTCATCGACACCTCCCGCCGCTTCCCCTGGTGGTCGCGCACCACGCGACGCATGCCTATCGCCACCGGCGTGTTGGGCGGTTTCCACCGCGTAATCGCCATCACGCTGATCTTCTTGTTCGCGCTGACCCTCCGACGGCGCTTCCAAATCAGCTAGGGCGGCGCGACCGCGCGTCGCTTGGCGTTTGGGGGCGGGGCGGCGAATACTGGGGCGTCCGCATTAGGAGGACGCGCCATGTCCGACACGCCCCGACCCCCGCCCATGCCTGAGGTCCGCGCCATCTCGGCCGCCGACATTCGCGCGAGCCTGGCGGAGGGGTGGGGGGACTTCATCCGCGCGCCGTTCCTCAGCGGGTTTTTCGGGCTCGTCTACGCGGCGGGCGGGCTCGCGCTGTTCTGGGCGGCGGCGGAATTGGGCATCGGATGGATCGTCTACCCCTTGCTCCTGGCCTTTGCGCTGATCGGCCCCTTCGTCGCAGTGGGGCTTTATGAAATCAGCCGGCGGCTCGAACGCGGCGCGCGGCCCGGCTGGGGCCCGGTGCTGGGCGTCATCTGGGCGCAGCGCAAACGCGAAATCGCCTGGATGGGCTTTGTGATGCTGTTCGTGCTGGTGGTGTGGATGTACCAAATCCGCATCATGGTCGCCCTGTTTTTGGGCTTCGAGCCGTTCCACGGCTTTGAGGACATGGTGCGGGTGTTGTTCACCACCCAAGCCGGGCTGACCTTTCTCGCGGTCGGCCATGTGGTGGGCGCCATCCTGGCGCTGGTGGTGTTTTCGCTCACCGTGGTGTCCATCCCGCTCTTGCTGGACCGCGAGGTGGACATCGTCACCGCCATGATCACCAGCGTGAAAGCGGTGACGACCAATCCCGCGCCCATGCTCGGTTGGGGGCTTATGGTGACGGTGCTGTTGTTCCTCTCCGCCCTGCCGGCGTTTTTGGGACTGATCATCGTGCTGCCGGTGTTGGGGCATGCGACTTGGCGGCTTTATCGACGCCTCATCGTTCCCGCATGACCGCAGTCCCGCATCGGCCAAAGCGCTAAGACGCCCGCCCGCCATACGCGCGCCCTGAAGAACATGCTATGCCCGCGACGTTTGGCGGCGCGTCGGCGCGGCTTCAAGGGACGACCCGGCCATGGGCTACATCAATCGCGTGCTGTTGGGCGAAGAGCGCATCGAAGCGCGGCCGCGCCTGTCGCGCATGGCGCAATATGGCGCGCCATTGTTGGAGTTTATGGCCAGCGTCGCGGTGTGGTCGCTGTTGCGGACCGCCGTGCTCGCCTACGCCCCTGAAGTCGGGGAGGAAGTCCGAACGGTCCTGAACTGGGGCTACTATATCGGTCTGGGCGTGTTCACCGCGCGCTTCCTGTGGCGCATGACATTTCGATTTTTGCGGATGTTGTTCCGCGAAATCGGCGTCACCAACCGGCGCTATATGGAAAAGACCGGCGTGTTCTCGGTGTCGTTCTATTCAACGGACTTGGAGAAAATCGTTCGGGTCGCCATCCAACAGTCCTTGTTGGGCCGCATATTCGACTATGGGGACGTCACCATCGTCACGGTGGGCGAGGTGAAGCACACGACCGAAGGCGTCGCCCGGCCGATTCTCCTGCAACAGGCGATGCATGCGCGGATGACCGGTGATGACGGCGGCGCGCGGGCCGGGCTCAGGGCTGACGCGCTCAATCCTATCGGAGGCTGACTTTTCAGAGCCGCACGGATCCGGTACTCAGACCGCGGACAAGAGGAACCCCCATGGCCGACACGCTCACCTTCACGCTCGTTTCCCCAGAAAAAGAACTGTTCTCCGGTGAGGTCGAGCAGGTCATCGTGCCCGGCGCGTTGGGCGATTTCGGCGTTTTGCCGCGGCATGCGCCGCTGATGTCGACCATCCGTCCCGGCGCCATCACGGTGTTTCAGGACGGCAAGACCACCCGCACCTTCGTGCGCGGCGGCTTCGCTGATGTCACGCCCGATGGACTGACGATCCTGGCGGAGGAGGCCACGCCGCTTTCCGAGGTCAAGCCGGCGGATTTGGAGCAGCGCATCGCGGATGCGCGCGACGACCTGGCGGATGCGAAAGACGACGCCAGCCGCGCTCGCGCCCAAGCCGATCTTGACGACGCTGAGGCGCTCAAAGCCGCCTTGTCCGACACGTCTTACGATCGCTGAGCGAGGTCGCGCGCCACCGGGGCGAAGGCCTCGGCCACCGTCTCATAAACATGCCGCTTCCACGGGATGACCAGGCCAGGGGTCTCGGCAAGCGTCGTCCAACGCCATTCGTCAAATTCCGGCGTCTCGTCGGCGTTGAGGTCGATGTCGCATGCCTCGCCGTCGAAGCGAAACGCGAACCAGCGCTGTTTCTGGCCGGCCCAGTTCTGCCCCCGCCGTCGCTTCGCGGCTAAAACCGCGGGCGGGAAGTCGTAGATGAGCCAGTCGTCGATCACATCGAGCAGCGCCACGCAGCGCGCGGGCACGCCGGTTTCTTCTCCCAACTCCCGAAACGCCGCGTCCTCTGCGGTCTCGCCCTCATCAATGCCGCCTTGGGGCATTTGCCACGCATAGCGCGAGCGCTCGCCGCGGCGCTTGCCCACAAAGACGAGCCCTTCGGCGTTGAACAGCGCCAGGCCCACATTGCTGCGGTATTTTGAAAGGTCGCGCGCGCTCATGGCGCTAGGTTTTGGCCGATCCCGAGCCGCAGCGCCAGGGCGGGAGCCGCGCGGCGCGTAACTGCGCTTAGTGGCGCCCGTCCTCGGAGGCGGCCGCCCCGCGTTCGTCGAAGCTGGCGCGGACGGTGGCGAAGCTGCGTGCGCCGGCCGGGGCCTCTCGCCTCTCGGCGCTTCGCCCGCCTGCTTGGGCGCGCATTTCCGTGCGCGCTGTCAACACCGCGCTCGCCGGCGCAAGGGCGTAGCCCTTGGCCTCCAATGTGGCGGTCCATTGCGCGATTTGCTCGATTGAGAGGGGCAGGGCCGTGGCGACCCCGAGCGCGTCGCCGTTTTGGATCGCAAGCGCTTCAAGATGCAGCAGCTGCGCGTCGATGGCGTCGCGAGAGGGGCGCGCGTCGACGATGCGGTCCGCCCGGGCGAAAGGCAGTCGCGCGCGGCCCGCCGCCTCGTCGATTACGGTGCGGCTCGACTCCCCGTCAAACACGAGCCCGACGCCGCGGCCGCGCAGCCGGGTTAGTATCGGACGCAGCGCAGCATCGCTCGTGGCGAAGCGGGCGCCTTGATAGTTCATCACCGCGAAGTAACCCGCCGCGCGCGACATCAACCAGTCCAAGCGCCGCCCGTTCTCCGCGGCGGGCGCGCCGGCGAGCAGCGTATGCGGTCCAGGATCGTTGGCGGGATAGTCGAAAGGCTCCATGGGGAGTTCGAGCACAACCTCATGGCCCGCCGCGCGCGCCGCGTCGATCCAGCGCTGGAGGTCTGCGGCGTAGGGCGCGAAACCCAGCGTCACCTCGGCCGGCAGCGTATCGATGGCGGCCTGCGTGGTCTCGCGCGACAGCCCCAGCCCGCCCACGATCATCGCGACCCGGGGGCGGCCGTCGGGCCGGGCGGGGCGTGCATAGGCGTCAAAGACGCGTCGCCCGTCTTCAGAGATCGCGGGCAAAACCCCGCCCGGACCCGGCGCGGTCAAAGCCTCGATCGGGGCGGGGGCGAGCGCCTCGGCGGCGGCCGTTCGGACAGGGCGGTCGGTTTCGGCTGAGGAGGCGGGCGGCGGGGCATGGGCGGAGAGGGTTTCGACTCCAGGCAGGCGCGGGCCGTGCGGGTCCTCTGAGGGGCGTAGTCTTACAATGGCTTCGTTCGGCGCGGCCGATGCGTGGTCGGTGGCGGTGTTCGGGTCGACGACCGGCGCGGGTTCGCTGGCGGTCGCCGGCATCTCCAAGCCCGACAGCGCCAATCGCGCGACCGGTTCGGCGCGGGTTGGGTCGCCCAAAAGCACGAGCGCCACAAAGCCGAGCGCGAGAACCAGCGCCAGGCAGGCGGCGCCGGCCACGTGGGGATTAAAGCGCGAAAACGGGGCGGAAGCGGCGAGGGCGGCCATGGCGGGCGATCCGAGATGTTCGGTGAAACATGCCCGACAGATCTCAGCCCGGCCTCGTTAACGATGGGTGAGCGTGAGCGCCGTCTCGGTGCGTTTTCTTCGCGCTGTGCGCAAGGCGAACGGCGCCGGCGGTCAGGTGCGCGTCCGGGCGTCGCGGATGCGCGGTGTCGCGGCGGGGCGCGCGTAGCAGCGCTCCATATAGGCGCGGGCTATCGGCGCTTCGTCCAGCAAATCCAGTTCGTTCGCCCAGTCGAGCGTATAGGCGCAGGCGATGTCTGCGGCGGTGAAGGCGTCTCCGGCGAGATGGTCATTGTTTTGGACATGCCCCTCCAAGACCGCGGCGGCGCGCTTGAAATCGCGCCGGGCCAAGGGGATTTCGGCGGGCAGACGCTCGGCTTCGTCGTAAATCCGCGTATGCCGCGCCATCCGCCAGAGCGGCTGCTCCAATTCGGTGGCGGCGTAGAGCATCCACCGATAGGCCTGGGCGCGTTCCGCCAAACCGGACGGAAGCAGCGGCGGGCTTGGGTATTTTTCGCAGAGATAGAGCATGATCGCGATGGATTCGGTGACCACCACGTCGCCGTCGACCAAGGCCGGCAGCTTGCCCGCCGGATTGATCGCCAGAAAGGCCGGCTGCAGGTGCTCGCCTTGCCAGAGGTTCACGCGCACGGCGTCAAAAGGGGCGCCGAGCTCCTGCAACGTCCAGCGCACGCGCATGGACCGGGTCGGCGGCAATTCATAGAGCTTCATGATCGGACGGGCTCCAGCAACGCTAGAAAGGGGCGAGACGTGCGCGACACCCGCGCCTCACCATAGAGCGGCTTCCAACGCAGCGATATCGGACCACCGCGCCGACGCCCCCAAAACCGCGCCCGTCGACGACGCTTGCCCCGCCACGCCCCGGCCGGCATTTTCACCCCAAGTCCCCGTAGCTCAGCTGTATAGAGCATCGGATTCCTAATCCGGAGGTCGCAGGTTAGAGTCCTGCCGGGGACGCCA
>CAZABJ010000091.1:0-5436 GCA_964483375.1 uncultured Caulobacterales bacterium
GGCCGCTCTTCGCAACACGAACCCCGAAGCCCTTCACCTCGGTATCCCACACCGGATTGCGGCTCCGCTCCTCGTTCCATACCAGGCCGTCGAGCAGCCGTTTGGTGAGCTTCGGCATCGTGGGTCTCCGAGCGTTTGGCTACCACCGGGCTACCACGCGGCGGCAAATTCGAGCGACCTCCAGCAAGTCCCCGAAACCGGTTGTTGCTCTCAAGTCGTTGAAAAAGTGGTTAAATATCGCGGCCCATCAAGCAACCGAAATTGCTAGAAAATCCGTGGGCGTCCCTATCGCACTGCAGAGGTCAGGGGTTCGATTCCCCTCGGCTCCACCAATGTTTTCAATAAGTTGCCGGGTTTTCTCGTTCTGGTCTTTGTGATGGGGAACCACCGGGGGTCACGTGCGAGCGTTGTGGCGATGTCCGGATGGGGGCGGCATCCGGACATTCGCCGTCGTCGGGGGTTAGGCTGTGCTGCCGAGATGGATTGCGGCTATGAAATACAGGCTCGCCGTGGCGACGCTTCCCAAGGTTCGGACGTGATTGAGGCGCGTCCATTTGCGACCATATTCCCGCCAATAGGCTTCGGCCTCCCCGGATCGGTGATCCAGGCTGGCTAGTCGATTGTTCATCGGAACATTGCCGATGATCGTCATGAGGAAGACGCTTGGAACATAGACGCAGGCCGCGGCGACCAAAAGCGTTGCGGCCAGACCGTCTAGCGCCATGAGGGCATAGACCGCCACCGCAACCGATATCGGCGCGATAATCAGGATACCCGCAACAAACTGCGTTCTCAGGACCGTTCGGTTGATGTGCTGCATGCTCTCGATCCCGCCGGCTGGAGCCGCGCGTAGAAGACCGCGCATAATAAACTCCGAGAACGCTGAGAAGACGCCGCCGACGACGGCGCTCCAAAGGGCGAGGACAAGGCAGGCGTATAGGGGCCAGTCATTGGTCATGAACCGTACTCCGTTGATTGGGCGTGCAGTGTTTGGTCTCCGGCCGGCGCCCAGGTGAGCCGCCGGCGCGCAGGCCCGTTTCAGGCGGTCTGAGGCGCTTCGGGGTCGGGCGCCCGTGAGGGCTTGGCCGACAGGCGCAGCGCCAAGAGGGCGCCGCCGAGGGCCAGCTCGATCACGCTCGCCGCGATCAGCGACCCTGGCGGCGGCCCGTCCGTCACTATGGCGATGAGGCGCGCCAGGCCGTAGCCGCCATACACCGCGGCCCCGATGGTGAGGGCCGGATTGGCGAACCGGATCCGCGCACCGCCCATGAGCATGAACGCCCCAGCGGCGATTAAGAGCAGGCTCGGCGCTTTCAGCTCGGACAACAGCCCGGGGTCAGCCTGGATTTCGACGCCGCTCATCTCAAGAAACGCCCTGGCGCGCGTCAGCATCGCGGCCCCGATGACGCCGAGAAGCGTCCCGGAACCGGCCAGCAGGGTGCGTGTTAAGACCCGTCTCACGCCGCCTGCTCCCACACGCCGGTTTTCGCCACGTCACGCGCGTAGTCCGCGAAGTCCTTGGGGGCGCGGCCGAGCGCGCGCTCTATGCCGTCGGTGAGGCTGGCGTTGCGTCCGTCAAGGACAGTTGCAAAGAGGTAGTCGAGCATCCACGCCACATCTTTCGGCGCGCCGGATGTTTCGATTTCTTCCATGAAGCTGTCATGGGGAATGTCGACATATTTGATCTGACGGCCGGTCGCTGCGGAGAGGTCCTTAGCGATGTCGGCCAAAGTCATGAGGCGCGGCCCTGTCACCTCGTAAACCTCCCCGCTGTGACCGTCCTCGGTGAGCGCAGCGGCGACGACGTCTGAGATGTCATCGACGTCCACGAAAGGCTCCGGCGTGTCGCCCGCGGGAAGGGCGATCACGCCTGACAACACCATTTCGACAAACGCGCCTTCGGAGAAGTTTTGGTTGAACCAGCTTGCGCGCACGATGGTCCAGTCGACGCCGGAGCTTTGTACAATACGCTCGCAGGATTGCGCTTCCGCTTCCCCGCGGCCCGACAATAACACGAGGCGTTTTACGCCAGCGGCTTTGGCTTTCTCTACGAAAGCCTGGATCGCGTCCGAGGCGCCGGGAAACGCCAGGTCCGGCGCATAGGTGATGTAGACCGCGGTGACGCCGTTCAGGCAGGCGTCCCAGCCTTTTTCATTGTTCCAGTCGAATGACGGCTGAGCGGACCGTGACCCGATCCGTACGGAATGTCCGGCGGCCTGGAGGCGCTCGGCGACCCGGCGGCCGGTCTTGCCGGTTCCGCCGAGAACGAGCGTGAGAGATTCCTGATTGCGTTTGAAAAACATGGACTTGCTCCTCGCTAGGGTGTTGCAGGTCCCTTGATAAGCGAGGGCGTCCTTCGCCTCTTGGCTGAGCGTGCCAGAGTTTTGACCAAACGCGCCAATGACGGGTCAGGCGCCGGTTCCGCCAAGTCGATAGGAGCGGGGCGTCTGTCCAGACCAGCGCTTAAATGCCCGCGTGAAACTGCTTTGCTCGCCAAAGCCCGTCAGGAAGGCGACTTCAGCCAAACTGAAGTTCGTGTCGCGCAACAGCTGTTGCGCGAGTTCCCGTCGCGCCATGTCGACCAGGCTCTGATAAGACACGCCTCTTTCCGCCAGCTGCCGCTGCAGGGTTCGACCGCTCAACCCGAGCGCCGAGGCGATGTCGGACAGGTTTGGCACGCCCTCGCTGAGGGATTGCGCGACGGCGCTGCGTACGCGTTTTTCAAGTTTGGCGTCGTCGTCGAACGCGGCGAGTTCAGCTTCAAGATGGCGGTCAAAGAACTGGGCGATCGTCGCATCGCCTAAACGATTTGGGGTTTTCAGCGCCTCATCGGAGACCAACAGCGCGTCGCGGTCGGTTTCGAAGTAGACCGGACATCTGAAGTGGTTTTCGTGAACCTCGATCGGTCCGCGCGCCGCATGTTTGAAGTAGACCGCCACGGGACGGAACGCAGCGGTGGCGACCTCGTCGCTGATCGTCGCCACCGCGGACATGCTGGCTTCATTAGACAAGCGCATGCCGAGGCCGCCATTCCCGGCCTTGTCGAGGCTGAAGAAACAGCCTTGATCATGGGGCTCGATTGAATAGGTCTCAGCGCTGCCCAAGACATGGCCGTAACGCTCTGACCGCACAAAAGATCCGCGCAAATCGGGCGCGGATTTCCACGCCAGCCCAAATGCTCCGTATTCGTCACTTCTCATCGACGCGCCAATGCGGAGCGGCAGCGCGAGGCCGTCTGGATCGCGCTGGGCCAAGGCGGCGAAGAAGCGATAATAGTCCTGCGACGCCACCATGCGCGCAGGATCAATCGGTCCATCGGGATCTAGTCCCAGCCCTTCCACCAAGTCCCGCGTCTCGACCCCCGGGCGGGCCTGGCCTACGACCTTGTAAACATAAAGCGACGTTATCTGGCTCAAATTGGCGACTTAGCTCGCATTCATAGTGCGGCGTTCTGAGTGATCTACTCTCTTATTCCACCCGAACCAACGCAATTGGGCGCCTTAACGCCGGCGAGCGGCCACGAGCCGCCGCACGCTTGTCATTCGGGTGAGCGAACACCTCGGCCGTAAGCGTCCAATCTCGCCCCTTCATCATGCCAAATCTTGAGGCGGACCGTTTGTCCTCGAGCACGGCGTAACGTGCTCAGCTTGTGTCCTGAAGGAAGGCGACACGCTGGATCGCCACCCTAACCCGTTCTTTTAAATGGCGCGCCGGGGAAGATTCGAACTCCCGACCCCCAGATTCGTAGTCCGAAGGTGATTTGTCCGTCAGTGTTCGCTGAAATACTTTTATCTTATATGATTCAGAGCATTATGCGGTTTTCTTGTTCGCTGCCGTCCGCGATTGGGTAGCATGAATCGCGAAATTTTGTTACCCAATTTGAAACCCGTCTCGGTATCCGGATTTTAGGTCCGGGGTTCGATAGGTGGAACTCATGAGCGAAGCGAAACGCCTCACGGATGCAGGTCTTCACCGCGTCAGACGCCCCTCTTCCGGTCGGTTTGAACTTTGGGACAGTCTGGCGCCGGGCCTCGGCGCGCGCGTCGGCTCACGCAAGACATCGTGGTTCGTCATGTACCGCGCCTCAGGCCGGGTGCGGCGCATGACGTTGGGCTCGTTTCCCGCATTATCTGTTTCTGAAGCGCGCGAGCGGGCGCGCGAAGTGCGATTAGCGGCCGAACGCGGCGGCGATCCTGCTGCTCAGCCTGAAGCGGTCGAGGGCGCCGCCGTGCTTTCCGGGAAAACCCCCGTCGCCGACGCTGTCGAGGTGTTCATTGAGCGCTATGCGCGCCCCCGACAGAAGTCCTGGCGCGATACGCAGGCGGCGTTGCGCTTATCGCTTGTCGCCATACACGGACATCGCACGCTTCGCAGTCTCAAGCGTGCAGACATCGCGGTGATGCTCGACAACGTCACAGCGCGAAACGGCGTCACGCCGCGCGCTAATCGCATGCTCGCGCATACGCGGCGGTTCTTTAACTGGCTTGTCGAGCGCGGCGTCTTGGAGACATCGCCGGTGTTGGGGGTCAAAGCGCCGGCCAAGGAGATCGCACGCGACCGTGTACTGAGCGATGATGAGCTTGCGCGCGTTTGGCGCGCCGCAGAATGTGACGGCTATCCCTTCGGTCCTCTGGTGCAATTGTTGATCCTTACCGGACAGCGACGCAGCGAAGTCGCCGGCATGCGCTGGGACGAGCTTGAATTGGAAACTGCGACGTGGACGCTGCCGGCTGAGCGAACCAAGGGCGATCGATTGCATGTCGTCCCGCTTGCAGAGCCGACGATACGACTAGTCCGCGCATTAGATGAGCGCGGCCGGACCGGTCCCGTGCTCTTTCCAGCTCAGAATGCGCTCGCCGGCGAACGACCGGTTTCCGGCTTCAAAGGCGTGAAAAATCGGCTGGATCGCATGTCGGGCGTGACTGAGTGGCGACTGCATGATCTCCGCCGAACCGCCGCCTCCGGCATGGCGCGACACGGCGCTAACCCGCACGTCGTCGAGCGCGTGCTCAATCACGCAACATCCTCGATCGGACCCCTCGCACGCGTCTATCAACGCTATTCTTATGAAGCCGAGAAACGGGCAGCACTGGCGGAGTGGGCAGCGCATGTGAGCGCCATCGCGAATGTCAAATATTGATCTGTCTCCGTCCGTCAATCTGGCTGACTGCCCGGCAGATCCGGCCCAGAATCGCCCTTTGCCGGATGCGTTCCGATGTCAGAGAACGCGCCCATTCCCGCCGCATTTGTCGGTATTGTACCCTTATCGACAGGGCGCATCCGAGATGGGGGGGATCGATGGCGCAGGGGGATGCTGACGGCGTCGGGGCGGCCGGACGGCCGACATCCATTCAACAGGGGCTCGACGGCGCGCTGGCCAAGCTCGCCCGGTGGGATCGCACGCGCTTCATCGACGACGTTTTCGCGCGCCCGAGC
>CAZABJ010000092.1:0-3168 GCA_964483375.1 uncultured Caulobacterales bacterium
AAGCCCGGCGGCACCGGCAGGCCCAGCGCGCTCATCTCCGCGAGATTGGCGCCCTTGCCACCCAGCAGCGTCCGCATCGAAGCGTCGCCGTCCGCTGCGCCTGCGCCGAACGCGTAGACCCATTTCGACGCTGCATGCATCTCGACGACGGCCATGCCCTACCCCTCGATCTTGGAGAAATCCGCCACGGCGTGCAAAGCGTCACGGATTTGTGACAAAAGCAAGAGCCGGTTACGCCGCACCGCAACATCCTCGTCATTGACGGTCACCGCATCAAAAAATGCGTCCACCGCCGGACGAAGCGGGGCGAGCGCCGCCATCGCGCCGGCGAAGTCTTCTTGCTCAATTGCTGCGCCTGCGTTCTCGCGCGCCGCACTGAGCGCCGTGTAGAGCGCGCGCTCTTCATCTTGGGCGAACAAGGCGGGATCGGGATCGCCGGCGAAACTGGTTTTTTCTTTCTTTTCCTCTGCCTTGAGGATGTTCGCCGCACGCTTCTGGCCTGCGAGCAGGTTCGCCCCGTCCTCAGATCCCAAAAAGGCGCCCAGCGCCTCAACCCGCTTGACGATGAGCGCCAGGTCGTCGGCCCCCAAGGCGAACACCGCGTCCACCAAGTCGTGCCGGTGGCCTTCTTCGCGCAGATGGACTTTCAGCCGGTCCGCGAAAAAGTCGAGAAGGGTGTGAGCAAGGGCGTCGCCCGGTCCCCAGTCGGATGAAAGAGTCGCCGCCCCGCCGTCAGGTTTTTGCGCGGAGGCATGCTTCCAAAATCCCGCTTCGTCGAAGGCTTCTATCGCCTTGCCCGCCACTGGCGCGAGCGTCGACCTCAAGGGAAGCCGGATCGAATTCTCGAGGATTATCCGAATGACCCCCAAGGCTGCGCGCCGGAGGGCATAGGGGTCGCCCGAGCCCGTCGGTTTTTCCTGGATCGCCCAAAAGCCGACCAGCGTGTCGAGCTTGTCTGCGAGCGCGACGGCGACGGACACCGGGGCTGTGGGGACGTCGTCGCTGGGTCCTTGGGGCTTGTAGTGGTCGCGGATTGCGTCGGACACCTGGCGGGCGGCGTCGGCTGTGTAAGGCGCGCCCTTCGCGACCCGGCCCTTGCCCGTCAGCGGGTCCAGCCCCGCCTCGGCAAGCGCATAATACCGGCCCATCACGCCTTGCAGCTCGGGGAACTCGAAAACCATCTCCGAGACCAAATCGGCTTTGGCGAGCTTGGCTGCGACGGCGGAAAGCTCCCTATCAGCGCCGATGGCCTCGGCCAGCGTCTGGGCTAAGGCCGCCACGCGCGCGGTCTTGTCAAACACCGAGCCGAGCTTTTGGTGGAAGACGATGTCATTGAGTTTTGGGATGTTGTCGCCGAGCCTGCCCGTGCGGTCATTGTTCCAAAAGTGGCGGGCGTCAGAGAGACGCGCGGACAAAACCCGCGCATTGCCCGCTGCGATCGCCGCTCCCCCGTCAGGCGCCTCTTGGTTGGCGACCACGACGAAATGCGGGGCCAGCCCGCCGGTTTTGGGGTCGCGGACGGCGAAGTATTTTTGGTGCACGCGCATGGAAAGCCGGATGACCTCCGGCGGCAAATCCAAAAATGCGGGGTCCATGTCGCCCAGAAGCACGACCGGCCATTCCGCGAGCCCCGCGACTTCCTCCAACAACCCCCGGTCCTCGACCAGCTCAAACCCGGCGTCGGCGCACGCCTTGCGCGCGGCCGTTTCGATAAGGCGTTTTCTTTCTTCCCGGTCGAGAACGACCTTGCCCGCGCCCTCCAGCGTGTCGCGATACTCGTCAAAGCTTGATACCGAAAAGGGGCCGCGCCCCATCAGGCGATGGCCTTCGGTTTCTTCGCCCGACCGCAGGCCTTCGATCTCGAAATCGACGACGCGCCCGTCAAACACGCACAGGACCCGCTGCAGCGGCCGCACCCAGCGCAATGTTCCACGTCCCCACCGCATGGATTTCGGCCAGGGAAAACTGCGCACGACATCAGGCACGGTCTCAGCGATCACGTCCGCCGCCAAGCGCCCCGGCCGCTCGAGCACGGCCACGTAATAGTCGCCCTTTTTGTCCGAACGGGTTTCGCACGCCTCCAACGAGGCGACGCCTGCGCCGCGCAAAAACCCTTCGATGGCTTTTTCCGGCGCGCCGACACGCGGGCCTTTACGCTCTTCGCGCACGTCCTCTGAGCGGACGGGCAAGCCCTCGAACACCGCCGTCAAGCGCCGCGGGCCGACAAGCGTTCGCGCATTGTCGAACCCGAAGCCGGCCTCGCTCAAGCGTTCGCCGAGCATGCGCTCAAGGTCGGCGGCGGCTTTGGCTTGCATGCGTGCAGGGATTTCTTCGCAAAAGAGTTCAAGCAGGAGTTGGGGCATCGGCGCGCCTTCCAGGCGGTCAGGGCGTGCCGCGCAGGCGCGGCGGAGCCGCTTTCCAGCCTGCTTGCGCGGCTTGGTCAAGAGCCGGAGCGGTCACGCCAGGGCGTCCCACGCGATAACCAACGCCAAGCCGCCCGTCGCGAGCCCCCAGCCCACAGCGCGATAACGGTCGCGCTGCGCAGCGTCGCGCGCGGCCCAGGCCCGGATTGCAGCGGGTGCGTCAACGGCGCAGACGAACAAGGCGATGATGAGAAAATTCGCGCCCGAACGCAGATGCGACAGCGCTGCGCCATGCGGCGCGCTGGTGAAAGACAGCGCCGTCCCGCCTGCGACGACCAGCGCCATGATCATCACCGGCGTCGCGGCCCCGCGGGCGAGCCACGCCAATCGCTCCCACATTGCGCCCTCACCCCCAATAGAGCCGTCCGCCTGCGCGGCGGGTCGCCTTTTTCAGCGCGCGATCGCTCGTCGCCAACGCCGCATTCTCTCGCAGCGCGAGCTCCAAATACGCCGCATCCTTCACCGTCAGCGCCCACCGTTCCGCCAAGACCGACGCCTCGGCATAGCCGGTCGCTTCGCTCTGTCCGTCATAGACGATGGGGAGGCTGGCGAAGAAGTCACCAAACCACCGCACCCGCTCCTCCGACAACGACCCGCCCCGCGCCCTTTTTCCTACGACGGCCTCAACCTCTTTGCGCAAAAGGTCCGGCGCAAGCGCCCCCTGTTCCCGAACAAGGGCGAGCAACGCGCGCGACCGCTCAGGCAACCGTCGCCCAAAGCACCAGCCGATCACCACATTGGCGTC
>CAZABJ010000092.1:3268-5251 GCA_964483375.1 uncultured Caulobacterales bacterium
GCGACCGCTCAGGCAACCGTCGCCCAAAGCACCAGCCGATCACCACATTGGCGTCCAAGACCAATAGCCCGGCGGGCGGAGCAGGAGCGGTTTCGTTCATGGACGCCATGGTTTTGACGCAAAATTATCGTATAACAATAAAAAGCGAGGAAAATGCGTCATGACTGAAAATTCCCTTTTGGGACGGGTCGCCTTTTGGGTCGTCGCCGCTCTGGCCGCCATCTGGGCCTGCGTCGTCATCGGCGTGGCGGCCTTCGGCGTGTGGACCCAAGCGAGCTTGATCTGGCCCGTCATTATCGCCGCCATTCCGCCAGGTCTCGTCATCGCCGCGGTCGTCGCCGATCGCCTGAGAAGCCGGGAAGACCGCTATTACTCGGAGAACATTTATGACTGATCCCATCGCCCAGGACATCCGCCTGACCGCCCAAGACCGCTTCGACGATTTCGAGATTGAACGGACGGTTGGATTCGTCAAAGGCAATGTGGTCCGGGCGCGCTTCTTCATTCGCGACATATTCGCGGCGGTCCGCACTATTGTCGGCGGCGAAGTGCCCGAATACACGAAGCTCCTCGCCGAATCCCGCGAGCAGGCCATCGACCGGCTAAAAGCCAAGGCGGTCGAGCTTGGCGCTGACGGCGTCGTCGCCATCCGGTTCACCACCAGCCAAGTCATGGCCGGCGCCGCGGAAGTGCTGGTGACCGGCACCGCCGTCACCTTACGCCCGGCCGCCGGGCGGTCGCCGACGAGCGGATCGCAGCCGGCTTAACGGCTCGGCATCGCACGCTGATAAGCGGGGCGGCTGCGCAGACGGTCGAGATAGCCGGCATAGTCCGGCGCGTCGGGAAAAATCTGAAACTTCACCGCGAAGTTCACCGCGCCGCCGAACACCACGTCGGCGGCGGAAAACCGGTCGCCAAGCAGATAGGGCTCCGCGCGCGCCAAGCGGTCTTTGATGACATCGACCACCAAATCGTAGTCGCCCCAGCCCGCCTGCATGCGGTCCATTTCAAAGCCCGCGCCCTTTTGCGTCATCGCCGGTTCGACGCCAGCGCTTTGAAACGCCATCCAACGCAAATATTCGCCGCGGTCGGGCGCATCGATCGCTGGGGCGAGGTCGTTCGGCGACTTGAATTTGTCGGCCAAGTAAATCGCGATCGCGACGCTTTCGGTCACGACCGTTTCGCCGTCGACGATCACCGGAATCTTGCCCATCGGGTTGAGCGCGAGAAATTCGGGGCTGCGCATTGAGCCGTCGCCATAGTCGACCGGCGCGATCTCATAAGGAATTCCCAGCTCCTCAAGAAGCCATCGGGTGGTCAACGCCCGCGACTGCGGGTTGAAGTACAGCTTCACCGTCATGACTGCGCGCTCCGCTTTGCTTGCGTGACGCGGGCGAGGTTAGCACCAGCCCATGCAGGGGCCAAGCGGGAATATTCCTCTTTTGTTCGGCATTTGCCCTGGGAGCGCTGGGCGGAGAGGCGGAACGCGGGGTTAGCCGGCCCTATCTCCCGCCACCCAGGCCGCCGCGCAGCCCTTGGCGAGTTCGCGCACCCGCGCGATGAAGCTCTGGCGTTCGGTCGGCGAAATCACGCCGCGGGCGTCCAGCAAGTTGAACAGATGCGAAGCCTTGAGACAGTAATCGTAAGCCGGCAGCGGCAGCGGCGCTTCGCCCTCAAGCGGTTGCAGAAGCGCGACGCATTGGCGTTCAGCGTCCTCAAACCAGCGATTGAGCATCTCAGAGTCTGAACGTTCGAAGTTAAAGGTCGAGTATTGGCGCTCAGCCTCCAAGAACACCTCGCCATACGTCGCGCCAGCGCCGTTGAAATCGAGGTCATAAACGTTGTCGACGCCCTGGACGTACATGGCCAACCGCTCCAGCCCATAGGTGAGCTCGCCTGAGACCAGCTCAACGTCCAGCCCGCCCACTTGCTGGAAATAGGTGAACTGGCTCACCTCCATGCCGTCGCACCAGACCTCCCAGC
>CAZABJ010000093.1:0-5177 GCA_964483375.1 uncultured Caulobacterales bacterium
AGAAAATGGCGCTCGAGCTGTTCAAGCGGTTCATCTATGCGCGGCTTGACGCCAAGGGCCTGGCGGGCACGGTGAAACAGTCCAAGAAGCTGGTGGAGAAAGAACGGCCCGAAGTGTGGGACGTGCTTGAGGAGGTCATCCGAGAGCACCCGGTGCTTCTCAACCGCGCGCCGACGCTCCACCGCCTGGGCATCCAAGCCTTTGAGCCGAAACTCATCGAGGGCAAGGCCATCCAGCTTCACCCGCTTGTTTGCGCGGCGTTCAATGCGGATTTCGACGGCGACCAGATGGCGGTTCACGTGCCGCTGAGCCTTGAGGCGCAGCTTGAGGCGCGCGTGCTCATGATGAGCACCAACAACATTCTTTCCCCTGCGAACGGCCGGCCGATCATCGTGCCGTCTCAAGACATCGTCTTGGGGCTCTATTATCTGTCGATCGCCAAGGACGGCGAGCCCGGCGAGGGCATGGTCTTCTCTGACATGAACGAGATCGACCAAGCGCTTGAAGCCGGGGCGGTCACGCTGCACGCCAAGGTCAAAGCGCGCTATCTGACCGTGGACGATGCGGGCGACCCCATCTCGGTGGTGCTCGACACCACGCCGGGGCGGATGAAGATCACCGATCTATTGCCGCGCCACCCCAAGGTGAAGCCCGATTTGGTCGCCAAGCTCCTCATTAAGAAGGAGATCGGCAACATGATCGACGTCGTCTATCGCCACTGCGGTCAGAAGGCGACGGTCATCTTCTGCGACCAGGTCATGGCGTTGGGCTTCCGGGAAGCCGCGCGGGCGGGGATTTCCTTCGGCAAAGACGACATGAAGATCCCCGACGCAAAGCGGACGCTGGTGGAAGAAACCCGCTCCCTCGCTTCGGACTATGAGCAGCAATATCGCGACGGGCTCATCACCCGCGGCGAAAAGTACAACAAGGTCGTGGACGCTTGGGCGAAATGCACCGACCGGGTCGCCGACGCCATGATGGACGAGGTGTCCAAGCCCGTGCCGCGCGCGGGCGGGGAGACCAGCGACGTCAACTCCGTCTACATGATGGCGCATTCCGGCGCTCGTGGGTCGAAGAACCAGATGAAGCAGCTCGCGGGCATGCGCGGGCTGATGGCTAAGCCGTCCGGCGAAATCATCGAAACGCCGATCATCTCGAACTTCAAAGAAGGTCTGACCGTGTTGGAGTACTTCAACTCCACCCACGGCGCTCGGAAAGGTCTCGCGGACACCGCGCTTAAGACCGCTAACTCGGGCTATTTGACCCGCCGGCTGGTGGACGTGGCCCAGGACTCCATCATCGTCGAGTACGACTGCGGCACCACCGCGGGTATCGAGATGAAAGCGATCGTGGACGGCGGCGAGGTGGTCGCCTCGCTCGGTTCGCGCATCCTGGGGCGGACGTCTGCGGAAGACGTCATCCATCCGGGCACCAATGAGGTCATCGCTGCGGCGGGGGCGTATCTCGAAGAAGCCGAAGTCGCCGCCATCGAAGCGGCGGGGGTCGTCTCGGTGCGCGTGCGTTCGGCTCTGACATGCGAGACCCGCCAAGGGGTCTGCGCGGCGTGTTACGGCCGCGACTTGGCGCGCGGCACGCGGGTGAATGTGGGCGAAGCGGTCGGCGTGATCGCCGCGCAGTCGATCGGCGAACCGGGCACCCAGCTCACCATGCGCACCTTCCACATCGGAGGCACCGCGCAGGTCTCCGAGCAGTCCTTCGTTGAGGCCTCTCACCCGGGCAAGGCGTCGTTCAAGAACCCCGCCACCGTGCGAGCCACGGACGGATCTTTGATCGTCATGAGCCGGAACATGCAGATCGCGACGCTCGACAAAGACGGCAAGGAGCTTGAGAGCTACAAGCTCGTCAACGGCTCGCGCTTGTTGGTGGAAGAGGGCGCAGAGATCACGCGCGGCCAGAAACTCGCCGAATGGGATCCCTACACCACGCCCATCGTCACCGAAGTGGAAGGTACGGTGAAGTTCATCGATATCGTCGACGGCGTGTCGGTGCGCGATGAGACCGATGAATCCACGGGGATTTCCTCAAAGGTCGTCATTGATTGGCGGGCGGGAACGCGGTCCAGCGACCTCGCGCCGTCGCTTGTCGTGCAAGACGAGAACGGCGAACCGGTTCGGCTGTCGAACGGCAATCCCGCGAGCTACTTGCTTGCGGTGGGCGCCATTCTGTCGGTGTCCGACGGCGACAAGGTGCAGGCCGGCGACGTGCTTTCCCGGATCCCCACCGAAGGCGCCAAGACACGGGACATCACCGGCGGTCTGCCGCGGGTGGCGGAGTTGTTCGAGGCGCGGCGTCCCAAAGAACACGCGATCATCGCGGAGATGGACGGTCGGGTCGAATTCGGCCGGGACTTCAAAAACAAACGTCGCATCCGCCTCGTGCCGGAAGACGAAAACGCCGATGCGGTGGAATATCTCGTGCCGAAGGGCAAGCACTTGGCGGTGCAAGAAGGGGATATCATCCACAAAGGGGAGTATTTGCTGGACGGCAATCCCGCCCCGCACGACATCCTCGCCATCCTCGGGGTGGAGGCGTTGGCCGACTACTTGGTGAATGAAATCCAGGAGGTCTACCGCCTGCAGGGCGTGCCGATCAACGACAAGCATATTGAAGTGATCGTGCGTCAGATGTTGCAGAAAGTGGAGATCCACGATCCCGGCGACACCTCGCTGCTCAAAGGCGAGCAGGTGGACCGGATCGAACTCGCCGAAGAAAACGAGCGCATCGTGGCGGACGGCAAGCGCCCCGCAAAGGGCGATCCGGTGCTGTTGGGCATCACCAAAGCGTCTTTGCAAACGCGCTCCTTCATTTCCGCGGCGTCGTTCCAGGAAACCACCCGGGTGCTCACGGAAGCCTCGGTCCAAGGCAAGGTCGACACGCTAGAGGGCCTTAAGGAGAACGTGATTGTCGGCCGGCTCATTCCCGCCGGCACCGGCGGCGCGCTGCGTCGGATGCAGGGCGTGGCGGATGAGCGCGACGCTGAACGCGATGATCTCGCGCCGGTGGAAGGCGCCCCGGCGGAGCCGCTGCCGGATGCGATTTCCGAAGCGGCGAAGGCGGAACGCGCAGACGGCGACACCGAGGCCGGCGCGGGGGCCTAACGCGGCCGCCGCGCGTCACGAAACGCAGAAAAGCCGCCGGATCCGCTCCGGCGGCTTTTTTGCCTCGTGCTTATGGGAGGATCCGTCCTCAAGGCGCCGCAGCGGTCGCTCGATTGTTGCTGCGATCGGCGTCGTCGTTTTCCCAACGAGAGTCGTCGAAAGCGGCGCGATCGCTATAGCGGATCCGGGCGGTGACGGTGCAGTTCGCGGAGACGTCGGCCAGGATCAACGTCACGAAACGGGTCTGTTCTTCACCGGGCGCCAGAGCGTTGAAGGTCAGCGAAAGATGCTGGTCTTCCACGGGGATCACGCCGTCAGGCACCGGCCGGACGAGGCGCGCCGTCGCGCGGCAACCGGAAAACGAGACCGTCACACGTTGCACGCCCGTCGTATTTTCATAGCGACACGGGCTGTCATTGCGCACGCCGAATCCGACGACCATCGCGCCGGGCCAGGCGTTCGGTCCGCTCTGCTCATAAGCGCTGACGACGGCCTCGGGGTCGGGCCTGAGAGCCCGTCCGCACATCGCCACAGAGTTTAAGTCCGGTATGCGATGGGGGCGGTCGAAGGCGCTGGCGCGGTCAGCGTCGCGTGCGGATGCGGCTGTCGATGCGGCGGCGGCGGCGCAGAGCGCCGTGCAAATCGCGCCGAGGGCGAGGCGGGACATGGGTTTGCTCCTGAGGGTGGCCGCGCTGTGGGACCTGGTGACAGGGCGCAAACTGGCCCGTCCGCATTGAACCGCATCTGATGACGCAAGCCAGCTGGCGTTCATCTTCGCGCTCGCCCTCCGAATGCCCAACTGCGGCCTTGACCTTCGAGAATCGCGACCTTATTGTCCGCGCTCACTTCGAGGGCCGGCAGTGGACACCGTCCAAACGCGGCTCGAAAGTGCCGGAACATGGTGGTAATGCGCCGCTCGGATCCGAGCCTAGCGGATCCGAGCGCGGCGCATTTTTGGCGCGGCGCGGAGCGTGTGTCCGCGGCGCAGGGTGAGAAGCGTGCGCAGATCTGAGATTTCGACCTAATGCCGACGATCAACCAGATGATCCGCAAACCGCGCAAGCCGAAGGTTAAGCGGAATAAAGTGCCCGCGCTGGAGGCTTGTCCGCAGCGCCGCGGCGTGTGCACGCGCGTGTACACGACCACGCCGAAAAAGCCCAATTCCGCCTTGCGCAAGGTCGCCAAGGTGCGCCTGACCAACGGTTTTGAGGTCATCGGCTACATTCCCGGCGTCGGTCACAACCTGCAAGAACACTCCGTGGTCATGATCCGCGGCGGTCGTGTGAAAGACCTGCCCGGCGTGCGCTACCACATCCTTCGCGGCGTGCTCGACACCCATGGCGTCAAAGACCGTAAACAGCGTCGTTCGAAATACGGCGCCAAGCGGCCGAAATAGGAGAGCGCGATGTCCCGTCGTCACCGCGCCGAGAAGCGTGAAGTCCTGCCCGACCCGAAATACGGGGATCTCACGCTGACCAAGTTCATGAATTACATCATGTACGACGGCAAAAAGTCCGCCGCCGAAAGCATCGTCTATGGCGCGCTTGAGATCGTCGAGCAGCGCAAGAAGACTGAGCCGGTGGCGTTGTTCCACGAGGCGCTGGACAACGTGGCGCCGTCCATTGAGGTGCGCTCTCGCCGGGTCGGCGGCGCCACCTATCAGGTGCCCGTCGAGGTTCGCCCCGAACGTCGCAAGGCGTTGGCGATCCGTTGGTTGGTGTCCGCAGCGCGCGCGCGCAACGAAAACACGATGCGCGAGCGGTTGGCGGGTGAGCTGTTGGACGCCGCGGACAAGCGCGGCTCTGCGGTGAAGAAACGCGAAGACACGCACAAAATGGCGGAAGCCAACCGGGCGTTCTCGCACTATCGTTGGTAGTTTGTCGGCGGTCGACTGAAGGTTCGAAGACCATGGCGCGCGAATACAAGATCGAAGATTATCGGAACTTCGGGATCATGGCGCATATCGACGCCGGCAAGACGACGACGACCGAGCGCATCCTGTTCTACACCGGCAAGTCCCACAAGATCGGCGAGGTGCATGACGGCGCCGCGACGATG
>CAZABJ010000094.1:0-4861 GCA_964483375.1 uncultured Caulobacterales bacterium
AATATCTTGATTTAAATGGCAGGGGCGGAGGGACTCGAACCCCCGGCCCTCGGTTTTGGAGACCGATGCTCTACCAACTGAGCTACACCCCTGCAGGTCGCCGGCGAGCCGAACTCGCAGACGAACGATTTCAATACGCCTGACGCTGCGCCGACGCAATCGTCGCGCCGCAACGGGGCGATTATGCGGCCTGAGCGCTGCTCAGTCGCCGACGCGGACGTCGCCGGAGCCGAAGCCGGTCGTTCGCAAATCGCCGGACAGGTCCGCGATGCGCACGTCGCCGGAGCCGAAAATCGTCACCCGCGCGCCGACCGCCACGCCGTCAAAGCGGACGTCTCCGGATCCGAAGATCGACGCGGTCAAGCCCGTCGCGCGCCCGCCCTGAATGCGCGCATCGCCTGAACCGCGCAAGGACACGTCGGTGGGACCATCCACGCTCGCCACGACCACATCGCCTGAGCCATTGATCTCAATCGAAAGCTGGCCGGCGACCTGCCCCGCGGTGAGGGTTCCCGAGCCGTTGATGGTTAACTCCGCTTCGCCGGCGTCGCCGAGGATGACTTCGCCCGAGCCGTTGATCGCGAGATCCGCGCCGCCGGCCACGTCGCCGATTTCGAACACGCCGCAACCGTCGACCCGCACTTCCGCGGCCGCCACGTCCCCGACCGTTCCGAAAACCGCCCCGCCTTCCGCATAAAGCGAGACGGCGCGCGGGGCCTCGATCACCACGCGCGGGAGCGCGGCGAGCGGGGACCAGTCCTGACCGGGGAGCCGAACTTCGACCCCGCCTTGGTCGTCGATCTGACAGTCGGTGTCGCGATAGCCGCGCGGCCCACGCACTTCGAGCGCCTCGTCGTCTTCGTCCACGAACAGCTCAGGCGGGTCCATCAGACCCTCGCCTGCAAACACCGTGACCGAGACGTTCTGGCGGTCCGTGGTGACGATCTCGACCGCGCCGATGAAATCGCGAATCTCTATCGCAGAGACGTCGAAGTCTTCGCCTGAAGCCGCCGCCGAAGTCCCGACAGCGAAAAGCGCGGCGAGCGCGGTGCGGGGAAATGCCCGGGTCATGGCGTGTCCTTTCATCCGCTTGTGGAACGCATTGGAGCGGGTAGCCGGGATCGAACCGGCATCCTCAGCTTGGAAGGCTGCTGCACTACCATTGTGCTATACCCGCCGAAGCGATGAAGGCAGAGGCTTGCTGCATGGGTGGCCGAAGCGCGGCGATTTGTAAAGCCGCTTCGCCCTACCCGCTTCGGAGCGCCGCCCGTGACAAGCGCGCGCCGCGCCGTTAGGGAACCGCGGCATGACCCCGCCCTCCTCGACGCCTCGCTCCCAAAAGCCCTCGACCTTGATCGTCGTGCCGGCGCGCTACGGCTCCTCGCGTTTTCCTGGCAAGCCGCTGGCGGATATCGCCGGGCGCTCCATGGTGACCCGCGTTGCGGCCCGAGCGCGAGCGGCGGCCGCCGCCCTGCCCGACGCCCAAGCCGTGGTGGCCACCGACGACGCGCGCATTCTCGCCCATTGCGAGGAAGCCGGCTTCGCCGCGGTCATGACCGACCCCGCGCTCGCCTCCGGCTCAGACCGCGCGATCGCCGCTGCCCAGGCCTTAGGCGACGCGCCGCGTTTTATCGTCAATCTGCAAGGCGACGCCCCCTTCGTCCCCGTCGCCTATGTGGCGGGCGTCGTCGAGGCGTTGCAGAGAACCGACGCCGATGCGGCGACCCCGGTGATCCGGCTCGACTGGGCGGGTTTGGACGCGTTGCGTGAGGCCAAGCGGACCACGCCGTTTTCGGGAACCACCGTGGCGGTCGGCCCTGACGGCCGGGCGCTTTGGTTCTCCAAAACCATCATTCCCGCCATCCGCAAAGAGGAGACGCGGCGGAGGAACGAACCGCTCTCCCCGGTTCGCCGGCATGTGGGCCTGTATGGCTATCGCTACGAAACCCTGGCTTGGTTCGTCACCGCCCCACAAAGCGCCTATGAGGCGACCGAGGGCTTGGAGCAGCTTCGCCTGTTGGAGAACGGGCGGTCCATCGCTTGCGTCGAGGTGCCGCCGCCGGCCATCTCTACCGGCGGCGTCGACACGCCGGAGGACCTTGACCGCGTGCGCGCCCTCATCGCCGCCCATGGCGACCCTGACGCGGAGCTGTTTGCATGAGCCAGGCCGTCATCCTGCGTCACGGCAACACCTTCGACCCCGGCGACGTGGTCACGCGCGTCGGCGGGCGCACGGATGCGCCGCTGTCCAATAGCGGCCGGGCGCAAGTGGAGGAAGTGGCGACGGCCCTGTCCGAACGCGCCTTCACATTCGCCCGCATCCTCTCCTCGCCGCTCGCGCGCACCATGGAAACCGCGCGCATCGTGGGCGGCAGGCTCGCACCCAAGGCGACGCTCGAGCCGCTCGAGAGCTTGCGGGAGATCGACTATGGGCCGGACGAAAACAAACCGGAGGCTGAGGTGCTCGCGCGCATCGGCGCGGCCGCCCTCGCCGCTTGGGAGGAACACGCCACACCCCCTCCCGATTGGCGCGTCGACCCCTCGGCTTTGACGCTCGCCTGGAAGACGCTCTTTGAAACCTTAGCCGGAGCGGGGGGCGACAGCTTGATCGTCACCTCCAACGGCGTTGCGCGCTTTGCGCTGGATGCGGCGCATTCGCGCCCCGCCGATGCGCCGCGCAAGCTCAAAACCGCGGCATACGGCGTGGTCCGTTTGGCGCCGGCGGGGGCTGAAATCCTGGAGTGGAACGTCCGGGCGGGGCGTTAAAGGCCGCGCCCGTCGGGCCGGTTCTTCGCGATTTCGTCGGCGCGTTTCATTTCATCGAGCAGCTGGGGAATCCACTCCAGCGGCAACATGTTCGGCCCGTCCGACGGCGCGTTGTCAGGATCGTCATGAGCTTCGGCGAACACCCCCGCGACGCCGATCACGCAGGCGGCGCGCGCCAACATCGTGGCGTATTGGCGTTTGCCGCCCGAAGACCCGCCCTGGCCTGAGGGCTCTTGCACGGAGTGGGTCGCGTCGAAAATCACCGGGTAGCCGGTTTCGCGAAGCACCGGCAGGGACCGGAAGTCGGTCACCAGCGTGTTGTAGCCGAAGGATGCGCCGCGTTCGGTCAGCAAGATCTTGTCATTGCCTGTTGAAGCGATTTTCTCCGCCACATGAGCCATGTCCCACGGCGCAAGAAACTGGCCCTTTTTGACATTGACCACTTTCCCCGTTTCCCCCGCCGCGACCAACAAATCGGTCTGGCGGCACAGAAAGGCGGGAATTTGGAGGATGTCGACCGCGTCGCCGGCGCGGCGGGTTTGCTCTTCATTGTGCACATCAGTCAGCACAGGGCAGCCAAACGCGGTCCGCACCTCGCTGAGGATTTCAAGACCGGCGTCGATCCCGACGCCGCGCTTGCCGGAAAGCGAAGTCCGGTTGGCTTTGTCATAGGACGATTTGTAGATGAAGGGCACGCCGGCCTCATCGCATGCCCGCCGGAGGGCGTCTGCGATCTTGAAGGCGTGGTCGCGGCTCTCGATTTGGCAAGGCCCGGCAATCAACGCGACCGGGGACGAATTTGCGAAATCGACGTTTCCCGCCGAGACAGTTTTCAAAGCAGGCTCCTCCGCCCCTTAGGACGCTTATCAGACCGGGCTTATATCGGCCGCCTCACAACGCTTCAAACGGAAAACCCGCCGCCCTCGCGCGCTTGCTTTTTCGCCGGCAGCCGGGCTGACTGCATCGGGACGCCCGAACCGCGCTGCGAGGCTTGAGCCAATGCAGCCGTCCGCAGACGAAGATACTGTGGCGGGCTTTACCGGCAAGACGCCAAAGCCCCGCGATACAGTTCTCGCCCCCAAACCCGGAGCCTCAGCGATGGCGATCGACATCTCGGGAAGTCTCGACGACGCCGAGCACGACCTCGACGCAGGCCGCAGCGTGCTCGACACTGAAATCAAGGCCTTGGCCGCTCTGCGCCAGAGCTTGGACGCATCGTTCGCCGAGGCCGTCAAACTCGTCATCGAGGCGCCGGGCTACGTCATCGTCACCGGCGTGGGCAAGTCCGGCCATATCGGCAATAAAATCGCCGCCACGCTGGCCTCGACCGGCTCGCCGTCCTTTTTCGTTCACCCCACCGAAGCCAGCCATGGCGACTTGGGGATGCTGCGCGACGGCTCAGTGGTCATTGCGATTTCGAACTCAGGGGAAACGCGGGAACTGCGCGACATCCTCGTCTTTTGTCGCCGGATGGCTATGCCGCTCATCGCGATAACCGCCCGTTCGGAGAGCTTCTTAGGCAAGAACGCGGATGTGGGTCTGTTGCTACCCAAGGCCGAGGAAGCCTGCCCGAACCGTCTCGCGCCAACGAGCTCCACCGTCATGACGCTGGCTCTTGGCGACGCTCTGGCCGTCGCCGTGATGAAACGCCGCGGCTTTTCCTCCGAAGACTTCGGCGCGCGGCATCCCGGCGGCGCTTTGGGCATGCGCCTGCAATTGGTTCGGGAATGGATGGCGCTCCAAAAGGCGCCGCCCAATCCGGTCGTTACGGCTGATGAGCCGTTTGTCGGCGTCTTGCGCGCAATCTCTGAGGGCTTATGCGGGGCGGTGTCGGTGGTCGACGCGGAGGGCGCGCTGACCGGGGTGATCACCGACGGCGACGTCCGCCGCGCCGCGGAGCGCGAGGAGCATCCCCGAACGCTGACCGCCGCGGCCATGGCCGGCGGATCGCCCACGACGGCCGGTCTCGACGAACGCATGGGCGCGGTGGTGGAAACGCTGCAGCAAAAGCGCATTTCTCAAGTCGTCGTCGTGGATGACCGCAAACCTCAGGCGATCATCCACATCAAGGACCTGATGGAAGACGGGTACCTCT
>CAZABJ010000095.1:0-4840 GCA_964483375.1 uncultured Caulobacterales bacterium
CCCGGGAGCACATTCTGCTCGCCCGTCAGGTCGGCGTGCCGGCGCTCGTGGTGTTCTTGAACAAAGTCGACCAGGTGGACGACGAAGAGCTTTTGGAGCTCGTTGAGATGGAAGTGCGCGAGCTTCTGTCTTCCTACGACTTCCCGGGCGATGACATTCCCGTCATCGCCGGCTCGGCCTTGGCTGCGGTCGAGGGTCGCGATGACAATATCGGCAAGGAGAAAATCCTTGAGCTGATGGCGGCGGTCGACGAGTACATCCCGACGCCGGATCGGCCGATCGACTTGCCGTTCTTGATGCCGATCGAGGACGTGTTCTCGATCTCCGGTCGCGGCACGGTGGTGACCGGCCGGGTGGAGCGCGGCATCGTGAAGGTGGGCGACGAGATCGAAATCGTCGGCATCCGCGAAACCACCAAGACGACCTGCACCGGCGTGGAGATGTTCCGGAAGCTGCTGGACGAGGGTCAGGCGGGGGACAATATCGGCGCCCTTCTGCGCGGCGTGGACCGTGAGGGCGTGGAGCGCGGCCAAGTGTTGGCCAAGCCCGGGTCGATCACCCCGCACAAGAAGTTCGTGGCTGAGGCGTACATCCTCACCAAGGAAGAGGGCGGCCGCCACACGCCGTTCTTCACCAATTATCGTCCGCAGTTCTATTTCCGCACCACCGATGTGACGGGCGTGTGCTCGCTGCCGGAAGGCACCGAAATGGTCATGCCGGGCGACAATGTGAATATGGAGGTCGAGCTGATCACGCCGATCGCCATGGAAGAGAAGCTTCGCTTCGCCATTCGTGAAGGCGGCCGCACCGTCGGCGCGGGCGTCGTCGCGAAAATCATCGAGTAGCGCTTAAGGCGCGATAACGGGGGCGCCGCCGGCACGCGGCGCCCCCGTCTTCTTTGGGAGAGGCCTTGAGGGGCCTCAGCGCGTAAGGCGCGCGAGACAGTCGAGTTGGGACGATGGACCGCCAGAACATACGCATCACGATGAAGGCGTTCGATCATCGGGTGCTCGACCACTCCACGACTGAGATCGTGAACACCGCCAAGCGCACCGGCGCTGAGGTCCGCGGCCCTATTCCGCTGCCCACGCGCATCGAAAAGTTCACCGTGAACCGCGGACCGCATATCGACAAGAAATCGCGCGAGCAGTTCGAGATCAGAACGCACAAGCGTTTACTCGATATTGTCGATCCTACCCCTCAAACGGTTGACGCATTGATGAAGCTCGATCTCGCCGCCGGCGTGTCGGTCGAGATCAAGCTGGGGGCGTGAAGCAGATGCGGACCGGCGTGATCGCAAAAAAGATCGGCATGACGCGGGTGTTCGAGCCCGACGGCGCCCATGCGTCGGTCACCGTGCTGCAGTTGGACGAGTGCCAGGTCGTGGCGCATCGGACGGAAGACCGCGACGGTTATGTCGCGCTTCAGCTCGGCGCGGGTGCGGCCAAGGTCAAGCGTCAGTCCCAAGCGCAGCGCGGCCATTTCGCCAAGGCCAACGTCAAGCCGAAACAGAAACTCGTCGAGTTCCGCGTGGACGAGGCGAACCTGATTGAGGTCGGCGCGCAATTGACGGCGGACCACTTCGTCGCGGGTCAGCGGGTCGACGTGTCGGGGATCTCCATCGGCAAGGGTTTCGCCGGCGCCATGAAGCGGCACAATTTCGGCGGCCTGCGCGCCAGCCACGGCGTGTCCATCTCCCACCGCGCGCATGGCTCGACCGGCCAATGCCAAGATCCCGGCAAGGTCTTCAAGGGCAAGCGCATGGCCGGGCATATGGGCGCGGCGCGCGTGACCACGCAGGGCCTTGAGGTCGTGCGGGTCGACGTGGAGCGCGGTCTGGTGCTTGTGCGCGGGTCGGTTCCGGGCCCGGCGGGGTCCTGGATTGAGGTGCGCGACGCCGTCAAAGGCGTAAAGGCCGACGGTCTGCCGACGCCGGGTGCGTTCAAGTCTGCTGACGAGGTGGCGGGCCCGGATGAGGCGCAAGCCGCCGACACGCCGCCAGCGGAGGCGCCTGAGGGCGACGCCGCGCCGAACGAAGGGGGCGAAGAATGAAAATCGCCGTCATGAATTTGGCCGCTGACGCGGCCGGCGAGATTGAGCTCGACGACGCCGTGTATGGCTTGGAGCCGCGCGCGGACATCCTGCAGCGCATGGTGAAGTGGCAGCTCGCCAAGCGGCGCGCCGGCACCCAACGCACCAAACTGCGCGGGGAGATCGCGCGCACCAAAACCCGCTGGGGTCGCCAAAAAGGCGGCGGCACGGCGCGGCACGGCTCGAAAAACGCGGGTATTTTCGTGGGCGGCGCGAAGGCGCACGGTCCCAAACCGCGCAGTTATGAGCACGACTTGCCCAAACAGGTCCGTCGTCTGGCGCTTAAGCACGCCCTGTCTTCCAAGGCCGGCGCGGGCGCGTTGATCATTCTCGACGACGCGAAGCTGGATGAGCCTAAGACCAAGGCGCTTCGGTCCGCGCTTGAAAAACTTGGCTCGGAGAACGCGCTGGTGATCGGCGGGGAGGCGGTGGACGAAAACTTCGCCAAGGCCGCCCGCAATTTGGCCCTTGTCGACGTGCTGCCCGTGCAGGGGATCAACGTCTATGACGTGCTGCGGCGCGAGAAGCTGGTGCTCACCCGCGCGGCGGTCGACGCGATAGCGGACTTTTTCGACGGCAAGGGCTGGCCCCATGCGCGTCCCGGCGGCGCTGACGGCGCGGCTGCGGCAGAGGGAGCTGAGGCATGAGCGAAGCCGCCCGCCATTACGACACCATTCGCCGCCCGGTGATCACGGAAAAGGCCACCCTACTTTCTGAAGACGGGAAGGTCGTGTTCCAGGTCGCGATTGATGCGAACAAGAAAGAGATCGCCGAGGCGGTCGAGGCCCTGTTCAAGGTCAAAGTGACGAAGGTCAACACCATCGTGACCAAGGGCAAAACCAAGCGGTTCCGCGGAATCCGCGGCCGGCGTTCGGATGTGAAAAAAGCCGTCGTCACCCTCGCTGAGGGCCAGACGATCGACGTGACCACGGGCCTGTAGGGGAAGAGAGATGGCGCTAAAAACGTTCAATCCCACCTCGCCGGGCCGGCGGCAGCTGGTTCTGGTGGACCGCTCCGAGCTGCATAAGGGCGACCCCGAAAAGTCGCTCGTTGAGGGTCTGACGAAAAAAGGCGGGCGCAACAACGCCGGCCGCATCACCGCGCGTCGTCGCGGGGGCGGGGCCAAGCGTCTGTACCGCAAGATCGACTTCAAGCGACGCAAGTTCGATGTCCCAGCGACGGTGGAGCGTCTGGAGTACGACCCCAACCGGACCGCGTTCATTGCGCTCATCAAGTATGAGGACGGCGAACTCGCCTACATCCTCGCGCCCCAGCGTCTGGGCGTCGGCGACACGGTGATCGCGGCTGAGCGGGCGGATGTGAAGCCGGGCAACGCCATGCCGCTTCGCGCCATGCCGGTGGGCACCATCGTGCACAATGTGGAGCTAAAGCCGGAAAAAGGCGGGCAAATCGCACGCTCGGCGGGCGCCTACGCTCAGCTCGTGGGCCGGGACGGCGGCTATGCGCAGGTGCGTCTGATGTCGGGCGAGCTGCGCATGGTGCATGAGCGGTGCATGGCCACCGTCGGGGCGGTGTCGAATGCGGACCACCTCAACACCAATCTCGGCAAGGCCGGGCGCGTGCGGCATATGGGCAAGCGCCCCTCGGTGCGCGGCGTGGTGATGAACCCCGTCGACCACCCGCATGGCGGCGGCGAAGGCCGCACCTCAGGCGGTCGTCACCCGGTGACGCCATGGGGCAAGCCGACCAAGGGGCGGAAGACGCGTTCGAACAAGTCGACCGATAAGTTCATCATTCGGTCCCGCCACATGAAAAAGAAACGGTAGGAGGGATCGATGCCGCGTTCCGCTTGGAAAGGTCCTTTCATTGACGGCTATCTTTTGAAGAAAGCCGCGAAAGCGTCTGAAGATCCGCGTAAGCCGGCGATCAAGACCTGGTCGCGGCGCTCGACGATCATCCCTGACTTCGTGGGCCTCACCTTTCAGGTTCATAACGGGCAGAAATTCGTGCCCGTTTTGGTGTCCGAGGAGATGGTGGGCCACAAATTCGGCGAGTTCGCGCCGTCGCGGACCTATTACGGCCACGCCGCCGATAAAAAGGCGAAGCGGAGATAGTCATGGCGGCGTCTGACAATCCTCAAGGGCCCCAGCCTGCGCCTAAGCCCAAGCGCGGACCGGACGGCAAAAACGCGCGCCGGGTGGCGGACAACGAGGCGCGCGCCAAGCTGCGCCTTATCCGCATCAGCCCGCAAAAGCTCAATCTGGTGGCTTCGACCATCCGCGGCTTAAGCGTTGAGCGCGCGCTCACCCAGCTGACGTTTTCGCGCAAGCGCATCGCGCGGGACGTGAAGAAATGCCTGGAGAGCGCGATTGCGAATGCGGAGAACAATCACGGCATGGACGTGGACGATCTCATCGTCTCTGAGGCCTATGTCGGGAAGAACCTTGTGATGAAGCGGTTCCGGGCGCGCGCCCGCGGCCGCGTGGGTCGGATCGAAAAGCCGTTTTCTGAGCTGACGATCGTGGTCCGCGAAGTCGAAGGGGCCGCCTAATGGGTCAGAAGGTCAATCCCATCGGGCTGCGGCTCGGGGTCAACCGCACCTGGGATTCGCGGTGGTATGCGAATACTGGCGAGTACGCGGAGCTGTTGCATCAGGATTTGCGTCTCCGACGCTATCTGAAGAAGCGGCTGTCCGGCGCGGGCGTCTCGATAATCGTGATCGAGCGGCCCCTCAAGAAGTGCCGGGTGACGATCCGCCCCGCGCGTCCGGGCGTTGTGATCGGCATAT
>CAZABJ010000096.1:0-4685 GCA_964483375.1 uncultured Caulobacterales bacterium
TGCGCCGGTGCGGCGGTGTCGGACAGGAAGGTCATGTCGCGCAGAGAAGCGCGCGCAACCTCACAAGGCAAGCGCCATGGAAGCGCCGCATTATCGTTGCCGATACGGTGCATAGGGCGCGGCGGCGCGAGCAAGGGGGCGGGACATGGGCGAGGGCGGAGAATTTGATGATGCGGCGTCGCCGAGGAGGGGCGCTGTTGCGGATAGTCTGATGGATGTCGAAGGTTTTTCGCCCTGGGAGCGCTGGGCGTGGGGGCGCATCGCGCAGGGCCGGGCCGCCGATATGGCGAATTTCAAGGCCGAGGGCGGTGCGTTTTGGGATGAGACGGCGTTGGATCGCGAACGCGACCCTGTCGTCGATCCTATCAATTACGCCGAGGCGTGGCCGGCCTGGCAGACCTTGTCAGAGCGATTTCTGCGCTGGGTGTTGTTCTCTGAGCCAAGTATCGCCGCGATGGCGCGCCCGCGCTGCGATATCCAGTCGGCGTTCATTTCCGACAGGCTCGTCTGGGAGGGTCGGCGCTTTCCCGTCACCACGCAGTTCGCCGAGTGCCGCTTCGCTCAGACGGTGGTGCTGCGGGACGCGCGCGCGGCGAGAACGGTCGCGTTCGAGAAATGCCGTTTCGACGGCGGCGTAAACTGCCAGCAGATACGGATCGAAGGCGCGTTCTTACTGCGCGACTCACTGATGAACGGCGACATCGACATGATTGGCGCGCGGATAGGCGGTTGGACGGCGCTCAACAACACCCGCCTAAGGGGCCGGCTGCGCGCCGACGGCGTGCATATCGAAGGCTCGCTGCAATTGAAGAAGATGGACATCGACCCGCATGACGAAGGTGCGACGGCGGTTCGATTGGATGGGGCGCGCATTGATGGTTACCTAAATTTTTCCGACGCCAAAGTGCGCGGTAAGCTGCTGGCTGAGCGTCTGCGGGTTGAGGCGGACCTGGAAGGGCAAGGCGCTTGGTTGTTTGGCGGGGCGAGTTTCATAGGCGCTCGGATATCGGGGCTTGTGAACCTGGACCGCGCAACGCTGGACAAACCGGTCCGCGCGATCGGCGTCGACGTGGCCGGCAGCGTTTTCTTCTTGGCGGCCCAGAGAGTTTGCGACGTGGACCTCACACGCGCGCGCATCGGCGGAAACTTGCAGCTCGCCAGCGCACGCATAGAAGGCGCGTTGAACCTGTCCGGCGCTGAGATCGCAGGGGCCTTAGTTCTCGAAGAAAAGACGGACGACCCCAGCGAAGAAAAAGCGAAAAATTCGCCGCCGGATTGGGGCCCCGGCGCGCGCATCAACTTTCGCAATGCGAGTCTTGGCGCGCTTGAGGGGTCCATCACGGCGTGGGAGACGAAGGAAAGCGCAGGCGGTCCTCGGCGCAAGCGCGCGGCCAAAGGTCGTTTCGTGCGACGCGAACTTTCCGGGCTGTCCTACCGCCGGGTCGGCGATATCGCCGAAGCCGAGCCCAAGGACCTTATCGCATGGATTGAGGACCGCCGTCCGGCTAGGGTCTACGCGCCGGGACCCTACGCCACGCTCGCAAACGCGTTGTCGCAAGCCGGGTATGAAAGCCGCGCGCGGCGCGTCAGGCAGGCCTTGGGCGCCCATGACGAGCGCGCCGAAAAGCGCCGCTTCGTACGTTTGGTGAAATGGCTGTCGGGACGGACCATCGGCTATGGCTATGACCTTCCGCGCGGGTTCTACGCCTTCCTCATTCTGGTGCTCGCCTACACGGCCATCGGAATATTCGGGTTTTCGCCTGAAAGCGCCAGCCAATCACCCGAGACTTGGTTCAATTGGTTCTCCTACAGCATCGCTAACGCTATGCCGGGAATTCACGACCAAACAGCGCTAAGTCGTTTGAAGGAGGTCAACTCAAATCAGATTGCATTCCAGGTTGTCTTCGGCGTTCAAACGGCCACCGGCCTCGCCATCCTGACATTCCCCACCCCCGGGCTCACCGGGATGGCGCGCCGGCGCGCGAGCGAATGAGCGAGCAGCGCCGCTGTTCCAGCGCGCAGCGCGCGGCGCGCCGGCCGCCGCCGCGCCGCGCGCGCTAAACCTCGTACAGCCGCCCCAACTGCTCGCGCAGCTGTTTGCGGGTGACTTCGGCGATGTCGCTCTTAGGCAATGCGCCGAGCTGAAACGGCCCATAGGCGGTGCGGATCAGGCGGTTCACCGTCAAACCAAGGCTCTGAAGCGCTTTGCGCACCTCCCGGTTTTTGCCTTCCTTGAGGGCCAGGGTCATCCAGGTGTTGCCGCCCGTTTGGCGCTCGATCATCGCGTCGATCGGCCCATATTTGACGCCGTCCACCACCAAGCCCCGCCGCAGCTTCTCCAAATCCGCTTCGTTCGGCCGGCCGAAGGCGCGCGCGCGATAACGCCGGGTCCAGCCCGTCTGCGGAAGCTCCAGAATGCGGGCGAGCTCGCCGTCATTCGTCAGAAGAAGCAGACCTTCGGAGGTCAGGTCTAAGCGCCCGACGCTCACCAGCCGCGGCAGGCCTTCTGGGAGCGCCTCGAAAATCGTCTTCCGGCCGCGCGGATCGCCGCGGCTGACGATCAAGTCGTCGGGCTTGTGATACCGAAACAAGCGCGTGCGCTCGCGCTGCGGGATCGGGGCGCCGTCCACCCGGATGTCTTGGTCGGGGCGGACATTGTGCGCGGGTGACGAAAGGGTGGCGCCGTCCACGCTCACCCGGCCCGCCTCGATCAGCCGTTCGGCTTCTCGGCGAGAACACACGCCGGCGCGCGCAAGCACTTTTGCGATGCGCTGGGCGTCGGGCTGGGTTTCAGCGTCACCGGACATGGCGTGCCTTGTGCTAAAGAGCGCCGTCAAAAAGCGTCGGCGCCCAAATCGCGCCGAATTTTTCTGTATCGTCAAGCCGCGCGGGGCGGCGGTCGCCCGCACAGGGGGCAGAGGGAACGATCATGAACGCGAAGGCGCAACTGTTTGTCGCCGTCTTGCTGGCTGCGTTGGGGGCTGCGGTGCAGTTCGGCGGGCTCGGCGCGCTGCCGGAGAACATCCGCAGCGTCGTGGCGCCGTATGCGACTACGCAGACCCAAATGGGGCTCTACATCGCGGCGGGCGTCTATGCGACGTTCGCTGTGTTGACGGCGTTGTTCAATTTGGCGTTCGACCCGAGCAAGGCGTCTCAGCGCCGGGATCGACGCGCCGAAGCCGAAGCGCTTGACGCGTTCCATGAGATCTTGACCGGCGCGACGGTGCGCATGGTCGGCGCGGACGGCGTCGTGTCGGACGCGGAACTCACCATGGTGCGCAGCGTCCTGAAGAAATTCGGCCAACGGCCGGTGGGGGACGACACCATCCGCTCCATCGCCAACGCCGCCCATGCCGACCCGCAGCGCTATGTCGAGCTCATAAAGGAAAAGCGCGAGATCATCACCGCAGAGCAGAAGTCGCAGATCCTGCGCGGCTGCTTGCTGGTGGCGATGTCCGACATCATGGTGGACCCTGCGGAGCTGGATTACCTGCGGTTGGTCGCTGAAGCCCTTGGCCTGGATGAAGGCGCGATCCGCGCGGTCCAGGCGGACTTGCAGAACGTGGCCCAACAGCTGGTCGGCGTCGCATCAGCGACGCTGTAAGGCGACGAGGCCGTGTCGGAAAGCGCTTCGCCAGGGACGTGGCGCGAACACCCAAACGATGCGGCGTGGATGGACGTCGCGCTCGACCTGGCGCGCGAGGCGGCGGCGGCGGATGAGGCGCCCATCGGCGCGCTGGTCGTGGATCCCCAGAGCGAGCGCATCCTTGCGACCGGTCGCAACCGCTCAATCGGCGCGTGCGACCCGACTGCGCATGCCGAGATCGTCGCACTGCGCGCGGCCGCCGACGTGGTGGGGAGTTATCGCCTGCCGGGCCTCTGGCTCTACGTTACGCTCGAGCCTTGCGTCATGTGCGCAGGCGCGCTCAGCCATGCTCGGATCGCGCGCCTGGTCTATGGCGCGGACGATGCAAAAGGCGGGGCGGTGGCGCATGGCCCGCGGTTTTTCGAACAGCCGACCTGCCATTGGCGTCCCCAGGTTCTGGGCGGGGTGCGGGCGGAGGAAGCGGGCGAGCTTCTCCGGTCGTTTTTCCGCGCGCGCCGAGGATGAGCGCCATGCTTTCGATTGAACCGGCCGCCCGCCAGGACGCCGACGCGCTCGCCGCGCTGTACGAACGAACCTGGCGGGAGACCTATTCGGGCATCTTGCCGTCCGTGAGCGCAATGGCGGGGGACGCGCGCGGTCCGCGCTACTGGCGTCACGCCATCGACCAACTCGGCCGACATCCCCTCGGCCGCGACGCAGCGCTTCATATTGCGCGCGAAGGCGCCCGCCCCGTGGGATACGCCTGGTCGGGGCCGGGGCGGGAGGACCGCGCCCCGTGGTCGGGCGAGATTTATATGCTCTACGTTCTCGCTGATGCGCAGCGGCGCGGCGTCGGCCGGGCGCTTATGGACGCTTGCACGGGGCATTTGGTGCAGCGAGGGTTTTTCGCTTTCGGGGTTTGGTGCGTGGAGGCCAACGCCCGCGCCCGACGGTTTTATGAGCGGCTGGGCGGGGCCGAAGAGGGGCGCTCCACCCAGCGTGTCGGCGGCGTTCATGTGAACTTGGTCGGCTATATTTGGCGCGACCGGACCCTGGAGAGCCCGCAGACGACGCCAAAGCGCTAGCGGGCGCTGTCCGC
>CAZABJ010000097.1:0-4479 GCA_964483375.1 uncultured Caulobacterales bacterium
GGGCGCCCCACCGGTTCGCGAACGCCCCGCTTCGGCGGGCCTGTCGGTCATGTCAGATGGGCTGAATGCTGGCCCCGATACTATCGCGACCAGGCCGAATGCGATAAAGAGCCGTTCGTCGACGCTCGATATTGGGGGATGAGTATGATCCGGCTTTTTGCTTTGCTGTTTCCACTGGCTTTCGCCGCGGGTTGCGCGACGCAGTCCCAGGTCGCGTTAAATTACGTCCAAGACCATGACTTCAGCGGCTATCAAACGTTCGCCTGGATGGGCGACGAACCGGTGGTGGTGGAAGGGGCTCTTCTGCTCCCCACGAGCACGCTTAGGGCGCTCGAGGCCGCGGTGCGCGAGGAGTTGCTCGCGAAAGGCTTTGCCGAAGCGCAGGACCCGTCCGAAGCCGATTTCGGCGTGAGCATCGTCTTGGGCCTCAATGAATCGCTGGAGTTCGAGTCCACCGACCGAACAATCTACGGGCCGAGCGAAGTCTCAGTCACCGGCGTCGACCGCGTTGGCCGTCTGCCCGACACTGTTGTCGTCTCCCGGTCCGGCAGAACGGCTTATGAGCTTGATCCGCTGGTGAGCGCGCGGTCTGAGGGCACGCTCAGCATCGGGATTTTCGAGCGCGATTCGGGGCGGTTGTTGTGGATGGCGAGCGGGCAGCGAGACATCACCAACTCAGTGCCGGACGGACGCAACGCCGATCTCATCGCTGAGACGATGCTGGAAGACTTCCCGCCAAACCAAGACTGAACGCGGGGCCCTGGGCTCTGACGCAGAGCGGCTGGGGCGGCTTGGCGCGCGCGATGGTCCGGACGCCGCGCGCGCGTTCGCCGCTGTCGAAACGGACGCTGCACTGACCGAGGTCGCTGGCGGGGTCGACCGTGACGCACAGCTAAGCGCCGCGCCGGTCAAGCAAGCGACTTGCGCATCAGGATCCACGCCTCGGCCTCGGTCTCCCAACCGTCTTTGACCATCGCGCGCTGCGCGGCCTCTTGGTAGCCCATGCGCGTGTAGAGCCGGCGCGCGCCGGAATTGGCGTCCGCCACGATGACGCTGAGCGCCGACAGGCCCTCCTCAGCGGCGATCCTCTCCGCCAAACTCAGAAGGCGCCCGCCGAGGCCCTTGCCGCGCTGGTCCGGCATCACCGCCAAGACATTGACGTACCAGGAGGACGGAGCGAGCGCCTCCAACGCCAAAAGCGGGCGGAAGACCGGCGGGTCCGCGTCCCCCGGCGGCTCAGGCTCAGGACCGATGGCGTAGCCGGTCAGCGAGGCGACCGGACCGTCGCCGTCATCGACCACATAGATTTTGCCGTCCGCCGCGGCTTTCGCCGCACGCGCCGCGCCGCGCGCCCAGGGGTCTTCGCCTGGCGCAGCGCTCAGCGTCCAGAAATGCAGCGGCAGGCCTTCGCCGGCGAAATTGGCCAGCTGCGCCAAAACCGGCCCGTCCTCAGGCGTCGCTCGGCGCAGCGGCGGTTCCAGCACAACGGCCACGTCCGGTTCAGATCCGTTTCGCAAGTTCGACGGCGGTGTCCGCCATCCGGGTGGAGAAGCCCCATTCGTTGTCATACCAGGACAGGACGCGGCCCATTTTGCCTTCGATCACCTGGGTCTGGGGGAGAGCGAAGGTGGAGGAGTGAGGGTCGTGGTTGAAATCCATCGACACCAATGGCGCGTCGGAAACCGCGAGCACGCCCTTCAGCGCGCCGTTCGCCGCTTCGGTCATCGCGGCGTTGATTTCCTCCACGCTGGTTTCGCGCGCCGCATCGAACGTCAAATCGATCATCGACACGTTCGGCGTGGGAACGCGGATGGCCGACCCGTCGAGCTTGCCGGCCAGCGCCGGCAGCACCAACCCCACCGCCTTCGCCGCGCCGGTCGATGTCGGGATCATGGATTGCGCTGCGGACCGGGCGCGATAGAGGTCTTTGTGCAGACGATCCAATGTCGGCTGGTCCCCGGTATACGCGTGCACCGTCGTCATGTACCCCCGGTCGACGCCGATGGCGTCGTGCAGGACCTTGGCGACGGGAGCCAAGCAATTGGTGGTGCACGAAGCGTTGGAGACCACGTGATCGTCGGCGGTCAGAGCGTCGTGGTTCACGCCGTAGACGATGGTTTTGTCCGCGCCTTTGGCGGGCGCGGAGACCAGGACCCGTTTCGCTCCCGCCTCAAGGTGGGCGGCGGCTTTGTCCCGGTCGGTGAAGATGCCGGTGCATTCCATAGCGACGTCGACGCCCAACTCCCCCCAAGGGAGTTTGGCGGGATCGCGCTCGGCGGTGACGCGGATAGGCCCTGCGCCGGCGTCCATATGCTCGCCTTGAACCGATACCGGCTTGGGAAAGCGGCCATGCACGCTGTCGAATTGCAGGAGGTGCGCATTGGTTTCTGCGGGGCCAAGGTCATTGATGGCGACTACTTGGACGTCGTCTCGGCCATGCTCGATGATGGAACGAAGAACCAAACGGCCGATGCGGCCAAACCCGTTAATGGCGACACGAACGGCCATGATACGTCTCCTTTTGCGCAAGCTTCGCCCCGCGAACAGGGGCGATGGACGAGGAAAGTCGCCCGCTAGATAAGCCCGCCCGAACGCTCCGTCCACAATCCAGCGGCGTGAGCGCGGTCACGCTTCGTTGCCGGATATGACGCTGAGGGGCCCGTATGTCGCCGCATTCCCGGTTTAGCGGGAGAACCGACGGTGCGAGGAGGCGGACATGCGGGCGGTGACGGCGTGCTTAGCGGTTCTTCTGATGATGATGGCGGCGGCTCCGGGCTGGTCGCAAGAGGCGCCGCGCCTGGCGTTGTTGATCGGCAATGAGGCCTATCCCGGCGAACCCGCCGCGCTGAGCTATCCACGGCGAGACATCGCGCGCTTGTCTGCAGCGCTTGAGGCGACCGGCTTTGAAACGCGGTTGGTGGAGGACGCCGACCGGCTTGCGCTCCTAACCGCGATTGAAGCGTTCGCCGAAGACCTTCGCGCCGCAGGCCCCGAGGCGGTGGGATTTTTCTACTATGCCGGCCACGGCGCGGTCGGCCGGTCGGAGGGCGCACGGCGCAATTTCATGCTGCCGGCGAATACGCGCATCGCTTCGGAAACCGCTCTCATCCAGAACGGCGTGCGCTTGGACCTGCAGATCGAGGCGCTCCAAAACACCGGCGCGCGCGCGGTGTTCGTGGTCTATGACGCGTGCCGAAACGAGTTTTCGCGCGGAACTCGCGGTTTTGAGCCGGTTTCCCCGCGCACCGGCCTGCTCATCGCATTGTCCACCACCGATGGCTCGACCACGCCGGATGACGGGCGTTACGCCGCTGCTTTGGCGGAGGAAATCGCGCGGCCGGGCCAAGACGCGCTGTTGGCGTTCGCGCGGGCGAGCCAAACCGTGGGCGCCGAACGCCTGCCCGACGAATTGCCGACGATCTTACCCGCGCTCACCGGCCCGTTTTGCTTCAATGGATGCGCGCCGGACGCCCGCATGACCATCGTCGCCGAACCGCCCGCCGCTGAGCCGGAATGGTCATTGGACGCGACCTATCGCGTGCCGTCTGAGGCCTGTCGCGACCGAGGCAGGGCCTGTGCGATCACCGCGCTTGACTGGCGACCCGATGGCGAGACGTTGGCGGCGTCCACCCATTTCGGTCTTGTGCGGACCTGGAGCCTCGACGGCGGCGAGCGTGGCTATGAGGGCCATACCGCCGATGTCGCGGATCTCTCTTGGAGCCCTGACGGAGAGCGGCTGGCCAGCGTCGACGCGGCGGGAACCTTAATCGTCTGGCGGGGAGACGAGCCGCCGCTTAGCGCGACCAGCACCGCCGCTCTCACCGCTATTGATTGGAGCCCCGACGGGCGGCGGCTGTTTGCGGCGGACACCAATGGGGCTGCGTTGATTTGGGATCTCCTCGGCGGCGGGCCGGCGCGCAATCTCCCCGGTCAAGGCATTGTGGCGAGCGATGTGGGCTGGCGGCCGAACGGCGCTCATGTGGCGAGCGCAGGGCAGGACGGCCGCATCCGGGTCTGGCCGGCGGATCAGAACGCCTCGCCGGCCGAGGCGCTCGTCCATGCCGGCCCGCTCTACGCCATGGCCTGGAGCCCCGATGGAAACCGGATCGCGGCCGTCGGCGATCGGAGTTTGGTTCGCGTGGCCGACCTCTTCGGCGCCCAAACCGGCCGGTCGGTCGATCTTGTCGGGCATTTCGGGGCGGTCAGCGCGGTCGCCTGGAGCCCGGACGGAACCGAGCTCGCGACGGTGGGCCAAGACCGGCTGGTGCGGATCTGGGACGTCGCCGCCGAACGCGAGATAGCCGCACTGGAGGGCGGGGAGGACGCGTTTTACGCCGTCGCCTGGAGCCCTGACGGCCAGCGCATCGCGGCGGGCGGGGCGGAGGGCGTCGCCCGCGTGTGGCGGCGCGAGCCCCATGCCGCCCGCGCTACGCAGTGATCATTGTCTGAGAAGGAGCCGACCATGCGTCTGGTGGCCGC
>CAZABJ010000098.1:0-4381 GCA_964483375.1 uncultured Caulobacterales bacterium
GCTGGTGGAGACCGGCAATACGGCGGGCGTCATCGAGCACAATCTCGACGTCATCAAGACCGCCGACTGGATCATCGACCTCGGCCCCGAGGGCGGAGACGGCGGCGGCCGCGTGGTCGCCTCAGGCACGCCCGAACAGGTCGCTGAAATCGAAGACAGCTGGACCGGCCGCTTCCTCAAACCCGTCCTAGAGCGTCACGCCGAACGCGGCGCGACCCCCGCCACACCCCAAACGCCCCCCAAACCAAAACGCAAACGCAAAAAGGCGGTGGGGGCTTAACGGTCGGCCCTCGCGCTCACCACGGGTAAACGTCGCGGATTTGTTCTTTCTTGCTGTGCGAACGAACACGGTCCAAAAATCGGTCTTCAATGGCTTCGAAAGCCGCTTTCTTGGATGCGTACTTCCTGCGGCCGCCTATGAATGCGAAAGCGATTGCGTCAGCTTCAGGCTTTTTGACCGCACCATCGGCCTTAATTTCTTCCATGAGCGCTTCGAAAGCCGGCCGGTCCAGACCGGCTCCTTGGAGTTTCGCCGTATACTTCTTCACCACCACCTCGTTCGCCAGTACCGACGGGTCAGGCGTGGTCTCCGCCGCGTCACGAGCCATGCGCTCAAACTCGTCGATTGAAAGGTCGTCGTGTTCGCGCAGCAGCGTAACCACTCGGGCAAAATCACCCGCTTGAGCCCTGGCGCCAGATTCGGCGAAGATCTGCTGATAACGCTCCAACAGCGCGGCGAGTTCGGCCACTCTCATATGTTGCTTTCCAACGAACGCGGCCAACAGCGGCCGCAAATCCAAACGTTCGCCCCCTTAATCTCGTGACTCTATCGTGCGACGCAAGTGCGCCACAAATGCGGCAGTTTCCATCGTCCTATGGCGTTGAAATATTTCAGCAAGGGACAAGAGGGCCTTTTCGGCGCGGGGATCGCCTCTCGCCGCTTCAAGCTCGGCGAGCTTCACGAGTGTTTGTCGGAACTGTCGAACCTTCATGTCTGCCTCAGTCGCTGAATAAGTTCAGCGCCGATCGGGTCAAAAAAGGGTCTGCCTGGGGCCGTAAGATACGCCACTTGTACGCCTGCGACGTTCGATATCGCCACATTGCGCGGCAGGTGTGATTGGAACAGGTAGCCTTCGCTTCGCTCCCAGAAAGCGAGTTCATCGCGAATGCGCGCCAATTGCTCAGGCGCATGACCTGCTTCAAGGTTTCGCGTCGGCGCCATAGTCGCCACGACGCCGGCCAGACGCAAACCTGGATTGAGCTCGTCGCTGAGCCGATTGGCGAACGCAAGAAAATTCCCCACTGTCTCTGTCGCCAGTTGGTCGATATTTGTAGGTACAAGAAGGTGGGTGGCCGCAGCCAGCGCCTCGACCAAAGCGAAAGATGCGCGCGGCGCAGTGTCGAGAATAATCATCTTGTAACGCTCTCGAATGCGTTCATCGTGGATACACTCCGCCAGCTTATAGCGAAGGTCGGCCACTGAGCGTTTATAGACCCACTCAAAAAGAAACCGCGTTTCTGCTTGCGCTAACTGATACTGCGCCGGCATCAGATGAACGCCAGGAATCTTTTTCCCCAGAGACATCGCTGTATCGAGCAAGAATTCAGGCTCAGCGTCTCTACCCAACAACCGGTGGGAAAGCGATTGCGTCTCCGCATGACCTCCGGCCCGCGCCAAGGTGTCAGACGACGATCCCTGATAGTCCAAATCGATGACAAGAACGTTTCTGGAGTCACCGTCGTCTCGCATTGCAAAGAAAGAAGCGAGGTTGACAGCCAGCGTGGTTTTACCAACACCGCCTTTGAGATTACCAATAAGCAACACGGGCGGGTTGCTTTGCGCAATCCATGTGCCGTGAGCAGCGGGACGTTCCGCTTCGTGCAAGGTCCACAGGGCGTCGCTGCCCCGGTCAATTGCGTCGAACACGCGATTGACGAGCACGTTCTTACCGCGTTCGTCCTCCAACTCGCCCGCGCACTGTTCAACACGTTTCGATAGTTCTTTAATGCGCCCACCGACAAAGACGTGCCGACCCAGCCAGGCCCCGGCGCCGATCAAAGCGACGATTGACGAAAACGCGCCGACCAGCCAGGCCCAAAAGGCCGGACCGGCTGGAAGCCCCACAACTGCAACCGTTTCCATAGCGCCCCCGCTCTCCCGTTGCGCTAAAGGCTATAGCCATCACGCCAATAGGTCCACAGGCGGCGCTTACCCTCCGCCCCTCACGCGCCCCCATTGAACAGGCGCATCAGCCATCCCGCCGCGTCGAGGATAAGAGGCCAGGCGTAGGCGTAGCCTGCCCAAGTCGTGGCGGCGGCGAGCGCGGCGCAGATCAGGAGCATGATCCCGTCTTCGGCGATAAGCGCGAAGGCGATCAGGATCATCAACAAGGCCGGCGGTACGATAAGGCCGGGAACCATCGCCCCGGCGAGCGCCAATAGGCCTGTGCCCACGCACAACACGCCGGTGAGATGGATGCCAGGCCATCGGAAAAAGAACTGCAGCCGCGGCCTTAAAACGTAATCGAACCGCCGCGCCCACGGCTCCACGGCGTTCAGCACCTGGATGGCGCGATGGCAGGACAACGACATGCGGCGCAAAGGGCCTGGCAGCCAGGGGCGCCGCAAACCGAAAAAGAGCTGCAATGACCCAAGGGTCATGATCAACGCCGTGCCGATGGACACCCCAGGCAGCGCCCCGATGATCGGAAAGACCGCCACGATGGCGGGAAGCATGAGCAAGGGTCCGTAAACCCTGGCGGCGAAGGCGTCTAAGACTTCTTGGATGCTCAGCCGCCCATCCTTGGGCGCTTCCTCTCGCAGCGTAGCGATCACCTCAGCTAAGCGCATGCACGACCTCGTCCGCTCCCCTGACGCCCCTCGCGGCAGGCCTGTAGACGGGGTATCCCTAATGCAGTTTCGCCTCAGACGGTATCGTCGCTGCGCCGACGCGCGAGCTGAACGGCGTTCCAAATCGTTCCCGCGCCCAAAACGGCGGTGACCGCCACGCTGCCTTCGGGGCCGAACGCGCCCCCGGTCAGCCAGTCGGGCGCGCTTGGAGCGGCGTCCATGTCGACGGCGAAGGCGGACAAGGGCGTGTCCAGTCCGGACACTTCAATTTCAAAGCCTGTCGCCAACGCCCAATTCCAGACCGCATGCCACCCGCAGGCGGCCCAGATGCTCCCGTCCCGGATCGCCATCAGCGATAAGAGAACGCCGACCAACACCACATTGCCGACTGCGATCCAGTTGACCGTTTCTGTGTTCGAGGCGTGCAACAGACCAAAAATGATCGAGTTGCACAGCACCGCGAAGACCAAGCCGCCGCGCAACGCAAGCGCTGACATCAACCAACCGCGGAAGACGACTTCCTCAGTCCCGCCCTGGATGATGAAGGCCAGAAGCAATAGCCCGATCCAAACGAGCTGTTCGGGAGACGCAAAGGCCGGCCCGACCTCCCCGGCGCTGAGCCCGCCCAGCGCAGTCAACAAGCCGATTGATACGACCAGATAGACGAGCCCGGAAAACGCGCCCCCGCCGAAACGACGCAACGCCCCGGAAGGGCCAAGCCCAATAGAGGCGAAATTGCGCTCTTCAACGAAGCGCGCATACAGAAAGGTCAGAAGCGCTGCCGGCAGAAACCCTGCGACGAGAACATAAACGAGGAACCCCGGCCCGCCATAAGGCAGCCGATCCTCTAGCCCCAGCGCGCCATAAGCCGCCACCGAGCCGAACAAGACCGAGAGCACCGCGACGATGGCGAGGAGCGGCAGCGCCAACCACCACAGGGGTCCCCAGAAGAACCCCTCCCCGCGGAGCGGCGTGAACGCCCAAAACCGGTTGACGCCTGACGTCACGGCCGTCCGCTTTCCCCGCCGCGCGGCCGGCGGAGCCAAATCACGAGCGCCGCGCAAACAAACACGGAGACCGCGCCGACCTGGAAGAGCGCTTCGGCAAGGGTGGTCTGCGGCACGCCATCCGTGTCGGAGAATATCTCGATCAGAGAATAGAGCGCAGCGAACGGCCCCTCTTCGGATGCGGCGATGAGTATGGCGATCGTCACCCCCACAAGCGTGGCGTTGTACGACCCATGCGCCCCGCACACCCCCCATATGCCTCGTTCGCGGAGCGCCCACAGGGAAAATACGACGCCGACCAGGGTCACCGTCAGCACCGCGATCGTCCCCACCGTCGCCCCCTCCATCATCCAAAAATGAAAGTGGACAAGGCCGAACACCGCGGCGTTCAAAATGACGGCGGGCGCCGCGCCGATACGAGCGAAAAGGGAGGACTGCATCCATCCGCGAAAGGCGATCTCTTCACACGCCCCCTGCATCAGAAAGAACGCCGTCAACAACCCGAAGATCCAGTAGACTTGCGC
>CAZABJ010000099.1:0-4286 GCA_964483375.1 uncultured Caulobacterales bacterium
AAGATGTCGGACTCTTTCATGATGATGAGGTCTTCACCGTCGATCTTGACCTCGGTGCCCGACCATTTGCCGAACAGGATGCGGTCGCCCACATTCACGTCGAGCGGGCGGACCGTGCCGTCTTCTTTGATGGCGCCGCCGCCGACGGCGAGCACTTCGCCTTCCTGCGGCTTTTCCTTGGCGGTGTCGGGAATGATGATGCCGCCGACGGTCTTTTCGTCTTCTTCGACTCGGCGCACCAACACGCGGTCATGCAGGGGACGGAATTTCATGGCGTCCTTCCTCCGTAAAGCGTGAAACGGATCATTCGACGGATCGCAGCGCGCCGGCGCATTAGCACTCGCGAGGCGCAGCTGCTAACCGTTCGCGGGGCAGATAATCACGTCCGGTCGCCTCGTCAAGGGGCAGTGCGCGCGCCGACCCTGCCTCGCGGTCAATGGGCTTCATGAACCTCAGATGAACCGGTCATTCTCGCCGTATTCAGTCGAAGCTGTTCATGGGTGAGGATGGGGAAACGTTTCGCGCGCCGCGGCTCGGCGTTTGGACGTTTTTGTTGTAGGAACAGCGCCGCGGCCGCTTGTACGCCGCTGAAGAGCTTGAGAGGGGAGCCCCCCATGAAACGTCTCGTCGCGATCGCGTCCGCTGGCGCCTTCATCGCCGCTTGCACCACCATCGACCCCGTCACGGGCGAAACCGTTCCTAACCGCACCGGCACCGGCGCCATCGCCGGCGCCTTGGCCGGGGCCGCACTTGGCACCCTGGCCGGCGGCGACGACCGCCGCAACGCGCTTATCGGCGCGGGCATCGGCGCGCTCGCCGGTGCTGCGGCCGGCAACTACATGGATCGCCAGGCCGCCGCGCTCCGCCGCGAATTGGCCGGCACCAATGTCGGCGTCTCCCGGCAAGGCGACAACATCCTGCTCAGCCTTCCCTCGGACGTCACCTTCCAGCTGAACTCGTTCCAGTTGGAGCCGCGTTTCTACCCGGTCCTCGACGACATCGCCGCCACCCTGGTCGACTATCCGCAGACGATCGTCGACGTGATCGGTCACGCCTCTGCGGACGGCGACGCCGGCTACAACCAGCGTCTGTCGGAAAACCGCGCTCAGAACGTGGCGTCGTATCTGTCCAGCCGTGGCGTGCAGCGCGAGCGCATGTATGTCGCCGGCCGCGGCGAAAGCCAGCTCATCCCTGGCATTCCCGGCAGCGACCCGCGCAACCGCCGCGTGGAAATCCTCATCCAGCCGCTCACCACGAGCTAAGCTGGACGCGCTGAGCCGCGTAAGTGAGTTGAGAGCGCCCGCCGCGGGGACCCTGCGGCGGGCGATTTCGTTCTTGGCGGCGAGGATCGGGTGTTGGAGCGGACCGGGGCGGGGTCACTCGGCCGCAGCGACTTGGGTTGTTCCTGCGTTCTCACCAGCGCCGGGGTCGCTGATGAGGCCCGGCTCTGGGGTCGAGGACACCTCAAGCCCCGCCAACTGCAGACGTTTTAAAAGCCGCGCAAAGTCCTCCGCGTCCCGCCAGCCGCCTGCGGCCCAATGCTCAAGCCCGCCTGCCTCAACGAGCCTCTCGGCGAACGCGTCCACGCGCAGGGGCAGGGCGCATTGCGCAATCACTTGCAGCGCGCGTTCAAGCGCGGCGTCCGTCGCCCGGTCCGGGCGCGCCCATCGCACCACGGCGCCGCCGCCTGGGCAGGGCTCAAGGGCGAGGTCCGCCCGGCGGGAGACCAATCCCTCGATCATGTCGCGGTAGCGCATGAAGCCGAGCCAAGGCTGAGCGCCGGCGTCGGAGAAACCGGGTTGGGAGGCGAGCGCGCGGCGCACGCCGACTTTGCCGATCGCACGGCCTTTGCTGCGCCGCGCCGCGTCGGCCAAACGCGCGGCGGCTGAGTCCAAGTCAAACGAGAGCGCTTCATTGCGCGGCTTTCGCCCCCGCCGGCGGCCGACCGTGCGCAAGACCCCCGGCGCCAGTTTCAGCGTGCGGCGACCTTGGGGGTCGTCATGCAGCTCCAAGCTGTCATGTTTGGCGACCAGCGCTGCGATGAGCGCGTCTTCGTCGCCGCAAGCGAACCAAGCGCCGTCGCCCTCGGTCTCAAACCCCTCCAAGCGTTCGCAGAGGCGACGAAACCGGGCGGCGCCCATGACGCTGGCGTTGCGGGATTTGAGGTCTTCGAACATGTGCTGGGCGATCGCGCCGAGGCTGGACTGCATGCCCCGAGTTCTGGCGTTCCGGCGGCCCGTCAGGCGGGCGTAAATCAGATGGAACGGATTGCGCGCGCGAGGCGGGCGGGGGGCCTCCGCCGCTTTCCGCAACGCGTCGCGATCAATCGCGAGGTCGGCGCTCTCCACATAGGCGTCGACGGTGTTCTCGTCTGAGAACACCACCACGCGGCGTTCGGCTTCCTTGAGACGCTTCGCCAGCGGCGTGAAATCGGAATCGCCCGATAGAATGATGAACTCTTCGATCCGCTCCTTGCGCGCCAACGAATCGATCGCGTCGATGGCGATCTGGATGTCCGCGGAGCTCTTTTTCGCGCGGGTCAGAGAGGGCGTGGGGATCACCACATAGCCCGCGTCTTCGAAATAAGAGCGGTGAACCTCCGCGGTTCGGTTCCAATAGCAGCGCTTCACAAGCAGCTTGCGCGGCCTCAGATCTTCGTCGAACCCGCCCCGCTCCAGCCACTCCGTCCATCGCGCGGCTCGATCCACAAGCAGCGTCTTAGTCACCGACGGAACGATATTGTCGAAATCCACGAGGAGCGCGGCGCGCACCGGACGACGACGCAGCATGGGAAACCTCCCAGGGCCGGCGCGCCGCCTCGTCGTGCGCGCGCCTTATGCCGCGCACTGTCGCGATCGTGATGACACACGGACAGCATCAACCGCAGCCGTATTGCATTCGTCACAAGAGTGCGGCTTCCGCGCAACAGCCGGGACGGAGCCCGGGCCCGGAGGGTTAACACACCGTCAATGCGCCAGGTGCGAAAAGGGTCGCCTGCGGGTTTGTCGGAGATGCGCTTTGACCCGGTTCGCACATGTGCTCTTTGCCGCCGTTTACGGGATGGCCGCCATCGTCGCGGCCGCCGCGCTGATTCGTTTTATCGGCGCGGCGCCAGGAGCTGCGTTCTTATTCGCCGGCGTGCTCGCGCTGGGATGCGGGCAAGGCCATGCGCTCTGGGCGCGGGCGATGGAGCATCGCGCGCTGCAACGCTCCCTCGAGGACATGCGCCAAGCCAATCTTCTCATCGTCGATGAGCTCGACGCCGCCCGGGCGCGCTTGTCGGTGGTGGAGACGAAGGTCGCAGAGGCGGCGGACCGCCCGCGCCCCGATGCGCTTGTCGCGGAAATGAAGACCATCGAAGGCCTGGTGCGGGAGATGAGCGAGCGGCTCGCACAACCCGCCGCGCCTGCGCCTGCTCCTGCAGCGACGCCCGCCGAACCGGCTCGTTTCACCGAGCCCGCGCCGGACCCGGCCGACACGGTCTTGCTGGAAGATGTCCGCGATGCGTTGGAGGAAGGCCGGGTCGATTTGCATGTGCAGCCGATCGTGTCGCTGCCCCAGCGCAAGATTTACTTCTATGAGGGGTTTTCGCGGCTGAGAAACCCGCAGGGCAAAGTGTTGATGCCTCGGGATTGGCTGCGTGTCGCCGAGCCGGCCGGTCTTGTGGGCGCGATCGACAATCTTCTGTTGTTCCGCTGCGTTCAGATCGTCCGGCGTTTGGCGGAGAAAGAGCGCCGCGTCGGGGTGTTCTGCAATATCGCGCTGTCGTCCCTGGGCGATGACGGGTTCTTCCCGGAGTTCCTCGATTTCGTGCGGAAGCACCAGGACCTGGCGGGCTCGCTGATCTTCGAAATCGGTCAGCGGGACTTCTTGCGTCGCAACCATGCCGCGGCGCGCAACATCGCCCGGCTAAACGACTTCGGCTTCCGGTTTTCCGTCGACAAGGTCAACGACCTGGACATCGATCTCGCCGAGCTGCAGCGCGCGGGGGTGAAGTTCTTGAAGGTCCCCGGCACGCTATTGATCGACGCGCTCAAAGCCGGCAGACCGCTCAACATTTCGGCTGCTCCTGAAGTCCGGGCGGAGGACTATTCCCGCCTGCTCGCTCGCTACGGCATCGAGCTGATCGCCGAGAAAATCGAACGGGAATCGACGGTGGTCGAAGTCCTCGAACTCGACGTCGGCTTTGGCCAAGGCCACCTGTTCGGCGCCCCCCGCGCCATCCGCGAGGACATTCTCGAAGCCGCCGACGCGCGCGGGCTACAAGACGGTCTTCAGCGACGGCT
>CAZABJ010000100.1:0-4202 GCA_964483375.1 uncultured Caulobacterales bacterium
TTTTTCGTAGCCGATGATGACGTCTTCGGCTTCGGACATGCTCCGCCCGATTGGGACCGTCCGCGTTCACGCGAACGCGCAAGGCCCGCGTCATCCCTGGCCGGCTCCCTCGCGTCGTGTTCTTCGCGGCGGTTCCTGGAACAACAATCCACAGAACCTCCGCTCGGCGAACCGCAACAGGCACAATCCGACGAACCGGAACAACAATATCGGCTTTCGTTTGGCGAGCACGCTCCACAAGTGGCCAGAGCCGCCGTGTTCACGAACACGCGGGCGCGCCCGGAGTGCGTCCAGGACGATGCATGATGAGCGGGCGTTTGAGTGGTTCAGGCGCCGTCACCACCCCGCCGCCGTCTTGCCGGGCGCTGGTTCAGGGCCGAAACGTGAGGATCGCGTTTGCGTCCAGTTTGAGAACCCGCGACAACAGACCGAGACGGCGGCGGGTTTTCTCAAACAGCCGACGCAACATCGCCATGGCGACACATCCTGACCCGAGCGACTTTCGATAACGCGTTGCACCGGTCAGTGGGAGCAGGACGTCCACCAAGGACAAAGTTCTCTAGGGCGCAATCCATTTGAAAGGGTCATTGAGCCAGACAACGCCCCAACACTTGGCACGCATATGGCACGAAAATTAGATTAGCAAGCGATCTGAGGCACAAAACCTAAGCGCAACCTCTTGATTTCACTGGTGGGCGGTGACGGGTTCGAACCGCCGACCCTCTCGGTGTAAACGAGATGCTCTCCCAGCTGAGCTAACCGCCCGACAGCGTCATTGTGTGCGCTGGGATGCGCTTGGCAAGCGCCTCGTGCCGGCACTGAGCGCCTGCGGCTGGTTTCGAAGCGCTGTGCGCCTCGAAACCAGGCCTCTGAGACCTTAGCGCAGCCCGCAGCTAGTGCCGCGGGGTGTCCGCGGCGTCGTCGTCCGCATCATCGCCTGGCGCAGGAAGCGGTTGGTCTTCCTCGCGCCAATCGTCCAAGGGCTTCAAGGTCCGTGTCAGCGCAAAGCCCAACACCTCGTCGACCGTTTGGACAGCGACAATTTGAAGGCCGTCCTTCACATTGTCGGGGATCTCCGCGAGATCCTTCTCATTCTCTTTGGGAATGAGAACCGTCTTGATGCCGCCGCGCAGCGCCGCGAGCAGCTTTTCCTTCAGCCCGCCGATGGGAAGAACCCGTCCGCGCAACGTGATCTCGCCGGTCATGGCCACGTCGCGGTGCACCGGCACGCCCGTAAGCACCGACACCATCGCCGTCATCATGGCCACCCCGGCGGAGGGCCCGTCCTTGGGCGTGGCGCCCTCGGGAACGTGGACATGGATGTCGGTCGATCGGAAAGCGCTCGGCTTGATGCCGAAGGTGGTCGCGCGCGCCTGCACGAAAGAGTTCGCCGCGGAAATCGACTCCTTCATCACCTCGCGCAGATTGCCCGTGACGGTCATCTTGCCTTTGCCGGGCATGGCCACGGCCTCGATGGTCAGGATGTCACCCCCCACCTCGGTCCAAGCCAACCCGTTGACGACGCCGATCTGATCGTCGGCATCGGCGATGCCGACGCGATGCCGCTCGACGCCCAACATGTCTTTGAGTTTGGCGGCGTCGATCCGGATCGGCGCTTCGCCGCCCGTCTCGAGCTCTCGCACGGTCTTCCGGGCGAGTTTCGCAATTTCGCGCTCCAGATTCCGAACGCCCGCCTCGCGGGTGTAGTAACGGATGACATTGCGCAGCACGTCGTCATCCAGCGACCACTCGCCTTCTTCAAGGCCGTTGGCTTCGCGCTGTTTGGGCAGAAGGTGCCGCTCGGCGATGGCGACTTTCTCATCCTCGGTGTAGCCGGGGATGCGGATGATCTCCATCCGGTCGAGCAAGGGTTGCGGCATGTTCAGCGAGTTCGCCGTGGTGATGAACATCACGTCGGAGAGGTCGTAGTCCACCTCCAGATAGTGGTCGTTGAAGGTCGTGTTCTGCTCGGGGTCGAGCACCTCCAACAGCGCGGCGGACGGATCGCCGCGGAAATCCGCGCCCATCTTGTCGATTTCGTCGAGCAGGAACAGGGGGTTGGTGTATTTCGCCTTTTTCATCGATTGAACGACGCGACCGGGCATGGAACCGATATAGGTCCGCCGGTGGCCGCGGATTTCAGCTTCGTCCCGCACCCCGCCGAGAGATACGCGCACGAACTCTCGGCCCGTGGCCCGGGCGATGGACTTGCCACGCGAGGTCTTGCCGACGCCCGGCGGGCCGACCAAGCACAGAATGGGGCCGCGCAGCTTGTCGGTTCGCGCCTGGACGGCGAGATATTCCAAAATCCGCTCTTTGACTTTCTCCAAGCCGTAGTGGTCGTCCTCGAGGATCCGCTCGGCTTCTGCGAGGTCGCGATTGATGTCCTTGCGCTTGCCCCACGGAATCGACAGCAGCCAATCAAGGTAGTTGCGCACGACCGTCGATTCCGCGGCCATGGGGCTCATTTGACGGAGCTTTTTCAGCTCGGCGTCGGCTTTTTGGCGCGCTTCCTTAGACAAGCGCGTCGCTTTTATCCGCTCCTCAAGCTCAGCGAGCTCGTCCTTGCCCTCTTCGTTTTCCCCCAACTCGCGCTGAATGGCTTTCATCTGCTCATTCAGATAGTATTCGCGCTGGGTTTTCTCCATCTGGCGCTTTACACGCGAGCGGATTTTCTTTTCGACTTGCAGAACTGAGATTTCGCCGTCCATCAAGCCGTGGACTTTTTCAAGCCGGCCAGACACCTCGGTCGTCTCCAAAAGCGCCTGCTTGTCCTCGATTTTCACGGACAAATGCGCGGCGATAGAATCGGCGAGTTTTCCCGCTTCTTCGATCTGGCCGATATTGGCGACGACTTCGGGGGAGATTTTCCGGTTGAGCTTCACATAGTTTTCGAACTGCTCGACGGCGGTGCGCATCAGAGCTTGGGTCTCGGCGGCCTCGTCCTCGCCCGCTGCGAACTCGTCGACCTCGGCCTCGAAATAATCGTCATTGTCGAGATACCGCGCCACCCGCGCCCTCGTCCCGCCTTCGACCAGCACTTTCACCGTGCCGTCGGGCAGACGCAGCAACTGGAGCACGTTCGCCAGAACGCCGACCTCGTAGATTTCTTCGGGTTCGGGGTCGTCGACCGCGGCGTCTTTCTGCGTGACGAGAAGGATCTGACGTTCCCGCCGCATCACCTCGTCCAGCGCGCGCACGGAGCGTTCGCGACCGACGAATAGCGGCACGATCATGTGGGGAAAAACCACGATGTCCCTGAGCGGCAACACCGGGAGTGTTTTGGTCTGGGCCATAAAGCGCCTCCTTGGGCCGCAACGCGCCGGCGGGCGCTGCGGCGTCCCCATTACAGGGATCCCGAACTGCGCTGCCCGCCGAATACGCTGCGACACGAGCGATCGACACGCATCGCCCGCTCTTCGAAGTCAAAGTGGCGAGCGCCGCGCCGGGCGTCAAGCCCGCGCGGCGCCCGTTCCACCGGAGGCGCTGCGTCGCCGACGCAGCTGTGGCGCCGCCGCCGCGCCGGTCGGAGTAGATGGCGAGCGGTTTGGTCCGCCCTTCCACCACTTCGGCGTTGACGACGACTTCCTCCACGCCCTCCATGCTCGGCAAATCGAACATAGTCTCAAGCAGAACCGATTCGAGGATGGACCGAAGCCCGCGCGCGCCGGTTTTCCGCGCGATCGCCTTGCGTGCGGTCGCCTTCAACGCGTCCTCAGAGAAGGTCAGCGACACATTCTCCATGTCGAACAGGCGCTGATACTGCTTCACCAGCGCATTGCGCGGCTCCACAAGGATCTTCACCAACGCGTCCTCATCAAGATCCTCAAGCGTCGCGATCACCGGCAAGCGACCGACGAATTCGGGGATGAGGCCGAATTTCAAGAGGTCTTCGGGCTCGACATTGCGCAAAAGCTCGCCCGTGCGCCGGTCGTCCTCCGAGCGGACATCGGCGCCGAACCCGATGGCGGTGCCTTTCCCGCGCTGGGCGATCACCTTTTCGAGCCCCGCGAATGCGCCGCCCACAATGAACAGGATGTTCGTGGTGTCGACCTGAAGGAACTCTTGTTGGGGATGCTTGCGACCGCCCTGGGGCGGCACCGACGCCACGGTGCCTTCCATGATCTTCAGCAGCGCCTGCTGCACCCCTTCGCCCGAGACGTCGCGGGTGATCGAAGGGTTGTCGGATTTGCGCGAGATTT
>CAZABJ010000101.1:0-4183 GCA_964483375.1 uncultured Caulobacterales bacterium
AAGACCTGTCACGAAGTTCTTGACGAATTGGGCATCAAGGACGACCCGCTGCTTAACGTGGCGATGGAACTTGAGAAAATCGCGCTCGAAGACGACTACTTCAAAGAAAAGAATCTCTACCCGAACATCGACTTTTATTCGGGCATCACGCTCAAGGCGATGGGCTTCCCCACGGATATGTTCACGGTGTTGTTCGCCTTGGCGCGCACCGTCGGCTGGATCGCCCAATGGCAGGAGATGATTGAGGATCCCTCCCAGCGCATCGGCCGCCCGCGGCAAATCTACACCGGCGCGGCGAGCCGGAACTACACGCCGATCGCCTCTCGCTCCTAACGCTAAAGGAGCCGCAGCACCGCCTCGGCGGCGCGGCGGCTCGCCGAGGCGCCCTCCCCGCGCATGGCCTCCACCGCGGCGGCCATCGCGCGGCGGGTTTCCTTGGCGTAGGCGCCGTCATCGAGGAACCGAGCGACAGCCTCAGCCAACGCCGCGCCGGTCGCCTCGCCCTGGACAAACTCCGGCAGGACGCGCGCTCCCGCCGCCATGTTCACCAAGGTGATATGCGGCGCCGTCACAATCCGCTGCGCGACAAGATAGGTCAGGGCGCCTAAGCGGTAGGCCACCACGGCAGGGGTGTCCGCAAGGGCCAATTCCGTGACCACCGTTCCCGAACACGCCAACGCCGCATCGGCGGCGGCGAAGGCGTCCGCCCGTTCGCCCTCGTCGATGAAGATCGCCTTTTGCAGTCGGGGATCGTCCGCCGCAGCAGCGCGTATCTGGGTGGCGACGGAGGCGGCCAGCGGAGCGAAGATCGCCAATCGCGCGCCATATTGCGCATCCAGAAGCGCGATGGTTTCGGCGAAAACGTCGGTCAGGCGCCGCGCTTCGCTCGCTCGGCTTCCAAACAGAACAAGTGCAATCTGTTTGTCCTCCCCCAAACCATAGCGCGCCCGAAAGCCCGCAGGATCGCCGCGCGGGGGATTGTCGAGGACGGGGTGCCCCACAAAGGTGGCCGGACATCCAGCCCGCTCATAGTAAGGCGGCTCAAAGGGTTGGAGGGTCAGCACGTGATCGCACGCCGCGGCCAGTTTTTTCGCCCGGCCAGGTCGGGAGGCCCACACCTGCGGTCCGACATATTTGATGATGGGCAGGTCCGGCGCTTGCGCTCGCAAGCGCTCTGCGACCCGAATGGTGAAGCCCCAGCTGTCAATCAACACAACGCCGGCAGGCGCGGCCTGCAGTGCGGCTTCCGTGGTTTCCCGCACGCGCTTTAGAACCGTGGGGTAAATGCGCAGCCCATCGAAAATGCCGACCACCGACAGGTCGCTTGGGTCAAACAGGCTTTCGACGCCATAGGCGGCGAGTTTCGGACCGCCAACCCCGACATAGCGGAACCGACCCGGCGCGGCTTCATTCAGCGCTTCAGCCAGCCCTGCGCCTAAGGTGTCCGCTGAGGGGTCGACGGCGACGAGGAAGAGCGTCTCCCCGCCCGTCATGATGTGTCGACCGCAGATTTCGGTAAGGCGACGACAAACAGCCCCGCCGCGTCGGCCGCCTCCGCCACCCCTTGTCGGTCGAGAATAAGAGCGCCGCCCGCCTCGACCGCGATCCCCGCCAATCCCGCCGCCGCCGCGCCCTCAACCGTTTTGACCCCAAGGGCAGGCAAATCGATGCGGCGGTCTTGCACCGGTTTCGGCGCTTTGACCAAAACGCCCCGCCGCGCCCCGGGCGCGCCGCGGATATCCAAAGGCAGCTCCGCCACCCGCGCCAACATCGCGTCGGTGCCTTCTTGAGCCTCAACAGCGAGCACAAGTCCGTCACAGACCACCGCTCCCTGTCCGATGTCATAAGCGCCCATCGCACGCGCTACGGCGAACCCCTTGGCGACATCTTCCCCATGCACCTCAGGCAGATAAGGCGCGGACCCGATGGCTCCCGCCACAGCGGCGAGCCCTCGCGCCGCTTCTTCCGCTGCGACCACATGGAAACCGGCCTTTTCAAAAACCCCGACGATGACGCGCATCAACGCGTCGTCGCCCTTACGCGCGGCCATGATCGCTGAAGGAAGCGCTTTGGCGGCGGTGAAATCCACTTTGAGCTTGGTCAGGTCCGGCCGCTTAATGACGCCCGCAAAGCTCACCGCATCGCATTGGGCGTCTTTGAATTGCTTGATGATTTTGCCCAGTTCTCCCAGAGCCGCCCAGCCATGGTCGAATTGGTCGAGCGCTTTGGGTTCCGCGAAGCCCTCCACGCCGACGACATAGACGCTCTTGCCTTGCGCCAGCGCGCCTCGAGCGACTTCCACCGGCAAAGTCCCCCCGCCCGCAATCAGGCCGAGTTTGCGCCAAGGCGCGCCGGGTTCAACCGTGACATCCGTCATCGCGCCGCACTCAGGCCGGAGCCGTTCATCCGCCCTTCGCCAGTTTTGCAAGCGCTGCGACCTCTCGGAAGAAGGTCCGCATCGGACGCGCCGGCGCGCCGGCCCAGGTCTCTCCGGGCGGCACGTCGCGCATCACAAGCGTGGCTCCGGCCAAACGGGCTTTGGCGCCAACCGTCACATGGTCGGCGATGCCGACCGATCCGCCAAGAATCGCTCCGTCGCCCACCACGACGCTGCCCGACAAGCCACAGCAACCCGCGATGATGCAACCCGAGCCGATTTGGACGTTGTGGGCGATTTGCACGAGGTTATCGATTTTGGTGCCGTCCCCGATTGTGGTGTCGTCGAACATCCCGCGATCGATGGTCGTGTTCGAGCCGATGGTGACGCGTTCGCCAATCCGGACCCCGCCCAAATGCGGCACGTCCACCAATTCGGTGTCGCTGAACGCGATATTGAAGCCGGACTCGCCCACGACCGCGCCGGCGAAAATGTGCGTATCCTCGCCGACGTCACAGAAGGACACCACGGCGCGCGGCCCCACATGCACGCCGCGGGACAAGCGCACGCCCGGACCGATGACCGCGCCCGGCCCGATGACCACATCCTCGCCGATCACGGCCCCTGGCCCAATCCAGACGCCGGGCGCGATATGCGCGCTGGGCGCAATCTCGGCGTCCGCGGCGATCGGGTCGCCGGCGCTTTGACCATAATCAAGCGGCTCATAGAGCGGCCGCGCCATGCGAGAAAAGGCGGCCTGCGGAGTTGACGATATGACGACCGCCGCGCCGCTCGCCGCGGCGGCCTCGGCATGTTCTTCGCGCACCACCACGGCGGCTGCGCGCGTTTGGCTGAGCGCGGCCGCGTAGCGCTTGTTTTCAAAGAACGAAAGCGCAGACGGCCCCGCTGCGCTGAGCGGAGCCGCCTGGGAAATTTCGCGGGCGCCGGCGCTCTCATCCACGAGCGCGGCGCCGCTCACATCGACAAGGGTTTTCAGGGCGAAAGGGCCGCAGGAGCGATAGAAACGCGAATCTGCGGCCACGCAGCCCTCCGTCGTCGACTTATTCCTCGGGGGAGACTTCTTCGACTTCTTCCACCGGGATTTCAACGCGCTCAACGTCGACTTCGCTGATCGCTTCGTTCAGCCGCTCGATCACCAACTCGGTGATGATGGCGTCCTCGCTCGCGAAGATGAGCTGATTGCGCTCGATAAGCACAATGTCTTCGCCGCCGCGCTCGTCGACGATGGCTTGCAGCACTTCGTCAAGCGCTTCGCGCACCGGGCGGAGAGCCTGAACCTGCGTCGCGATCAGTTCGCGGGCCATGATCTGCTCGCGAATGGAGAGCGTCCGCAATTGGTTCTGGAGCGTCGCGCCTTCCTGAAGAAGCTCTTCGTTCCCGGTCAGTTCTTCAGGCGAAAGCTCGCCGACGCGACCTTGGAAATCCTGCCAGGCCTCGCCGAGGGGCTCGGCTTCCGCCTGCATTTCCTCGGTCATCTCACCGGCGATTTCTTCGATACGAGTGCGAATATGTTCGCCGACGGCTGACTCGTTGAGGACCCGATCGGAGTCGAGGACGAGAACGTCCGTGGCCAAAGCTTGAACCGAGCCGAATGCCGAAGCGAGCGCCGCAGCTGCGACGGCCGCGCCAATACGTCCCACCATGGTCGTAACCTTCTGTTGCGAGCGGTTTTAGATCAGAACTGGGTGCTGGTGCTGAACCGGAACGATTCTGTCCTATCGTAGTCCTCTTGCGCCAACACTTCCGAGAAGTCAAAGCGGATCGGACCAAAAGGCGAACGCCAAA
>CAZABJ010000102.1:0-4159 GCA_964483375.1 uncultured Caulobacterales bacterium
CGCGGCGACGTCTCCCAGCCCTATGTGCTGCAGGTCGTGGACGGCCCGGCGGTTCGATACTGGCCGCATGGCGAGACCCTCGTGCGCGTCCCGCAGCTCATGCCGGATGCGCGCCTCACCGCGGAGGACGAACCCGCCTGCCTCGCGGCCTTAGCGGGGGAATGAGCCGCCGCATTTTGGCGGGGCCTGCGGCTTGCATTCCGCAGGTCCATGCGTCATACGTCGGCGCTCTCGACGGCCCAGGCTGTCGACACCCCAGGATGCGGGCGTAGCTCAGGGGTAGAGCACAACCTTGCCAAGGTTGGGGTCGTGAGTTCGAATCTCATCGCCCGCTCCAGTGTTTTCTCGGTTTGTTGCGGTTGTGGGCGCTGGCCTGGTCTCAGCGCGCCGCATGGGCGTCGCCCGCCTCAAAAACATGGATCAGATTCGTTCCGCCCGGCACGCCGATGGGGAGGCCGGCGGCGAGGATGACGCGGCCGCCGTCGCGCGCGCCGGCTTGGCGGGCGGCGTCATCGGCCTGGGCGAGCATGTCTTCGAAGTCGGTCACTTCATTGCGCACCACAGGCTCTGCGCCCCAGGCGAGCGACACCGCGCGCGCGCTTGCCGGGTTCGGGGTCACCACCAGGATGGGGCAGGCCGGCCTCGCCCAGGCGATGGCGAAGCCCGTGGCGCCGGACTCGGTGAACGCCGCCACCGCTTCACACGGCGCCGCGCCGGCCAAATCCGCCACCGCCTTGCTGAAGGCGTAAACGTCGTCAAACACCAGCGGGGCGGGCGTGGGGGCGCGCGCGCCGTCGCTGTCCCCGGCGATATCCTCTTCGATGGCGCGCACGACCCGGTCCATCACGGCCACCGCGGTGAGGGGATGGCGGCCCACCGCGGTCTCCGCGCTCAGCATTACTGCATCGGCGCCCTGATAAACGGCGGTGGCGATGTCGGTGGCCTCGGCGCGAGTGGGCGAGGCTTCCTCAATCATGGACTGCAGCATATGGGTGGCGACGATGACCGGTTTGCCCGCCCGTCGCGCCGCGGTGATGATGCGGCGCTGGGCGATGGGCACCTGCTCCATAGGCAATTCAACGCCCAAATCCCCGCGCGCGACCATCACCGCATCGGACTCCGCGACAATCGCATCGATATGCTCAAGCGCTGACGGCTTCTCGATTTTCGAGACCACCCGCGCGCGGCCCTTCATGAGCGCCTTGGCCTCGGCCACGTCTTCAGGGCGCTGCACGAAGCTCAGCGCGACATAGTCGGCGTCGGCGGCCAGGGCGGCGTCGAGGTCGCTGCGGTCTTTCTCCGTCAACGCGGCGATGGGCAAGGAGCGCCCCGGAATGCTTACGCCTTTGCGGTCAGTGAGCCGTCCGGGAATGTCGATGGTCACGCGGCGGCGCGCGCCGGCCGTCTCGGTCACCGTCGCCATGAGCCGGCCGTCGTCGAATTTCAGCGTATCCCCGGGTTCGAGCGCCTCGACGATTTCGGGATGCGGCATGGGGATGACGTCTTCCGCAGCGCTCTCCGCGCCGGCCTCCACCCAAAACGCGTCGCCCAGCGACAGGTCGCGCCCGCCGCCGGACATCGCGCCGACGCGGATTTTCGGTCCCTGGAGGTCGGCCAGGGAAGGGGTATGGCGACCGGCGTGTTCGCCGACGGCGCGGACGCGACGGATGCGGTCGGCCTGCTCATCCTGCGCGCCATGGCTGAAATTCACGCGCACCACATCAACGCCGGTTTCGATGAGACGGCGAAGTTGCTCAGGCGCGTCGCAGGCCGGTCCCATGGTTGCGACGATTTTGCAGGCGCGGTTTCGCATCGGTTCACCCCCGGACTGGCGTTGGATGGGGCTTACGACGCTTCGCCGCGCTGCGCAGCGCGGAATTGAGCCGGATGCCGGATTTTCGGCGTTGTCGGTTAGTGGAAGTCCCGCGAGGGCGGCAGGATTCGCACGGCGCGGGGGTGTCGCGGCGGGGGCGCGCGGCTGTCGGCGACCGGTCGGGCGATTTCGTCGGCGCGGGCGAGAGCAGGGCGCAGGCCCTCTTCGGTCAGAAGCCTCAGATCCGCTGTGCGGTCCTCCAATGTCGCGGCCACCAAATGGACGACCCCGTCTCCGCTTTGGATGCGGCCCCGCGCCAAAACAAGCCGCGCGCCCATAACCACCTTGCGGAACCGCTCCAACACATCGGGCCAAATCACCAGATTCACGATCCCGGTTTCATCTTCCAAGGTCACGAACACCACCCCCTTCGCGCTGCCGGGCCGTTGGCGCACCAACACCACCCCAGCCGTCGCGACAGGCGCTCCGTCCTTTAACGCGGTCGCCTCCAGCGCGGTCAGAGCGCCGGCCTCAGCCAGGCGCGGACGCAAAAACGACAGCGGATGAGCCTTAAGCGAAAGCCGCAGCGTCTCATAGTCCGCCGCCACTTCAGCGGAGGCCGCCATTTCGGGCAGGGCGACGGGCGGATCAGCGCCGCTTTCTGCGGCGTCGGCGAAGGCGAATAAGGGCGCAGGGGGAGCTTCGCTGAGGCCCCGGGCGGCCCAGAGCGCCTGCCGCCGCGACAGCCCTAGCGAGCCGAACGCGTCGGCTGCGGCGAGTTTCTCCAAGCCGGCGCGCGGGACCCCGGCGCGTCGCCGTACGCTTTCCAAATCCGGATAATCCTCCGCCGCGCGGCCCGCCGCCACCGCCTCGCCATGGGTTTGAGACAAGCCCGTCACCATGCGGAGGCCCAGCCGCAGGGCGTGGCCGCCCGCGCCATCGGGTTCGAGGGTGCAATCCCAATGCGAGCGGTTTACGTCGGGCGGGCGGGCTTCGACCCCATGCTCCCGGGCGTCGCGAACAATTTGGGCGGGGGCGTAAAAACCCATGGGCTGGCTGTTCAGAAGCGCGCAAGCGAACGCGGCTGGGTAATGCCGCTTCAACCAGGAAGAAACATAAACGAGAAGCGCAAAAGACGCCGCATGGCTTTCCGGGAAGCCATACTCGCCGAAACCTTCGATTTGTTGGAAACAACGCTGCGCGAATTCCCGATCGTAACCGCGCGCCGCCATGCCATCGACCATCTTTTGTTTGAACGTGTTGATGGTTCCGGTTCGACGGAACGTCGCCATCGCGCGGCGGAGGCCGTCAGCCTCATCGGGGGTGAATTTCGCCGCCTCTATGGCGATGCGCATGGCTTGTTCTTGGAACAACGGCACGCCCAAGGTTTTGCCGAGAACCCGCTCCAACTCGTCGGGAGGCCCGTGGGCGGGGTCGGGTTTGGGGTAGGCGACGGTCTCCAACCCTTTGCGGCGGCGGAGATAAGGATGGACCATGTCGCCTTGAATGGGTCCCGGGCGCACGATGGCCACTTCGATGACCAAGTCATAGAAAGTCCGGGGGCGCAGCCGCGGCAGCATGTTCATTTGCGCGCGGCTTTCGACTTGGAAAACGCCCAACGAATCCCCCTTGCAGAGCATGTCATAGGTGGCTGCGTCGTCCGGGGGCACTGTCGCTAAAGATAAGTGCCGATTTTCGGTCTCTTTCAGAAGCGCGAAGCATTTGCGAATGCAGGAGAGCATCCCCAGCCCCAGCACGTCGACTTTCAGAATGCCGAGGGCTTCGATGTCGTCTTTGTCCCATTCAATGAAGGTGCGGTCGTCCATCGCCGCTGCGCCGATGGGCACGGTCTCGCATAAAGGGCCGCGGGTGAGCACGAAACCGCCGACATGTTGGGAGAGGTGGCGGGGAAAGCCGATGAGGTCGCGCGCCAATCCCACCGCGAGCCCGATCATGGGATTGTCCGGATCAAGCCCGGCCTCACGGATATGGTCGGCTTCCACGTCTCGGCCCCATGAGCCCCACACCGTCCCCGCCAGGGCCCCAGCCACATCCGCGGTGAGGCCCAAGGCTTTGCACACTTCGCGCAAGGCGCTGCGCGGACGGTAATGGATGACCGTCGCGGTCAGGCCGGCGCGCAGACGCCCATAACGGGCGTAGATGTATTGGATGACCTCTTCGCGGCGCTCGTGCTCGAAATCCACGTCGATGTCGGGGGGTTCCCGGCGTTCCTTGCTGATGAAGCGCTCGAACAAGAGGTCGGCTTGGGCCGGGTCGACCGCGGTGACGCCCAGGCAATAGCAAACCGCCGAATTCGCCGCCGAGCCCCGGCCCTGGCAAAGAATT
>CAZABJ010000103.1:0-4128 GCA_964483375.1 uncultured Caulobacterales bacterium
ACATCGGGATAAGGCCGCCCTCGAAGAACAAATAGAACAGCATCAGGTCGAGCGCGCAGAACACGCCGATGATCAGCGTCTCAAGCACGAGAAACGCGATCATGTATTCCGCGACGCGCTCCTCAATCGACCGCCAGCTCGCCAAAATGCAAATCGGCATCAAGAACGCCGTCAGCAGAACGAACAAGATGGAAAGCCCATCCACGCCCATGTGATAGCCGATGCCCTCCCCAATCCAGGGCATGCGCTCGACGAACTGGAAACCGGGGTCGCTGGCGTCGAACGACAAAACCAGAATCACAGACAACACGAACACGAAGCTCGTGAAGAACAGGGCGAGCCACCGGGCGTTGGTGGCGATGCGCTGGGCGTCTTCGGCCCGCGCCATCGCGCGCGCGAGCAATATCATCCCTGCGCCCAGCAGCGGCACGAAGGTGATGATGGAGAGGATCGGCACGCCCTCGAGCATCATTGCCCCCCGCCGTTCAACGCTGAAAACAGAAGCCAGCTGACCAACGCCGCAACGCCTAAAAGCATCACGAACGCGTAGTGATAGAGATAGCCCGATTGGGCGCGCGACTGCCGGCGGCCGATAAAGGCCGAAGCGGCCGCGACGCCGTCCGGACCAAGGCCGTCGATGACCTTTTTGTCCCCGCCCTTCCAGAACAGGTCGCCCAACGCGCGTGCGCCGCGCACGAAGACCGCGTTGTAGAGTTGGTCGAAATACCATTTGTTCGAGAGGAAGGCGTGCAGCGGCCCGCCCCGTGCGGCGATCCGTCCGGCGAGCCCGGGATTTAAGGGATAGGCCCACAAAGCGAACAAGAGCCCGAATATCGTCGCCGTGGTCGCCGACCAGCGCACCCATTCGGGCGGATGGGGATGATAGTGCTCCCCATAGTGATCATCGCCGTGATGGGCGTCCTCACCGGCATGGTCGCTATGGGTCTCTCCATGCGCCTCTTCCGGCGGAACGGCCTCGGCGAGGGCGATTTCCCCGGTTTCCGGGACAGCCGCAAGCTCGCTTTCCGCCGCTGCGTCGACGGCGGCGCCCTGGGGCGCAGCCTCAACGACGGGTGCGGGCGCATCCTCGTAGACCTCGGCGGTCTGGGCGGTTTCAACCCGCCCGGCATGGCCGTGATAGACCACGCTGCCGCGCCAGAAGTCCTGCGCGCCTGAGGCCACGAAGGTGGGATAGAAGAACGCGCCTGCGAACAGCGCGCCGGCGGCCAGGATCACCAGCGGACCACGCATCACCCAAGGCGCTTCATGGGCGTGCTCGAAGGTCTCCCGCGGGCCGCGATAGCGACCGTGGAAGGTCATGAAAATCAGCCGCCAGGAGTAGAAGCTGGTCAGGAAAGCCGCGATGACCCCGATCCAGAAGGCGAACGCCGCGACTTGGCTCCCCGCCTCGCCGGCGAAGAACGCCGTCTCGATGATGGTGTCCTTCGAATAGAAACCCGACAGCCCGTAACCGAGCCCCGCTCCGATCGGCAGCCCAACGCCGGTCAGCGCGAGCGTGCCAATAATCATGAACGTCCACGTCCAGGGGAGTTTGCGGACGAGCCCGCCCATCAAACGCATGTCTTGTTCGTCTTTGATGGCGTGGATCACCGCGCCGGAGCCCAAGAACAAGAGCGCTTTGAAAAAGGCGTGGGTGAACAAGTGGAACATCGCCGCGCCATAGGCGCCCAACCCGGCGGCGAAGAACATGTAGCCCAGCTGAGAGCAGGTCGAATAGGCGACCACGCGCTTGATGTCGTTCTGCGCCAAACCGACCGTGGCGGCGTAAAGCGCCGTCACCGCGCCAATGATGGTGACGAATGCCGCGGTCGCCGGCGCGGCGTCATAAATCGGCCAGCACCGGCAGACTAAGAACACCCCGGCGGTGACCATGGTGGCGGCGTGAATGAGCGCGGAGACCGGCGTCGGCCCCTCCATCGCGTCGGGCAGCCAGACATGCAGGAAAAATTGCGCCGATTTGCCCATCGCGCCGATGAACAAGAGGAAGGCGATCGCTTCAAGCGCTGGGACTTCTAGGCCGAAAGCGCCGATGCGCGCTTGGGAAAGCTCAATGACCTGTCCGCCCATCCAAACCGGGGCGACGGACGCATTCTCCGCAATGGCGGCGAATATCGGCTCGAACTGCACCGTCCCAAAGGTGGCGAACACGGCCATGATGCCGAGGGCGAAACCAAAATCCCCGACCCGGTTGGTGACAAAGGCCTTGATGGCGGCGGCGTTCGCCGACGCCTTCTTGTACCAAAACCCAATCAGCAGATAGCTCGCCAGCCCCACGCCTTCCCAGCCGAAAAACAGCTGCATGAAGTCGTTCGCGGTCACCAGCATGAGCATGGCGAAGGTGAACAACGACAGATAGGCGAAGAACCGCGCTTGGTCGGGGTCGTGGTCCATATAGCCGATGGAATACAGGTGAACGAGCGCCGACACGCTCGTCACCACCACCAGCATCACCGCGGTGAGCGTATCCACGCGCACCGACCAACTCGCCTGGAAGTCGCCGACCGAGAACCAACGAAGGATCTCGATGACCTCCGGCTCCCGGCCGCCGAACGCGTAAGACGCAAAGACCTGAAGCGACAAAAGCGCCGCGATGACGAGCAATGCGGTGGTGAGATACATCGCCGCGCGCGCGCCGATGAGCTTCCGGAACAGGCCCGCGATGACCGCACCCGCAAGCGGCAAGACGACAATGGCCACCGCCGGGCTCAAACCAAGCCCCCCAGGACTTGCGCGTGTGTGAGTGAAAGCGCGCCCATCGCCCTAGCCCTTCATCAGATTGACGTCTTCGACCGCGATGTCGCCGCGATTACGGAAATACACCACCAAAATGGCGAGGCCGATGGCGGCCTCCGCCGCGGCCACGGTCAGAATGAACATGGCGAACACCTGCCCCGCCGCATCCCCCAGATAGGCCGAGAACGCGACGAAATTCACATTCACGGCAAGCAGGATCAGCTCGACGGACATCAAGATGATGATGACGTTCTTGCGGTTCACGAAGATGCCGAACACGCCGATCGTGAACAAAATTGCGCCCAGCGCGAGATAGTGGCCGATGCCGACGCCCATCGCCTACACCCCCTCGCCTGGCTTTGGATCGGTGAGCGCCACGGCGTCTTTGCGCCGCCGGGCGACTTGCGCGGCGATGTCTTGCCGCTTCACGCCTTCCCGCTGCCGCAAGGTCAGAACGATCGCCCCGACCATGGCGGCGAGCAGGATGATGCCTGCGGCTTGGAACACGAACACATAGTCGTCGTACAAGAGCGCGCCGATCGCCTCGATATTGGAGGGCGCGTCAGGCGAGGCGTTGGGGATCAAGTCGCCCTCGATTTGGCGGGTCACCACCCAGGTGGTTCCCACCAACGCCAGCTCCGCCGCCAAGATCGCCGCAATCGCGCCGCCAAGCGGGAGATATTGCAAAAACCCCTGGCGCATCTCGACGAAATCGACGTCGAGCATCATCACCACAAACAAGAACAACACCGCGACCGCGCCCACATAGACCACGACCAGCAGCATCGCCAGAAACTCCGCGCCGATAAGCACGAACAGACCCGCGGTGGTGAAAAACGCCAGGATCAACCACATCACCGAGCGCACCGGATTCCGTGACGCGACCACCAAAAAGGCCGCGATCACGGCCACTGTGGCCAACGCCCAAAATGCGACTGTCTGCAGCAGCATGCGCTATCCGCCCGTCGTGTCCGCGCCCCTGGACGCGCGCGTGGGAAGAGGGACCCATTTGGGGGCGGTGAATCAACCCCGGGCCGTCGAACTGCGCGCTTTTAGCCGGGGCGCGCACGGAGTTCCAGGACCTTCTCGTCGCGGCCGGATATGTCGCGGATTCATCGAGGCCTAAACCGGTCCTCAACGGTCTACGCCACCCGCCCACACACCGGCGCCGGCGGCCTCACACCCTGGCGACGTGTAACCAACCTGCTTGGCTATGACAGCTCGGCCTCAGCGATACGGCGCGTCGAGCTCAAGGTTCTTCGCGATTTCGCGTTCCCAACGATCACCGTTCAGAAGCAGGCGCTCTTTATCATAGTAGAGTTCTTCGCGGGTCTCAGTGGCGAACTCGAAATTCGGGCCTTCCACGTTCGCATC
>CAZABJ010000104.1:0-4116 GCA_964483375.1 uncultured Caulobacterales bacterium
CGAAGCGTATCCCGGCGACGTGTTCTATCTGCACTCGCGCCTGCTGGAGCGGGCGGCCAAGCTGAACGAAGCCAACGGCTCGGGCTCGCTGACGGCGTTGCCGATCATCGAAACCCAGGCCAACGACGTTTCGGCCTACATCCCCACCAATGTGATTTCGATCACCGACGGGCAGATCTTCCTGGAAACCGACCTGTTCTACCAAGGCATTCGGCCGGCGGTGAATGTCGGCATCTCGGTGTCGCGCGTGGGCTCGTCCGCCCAGATTAAGGCGATGAAGGAAGTCGCGGGTAAGATGAAGGGCGAGCTGGCGCAATATCGCGAATACGCCGCGTTCGCTAAGTTCGGCTCGGACTTGGACGCCGCCACCCAAGCGATTTTGAGCCGCGGCGACCGGCTGACCGAATTGCTGAAGCAGCCGCAGTTCTCGCCTTTGCGGACCGAAGAGCAGGTGGCGGTGATTTTCGCAGGGATGCGCGGGTATCTCGACAAGGTCGCTGTTGATGACGTCAAGCGCTTCGAAGAGGGCTTGCTTCAATATCTCAACACCTCGCGCAAAGACGTGCTCGACCTCATCCGCGACAAGAAAGCGCTGGTGAAAAAAGGCGACGGCGGCAAAGACGACTCAGTCGAGCGCGCGCTCAAAGGCGCGATCGAGGAGTTCGCGAAGACCTTCGCGTAAGGTCCCGGCCGAGCCGTGTTCGCCTCGGCTGGGCCGCCCCCGTCGCAGTCGCTCAACCTTGCGGACCGCGCTTGGCGCACGCAGCGGCGTCACAGCGCCCGTGAGGCCGATCCGCTGATCCCCCGCGGCGGGCGCTGCGGCGCGCGGCGTCTGCGCTTATCAGCGTCGTTTCGCGCCCCCGGCCGCCGGTTGCGCGAAAGCCCGCCGCGCCCTATCAAGTTTTCTCTTCCCGAGAGCGAACCCAATGCCCAGCCTTAAAGATTTCCGCAATCGCATCACCAGCGTGAAATCCACGCAGAAAATCACCAAAGCCATGCAGATGGTCGCCGCTGCAAAACTGCGCCGCGCCCAGGAGGCTGCGGGAGCCGCGCGGCCCTACGCCGAGCGCATGGCGAGCGTGATCGCAAACCTCTCCGCCTCGATGAAGGATCAGCCCGACGCTCCGGCGCTGCTCATCGGGCGGCAAAACCCCGCAGCGCATTTGTTGATCGTCATGACCGCCGATCGCGGGTTGTGCGGCGGGTTCAATTCCTCGATCGCCCGGCAGGCGCGGGAGCGGATCACCCAGCTCGAACGCGACGGGAAGGACGTCAAGATTCTCTGTGTGGGCACAAAGGGATACGATCAGCTCAAGCGTCTCTACGCGGATCGGATCCTCGACACCGTCAGCTTGCGCGAAGCCAAGACCATCGACTCCCATATCGCCGCGGGGATCTCCGAGCGGGCGCGAGAGATGTTCGAGGCCGGCGAGGTCGACGTGGTCGAGCTGGTTTACGCCCGCTTCAAGTCGGTCATCTCGCAAATCCCGACCGTGCAAACCATCGTGCCTGCGATCGAGTCACTGCCCGAGGATGTCGAAACCCCCGATTTGGGCGGCGCGCTTTATCTCTACGAGCCTGGCGAGGAAGAGATTCTCGCCACCTTGCTGCCGAGAAACCTGACCACGCAGGTGTTCAACGCGCTGTTGCAGAACGCCGCGGGCGAGCAGGGCGCGCGGATGAGCGCCATGGATAACGCCACTCGAAACGCCGGCGACCTCATTCAGTCTTTGACGTTGAAATACAACCGCTTGCGCCAGGCGAACATCACCAAAGAGCTCATCGAGATCATTTCCGGCGCCGAAGCGCTTTAGGCGCGCAGTTGGTTGGAGGCGTGCATGCGTTTGCGCCTTGCGTCTATTACGGCCCTGTCCATGGCCGGTTGCGGCGGCGGGGACGCGCCGACCTTGTCGGGCGACGCGCTCGCCGGCGCTCCGGGCTCTTCCTGCGAACCCGATCGGATTGAGCCAGCCAGCCGGATCACGACCCTGACGCTTGATGGTCCTGGCGTGTCCCAACGCCTCGGCGTGGTCGTGGTCGCCGAGGACCAGGCCCGATGCGTCGATATGGGCGAGGGGTATCGCTGCACGTTTGTCGGGCCGGGCGAGGTTTTCGTCATTCGCGATGAGGAGTCGCACGTTTATCGGTTCGACGCTGCTGGCGGTCACCTGTTGGAGACGTCCGCGGCCGGGGTCTATTGCGTCGCTTCGGACCCATGACGCGCGCCCTCGCGGCGGCGGCGGTTTTCCTCCTCACCGCATGCGGCGCACCCCAAGAGCCGCCGCGCTACGCCGAGAGTTGCGGGTTCGACGCCGACGGTCTTCGTTTGAGCGCAAGCTCGGACGCCTTGTGGTGCGACTTCGAAGACCGGATTGCGACCGCCGTGTTTGACGGGCCGGGGGCGGCTGAGGTGCAGGCCGGGCGGTCGCGCGGTTCCATCGTTCAGGGGGCGCGGGCGTCGGGCCGCACGATTTGCCGCATGGATCGTTGGGGCCGCGGCGGCTGTTTGGCCTGTCCGGCGCCGGGCATGATCGACAGCGATTTCGCACGCCGTGTGGTCGCCGATCGCTTGGATGAGGCCCCCGCGGGCGACATTGCAGAACCGCCTCCCGCGCGGGATGTCGACGAGGAGCTTGCAGTCTTGCGCGAGCTCTGCACGATGGCGCTTGATGGGACGGAGACTTCACCTTAGCGCGGCGGTTGCGTCTTTGATGCTGGCCGGCCTGGGTTTAAGCGCATGCGGCGACGCGCGCGGCGATGCGGTGGCATGCGAACGCATCAACGCCAGCATTTTCCGCTCCGAGCACCAGGACGACCCAGCGGCGTCGCGCGGCGGACTGCCCGGCGTGACCCTGCGGGTCTATGGCGCGACGGCCCGTTTCGCCGCCGAGCCCGACGGCGCCGCGATGCGGATCATCGCCGAGCGCGCGGCGGTCATGCAGGTCCAGCGCGCGAATGTGGTGCACTATTTTCGGGTCCCAGCAGGCCAGGCGCGGGTGACCGTCGACGGCGATTTCGTGGAGTGCCACCAGTGGTGAGCCGGCGATGCGCGCATCACCGGCGGGGGAGAGAGTGACGATGAGAACCTTTTTGCAAGCCGGCCTGATGGGCGGGCTCTTTGTCGCCTTGGCGGCGTGCGGCGAGCGGCCCATCGGCGGCGAGGACTGCACCGTGATGACCCCGGAGGCGTTTGAGGCGTTCACCGAGGGCCGCGAGGCCTCAAGCGAAGTGGGCGTGAACGGCCTGGTCTCGACGGCCTACACGGATGGCGGCGTGGCCGTGTCGACGATCGGCTCCAACCGCGTCGTCTATAACCAGTCCGTCGAAACCGCCGTCCGGATGACGTTCGAGGGTGCGTCGATTTATTTCCGCCTGCAGCCGGGCGAGACGCGGTTCCGCGTGGGACGCGAGGGCATTGAATGCGGGTTCTTCCCCGCGGAGTAGACGCAGGACGCAGCCTTTAAGCGCGGCGCCGCGTCGCGCTGAACTCTTCCGCGCAAAGCGGATCTTGAGGTCTGCGCCTTGCGGTGCGACAAGGGCGCGAATCTTCGGCGCGCAGCCCGCGCCGGCCCAACGGCGTGCCGCCCATCCAGGCGTGCGCGAACAACAGACAATGAGACGAAAAGAGCAGGTTACGCCATGACCACCAATCTGCGCGGCCGGGTGGCCCAAGTTATCGGCGCCGTCGTTGACGTGGAGTTCGACGACCACCTGCCCGATATTCTCAACGCGCTTGAGACCGACAATGGCGGGCAGAAGCTGGTGCTCGAAGTCTCCCAGCATCTGGGCGAAAACACCGTGCGCTGCATCGCGATGGACGCCACCGAGGGCCTGGTGCGCGGCCAAGACGTGACCGACACCGCCAGCCCCATTCGCGTGCCCGTCGGCCCCGCCACCTTGGGCCGCATCATGGACGTGACCGGCAACCCCATCGACGAAGCCGGCCCCATCGACACCCCGCATTTCGCGCCCATCCACAAACCCGCGCCGGCCTTTACCGAGCAGTCCACCGAAGCGGAGATGCTGGTCACCGGCATTAAGGTCATCGATTTGCTCTGCCCCTATGCGCGCGGCGGTAAAATCGGCCTGTTCGGCGGCGCGGGCGTGGGCAAGACC
>CAZABJ010000105.1:0-4017 GCA_964483375.1 uncultured Caulobacterales bacterium
CTGGTCGGCGTGGCGGTGGCCGATCGATGGGAGCGGGGTGATCCGTATGCGCCGCAGCTTGTCGGCAGGTTCAGCGTTGCGGCCGACGATCGTGGTGTCGATCAATCCATCGCGCTTGTCGTTGTCGCGCCGCCATGCGGATTGGCGCAGGCGCGCCGCGGCGGCGTCCCGAACGATTTCGGTGAAGGCCACGATCCCCGCCGCCGGCGCATAGGGCTGCCCCTCCGCGTCGTAGACGACGTCGAACAACAATCGCGTCGCCGGCGCGTCGTAGGCGACTTGGCGCGTGCGCGGCCTCGGCGGTTGGGCGAAGGTCGTGCCAACGTACTCGTCAGTATTTGGGTTCGTTTTCGTCGGCTTGCGCGGCTCGAAGTGACGGATGAACCGCCCCCCAAAGGCCTCGAACCGGCGCTCAAGGCTCTTGAGCGTGCCAGGCGTCGGCGCGGCCAGCATGGCCCCGCCGCCGGCGCCCGGCGTAGGGCGGCGCACCACGCCTTGGTGCGCGGCGAGGGCCTTCTCGGCCTCGGCGTCGGTCAGTTGTTCGCCCGTCGCCCACGCCATGTCGACGCCGCGGCCGAGCTGGTAGAGCCGCTCCGCCCCCGCGATGATCCGTGCGGCATGGGCGTCGTTGTTTTGGCCCTCAGGGATGACCCACGCGTAGAGGAACGGCGTCGCCAAATCGAAGCGCCAGGGTTGGACGGTTTTGGCGGTGCGGATCTCGGCGACGCGCGCGGGATCGCCGCCCCTTGCGTCCAAATCGTTGTTCGGCACCCAATGCTTGACTGGCGAGCCGCGGCGAGCGTGCGGGGCAGCAATCGCGGGGGCGTCGAGCTCCTCCAGCCATTCAAGCGCGGCGCGATCCTCCACCCCGATCGCAGCCCCACGCGCCATCGCGGCGACGAGCGCCTGGAACAGCCGCGCCGGCGAGGGCGGCCAATCGGGCACGCCGTGATACGCCCCATCGTGGAAGCGAACCGTCAGGACAAGCGCCGGCATGGGTTAGGCGTCTTCTTTGGCTTTGAGATCCTGTTTAGCGCGCTTTGCGTCAAAGCTGACGCGCCTGTCGTCACCAACGCCGAAGGCGTCGGCTGCGCCTTTGGCGTAAGTGAGCGCGACGTCTTCATTCAGGTGCACGGCCTCGCGCCGACCCGCGCGATCGACGAGCACCCAGTCTGGCGCCTCATCCGGGTCGCGGGTCACGAGGCAGCCTGCGCGGAGAAACGCCTCGCCGGGTTCTGCGGCGGCAACGAGCGCGAGCCCAAGAACGTACCGGCGCAGACGATCGCCGTCCTCGCCGTCCAGGTTCCGCACGGCCACGAGGTTGACCGTGATCCGCCGCTCAATCCGCCCGCGCACGAGCACGCCGCCGTGGGAGCGCACCGCCGGCACCGCGACATAGCCGCGCTTCGCCTCGGCGCTCTTGGGGCGCCCGCCGGCGGCGTCCGCCTCGGCCTTCGTCTTGTCCTTTTTGGAGATCAACCCGACCTCTTCATCGGCGAAATCCACCGCTGGAAAGAACTGCGCGGATCGCGTCAGCTCATCGACGTCGTAGGCGCGGATGACGGACTGGACGATGCGCGGCAGCTTGGCCTGCGTATCGCGGCTATCCCAAGCCCCGAACACCAGCGACGTCGGCGCCAATTTGGCGAGCGGGGTCGCGTCGCCACGATCCCGGAAATCCTGGAAGGCGCCCTGGGCGTCCTCAGCGAGCTCCGTGCACCGAACGATGGCGTCGCCGAGGCGATGTCCAGCCTCGAAAATCGAAAGCGTCTTTTCGTTGCCGTAGGTGATGTCGATTTGGGGGACGAGCTTGGCCAAGGCGTTGTCTGGCTTGCCCGACGGCGCCGCCTTGAAAATCGGCTCGATGCGATTGGCCTGCGCCCCGACGCTGTCGATGAGCGCGAGCTTCGTCCCATCCCCCAATGTGTCAATGTTATAGGGAGACTGATTTTCCCCTGCCGCGAACGTCGGCGGGAAGACGATCGCCTCTCCCTCTTCCACAGGGCGCAACGTCTCGCGCAGCGTGAGCGCGACGGGGCCGCGGGGGTCATCCGCCCACGCGTTGATGGCTTCAGGCGTCAACGGCGTCGGGTTCGACATGGGCGGCCTCCTCGGTAACGTCAGTGATGCAGCGGGCTTGGTTTTCCTGGCCCGGCCAGGTCAGGCGCATGGCGAAGCGGCGGCTGGGGAGCGGGAGGACCGCGGCGCCGAGAGCCGCGCGCAAGAGCGACGGAGGGTTGAGCGCGCCGCCAAATCCGACGCCAAGCGCGCCGTATCGGTAATGGAGCTTCGACAAGCGCTGTGGTCGCGCCGCATCCAGGCCGAGTGCGGCGAAAATTTCGGTGATCGGGTAGCCGCGCATGGCGACCTCGTTATGATCGTTCGGCGAAAACCCAGAATCGATTGGCACGTAGTCGCGGCGCCAATCGAAGCGGAAGCTGCTCGATTGAACGGCCGCGATGTTCAACGGGTCTGTCGCCGCGCCAACGGCGGCAGGCCGGACGCAATCGAGCGCATCGCGCAGCAGCGCCGCGCCGGGGTAGCCGCCAGCGCCCGCCCAGAACTTCACATTGTCCCTAGAGGTCGCATCGCCCCAGTGATCGAACCGAAGCGGGGGACGCCCCGGGAGGCGCAGCGCCGTCACCAAAGTCGCCGGGCTGGCGGGCGGCGGAAAGGCGTAGGTGTCGTTCTCGATCAGTGCTGTCTGAACGCTCCACTTCTCGGCGCTGAGCTCGGCCCCCGCGGGCGCGAGCGCAACCACCTCCGCCTCGGCTAAGAACGCCAACGCCGCCTCGACCGGGTTCTCGTCGCCGGCGGCGCGCAGGATGAAGCGCACGTCGGCTTCGTTGGACCAGTCGAAGCCGCCTTCGGCGTCGCCCAGCAGGATGTCGGCGGCCTCCATGAAGCCGAGGCAGGCGAAGACCTGGCCGGGGTTGAAGAGGTCGACGGGAATGGAGGCTTCGGCCATCAGGCGCGCTCCCGATCCGGCTCGCGGGCCTCGCCCTTAGCCGCCGCGGAGACGCCGAGAACGCCCCCGCCCTCCGCCGCGCGCCGCTCGCCCTCGACGGACGCTTGTCGGTCAGCGGCGCGCACCAGCGCCTCAAGCCACGCCAGGCCCCACGGGCCCCAGCGCTGTTGCAGCCGCGCATACCGCAGCGCGACCTCGGCCTGGCGGTCGCGCAGCGTCTCCGGCGGTGCGCCTTCGCAGCCCTGGGCCGAGATCAGCGGGCGCGCGTAGCCATGGTGCGCGACCACGAGGTGCCGGGCGAGGTCTTTGACGTCTTCCGGGAGCGCATCAAAGGCGGCATCGCCATGGAGATGCGACAACGATCCGAACTCGTGGCGATAGCCGGCCAAGACGTTCTGATTGACGCCGCGGCCCGACTTCGCGAACGGGCCGCCGTTTTCGCGGTGGACGCCGAAGGCGCGCTGCCAGCGCCGCGCCTTTTTCCCCTCATCATGCAGCGCTGCGGCGACGACGATCGCCTCGGCAAGATCGGTGGGCAGGCCGAGCGCAGCGCAAATCACCCGCGCTTTATCACGGCAGAGATCTTGGTGATGCGCGAGCGTTTCAAGGTGGCGACTTCGATAAAGCGAGCGCGCCTCTTCGGTTTTCCCGCTGTCGACTTCAAGAACGTCCAGCGGCGCCCCTTCCGCCTTGCGGCTGATGACGAACGTGTGGGCGACCACGAAATCGCCATCGCTTCCATCGGGGACTGGGGCCGACGCTGCGTCGGCTGCGGCGCCGCCGGTCTCGTCGCCCTCTGTCTCGTCGCCATCCTCCGCATCGGGACTGTCGGCCGCTTTCCGCACCCGGTGCACCCGGAACCGCACCCGGGGCAAGCCGTCATCGTCGGTCCAGGGGCGGTCTACTCTCTCGGGGTCGCGGAAACCGCGTTCGTCGCCCCCATCGCCGAGCGCGACGCCCGCCCCGTCCGCCTTCTCGTCCAAGAGCCCGCTTTCGCCCAAGCCCCCGAGCCGGGCGTCCACGACGAGCACCGCGCCGGCGAGCACGCG
>CAZABJ010000106.1:0-3784 GCA_964483375.1 uncultured Caulobacterales bacterium
CCGTGGCGAGAGACACGCCGAGAATGGCGTTCGCGCCCAGGCGCGATTTGTTTTGCGTGCCGTCCAGGCCGATGAGGATCTCGTCGATGCGGCGCTGATCTTCAGCGTCCATGCCGCCCAATGCGCTGAACACCTCGGTGTTGATCAGCTCCACGGCGCGCAAAACGCCTTGGCCGCCAAAACGTTCAGGATCGCCGTCGCGCAGCTCATGGGCTTCATGGGCGCCCGTCGAGGCTCCGGACGGCACCGCGGCGCGGCCTTGAGAGCCGTCTTCAAGCACGACATCCACCTCAACGGTGGGATTGCCCCGGCTATCCAGAATTTCACGCCCAGCGATTTCTACGATCCCCGTCATCCCGCACTCCCAAGCCGATGGTGAGGCGGGGCTTAGCCCGGGTTGCGCAAATTCGACAAGCCGTGGTCGCCTCTCGGCCCGACCCCCGCCGCATTGCGGCGATACCCCATCGCCCGCGCCGCAGAGGAGCGGCGCGAAGAGGGACGCCCAATGACCGAGACCCCAGCCCCCGCCCAGGCGGGCGAGCCGCAAGGCTACACCTGCCCCATTTGTCAGAAACGTCCGATTGAAACGGCGGTAACCGTGCCGTCGATCCGCGGCTTTTTGCTCGCCTATCAGATCCGAACGCGGAAAGTGCTCGCCTGCCGCGTCTGCGCGCGCAACGCCATGTTAGGCGAGGCGGGAAAATCCATGCTGATCGGCTGGTTCAGCCCGACGTCGCTCATCGTGAACCCCGCCTTTATCCTATGGAACGTGGGCCGCGCGCCTTTCGCGCGCGCCAACCAAGAGAAAGTGGCTGAAACCTACCGCCAATTGGGCGTTCCCGTACCCGGCGAGAGCGTGGATATCGCGCACATTCTCTATGTCATGGCCGCGAGCATGATCGCGGCGGACGGCAAGATTTCGCCCGAAGAAATTGAAACCGCTGAACAAATCGGCGGGCGCATCCTCTCAGCGTTTGACCCGACCGCCTTTCGGGCGGTTGTGGGCGGCCACAAATCCCTCCCCGACCCTGAGCGGCAGGCCCGGCTTCTGGGTTCGGTCTTGGACAATGGAGGGCGCGCGCTGGTGATTCGTCTGCTTTATGAGATCGCAGCATCCGACGGGCAGATCGAGCGGCGCGAAAAACGCCTTCTCACGGCCATGGGCAACGCCATGTACCGCACACAATCCCGTTTCGAGGATTTCGAGCGGATCGCACGCCCGCAGGGCGCACAGTTCGCGGCCTAACGCTCGGCGGCGCGCGCCCTACCGAGGCGCGCGCAGCACCGCGTCAGTCTTTCGGCTCAATCACCTGCCGGCCGCGATAGACGCCGGTTTTCAGATTGATGTGATGGGGGCGGTGCAGCTCACCGTCCTCGTCTTCGCGGATCGTCGGGGCGTCAAGCGCATCATGCGCGCGACGCATGCCGCGCTTTGACCGCGTGGTCTTTCTCTTCGGGACGGCCATTCGTCCACTCCGTCATCTTTTGGGGGCGGCCGTCCGCCCATGGATCGAGCCCGCGTGTTTACGCAAGCCGAGCGCATCAGGCAAGTCGCGGGTCCGCAACGATGCAGATTTAGCGCCGTCCGACCGAGCCGCCCAACGACGATGAGAACTCCGTTTGGGGCGCTGGGCCGTATACGTCGATATCGGCTCCGGTTGAAGCGGATGCGTCGATACGCTGTTCGGCGTAGACGTCAGCGTCCGCCCCCGTGCTGGCGCCGATATCGACGCTTTGGCAGGTGAGCTCCCGGGCGTTGAGCGAGGCGCCGGTGGACACGTCGATCCGTGCGGCCTCGCATGTCCCCGAAACCCGCGCATCCGCCCCGGTCGACACCTCGAGGCGAACGTCCCCGAACGTCAAGCCGTTCGCGACGGCGTCGACGCCCTCCCCGAATTCGAGCCTCTCCAGGGCGGGAGCGCTGATTTCCACGGTGACGTCGAGCGCGCTGCGGCTGCGGAGAATGCCGCGCGCCCGCTGGCGAATCCGCAATTCGCCGCGGCGCACGTCCACGATCACCTCGTCATAGTCAGCTTCATCGCCGACAAGCCGGACCTCAAGCGTGTCGCCCGGCAGCACACGGACGTCAAACCGGCCCCGTGCGTCAATGGCGTCAATCGCGCCGTCGTCCAACGCGACGGGGCGATCGGCCACGGCGGGCGCGGTCATAAGGGCTGCCAACGCCGCAGCGGCGGCGAACCTTGGTGTCATCGCGGCGATCTCCTCACCATTCAAGCCCTGGACAGGGCGCTCTCAGCATTCACGCTACCCCCATGATGCCTGAGCGCGTCGATTTGGATGCGTTACACCAACCGGCTGTGCTCGACGGCCGCGGCGATGAAGCTTGCGAACAGCGGATGCGGTTCGAACGGCCGAGACTTCAGTTCCGGGTGGAACTGCACGCCGATGAACCAGGGATGGTCCGGGCGCTCGACGATTTCGGGAAGGACGCTGTCGGGGGAAAGCCCTGAAAACATCAAACCGACGCCTTCAAGAACGTCCCGGTAGCCCACATTGACTTCATAGCGATGCCGATGGCGCTCCTCTATTCGCAAGGCGCCATAAATTTCGGCCACTTTCGAGCCCCGATGGAGAACGGCGGGATAGGCGCCCAAACGCATGGTCCCGCCCAAATCGTCTTCCGCAGACCGGACCTCGCGTTTGTTTCCTTTGCTCCACTCGGTGAGCAGCCCCACGACGGGGTGTCGAACCGCCCCGGCGTCCGCGGCGAACTCGGTTGAATTCGCCCCCTTGAGCCTGGATTGATTACGCGCCGCCTCGATGACCGCCATCTGCATGCCGAAACAAATGCCGAAAAACGGCACCCGGCGCTCGCGCGCAAATTGGGCGGCGGCGATTTTCCCTTCCGAGCCGCGGGGACCGAACCCGCCCGGCACGAGCACCGCGTCGGCGCTTTCGAGCTTCGCGCTTTCATCGCCGCGGCCGAGCGCTTCTGCGTCGACCCATTCGATGTTGACCCGAACCCCGTTTGCGATCCCGCCGTGGTGCAGCGCTTCGATCAAGGATTTGTAGGCGTCCACGAGCTGGGCGTATTTCGCAACGATTGCGACGGTGACCTCGCCGTCCGGCGCATTCAGGCGTTGGCAGACCTGCTCCCAGCGTCGCAAATCCGGTTTCGGCGCGCCGTCCAGCCCGAAATGACTCAGCACCTGAGCGTCGAAGCCTTCGCGGTGATAGGCGAGCGGCACCTCATAGATGCTCGCCGCGTCGCGACCTTCGATCACGGCCTCGGGACGAACGTTGCAGAACAAAGCGATCTTCTTGCGGTCATCCGGCGGGATGGCGGTTTCGCAGCGACACAAGAGGATGTCGGGCTGAATCCCGATTGAGCGGAGTTCTTTGACGGAATGCTGCGTGGGCTTGGTCTTCATTTCGCCCGCCGCCTTGATGAACGGCAGCAGCGTCACATGCACGAACAGCGCGCGCCGATCGCCGAGTTCCTGGCCGAGCTGCCGGATGGCCTCGAAAAACGGAAGCCCCTCGATGTCCCCCACCGTGCCGCCGATTTCGCACAGGACGAACTCGACCTCTCCGGCGTCGGCCAGAACGAAGCTTTTGATTTCGTCGGTCACGTGCGGAATGACCTGAACGGTGTCGCCCAGATAATCCCCCCGTCGCTCCTTTTCCAGAATGGTCTGGTAGATCCGGCCCGTGGTGATGTTGTCGCTCTTGGCGGCCGGCACGCCGGTGAAGCGCTCATAGTGGCCCAGGTCAAGGTCCGTCTCCGCGCCATCGTCGGTAACGAAAACCTCGCCATGCTGAT
>CAZABJ010000107.1:0-3755 GCA_964483375.1 uncultured Caulobacterales bacterium
CCGTGTCGGGGCCGCGACCGGCGGAAACATGCCGAATCTCACGGTCATCGGCTGAAACGCTCCGCCATCGGACAAATGTCCCCCCTTGATATGCCCCAAAAGCGCGCCCATCGCGGTTGTCACAGGTGGGGCGTGCGGGGTGAGACCAAGCCGTTCCGCAGCCGCGAAGCGGCCCGCCAACAGCCCGATCGAGGCGCTTTCCACATAGCCTTCGCAGCCCGTGATCTGCCCCGCGAAGCGCAGGCGCGGCTCGGATTTGAGGCGCAGCACAGGATCCAACAGCTTCGGCGAGTTGATGAAAGTGTTGCGATGCACCCCGCCCAAACGCGCGAATTCAGCGCGTTCCAGGCCTGGGATCATGCGCAGCACCTCGGTCTGCGCCCCGTATTTCAGCTTCGTCTGAAAGCCGACCATGTTGAACAACGTGCCAAGCGCGTTGTCCTGGCGGAGCTGAACGATGGCGTGCGCTTTGACGTCGGGGGCGTGCGGGTTCGTCAGTCCGACCGGCTTCATCGGCCCGTGTCGGAGGGTTTCCCGGCCGCGCTCCGCCATCACTTCGATCGGCAAGCACCCTTCGAAATAGGGCGTGTCGCGCTCCCATTCCTTGAACTCGGTTTTCGGCGCGGCCAGCAGCGCGTCCAAAAACGCTTCATACTGGGCCTTGTCCATGGGGCAATTGAGATAGGCGGCTTTGTCGGCCTCGCTTTCGCCTTTGTCATAGCGCGACTGGAACCACGCCTTGGTCATGTCCACGCTGTCGCGGTGCACAATGGGGGCGATGGCGTCGAAAAAGGCGAGCTCGCCCTCGCCGGTCGTCGCCGAGATCGCCGCGGCGAGCGCATCGCTGGTCAAAGGGCCCGTGGCGATGATGACGCTGGTCCAGTCCGCCGGGGGAGCGCCGGCCACTTCTTCTCGCACGATTTCGATCAAAGGTTCCGTTTCGACCGCGGCGGTCACCGCGCTGGCGAAGCCGTCGCGGTCGACCGCCAAGGCCCCGCCGGCGGGCACTTGGTGCGCGTCCGCGCACGCCATAATGAGCGAACCGGCCCGCCGCATCTCCTCATGGAGGAGGCCCACGGCGTTGGTTTCCGCGTCGTCGGACCGAAACGAGTTCGAGCAAACCAATTCGGCCAGGCTGTCGGTGTGGTGTGCGGCGGTTGCGCGGCCGGGCCGCATTTCATGCAGAACGGCGCGGCCGCCGGCGCGGGCGATTTGCCAAGCCGCTTCACAGCCCGCAAGCCCTCCGCCGATGATGTGGATTGGGTCAGTCGTCATGCCCTATGGTTAAGCTGACACAGCCCCGGAAGGAAGTCGGCGCGCACGATGCGGCCGCGTTCTTGTCATGCCGGCGTCATTGTCGCGGGTTATGCCAGTATAGGGAAAGCCGATGCTGCGCATTGGCCAAGCGTACGTTAAGCTCGCCGCAATCGCGCGGCAGAGGGGGACGACATGACTGAGCAGTTTTCCGCTACGCGGGCGGCGTTCCGCGGGTTCGGCATCGTGGGGCGGGATCCGCTTACGTTCTTGGGCGTGACGCTCATGTGGGCGGCGTTTTTCATCGGCGTCGGCCCCGCCGTGGTCGGCGCTTACGCCAATTTCGTCGGCGCCGTCATCGAAAGCGGCGCTTATGGCGGATATTCCAGCCGCTATGGCTCCGCTGAGATCAGCCCGGAATTTCTGCAGGCCTATGTCGCTCTGTTTTCCCGTCTGGGCCTGGTGATCGTCGGATCCTACGTCCTCACCGCGGTGATGATGGGCGCTCTGCTCCGCTCGAACCTTTTCGACAAATCGCGCGGTTGGTTCCTGGGACTTAAACTCGGGATGGATGAAGTGCGGGCCTTTTTGGTCACGCTCGTCGTTTACATTCTCATCGCTTTGGCGACTTTGGCCGTCGCCATCGTCGGCGGGATCGTCATGATCGCAATCAGCTTCGGGGCGGACGCCGCGGGGGCCGACCAATCGGCCGTCGCGCTGGTCGGCGCTTTGTCGACGCTGGGCCTGGTCATTGCGATTTATGGAACGATGTTCTGGATGGGTTGCCGGTTCTCACCCGCCACTGCAGCGAGCGTGGCGGAAAACCGGTTCGTGATCTTCGAAGCCTGGTCGATGACCAAAGGGCGCTTTTGGTCAATTTTCGGCGCTTACCTGCTGATGTTCATCGTGCTCATGCTGGTCTACGTCGTGTTCGCAGTGGGGGTCATCGTGCTCGTGGGCGCAGGGCTGGCCGCAGCGGTGGGCGGCGCCGACGCGCAGATAGAAGATGTGATCGCAGCAGCCCAGAACATCCAGTACGGGCCGTTCCTCATCATCGGCGCGATTGTCGCCGCTGCGTTCACCACCTGGGTTTATTCCGGCGTGTTCGGCGTGGGCGCGGAGGTCTATCGTGGCTTGGGGCCGACCAAGCGCGGCGCTTCATCAGAGAGCTGAAGCAAGGATATCGGGCGGTTGGGGGACTGCGTCTGGGAAACGGACGTGGTCCCAGTCGGGGTCCGATAAGTAGCGAGGGAAGCTGATGGCAGAGGCGAAATATGACGCCGTAGACGGCGCGTTTTACGTTTTCCGAAACAAACGCGCCGGAACCCCGGGCTTGATCGTCGCGATCGCGTTCGGTGCGGTCATGTTGTTCGCGATTGGGATCCTTCCCTATTTCTACCTCATCGAACCCATGCGCGCGTTTTTCGCCGGTATGGGCGAGTTGGACGCCATGTCGGATGCGGAGTCCGCTGAAGTGGCGTTGAGCTTTTTATTCGACCTCGCGCCCGCCGTGCTCATTGGGTTTTTGGGGTGGTGGCTCGGCGTTGCGGTGATTGACGCGGCGTTCCTGCGCTACGCACTGTCCGATGGGCCCCAGCAATTTCCCATTCGGCTCGGCGGATTCGAGCTGCGGATCGCTCTGATCCGGCTGATTCTGTTCTTGATGCATGTGGTGATTTGGGTCGGCTTTATCGCCGCGGCCATCCTGCTTGGGTCGTTCATTGGGCCCGTGGGAGGCACTTTGGTCGGTGTTTTGGCGGGTATCGCCGTGCTGGTGTTCTGGATCATTTTAAGCCTGAGGCTCGCGCCGGCGGGAGCGGCGGCGCTGCGGCATGGCGGTCTTGGGTTCGGCGAGGCTTGGTCTGCGTCCAAAGGGGCCGCTGGCGGTCTCTTTCTGGCGATGCTGATCGGCTTTGCGATTTATTTCGTCATCGCCCTGGTCGCCAGCACGGTTTCTCAGGGTCCCTTCAATCAGGCCGTCACTCCGGCCATGTTGGAAATGGCGTCCGCCGAACCCGGCCGGGAAAACGAGGCCATGGCCGCGTATTTCACCGCGATTTTTGATGCGCTGAGCGATCGGACCATCGTCATTTGGCTTCTGGTCGGCATCGCCGTGACGGCGGTGGCGCAGTCGGTTTTTCGCGGCATGGCGATGGGCGCCGCAGCGCGCGCCATCGCAGGTCCCAGCGACGCGCGATGACCCGTCGTCCTGGCGGCCCCGCCCTTGCTTAGGGCTTTCACAGCCATGCGATGCTTGCTCATCTGGGCGTCGCACTGCTTTTTTAGCCGTTGATGGGCGCCCGCGCATGACAGAGCGTTTGGGGGTCCATCCAGGGGAGCGGGATTGCATGACCGATGAGACCCTTGCCGCCCAAGCGGTCGAGGCCCCCCAGCCCGGACCGAGCCGGGAGGGGCCCTACGGCCCCATAGGACCCAACGCCAAGGTCAATCCTTGGTGGGCGGCGGTCTTGGTCGCCGTCGGCGTGATGATTGTCGCCACG
>CAZABJ010000108.1:0-3719 GCA_964483375.1 uncultured Caulobacterales bacterium
GCCCGGGCGAAGCGCAAGGTGACGGCTTTGCGCCGCGCGGGCGGGAGGCGGCGCTCCGGAGAGGGGCGGACAATCGCCCCGTCAAAGGCGTCGGCGATGATGAGACCGGTGTCGGCGGGTAATATTTCTGTGGGAAAACGAGGTCCCACCGCGAAGAAAAACCGGTCGCACCAGGCCTGATAATCGGGCCATTTCTCGTCGCTCAGAAAGTCGTCCGGCGCGGATTTGACCTCGATAATCACGACCGCGCCTTTCGCATCGAGCCCGAACAGATCCGCTCGACGCCCGTCCGCCAAAGAGAATTCCTGCATACAGATTGCGCCGTGAGCCGCCATCGTCCGTGCGGCGCCCCGGGCGACGGCCGCGGCGGACGCGCGCGGGATACGGGGGGCGGGGGTCATGACCGCTGGGTCTCCGGACTGTGGCGCCAGGCGCGCAGAGGCGACGCTCGGCGCCAGCGCGGACTCGGCAATCGCGCGAGGGCCGCCTAGAGTTTCGCTCCACGGGGGTGGACGCAAGCAATAAACATAGGAGCGGGGCGTGGCCGGAATCTCGGGCCAAATGCGGACCGTCCGCCAACTGTTCAAGGACGATTACACGGTCGGCGATTTCCAGCGGGGCTATACCTGGCAACATGAGCATGTCGCGACCTTGGTGCGCGACCTCGCCTCCGCCTTCGAGCGGCGGCGCGACTCAGAAGTGTCAGGCGAGTACTATCTCGGCGCCGTCGTCACCCATAACCGCTTCGGCTATCACCACATCATCGACGGTCAGCAGCGTTTGACGACGCTGTTGCTGCTGCTCACTTGGCTGATGCATGCGTTGGACGCGGTCGACAAACGCCGTGCTCAAATGATCTCACAGCTCGTCCTGCACAGCGCCAACGGCCGGGAGGCCTTCCCCATCGACGTGGAGGAGCGCCAGGCCGTGATGAAGGGGCTCTATGAAGACCCCGCCAAGGCCGAACGCTTGGCGCTGAACACCGACACCGCGCGCAACCTGTTGGATCGCTACGCCACCATCGCTGAAACGTTTCCCGACGAATTGCGCGTGCCCGCCCGGTTGAAACAGTTCACCGAGTGGGTGCTCGACAATGTGATGGTCGCCAAAATCGAGGCGGAGAAAGAGGCCGACGCCTACATCATTTTCGAAACCACCAACGACCGCGGCCAGCAGCTGGGCGCCGCTCAGCTGCTCAAGAACTTCCTGCAAGCCCAAATCGACGACCTGGATCTGCGCGAGCATGCGCTTGAGCGTTGGACGAGCGCCATGCGTGAATTGCAGCGCTTCGGCCCCGGCGGCGACGTGACCTTCATCCACCACTGGCTCCAGGCGCGCCACGCCGATCTGCCCACCCCGCCGAACCGTCCCGGGGACCTCAATCGCATCGAACAAGACTTGTTCGCCTGGATTAAAGCCAATGCGGCGCGAATGCGGTTGGGCGACGGAACCTCATGCTATCGCTTCATGCATGACGAGTTCGCCGTGATGGCTGACGCCTATACGCGGGCTCGGGCGGCGGAGGAGTTTCCGCAACGCGGCCTTGATAGCCTGTTTTTCCTATCGAACCTGCGCATCGGTTGGATGCCGTTGGCCCGCGCGCTGGTCATGGCCGGGGTGGATGCGACGGGGCCGAACGAGGACAACCTCGCCAAAATGCGGGCTGCGGCGACGTTCGCGGAGATTTTCGCAGTCCGTTTGGCGTGGCAGCCCGGGCTGTCCACCGCTTATGGGAAAAACCGCGTGGTGCTGGAGCGCGCCATCGCCGCAGCGCGCCATCGGTCGGTCGACAAAGTGGTCGCCGCGCTCACCGAAGAAATCGAGGCGCTCCCGATCACGTTCCGCTCAAACATGGACATCGGCTTGCCGCGCAACGCCGGCGCCCGGGCGCGCAATATCATCCATACGCTCTTGGCGCGCATGAGCGCGTGTTTGGACGAAGCCTTCGGCGACCAAGGCGCTTATTCCCGCTACGAGGTGCGCTCACCGGCTGCGCGCGGCTTCACCATCGAGCACGTCTTGCCCAATGAGGGCTCCGAAAAGGGCATGTTCGAAAGCGAAGCCGGCTACGCCAAGCGCCGGAACAAGCTCGGCGCGCTTTTGCTTATTCGACGTCGCGACAACGAGGCGTTGGATGATGCGGATTTCGCCACGCGGCGGGCGGCGTATCGCGAACTGACCCGGTTGTCGAAAACCTTCCATCCGGACTTTTACGCAGAGGAAGCCATCCGCATTCTCGGCGAGCTGGACCTTCCCTTCACCTCCATGGAGCGTTTCGGCCCCAACGAAATCGAAGCCCGCCACGAAGCCTATGTGCGCCTGGCCGAACTCACCTGGAGCCCTGAGCGCATCGCTTTCGCCGCGCGGCCATCCGCGGCGGAGGACAGCCGAGTCTATGCGCTCGACCGGGCCAAGCCGCAGGAAAGCGCCTGACGGTCGGGCGCTAGTCCCCGGACGGCGCGTCGATCTCAAAGCCCCAAGCGGCGAGTTCGAGCATGGCGTTTTGGTCGGCCACCACCTCTGCGGCGTCTTGGGCGGGCACGCTCGACGCGGTGGCCCGCAGCTCAAAGGCCATCAAATAGAGCCCTTCCGGCCCCGGCCGGGCTTCAAACGCGAAATCAAATCCGGCGTTGGACACGTTGAGCGTTTCGGGCGGGATCGCCCATTGCCCGTCCTGAGCAGGCAGCAGCACGACTGTTTCGTGGCGGCTATGAAAAGGATTGGCGACTGCAAGTGCGCCCGAGCCGTCCGCGGCGCGCGCGATGTCGCGAATGGCGTAGGCGAAAAAGTCGAACGCATAGACGCCGCGGTCGGCATCCACCTCATAGGGAGCCGGCAGGCTCACCGCTTCGGTGACGACCACTTCTCCGCCGATCTCGGCCACGGAAAGCGGCGCGATCAGCGAAGCGCCTTCAAAGGCGCGGCGATAGAACGCCTCATACTGCGCGCTCACCCCGTCCAAGCCCAATTGACCCAAAGCCTGGCGGAAACGCTCGGCTTCATGGCCGCGCAAGGTGGTCTCAACGCGCATGCGCACCGGTGCGTCAGGCCCTCCGGTCAGATCGAAGCGATCTCGGACCACGACATAGGGCGACTGTGCGGCGGCTGCGGCGGCGTAGGCGACGCTTGCGAGGGCGGCGAACAGGACGGAGAGAAGAGCGCGGGGCATCGGCGTCGCCTCGTTACGGCTGCGCGACGGAGGTCGCTGGTCAGCGGTCCTCTTATATGGTTTGGCGGTCGCCCGATACGCCCGGAGGAAAAAGCCTATGGATTGGTCTGCGGCCGCCGCGCCCAGCTTGGACGATTTCCTCCGCTTGGCGCGCGCAGCCTTCGCCGCCTTGCCCGAACCCATTCGCGCGGCGTGCGGCGAGGTTCTGATCCGGGTCGAGGATTTCGCGCCCCAAGACCTGCTGCGCGACATGGAAATCGAGGATCCCTTCGAACTCACCGGCCTCTATCAGGGCGTCGACCTGACCCAGAAGAGCAATTGGGACAGCACCGGCGAGCCGGACATGGTGTTTCTGTATCGGCGGCCGATCTTGGATGAATGGTGCGAACACGGCGGCGTCTCGCTGGGCGAGCTCATCAGCCACGTCCTCGTCCACGAAATCGGTCACCACTTCGGCTTCAGCGACGACGACATCCACGCCATCGAAGACGCTGGAGAGTAAGGCAAGCCGCCCAGCGCCAGAGTCCCGGCCAAACCCGCCGCGGGCGCC
>CAZABJ010000109.1:0-3535 GCA_964483375.1 uncultured Caulobacterales bacterium
TCGCCCTTGACCTCATCATGGACGATGAGGGCGCGTGTCGCGGCGTGACCGCGCTGAAGCTCGACGACGGCACGCTTCACCGCTTCCGCGCGCAAAAGACCGTGCTCGCCACGGGCGGTTATGGCCGCGCCTACTTCTCCTGCACCGCCGCCCACACCTGCACCGGCGACGGCAACGCCATGGTCGCCCGCGCCGGCCTGCCGCTCCAGGACATGGAGTTCGTGCAGTTCCACCCCACCGGCATTTATGGCGCGGGGTGCCTCATCACCGAGGGCGCCCGAGGCGAAGGCGGGTATCTGCCCAACGCCGAAGGCGAGCGGTTCATGGAGCGCTATGCGCCCTCAGCCAAGGATTTGGCGTCGCGCGACGTGGTCTCCCGCTCGATGACGATCGAAATTCGCGAAGGCCGCGGCGTCGGCAAAGGCGGCGACCACATTCACCTGCATTTGAACCATCTCGATCCCGCCGTCCTGCACGCGCGTCTGCCGGGCATTTCCGAGAGCGCGCGGATTTTCGCCGGCGTGGACGTCACCAAAGAGCCGATCCCGGTGCTGCCGACGGTGCACTACAACATGGGCGGCATCCCGACGAACTATCACGGCGAGGTCCTGACCAAGGAAGGCGATGACCCCGATCACGTCGTGCCGGGCTTGATGGCCGTCGGCGAAGCCGCCTGCGTCTCGGTGCATGGCGCGAACCGGCTGGGGTCCAACTCGCTTATCGACTTGGTGGTTTTCGGCCGCGCAGCCGGCCTTCGCGCGGGCGCGGCGACCGAAGCCGGCGCCTCTCAGCCGGACTTGCCCGCCGACGCCGGCGACGGGGCGCTCGCCAGGCTCGACCGCTTCCGCAATGCAGAGGGATCAACCCCCACCTCGCGGCTCCGCGACGCCATGCAGCGCGCCATGCAGGAGAACTGCGCGGTCTTCCGCACCGGCGAGGTCATGGAAGAGGGCGTTCGCCGCATCAACGAGGTCTATCAGGGCGTGGGCGACATTCGCGTCTCCGATCGGGGCCTTGTTTGGAACACCGACCTCATTGAGACGCTGGAGTTCGACAATCTCCTGGCGAACGCCGCAACCACGGTGAACTCCGCGATCAATCGCGAGGAGAGCCGCGGCGCGCATGCGCGGGAAGACTACGCCGATCGCGACGATGAGAGCTGGATGAAGCATACGCTGGCCTGGGTCAGCGAGACCGGCGAGATGCGCATCGACTATCGTCCGGTGCACACCTACACGATGACCAACGATATCGCGTATATCGAGCCCAAAGCGCGCGTCTACTAGACGCGCCGTTCAGGCGGACTTTCGCCGGGTCGCCGCATCGGCGGCCCGGCGCTGCATCCGGCTGGCCGCGTGCCACAATGTCGTGACATTTGCGTCGCAGTCCATGGGCTGAGTTCAATCCTCGCACGGCGTCCGACCGTGTGCGACATGTCGGACGCGCACGTCGTGGGGCTCCGATGCCCGCACGGCCGCACAGCTGACGGAGACGCGCCCACCCATGTCAGTCATGTCCGTTTTCCGCGCCTTCGCGCTTTGTCTGCCTTTGGCGTGGACCGCCGCTGCGAACGCCCAGTCGGGCGAAGAAATCAAACGCCTCGACGGGGAAGAGCTGCGGGTCTATTTCGCCGACCGCACCTTGATGGGCTGCTACCCCGACGGGTCGCCCTGGTGGGAGCGAACCACCGCCGACGGACGGCTGTACGACTTGTTTCAAGGCGACGGGGGGTCGACCGTCGGTTCATGGTGGGTGCAGGGAGACCAAGTCTGCTACGCATACGACGCCGCGCCCGACGTGTTGAACCCATCCTGCTTCACCGTCGCACGACGCGGTCGCCACCTGGATTTCTTCCTTGCGGGCACTCTGGCTCTGGGCGGCACGACGGACTGCGAAGACGAAATCGCGTCAGTGCCGAGCCGCCCCGCCTGAACGACCGCAAATCATGACCCAACGCCCCTTCCGCATGAGACCGCCCGCCATGAAGCTCCACCAAATCGTCGTCGCAATCGCCTCGATCGCGTTTGTCCATTCCGCGTCCGCTCAAGACGAGATCGACGTTGGGGCGCTGCTTATGAGCCCAGCCGACATCGCCGGCGGCACCTGCACCTGCAATGAGATGACGCCGCCGCCCGCGCCGTTCGATTGCGACGAGGCCGTGCGCGAGATCCGGCAAAGCGCCAGCACGCAAGTTGGCGCGATGACGGGCGAATGCGTGACGCAGCAGATGCAGCGCTGCATCGCGCAACAAGGCGGTCAAGCATGCGAGCAATTGCCTGAAGCGTTTCGGGCCGGCTGCAATCCGGCGATTCAAGGCCGCCTGGCGTGCGCGTCATTGGAGAGCGACATCGAGGCCCAATGCAGCGAAGCGATCGACGCCATGTTCGAACGCGACGTGGGGCCGGTGCTGAGGCAGCAACGCGCCGTGTGCGAGGCGCAAAACGCCGAGGCGCTCGCCCCGTGGACGCAGTGGTGCGAGGAAGTCGAGCGTCCCCAAGCCTGCGGCGCATGCACGGGCATGACCGACGAGATCGCTGCTTTGGAGGCGGAGCTCGCAGGGCATCGCGAGTGGATTGCAGAGATGCGGACGACCGAGCTGCTGACGACGAGCGGGGATGACGATTCGATGACCGAACGGCTCGCAGAGGTTGATCGGTTGGAGGATCAACTCGCGCAGAGGCAGGCGAATTACGACGTAATGCGGTCCACCGGCTATTGCGATTGAACTCTTAGCCCGCCTGCGCCTTTCCTTCGCGTCGCTTTCCGTTAGGTTGTAAGGCGAGGCTTCGTTGCGCCTCGCCCGAATTGACGCCGGATGAGAGAGGGATCGCCGTGGTCGAACTGACGCTGCCGCAAAACTCAAAAATCAAGGCCGGCAAGCGCTGGCCGAAGCCGGACGGCGCCAAGCGGACGCGCACCTTCAAAATCTACCGGTACGATCCCGAAGCCGGCGGCAATCCGCGCTGGGACACCTATGAAGTCGATGTCGACAAAGTCGGGCCGATGGTGCTCGACGCGCTGATTTATATCAAAAACGAAATCGACTCGACGCTGACCTTCCGGCGGTCCTGCCGGGAAGGGGTGTGCGGGTCCTGCTCGATGAATATCGGCGGCCGGAACACCATCGCTTGCACGAAGGGGTGGGACGAGTTCTCCGGGGCGATCACCATCGCGCCCCTGCCGCATCAGCCCGTGGTGAAGGACCTGGTGCCGGATCTCACCAATTTCTACGCCCAGCACTCGTATATCGAGCCATACCTGCAGGCCAAAACGCCGGAGCCTGAGAAGGAGCGTGAGCAGTCCGAGGAGGACCGTCAGCAATTGGACGGCCTGTACGAGTGCATCCTCTGCGCCTGCTGCACCACGTCATGCCCGAGCTATTGGTGGAACGGCGACAAATATCTGGGCCCTGCGGCGCTGCTCCAGGCTTATCGCTGGATCGCCGACAGCCGCGATGAGTCAACAGGCGAACGTCTCGACGCGCTGGAAGATCCCTTCAAGCTCTATCGCTGCCACACGATTATGAATTGCGCCC
>CAZABJ010000110.1:0-3175 GCA_964483375.1 uncultured Caulobacterales bacterium
TGCGCCATGCGACAGCCGCGACTGTCGCTGCGTCGTCACGCCTTGTCGCCACCTCAGCACGCAGCTTGTTATCGGATCTCCGTCTTCATCCTCACCCAGCGCAACCGGCGTTAACTCGAACCGCCACTGCTCGCCCTCACGACCGGCCTTTTGTTTTTCGACGCGCAGGCTGCGCTCCTCGCCGTCCTTTTCTACGGCGAGAATGACATCGGCCGCCCCGTATAACGCCGAGGAGCCGCGGGGGCGCTTCGCCTCCCAGGGCGCGTGATGAACGATAAGAACGAACGCACTCAGTTCCCGTCCGATCTCCTCAGCGGCGTTCACCAGCTGGGTCATTTCTGCAGCGCTATTTTCGTCAGCGCCGCCGGCTGCGCGGGCCAGGGTGTCAATGATCACCAGACGGATAGGAACGTCACCGCCTTGCGATGACGCCGAGATTTCCTCGACCAAGGCCTCCTTATCCTCCCGATCAAGAAGATCGAGGGGCAGTGTCGTTAGACCGAGCGATGCGTCATTGAGTCCGTCCAAGGAGTCACGGAGCGCCAACAAACGGTTTTCGACATCCGCGCCGCCTTCAAGCCCGGCGTAAACGACACCCGCCCTCTTCACCCGACGCCCGTTCCAGTCCGCGCCCAAGGCCACATGCGCCGCAAGATCGAGCGCGACGAACGACTTTCCCGCCCCGGACTTTCCGTAGACCAACCCCCAGCCAGACGAAGGCAACACGCCCTTGACCAGCCACGTGTTCGCCCGCTGCAGATGAAGCTCACTGATGCTTCGGATGCCGAACCGGCCCAGACGCCGGCAAGGCCGCACGACGGTTCCAAGGCCATTGACGCTCGGACGATCAGGGGCGGCGCGCTGCGACATCAGCCCAGTCCTCGCCGTCAATCTCCGGCTTGCGGATTTCGACGAAAATCTGGCGCTCATGGTTCCGCATCAGACGCTCCGCAGCGTCGCACCCGGCATTGTCCGCATCTGCGGCGACCACCAGTTCGTCGACGCAAGGCGGCGGACAAAAATTGGCGAGATTTGAGGCGCCTAAGGTCGCCCAGCACGGATAGCCGGACAGCAGCGTGAAACCGAGCGCCGACTCCACACCCTCGGCCACGGCGAGCGCGCCTGTAAGGTCCCCCACTTCCGTCGGCCGCAGGCGAACCGCCCCACCGGCGGTGCGCCCGAAATTGAAGCGCGGCGGCGTCACGCCGGCTTTGCCCATTCCGTCAGGTCGCAATGCTGTGACTTGCATGCCAATCGGCTGGCCGCTCGGGTCGCGCACCAGCGCCAACATGCCGGGCCGCTTCACGCGCCCGTCCGCGCTATAGGGCGCATCATGGAGATAGCGCACATCCTCCAACGGGGCGGCGACCCTCCGATATCTCAGCAGATATGAGGCGACCGGCGTGTCCGCCGGCGGCGCGGCCCGCTCCCAGTCGCAATAGAAGTCGTAGCCGCAAGCGGACGGGTCGCGCCCCGAACCGGCCAAAAAGGACGGCGTCGCGACGGACGGGCGATTGAAGCTCTTTCGCGGTCGGCGCGGCGCGTTTCGGCGGCGGCGATACTCTGTTGCATCGCGCAGAAGGCCACGCGCCCTCAGCGCGTCGAGGACCGCGACCGGGTCACATCCGGCATGGCACTTGACCAGTAACGCGCCGTCTTCGCCATCGGCTATCGAAAGGCTTGGATTGCGGTCGCCGCGCCCGCGGCCGTGCTCGGGAACGGGGCAAGACGCCACGCCTTGGCTCCCCCGCCATTTCCCGCCCAGCGCCAAGGTTATGGTGCGTGCGCTCATGCCTGGCCTCCGCGATTGGCCAGGAAATCCTCGAGGTCCTCAACCCGTATCAGCCGCCTGCGGCCGCATTTAACGCTCGGCAAATCGCCCGAACGCAGCGCGAGATAGAGCGTTGAGCGCCCAAGGCTTGAAATGCGCGCCGCCTCAGCGGGCGACACAAACAGCCGGTCACGCCAAGGCGCTCCGGCCGTTCCGATTGCAGCAGTCATGTCCCAGCGCATCCTTGTGCTATTGGTGGACGCGTGAGGACCTAACGGCGAATGCGTGACGCGTGGCCGGCACGTTGCATGTTTCTTGGCGGCGTCAGGCGCGCGGGAGCTTTTGCCTCAGGCTGTTTGGCTCATAGCCATAGTCATGGGCGTGATTTCTTGACCAACCGGTGCGCGTAATCTTTGGGTTGTTCTTCTTAGCCGCGCGGAAATCCGCGATGGCGCGCTCCAAGTCAGCTTGCCGCTTTTGGCCGCGCGATTCTCCGCCCGCTTGTGCACTCTCCAGCGCTTTCCGCCCCCGCCAGACATGCGGCGAAGCGTTCACTGCATACTCCAAACGCCGAAAGGCCCAATCGAAACTGTGGGCTTTTATCAGGTCGTCATATGTCAACTCTAGGTCGGGCCGACCTATATCGAAATAATGTTTAACGCGGATCAGCGCCGTGCGGTACTCGCCAGCGGCATCGAGAAGTGTCTTGCAAATCCAAGCGACGCTCGCCTTTCCACCCTCTTGGGAATTCAGTATATCTTCCCAATCTTGGTCACCGGCTGACGCCACGTCTTTCCGCCATGCGTCGCGATTCTCTTCCCATTCTGCGAGCGTTTCATAGCACCTGACCCCGTCTGTATCGGGCGGCTCCGGCTTAACGTAGGGAATGTATCGACCGTCCTGTAGGATATAACGCCCCGGCGAGGTCGGCAGCCCGAGCTTTTCGAGCGTCGAGACCGCCAGCCATCGCCCGGCCTCGATGTGCTCGTGAAGCCGATCTTCGCGTGACGGAGGGTCGTTATTGAGCAAGCCATACGCATGCAGCAATGCGCGATTTCTATCCCGCTCATGGTCCGGAAGCCCGTCCAAGACATCCCTGTGCACGGTCGTCTCGCGCGACCACATCACCGATTTGCCAACCGGCCCGTCCTGCCTGACCGTCAGGACGCCTGGCGACAGTTCTTTTATCAGCGCGTCAAGGTCACGTCTCTCGCCCATGCCGGCAACTCTCCCTCGTTATTGGCGCCGCTCTTACGCGCCAAGAACATGTGGGGAACAATGGTGGCCGACGCACTATGCCGGGCGCAGCGCCTTAAAAAAAATTTCGACCCGCTTCGCGGGTGCGCAACAAGTAAGCGCAGCGAACGCTGCGCCGTAAGGACATAGGCGGTAAGTTTCACCCTG
>CAZABJ010000111.1:0-3154 GCA_964483375.1 uncultured Caulobacterales bacterium
CGCGAAGATGTCCGCCACGATCCGCATTGAAGGTTTGGGCGGGTAAATGTAGGTGTTCCGCACCATGAATTCTTTGAGGATGTCGTTCTGGATGGTGCCGGAGAGCTTGGCCGCCGGCACGCCTTGCTCCTCCGCCGCCGCCACAAAAAGCGCCAAGACCGGCAGCACCGCGCCGTTCATGGTCATCGAAACGCTCATCCGATCAAGCGGGATGCGGTCGAACAAGATGCGCATGTCATAGAGGGAATCGATGGCGACCCCGGCCATGCCGACATCGCCGGCGACGCGGGGGTGGTCGGAATCATAGCCGCGGTGGGTCGCGAGATCGAACGCGACCGACAAGCCCTTTTGTCCCGCCGCTAGATTACGCCGGTAAAACGCGTTGGACTCTTCAGCCGTGGAAAATCCCGCATACTGACGGATTGTCCAAGGGCGCCGGACATACATCGTGGCGTATGGTCCGCGATGAAACGGGGCGAGGCCGGGCAGCCCGTCCACGAAGTCCAAGCCAGCTGTGTCTTGCGGGCCGTAGACCGGTTTAACCCTCAGCCCTTCCGGCGTTTCCCACGCCTCACCGCCAGCCTGCGCGGTGGGCGCGGCGGAGGGGGCGGCGTCATCAAAGCTAAGCGAGGAAAAATCCGGGCCGACGGTCATGGTCGCGCGTGTCCTTGTTCTCTCAAGCGCACGTTAGGCGCTGACCCCGAGGGCCGCGTGAACGTCTTCCAGCGCCTCTATCGCATCGGCTCCGGCGTGCAGGAACCGGTCGATGCGCGGCTGCGCCGCAGGGTCGCCGCGCCCCGCGAGCCATAGGGAGGCGTCGGTTCGGCCAAGCGTCGTGAGCGCGTCTTCAAGGCCGGCTTCGTACGCGGCGTCATCCCCGCAGAGTATGATGAGGCGACCATCTCCATAGGCGGGCGGGCCGTCTTCCAGCGCATGCGTCTCACAAGCCACGCCCCCCGCAGCCAAGAGCGCGCGCGTCCAAGAAAGCCGCGGCTCATGGTCTTTCAGCGCGCCGAGCGTCACGACCAGCGCTTTGGGCGGGGAGCCGGTCCGGGTTTCGTGGTTCCCGGCGGCCTCGCGCAACGCCTCGAAGGCTTGTGAGAGCCGCATCGGCGCGAGCGGGTCAGGCGGGGAGGGCGCATCGGTCGCATCAGGGGTCTGCAAGAGCCGGTCGATGTCGACCCCAGCGTGTGCGCGGGCGATCAGCGTTTCAGGGCGCATGTCCGGCGGCGGAGCGTCGGCTTCCCCGCGCTGTGGATCACGCGCCAGCGCGGCGTCGCGCAGTGCGGAGACGTCACAGTCGGCGGTTCGCGCCGGACGACCGTCCAAAAGCGCGTGCGCCGACACCCCAACCAGAGGCGCCCGCCGATGCGCGACCGCAGCGACGAGTTCCGCTCGCTCCGCGGCGACGCGCGCCTGCACCATGCCCGATTGCAGCGCCGAGGCGAGGCCGCCCGCGGTTTCGATGTCTTGAAACCGGGACCACGCTTCCCGCGCCAGGGCGTCGGTCAGCGCCTCATGATGGAAGCCGCCGAAAGCCGGGTCCGCCACGCGCCCGACATGCGCCTCCGCCATGACGAGCATCTGAACGTTGCGCGCTTGACGTTTTGCAAAGGCGTCCGCGACCCCGAGGCCTGTGGCGTAATTGGGCAGAGCGATGGCGTCGGCGCCGCCGACTGCGGCGGCGAAACCCGCGCAGGTCAGACGAACCATATTCGTCCACGGATCATCGCGCGACAGCATGCGGCGTGATCCGTAGACGTCGAGAGGCGTATCGACGTCGCTTGCTTCGAATGCGTGAGCGATGCGCGCCCAGATGCGACGCCACGCCCGGAGCTTGACGATGGATTGGTGGATGTCCGCATCCGCGCTCAAGGCGACGCGCAGAAGGCAGGCGGCGTCGCGCACGGGCAAGCCCTCAGCCATGAGGGCGCGGAGATTTTCAGCGGCGGCCGCGGCGGCGAAAGCGAGCTCACTCGCACTTGAGCCCCCCGCTTCGTGCACGATGCGTCCGTCCGCCCGCAGCGCCCGCGCCTGGGGCCACGCCCGCTTCGCCCAGGCGGCGAAGTTTGCGGCGCGGGCGATTTCTTCTCTCAGCGGCGCAGACCCGGCCCCGTTCGTCGCCCATACGCCCAGCGGGTCGAGATTGAACGCGCCTTGTGCTGCGTCCGTGTCTATCCCTCTTCGCGTCCAAACAGCGCAGAGGAGGCCGGCGGCTTCCCGCCCATAAGCGCCTGCATCAAGGCTGACCGGCGCTATGTCGAGCAAGACGCCGGACAGCGCGGTCGCGAGGTCATCGACGTCGCGAACCAGCACCCCGTCCGTCCCGCTGGGCGCCATGCGGAGCTCAATCGAGGAGGCTCCGCCCTCAAGATCGTCTACCGCTTCAGCGCCCGCGGCCGCCGGGTCGGGATGGGCGACGAGCGCGCGGATATCCCAGGGATAAGCCCCTGGAGCCGGGGCGGATCGCAGGGCCGGCGTCGGGTCTGGGTCGGGGCGGTCCTGACCGGTCATCAATGGCCCCCGCACGAGGCCCTCAAGCGTCCGCCGCACCAGCGCGGACTCAAACCCGCGCTCTCCCGCCGCCGCATCCGCTAAGGCGCGCCACGTCTCGTAGGCCGCGGGGGGAAAACCGCCGGCAAAAGCGTGTGGCGCGTCGGGCATGGGCGGGTTCTCCGTTTTGCGTGCGGAGGATCGAAACGAAGCCTGCCGCCGGACGTCAAGCCCGCATGCGCGTGGGCGCTGGATAAACGAGCCCGTGTACGACGCCCATCCGCGCGCCCCTATCCTGACGGCGTAACGAAACGCTGCTTAGGACCCGACTTTCGGTGAGCGACCAATCCGCCAATTTGCGTCTGCCTTATTTGATGCCGGCCCAGGCGCAAAAACATGTGACCGTCAATGACGGCCTGCGTCGGCTCGACGCCCTGGTTCAAGCCGGCGTGGAGAGCCGCACGGTCTCGCTGCAGCCAAGCGCTCCGACAGACGGTCAGGTTTGGATTCTGCCCCCAGGCAAGACCGGGGCGACTTGGGACGGATACGCCGACGGCGCGCTGGCTTACTATCGCGACGGGGCTTGGGAGCAGCTGCAGCCCAAATCCGGTTGGAGCGCCTATGTCCGCGATGAGGCGGTGCGCGTTGGTTATGATGGCGC
>CAZABJ010000112.1:0-3152 GCA_964483375.1 uncultured Caulobacterales bacterium
ACCGGACCCTGGAGAGCCCGCAGACGACGCCAAAGCGCTAGCGGGCGCTGTCCGCCGCGACATGGCGCGCGGGTCAACCAGTGCGGCCAGCCCCGTGCGAATGCGCCGTCGCGTCGGGAGATCACTCTCTCAAGCCTGCCGAACGGCCAAGCGATCACCGGACTTCGGGTCTGCACCAATAGCCGGGGAACGCGGGTCAACGGCTTGGAGGTGGAGTACCGACCCATCGGGTCGCCGGACTTCTTGCCCGAAATGATGACGGTCGAGCAAAGCGCGCAATGCGCCTATCCCGACAATCGGCGCGCCTGGCAGCGCTGCGGCGCCGGAGAAGTCGCCGTGGGGCTCAGGGCGCATTTTGAAAGCGCGGCGGACCCCCGGAGCCTCACCGGTTTGGGGCTTGTGTGCCGGGCCTATCGCTAGGTCCGGGCGAGCGCACGCGCGGCGATGTCCCGGCGGTGAAAGCCGTCAGGCCAATCGATGCGGTCGACCGCCTCATAGGCGCGGCCGACCGCCAAGGCGAGGTCGTCTCCGCGCGCGCAAACCGTCAGGACCCGGCCTCCGGCCGCCCGCAAGACGCCGTCTTCTCCGCGCGCCGTGCCCGCGTGAAAGATCTCAACGTCCTTATGGGAGGCCGCGCGTTCTAGCCCGGCGATAGGACCGCCGGTTTGAGGCGCGTCGGGATAACCGCGGGCTGCGAGCGTGACGCCGACGGCGGGCTGGGGGTCGAACGCAAGCGGGGGCCCATCGCCGAGACGACCCCTGGCGCATGCCGACAACGCCTCAAGCGGGTCGCCGGCGGCGCGCATCATTAATACCTGGCATTCGGGATCGCCAAAGCGGACGTTGAATTCCACCACTTTCGGGCCGTCCGCGGTCATCATCAGACCGACATACAGCACGCCGCGATAGGTCAGCCCCTCGCTCGCCAAGCCGCGCGCCACAGGGTCGACGATGCGGCGCTTCACCGTCTCCGCGTCCGTTGCGGAGAGCGCGGGCGTCGGAGAATACGCGCCCATGCCGCCGGTGTTGGGGCCTTCGTCACCGTCAAAGGCGCGTTTGTGGTCCTGGCAGGCGGCCCAGGCCTGCGCGCCCGTTTCGTCGATGAGAACGAAAAAGGAGGCTTCCTCGCCGCGCATGAATTCCTCGATGACGACCCGCGAGGACGCCGCGCCGAACCGACCCCCGAACATGGCGCGCAAATCGCGCTCCGCCTCAGCGCGATCGTCGGTGATGACGACGCCTTTCCCCGCGGCGAGCCCGTCGGCTTTGAGCACATAAGGACCAGGCGTCTGGGCCAAATGCGCCGCCGCGGCCTCAGCGTCGTCGAATACGGCGTAGCCGGCGGTGGGCACGCCGTGCCGGTCGCAAAAGGCCTTGGCGTGGGATTTGGACGCTTCCAGCCGCGCCGCCGCGGCGCCCGGACCAAAGGTGGCGACGCCTTCGGCGCGCAAGCGGTCGGCAAGGCCCAAAGCGAGCGGCGCTTCAGGCCCCACAACGACCAGGTCCGCCGCGATGTCGCGCGCAAGGGCGACGAGACCGGTCACGTCGTCCGGCTTGCAGGCGATGTTGGTCGCAACCGCCGCGGTTCCGGGATTGCCTGGCGCGCACCACAACCGAGGGCGAACGTCACTTTGCGCAAGCCGCCAGGCCAGAGCGTGCTCCCGACCTCCGCCCCCGACGATGAGTACGTTCATGCCTGCTTTCACTTGTCTTTCACGCTTACTTGGACCGTCCCAACGCCCGCGACACCGTGACGATCACGACCGAAAGGAACACCCATCCCAACAGTTCATAAAGAGCTTTGCCCCATCGCCAAAACGTCACGTGCTCAAGCGGCAGCGCCTTGTCGATGAACGGGACGCCGGTGAGCGTGTAGGGCCCGTCATGGAGGGGTTCGTCAGGCACGTCGCAGCGATTTTCAAAGCGCAAATCGATCAGCGGAACGAACACGTCGAGCGCATAAATCCCGGGATCGACCTCGGCCCCGCACGGCGCCGCCGAGCGGATAAAGGCCTCCGCTTGCTCAGAGTTCAGCGGGCCTTGATCGACGGCCTGATAAACGAGCACCTCGATTTCCAGCATGCCTGAGCGATCCGCTTGAGCAGCCCCGATCCACCCCAGAACGAACACGACCAGAAGCGCGATCACGGGCCGCCAGGGCGTGATCAGGTAGCCCAGCACCCCGCCGTAAAAGGCTCGTGGCAGCCATGCCGCCGCGCTGCCGGCTTTGCGCAGATACCCGCGGCTCATCAGCTGGATCGCCCGACTGTCGCCTTCCAATCCGATGCGCGCCAGACAATCTGCGGCTTCCGCAAAAGGCTGGGAGCGGTAATGGTCGTCATCGACCTGGCGCTGGTTGCCCCGTAAAGGAAACTGGCGCTTCAGCCATTCACGGCGTCGTTTGAGCGGGTTGGGCTCTGAGGGAAGCTCGTAGACGAACCCGTCGATCTCAAGCACCAGCGTCTCGTCGCCCCAGCCGGCTAAGGAATCCCTGTCTGCCGTGGTCGCCGACTTGGCCTGGTCGTCGCGCAGAAGACCTGCACTGGCCGCGTTGAGCTTTATCAGCGGATGCAAGTCGATTTCGTCGCGCTTCGAGCGTTTTTTGCGTTCGCGCATCGTCTTCATTGAGGCCGGAGCCCCGTCCGGCCCGAGCGCCGTGAGCTTGTCCGCCCACAGCGAGCCGCCGATGGCGGCGCGTTCGAGATCGATGATCGCGCGGAAATTCGTGTCGGCGGTTTTTTCCGAGACGAGGGGGCTGCCGTCGGTTTGCTCGAGAATGAATGCGACTTCGGACGATCTCCGAGGCGCGATGGTCAGCCCGCTCCAGCGCAAATCCCCGCCGACCGTCGCCCGCACGAAGGACACGCCGCCTTCGATCACGGTCGGTCTTGGTTGGTTCCGCTCGGAGGCCGGCGTCTCATCATTGGCGACATCATTGGATTCGCCGAACAAAACGTCGCCGCCGATGCGCGCGCGATCGCCGTTAAGCGCGTCCGCCCAACCGGGCACGCGGTCTTTGGCCTTGCTTGCGGCTCTGCATGGCGGGGCGAACAGCCAAGCGATGTTGGCGCCGTCGAGCCTGAGCGAGCCTTCTATGCGCGCTTCTTGGACGCAGACGCTGCCGCGGCACACGATGTCGTTGAGCTGAACCG
>CAZABJ010000113.1:0-3130 GCA_964483375.1 uncultured Caulobacterales bacterium
GCTGCATCCAATGCACGCGCTGCGTCCGCTTCGCCGCGGAAGTGGCGGGCGTGGAGGAGCTCGGCGCCATCGGCCGCGGCGAGGACATGGAGATCACGACCTATCTGGAAGCCTCGATGACCTCGGAGCTGTCCGGGAACGTCATCGATCTGTGCCCCGTCGGCGCGCTGACGTCGAAGCCTTACGCGTTCAACGCCCGGCCCTGGGAGCTGGAGCCCACCGAGACCGTGGACGTAATGGATGCGCTGGGCTCGTCCATTCGGGTGGACGCGCGCGGGCCGGCGGTGTTGCGCGTGTTGCCCAGGGTCAATGAGGAAATCAACGAAGAGTGGATTTCCGACAAAACCCGGTTCCACTGGGACGGCCTGGCGCGCCAGCGCCTCGACCGACCCTTCATCCGTCGCGAGGGGCGGCTGCAGCCCGCCAGCTGGTCTGAAGCGCTGGAGCTTGTGTCGGACCGCCTGCGCGGGGACCCCGAACGCATTGCCGCGATCGCCGGCGATCTCGCCTGCGCGGAATCCATGAAAGCGTTGATGGATCTGATGCAGTCTCTCGGCGTGCGCAATCTCGATTGCCGTCCTGACGGCGCGAAGCTCGGCGGCGGGCCGCGCGAAGGTTGGTTGTTCAACACCACGCTTTATGGGGTGGAGGATGCTGACGCGATCCTGCTCATCGGGACAAACCCCCGCGTCGAGGCGCCCGTCCTCAATGCGCGGCTGCGCAAGGCCTGGCTGCATGGGGACGCCCAAGTGGGGCTGATCGGCGAGCCTGCCGATCTCACCTATGACTACGCCTATCTCGGCGGGGCGGCGCGGCTGTTGTCCGATATCGCCTCCGGCGCCCATGATTTCGCCGGCGTTCTGCGCGACGCCCAGCGCCCGCTTCTGATCCTCGGTCAGGGCGCGCTCGCGCGGCCCGACGGCGCGGCGATTTTGAAGCTCGCCGCCGACATCGCCGCCGCCACCGGCATGGTCATCCCGCCGAGCGAGGACCTGCCTGGCGGGTGGAACGGCTTTAATGTGCTTCACACCGCAGCCGCACGGGTCGGCGGGCTCGATCTGGGGTTTTTGCCGGGAGACGGCGGGCTGGATGTCGCCGGGGTGATGGAGGCGGCCCGGGAGGGCCGGATGGATGCGGTCTATTTGCTTGGCGTCGACGAAATCGACCTGTCCGCGCTCAGCGACACGTTCGTGGTTTATCAGGGCAGCCATGGCGATCGCGGCGCGCATGCGGCCGACGTCATTCTCCCCGGCGCCGCATATTCCGAAAAGAACGCCACCTATGTGAACACCGAGGGGCGGGTTCAGCGGGCGCTGCGCGCCGTGTTCCCGAAAGGCGAGGCGAAGGAGGATTGGGCGATCCTGCGCGCACTGTCGGAGCGCTGTGGGCGCACCTTGCCCTATGACAGCCTTGACGCGTTGCGCGAGCGTTTGGTGGAGGCCCACCCCACCTTCGGCGCGCTCGATTTCGCCCCTGGCGGCGCGAGCGCGGTCGACCTCTCGCTTATCGGCCGGTCGGGGCCGTTGGATGACGCGCCGCTGAGCAACGCTATCGACAATTTCTACTTCACCAACCCCATCGCGCGAGCGAGCGCCACCTTGGCGGAAACCTCCGCCGCCGTCGCCGCCGCGCGCGAAGGCGGCGTCGTGCAAGCCGCGGAGTAGGTCATGGCCAGTCTCATCGAGCAGTATGGCGCGCTGAACGGCACGCTGCTGGGCTTGCTCCAAATCATTTTGTTCCTGGGCGTCTTGTCGCTTTCCGTGGCCGCGACCGTTTTGCTCGACCGGAAGATCTGGGCGGCGGTGCAGATGCGCAAAGGGCCCAATGTGGTCGGCGCGTTTGGTTTGTTGCAGACCTTCGCCGATGCGTTGAAGTTCTTCTTCAAGGAAATCGTCGTGCCCGCGGGCGCCGATCGGCCCTTGTTCCTGCTGGCGCCCTTGTTGACCGTGACGCTCGCTTTCGTCGCCTGGGCCGTGGTGCCGGTGGCCCCGGGCTGGGTGATTTCCGATATCAATGTCGGAATTCTCTACATTTTCGCGATTTCCTCGTTGGGGGTGTACGGGATCATCATCGGCGGCTGGGCGTCGAACTCGAAATATCCGTTTTTGGGTGCGTTGCGGTCGGCGGCTCAGATGGTGTCTTACGAAGTGTCGATCGGCTTTGTGATCATCACAGTGTTGCTGTTGGTGGGGTCGCTGAACCTAACCGACATCGTGATGCATCAAGACGGAGGCATCGGAAATTGGAACGCCTTCGCCTGGCCGACGGTGTTCGTGTTGTTTCCGATGTTCATCGTATTCTTCATCTCGGCGTTGGCTGAGACCAACCGACCGCCGTTCGACCTGCCGGAAGCTGAGTCCGAACTCGTCGCGGGATATCAGGTGGAGTATTCCTCCACCCCGTTCTTGCTCTTCTTTTTCGGCGAGTATCTGAACATCATGCTGATGTGCGCGATGCTCACGATCTTGTTCTTCGGGGGATGGCACGCGCCGTTCCCAGGCTTCGACCTCACGCCGGATATGACGATCATCCCGCCGGTGTTCTGGTTCGTCGGCAAACTTCTGTTTTTCTTCTTCATGTTCGCCATGGTGAAGGCGATCGTGCCGCGCTATCGCTACGACCAGCTGATGCGGTTGGGCTGGAAAATCTTCCTGCCGACATCGCTGGCGGCCGTAGCTCTGGTGGCGGCGTGGGTGACTTATGGAAACGCCGGTTGAGGCTTGCGTCGGCAGATCGCTTGGGTCAGCCAAAAACCCCAAGCGCCAGGGCTTTGAAACACGCGGTTAGGCCTTAGCTTATAGAGCGTGGAGAGTTGGAGAGCGACAAGGCATGAACGTCATCCAAGCCGTGCGCGGCGCTTTCTTGATGGACTTTGTCGGCGCGTTCTTCTTGGCGATGCGGTACTTTTTCCGCCGCAAGCCGACCATCAATTACCCCTTTGAAAAGGGGCCGCTTTCGCCGCGTTTCCGCGGCGAACACGCGCTTCGACGCTATCCCAATGGCGAGGAGCGCTGCATCGCCTGCAAGCTGTGCGAGGCGATTTGCCCCGCCCAAGCCATCACCATCGAAGCCGAGCCGCGGGCGGACGTCTCGCGCCGGACCACGCGCTACGACATCGATATTGTGAAAT
>CAZABJ010000114.1:0-3126 GCA_964483375.1 uncultured Caulobacterales bacterium
CGCTTGATCCGCCGCTCTGCCTGATCCGCTTCGCGATCCGGCTGGTGGGCGGCGCGAGGGATGCTATTCTTGCATTCCGCGTGACGCATCGCCTTCGGTCACACCGAGCCGCTTGCGGCTAAACGCTCTGCGTTTCCGGTGATGGCGAGCCGATTGCGATGGCCGCGCTTCGAGAAAGCCGAATAGCTTTCCGCGGCGATGCGGTTCTGGACAGCCTGCTGTGAGCGCAGCTTTGCTGTATGCGGATCAAAGGGACGCGTGCGCCCTCATGGCGATCGATCCCGCGCGTCTCACGATCATCCCAGGGGCAGATCAGTCGGCGAGCGCCAAGCGACCGCGGGCGCTCAGACGAAACCGTGCCGGCTGCAACGTCCTGACGATCTCGACTAAGCCCGCTTTCTCCAAAGCCACGAGATCACACATCTCGACCATATCGCCTGCGGCCATGCGCTCGCGGATCTGAGCAAGGGTCAGACCGTGAGGATGCGGGGCGTTGCAGCGGCTTAAGACCTGAACGACCTCGAAAACAACCAGGGTCTCTGCTAGATTTTCCTTAAAAACAATCACCCTACACCTTCGATTGAACTCCTTATCCAGTCAATACATCTTGACTTTTTCATCTTTTTGTTTTATGAAAACCTCATCTTGAGGATGTATGATTAGAGTTTCTATTGATAGACCTGCGAAGAACACAGGTAAGCCCAAGCGCCGCGGCCCCAAGCTCACGACCAAGCTCGCCAAGCTGCCCTGGGCGCGCATGGGCACGGCCGTGGGCGGGGTTGGCGTTATGGCGGTCACCGCGTCGTGGAACATGCGCGGTTGGGTCGCCACCGCCTCCACCGATTTCGACCGCGTCTCCAATCTTGTTCTGTCCGGGAGCATGGAGCTGATGGGGGCCTGCGCCGTAGCCGCGGCCGCCCATCAATGGGAACGCGATCGAGTGCGGGGCGGGGCCTTGGCGGCGGCCGGGGCGATGCTGTTTGTGTTCAACACCCAGGCCGCGCAGACCAATCTCGAGGTTCAATTCGACGCCGCTCAGAACCGTCTTGAGCTGGCGGCCGCGTCCGCCGGGAATGTCGAAGCCGACATCGCGGAATGGGAAACCGAACAGGCGTCCATCACGGCCCGCCATGACGGCGCGATCCCCCGCACGCAGGACGCGATCATGGCCACCGCCGCGACCATTCTTGACACGGAGCATCGCGCGGTTGCGGTGATCGAAGGTGAGATCAACGCCGCGCGGCAATCGCGGCGGTGGACGTCCACCAAGGGCTGTTCTGACGCCACGCTCGATCTCAGCCGACAATTCTGCGCCCGCTATTATGATCTGGAAGGCGAGCTGGGCGCGGCGCGCCAAGCCGAGGCGCTGCGGTCCGAAATCGCCGATCGAAAGCAGTATGACGTGCTGCGCGGTCAGATCCGCGCGGCGCGTGTGGGCATGTCGAGCGATGCGGTGGCGTCGAACGACGAGGTCCGTTCCGTGGTGTCGCCATCGCTGCGCATTCCGTTCATCTACGCCCTCCAGGCCGTGCAGGCGGGGCTGTTCTGGGCGGTCGCCTCGCCCGCGAAACCCAAGCCTGGACCGCGATCGAAGCCTGCCAATGATCCGAAGCCTCGTGAGATGAATTCAGAAGAACGGGAGCGCCGGCGTCGCTATGCGATCGCACGCGCCAAGTCCCGTCAGGCCGGCGCACCAAAGCCGCCCGGCCAATGATCACCCTTTTTGCCTTTCCCTCAAGGGAAAGCGGCTCCCAACCGCTTTGTTACGGCTCCGCCGATCAAACCGCCTGGGAGAGACGCGCTATGGGTCCTCGCCATAAGCGCGATGGTTATTCGAGCACGCCTGGCGCCGCCACCTTCCTTCTTGCAAAGCCTCTTGGCCTATCGGTTGGCGCTGATAACGGCTCAGCGCCGGGAAGATCGATGCCGTTGCGTTTGCAAATGGCGGCCAGTTTTTCCTGAAAACGCTGCTCTCCTGGATCTCTATATATTTGTTTTCCATTAGTGTCGGACCGAAGAGTCCGAGCCAGAGTCTTGCGTGTTTTGGGACGATGGCGTCGCTCACAGCGCTTGCGTTCATCGCCCTTCTGCTTGCGGAGAGCCGCAAGATTGAGCCAGACCCGCACGCCGGTTACCAATCCCATCCGGTTGGTGGTCCGCCGATAGAGGAGATACCCCTCCTCCATGGCGTCCTGCAGATATCGATAGACCTGACGCACGCTGCGGCTGAGGTGCTTGGCCAACACGCCCTGTGTCGTTTCGATCGGATTGTTATGCGTCCCCGCCCAACCGGAGAGCAGCGCCAGCAAGCGCATAGCGCCCGGCATGATCCGTGCGTCCTTGATGAAGCTCTGCTTCAACGGCAGGACGAAGAGTCCAGCATCGACCGGCCGGTCCAATGCCTTTCGGCGAGGCTGGCCATCCGCCAAGACGGGAGGCGCCACCGTCGGTAAGGTGCGCAGAGTGTGGGAGAGAGAATTAAACATGGGTTGCTCCTTTCATTGGAGAAACCCGCGTCACGACAAGCACGCCAAATACTTTCACATTTTGCTTGCAAGAACATCGAAAAACATGAATAATACAAATATTGAGATTTGTATTGAAGGGGCCCGCCATTGTGCGGGTTTCTTTATGTTACATAGATCCTCCTGGAATGGACGAGTGCGAATGCCCTCGATGATTCTTAAACATTCTGACAGATATTTGTTGATTGATCAATGGGCGCTCTTGAGACGCCCACAATGATCGGTAATACTGAAGTCATGAAATCTCTATTTTGTGGAGGCATATGCAGTACAGCTTAAATGAAGCCGCCGCGGCCGTCGGCAAAGGCCGCATGACCATTCAGCGCGCCATCAAGGCCGGCCGGATTTCCGCCGCCAGGGATGAACGGGGCGCATACCGCATCGACCCCGCGGAACTGCACCGCGTCTTCCCGCCCGCATCCCAAGGTGCGTCCCATGAGACGCTCACGGGACGCGATGAGACGGCGCGTGAGCTGGATGGGCTCAAACGCGATCTCGAACAGAAGCAGGAACTGCTCAGCATGGTTGAGGCGGAGCGGCGTCGCGAGCGCGAACAGCTCGAGGCCACGATCGACGATCTGCGTGAACGGCTCGACGGCGA
>CAZABJ010000115.1:0-2968 GCA_964483375.1 uncultured Caulobacterales bacterium
TGCCTATTCAGGCAAAACGGTCCTCGCGAGACGGAACCCGAAGTTGAGGTACCGGAACTCTGGGTACCTGTTGTACCGGTTCGCGGAGCGGAGGTTCTGTGGGTTGTAGTTCCAAGACCCGCCGCGAAGCACCCGACGCGAGGTGTCACCGTCTGCCGTCCAAACCGACCCGTCATCGGGTGCGTCGTGGTAGGTGGCGTGCCAAGGGTCTGCGACCCACTCCCATACATTGCCGTGCATGTCGTGAAGGCCGAAATCGTTCGCGGCGGAAAATCCGACCGGTTGGGTGCCCTCTTCCTCGCAACCGCTAGAGACCGCGCCCCTCTTCGCACCTCTCTCGCACACGGGGGGCTCATCGCCCCAAGAATAATCGGTTTGCGAGCCGGCGCGCGCCGCATACTCCCACTCCGCCTCGGAAAGGAGGCGATATTCAGCGCCAGTGGCGTCCGAAAGCCACGCGACGTAGGCCTGCGCATCTTCCCACGAGACGTTGATGACCGGGCGGTCATTCCTTCCCCAACCCTCGTCGGTCGGCACGTAGTCGCTACAACCGCCAAGGTCGAGGCACGCCTGCCATTCGGCGAACGTGACCTCATATCTGGAAACGGCGAACGGATAAGCGATGCGGACGTCGTGCGCGTCTTCTCCTTCCCCCATAATGAACTCATCTGGAGGCAGGACCACCATTTCCGGGCAAGCTGCAAAGAGCCCCCAACAATCGCGAAAGGCTGCGCCGGCTTCGGTCACGGGCTGTGCGCTTTTGATGGCGGCGGGGAGCGTGTAAAACGCCAATCGGGCAAGGTCGTTTTGACGCCACACCCCGGCGCCCGCCACAGCGAACACGGCGATGCTCGCCGCGATCGTCGTGGTCCAGCGGCCGCGCTCATGACGCGCACACGCCGCCAAATAGTCCTTCATCTTCTGGCTGAAGCGAGATTTCAGGTCTTTACGGTCAGCGATTCGCCGCGCTTCGCGCAGCCGCCTGCCTCCATGGACGAGCCACACCTTGGCACGGGCGCCGCGATCCCATTCATCCGCCGCGCGCTCCACCCCCTGCACGGCGCGCAGCGTGTCCGCCTCCTCCGCGAGCCACTCCTGCAGGATCGGCCACTGGCGCAGAAGCGCCTCGTGCGCGATCTCGATGGTGGGCTCGCCAGCTTTGTTGACGTCGGTCCGCAGCAGGCGAGCCGGATAGACGAGCCGTTCCACAAGAGGGCGCGCGGCATCTGGAATCTTTGTGCGAAGCGCGACCCGGCGCAGGGGCGCATCGTTGGCTTCGTTCAAGCTCACCAGCCAGGGAAAGAACGCGCTTCTCAGGAGAAGGCGCTGCTCGGCTTCGTCGGCCGGAACGGCGGGCAACGCAGGCGCTGTGTCGGTTGCAGGTTGCGCTTGGGGATTGGCGAACGCGTCATCGACAGCTTTGGTGATCGCGGCTTTCTCGCCGCCGAATGCATCGTAGTCGCACTCATCAAGCGCCCCATCACCGCCATGCTCGACATAGAGATGCTCCAGGGTGAAGGACAGGAGCGGAAGGGCGTCGCCGCCTTTCGCTCCGTCCAGCAGCTTGGTGACCAAGCCGGCTGCTATCGTCAGCGGCCGTCCCGCGTCAGTGACCCGGCGCGCCGGTCCCTCGATCGCTGCGCGATGCCCGTCGCGCCCCATCACCGGCAGGGGCGCGGTGACCTGGAGATCTTTTAACTCCGGCGCGTTTTGGAGGGGCGGATAGGCGTCGGTGCGGATGGTCGCGAGCGCGATCATCTCAGGGCCATGGCGCAGCACGTCGCCGAGCATAGCGATGAAGCGCGCGGCCTCGTCACCGGCGTCAGCGGCGAACAGTTCCTCGGCTTGGTCGATCGGCAAGATCAGGGTGGGCGCTTTCTCCGCAGCTTCCTCCGAGGCGATGTTTGGCAGCGCCGCCGTCGCGGCGTCCTGCAGCTCCGCAAGTTGCGCCGCCAGTCCGCCCGCGCCGCGATCGACGGCGGCGGCGAGCCCCGCACGCGTGCCCTGCAGTTTCAACGCGCGCCCCGCCGCATCCAGCACCGCCACGAGACCGGCAGCTCCGCCGATTGCGGCCCGTTCCGGCCGGATGGGGTCGAGAACGAGCCATGACCGTGGATCGCGCGCGAGCCGCGGCAAGAGCCCCGCGCGCAGAAAACTCGACTTGCCCGCCCCGCTCGCGCCCAGGATGGCGACGAGCCGCCGCCCTCCTGCTGCTCGCAGCGACGTCAGCTGGTCGAGGGCGCGCACCAGCTCCGCCTCGCGGCCAAAAAACACGCCCGCGTCATCGCGATCGAGCGCGACGAGGCCGCGATAGGGAGCGCGGGTCTGATCGCCCGTCGGCGGCCAAGGAAAGCTGTCAGTGTCGATCGAGGTCAGCCCGGCCTTTACCAGGCCGTTGCGAAGAACCTCCAAGCCCTCGGCGGAAAACCGCACAGCGCGCTCGGCGTCGTAGGGGGGCGGCAAGACCTCGAAGTTCTCAAAGCTCGATCCTTGCGTGAGATTCACCAGCTGCCATACGGCCGTCATCTCTGTCGGCACGTCGCCTAACGGCGTGTCGTCCACCAGCAATCCAAATAGCGGGCGCTCTTCGCGCGTCGCCTCGTAAAACTCGGCTTTGCAGTACTGCGACCCAAGCCAGGCTCTGGAAACGAGAAACACCACCGCTTTCGCGCGCGCCCCAGCGACCTGCAGGGCGCGCAGCCATCGCTCGCCAGCGACGATGCCGCGCTTGGGATCGATGTCGAGGAAGAGATCATCCCAACCTCGCGCCACCATCCAATCGCGCAAAGCTAACGCCTCGGCATTGTTCACGCTCGAGTGGCTGATGAAGATCGTCATGACGCCCCCGCTCAACGACTGCGTGCAGGTTATGCGAAGGGGCCGCGCTGCGCTATACCGGAGCTGGCGGCCGCTGTGCGGGTGTTAGCGGTCGTTGACGCTGACGGTAGTGAAGGTCCCAGTTGGGTCG
>CAZABJ010000116.1:0-2759 GCA_964483375.1 uncultured Caulobacterales bacterium
GCGCTCGTCACAGTTCGCCAAGGCATGACGCGCGAGCGCCGCGAGCAGAGCTGACCAACCACGCCGGATAGGCCGAGATGAGCGGCGGGCTGCGATTAGCGCCAGCCCAGGGCGTCGAACGCCAGCGACATCGCCACGCTGACCGCGATCGCAAGCGCCAATACGCCGAAAATATACAGAAGACCCGTCGGAAGCGTCGCGCCGAACAGGCCGAACTCGGCGCGCCAAGAACGACCAACAACCGCCCCTGCCCCGCGCGCGTGCGCAGGCGGGCCGTGGCGAGGCGCGGCCCGCGGGGCCAACACTCGCCTGAGCCGCTAGCGGCGGCCGCCCATCACCGCATAGCTCACCGCATCGCCCGCGTTGTCGATCGCTACGCCCTCGGCGCGCCATTGGGCGATGTCGGCGGCGTCACGTCATGGGTGCGAAAGGCGATGCGGCGACCGGCCTCGGCCTTGATGACGAAGCGCACCGGCGTCTCCTCGGCGACGGCGAGGTCTATCCCCAGAACGGCGGCGTCGAGGGTGCTGGAAATCGACCAGTCCAGCTCGTCCCCACGCGCGGTGTAGCGGATCTCGATCTCCCCGGCGACCTCGCCCAGCCGCGCGGTCCAGCGCCCGGTTTCCCCTTGGGCGACCGCAGAGCCGGCGGCGAATGCTGAAACCATGATCGCAAACACAAAGCGGCGCATGACCAGGACCGCCAAAGGACATGACGTCGTCTGCGGGCCGCATGTGCGCATGCGATTGCGCGAAGGGCACGTTAGGTCTTCGTCACAGCGGGGTAAGAGATGACAAAAAAAATGGGCGGCCCGAAGACCGCCCAGTCGCTTCCGCAAGAGGCGCTCAGCCCTAGCGCAGGCTGACGTCGAAGTTCACCACTTCAAACCGGCGCACATAGCAATCCACATACAGCGGAATGCGTCCGCGACGGCGTTCGACGCTGGCGGGCCCCCATACGCGCCAGCCTTGGCCGCGCGCGCCGTCCACTTGGATCCGCCGTGAGAGACGGAAGTCCCGGGCGCCGCGGTTGTGCGCGCGGCGCGCGCCGTAGCTTTCGCAAATCTCTAAGGCGCGTTGGGCGAGGTTGCCTCCGCCGCCGCCGCCATAGACCGGGCCGGCATAGACGGGACCGCCGCTGTAGCCGCCGCCGTGACCGCCGCCATAACCGCCGCCGTGACCGCCACCATAACCCCCGCCGTAGCCGCCGCCGTAGCCGCGGGGCTCGACAGGCTGGTTGTATCCGCCCGCATTAATCCGAAACTCCGCGCGACAGCCATTGTCCACCCATATGCCGTCTCGGGTGAAACCCCAGCTGGAGCCGAAGCGGCACGAGGCGTCGGAACGGCGGCGGACCAGCTCAGCGGAGCGAACCCGCTGGCTCGTGCCGCAGAAATTGAAGTCGTAATTGCCCGAATTGCAGGTCAAAAACTGACCGCCGCCATGGCCGCCGCCGCGGCCCGGACGGTCCGCTTGCGCCGCGCCGGACAAAGCCAGAGCGCCGGCGAAAGCCGCGACGGTCGCGAGCGATTTGGTCAACATAAGCGCGTCTCCACAAGTCTCAGTCGTAGAGAGGCTGCCTGAGCGCACCCGAACCCAGCATGAACGCCGCCTTCATGCTCAGGCAGGCTGCAGCGCGCGGGGCGAGGCGGGGGCGAACCCATCCGCCAGCCCGTGAGATTGATAGCGTCCGCCTCTGGGAAAAAGCGCCGCATAGCACGCCAGACAGCGGGTTTTGCGTGGACGCCAGCCGCCCGGAACGCCTTAATGGCGCGACTTTGCGGGGGAGCAATGCATGAGCGACCAGATCATTCGGTTTGAAGATCTCAAACCTCACGAAATCGCGCTCGCACGAGCGGTCGGCCGCGGCGAGCTTTTCGATTTCAATGCCTGGTGGGATGACGCCGCCAAGTCCGCCTGGCAGGCGGAGAACCCCGACGCCCGCCCGGAGGCCAAGCCTGAGTTCACCGGTGCGCTGGTGCGCGCGCTGTTTTTGGGTCTGGTGCGCGACGACAACGCCGCCGTCATCGCCTCTCCGGCCGGCGTGCGGATCGAAGGCGCCGTCATCCGCGGCAAGCTCGACTTGAACTACGCCTCCGGCGTCAACAGCGAGACTATGCCCGCGCTCGTTCTGCGGGATTGCGACGTGCATGACGTCATCAGTCTGGAAGGGGCCCGGCTTGACAGTTTGATCCTGCGCTATTCGCGCATCAGCGGGGTTGAGGGGCGCGGCATGTACATCGCCTCTCAACTGGATATCTCCTACATTCGTCCTGTGGGTCTCAGCTGGTTGGGCCCCGATGCGCCGCGCACGGGCGAGGACGAGGAGCCCGCGCTCAAAGAGCTCAAAAGCAGACTTGGCGACCTCCAGGACGGCGAAGCGTTCGACTACCCCTGCTTTGTGAACATTCGCGGCGGGCAGGTGATGGGGAACGTGTACGGGCTTGGCGCGATCCTCTGTTCGGATGCGCCGCGGGGAAGCGACGAGGCGGTGCCGGCCCATCGCGAGCCGCAATATTGCTACGCCCTGCGCCTGACGGAGTGCCAGATCGGCGGGTCGATTTACCTGACGCAGGGCGTGCGGGCGTATGGCGGCGTCGTGATCCGGAACTCCACCGTCGCCGGCAACGTCCAAGCCCAACGCGCCGTGTTGGAAGCGAGCGACGGCCATGGCTTCAGCGTGCAGAACTCGCAGATCGGCGGCGCGGTTCAGCTCAACGACATCGTGTGCCGCGGCAGCGTCTGCGTCCAAGAAGCGCG
>CAZABJ010000117.1:0-2759 GCA_964483375.1 uncultured Caulobacterales bacterium
AGGGCGGGCTGGAGCGGCTGCGGGAGGTCGCCGGCCTTCCGTCCATTACGGCGTCGTCCCCCGTGACGTTCACCTTCGTCTTTGATGCGGAACCGCAAGCCAGCGCATCACCCCACAAGGCCACGCCCTGACCCCTCAACCCTGACCCTGAAGGCCCGCCGCCTGATCGTCGGCGCGGTGATCATCGGCGTGGCCGCAGCCCTCCCCAAAGGCCGCGGTGAGCGGACAGCGCCGCTGGCGTCCGCGGAGGCCGCGCCGGCGGAGTAGAGTTCACGGCGCACGGTGTCCGGTGCGCCGACCGGGTGGAGCGTGTCAGGTGTCTGGCGACACGCATCAGAACCTTGGGAGTCTGCGCGGGTCCGATTGTTGTGTTTAATACCCGCCCCGGTTTGCATGACGGCCGAACCCCATGACGCGCTCCATGAAACCCATCCACCGGGTGTACGCGACGCCGATCCCGTCATCACACGCTCAGGCGCGCCTGGACGTGCGCGGGCTCGTCTATGAGGAGCGTTCGACAGACCGCGTCATGCGCCTTGAGCCGACGATCGCCAGCGCGAAGCTCGTGGTGGTGACGTCGGGAGCGGTGGAGTTGCGGAGCGACAGCGGTGCGACGCGGGTGTTCGCGGCGGGGCGGGCGTTCGTGGTCACCCCAAGCGCGGCCCCCATGCTCACAAGTCACGGCGGCGCCCTAGAGTGTCTCGAAGTCACGGCGCCGGGCTGGGCGACGGCCGCCGTCTTCGGGCGTGATCTGCTCGGTCTGAGCGCTCACGGCGACGGAATCGCCGCGCTTGTTGAGAGCGACGCCCGCGAGATCGATCGCTTGGCCGACGCGCTGCGCGCGGCGCAGACGTGGCGCGCGAGCTGTTCTGCGGTCGCCGCCATGATCGATCGGCGGGTCCGGGCGTGGTCTTCCACGCCGTTGGGGCGGGTGCGCCATGTCTGGCGGCGCTTGCAGGCCGCCGGCGGGGTGACGTCGATCACCGACTTAGCCGATGAAGTCAGCTGCAGCCCGCGCCAGCTGCGTCAGAGCTTTCGCGACATGACCGGGATGTCGCCCAAAGAAGCCGCGCGACGGCTTCGGTTCGAACGGGCGATCGCGCTCATTCGCAGCGAACGCGCGCCCCTTGCGGAGGTGGCGGCGGCGTGCGGGTTTTCCGATCAAAGCCACATGACACGCGACGTCACGAGCCTCGCGGGCGTACCACCGCGCGCCTTCCAACGCCCACGGCCGGACGGGTTGCCCGGCTTGGCGGACATGGGAGCGCGCTTCACCCGGTGACCGCCGTTTTCTTCAAGACGGCGAGACGGTGGTCCGCGACCATGGACGTTCCTTAAGACGCAGAGGAGGACGCCATCCATGGGCGCAGCGTCATTTGTCGAGATGGGAAGCGGCGACCCTTCGAAAACGAGCCGCTTTTTTTCGCGCTTGTTCGGTTGGCGCTACCACGCCGTTGATCAGGAGAACGCCGCGGGCGGCGGCTGGTTCGAGGCCGAGGGAGGGAAGGTCGGCCTCCATGGCGCTGATGCGCAGTGGGGCGCGGTGCCTTACTTCCCTGTCGACAACATCGAGGCGGCGGTGGCGCGGGTGCGCAGCCTCGGAGGATGGGCGGAGGACTTCATTGCCGACGAGCCGGACTTCGGCCGCTTCTGCAATTGCAAGGATCCGCAGGGCCTGCGGTTCGGCCTCCACGAGCCCGTGCGGCCGTAAGCCAGACCGGGCGCGAGGCGTGGCGGGCGGCGCCGTCTCCCGAGCACGAAGACATCCGGGCCACGCCGCGTGTGGGCGCCGCGCCTCCAAGAACGCTGTCGATCCTCATGTCGGGCCGCGACCGACCACCATCCGGGAAACCGTTTGACAGCCGCAGAAACGGCAAGGCACATCGACAACGTTCGGGTGGCGGCGTGGTCGACCACGCTCCCCAGTTCTTGAAATCCTATGGACGCCATGCTCCTACGATCGACGCGTCTTCCTTCCGGCGAGGCGACGTATTGGGAGGCGGGACCGACCAGCGGCGCGACGGTCGTTCTTCTCCACGGCGGCGGGCTTGATTGCGCCTCTCTGTCCTGGCGGCTGCTGATCCCCGAATTGGCGGCTGAGCGCCGCATCATAGCGCCAAATTGGCCCGGCTATAAAGGAACAACAGCCTTCGGCGGCCCCTATGTGATTGCGGATATTGGGAACTGGTTGATCTCGTTTCTCGATCATCTTGATATCGCAACAGCGTCCATGGTCGGCGTGTCCATGGGCGGAGGCGCAGCGCTGTGGTCGGCGGTCCATCATCCTGACCGCGTCGAGGCTCTAATCCCAGTGGCGACTTACGGCGTCGCCCAGCGCGCACCTTACCACGTGGCGTCGTTTCTGATGACGATGCTGCCCGTTAACGCCCTCGCTTATGCGGTGATGCGAAGGCATTCACCAACGCTCCGGAGGGCGGTCGAAGCGATCTTTGCAGACCCGGCGCGCGTCTCGGATGAGATCATTGCCGACGTGTCAGACGCCTTGACGGACGCCGGGAACGGCAAGCCTTTTTCCGACTTTCAGCGCGGAGAGATGACCATGAGGCGCTTGCGCACAGTGCTGTCGGAAGCGTTGAAAGACGTGGCGCACCCCACGCTGTTCATTCATGGGCGGGGGGACACGCTCGTGCCGATCGATGCGGTCAAGCGAGCCGCCGCTTCCATGACAAACGCCCGTGTTGACGTTATGGACGCCGGTCATTGGCCCATGCGCGAACGCCCGGACGCGTTCAACGCGC
>CAZABJ010000118.1:0-2703 GCA_964483375.1 uncultured Caulobacterales bacterium
CCGAGACAACGGCAATTCCATCCGGGGCGCATTTGGCAGGCGCTGTAACTGGGTCTATCGTCGTCACGGCGAAGGAGGATGCACGCCGCAATGCCCCACACTGGTTTCCATATCGACCTTCCTCCCAGCCTCGCCGAACGTCTGAAGACCGCCGCGGCGCGGTCAGGCGAGAGTGTGGAAACGCTGGTGAGCCGGGCGCTTGAGGCATGGCTCGGTGACGACGCGGCAGACGCTGAGGCGCTTGCTGAGCTGAAGCGGCGTTGGGCCGCCGTGGAGGCGGGCGAGGTCGTTACGCCGAACGAGCGCGTCGCCGCGTGGCTCAAGGACTGGGGCGGCCCTCGCTTCCGCGCCTGGGACGACACATGAACGTCGACTGGTCGGCGGCCGCGCTCGCCGACCTCGATCGCTTCGCCGCGTTTCTCCACGAACATTTTCCAGAGCTCGCCGGCATTGTCGCCGAGGCCATCATCGACCGTGTCGCTCTTCTCGCCGAAAACCCAAGGCTGGGCAGGCCGATCGCCGGCAATGACGCGTATCGCGAAGTCGTCTTGCGGGTCCTGAAGGTGCCCTACGTCTTCCAGTACCGCATCGACGGCGAACGGCTCGTCATCCTCCGCGTCCGGCACGGCCGCGAGGCCCGCTAAGTTTCACAATCCCGCCACATCCCTCCGCTACCGCCGCGGTCGCCGGGCTGAGGGGGAGGCCTTCGGCGCTTGGGGATTGAACGCCATGACCATCCGCATTTTCGCCGCCGCGCTGGGCGCGCTGAGCCTCGCCGCCTGTGGGGGCGTGGAGCCTGAAATCAATCCGCTTTATGTCTACAATCTCACCGACGCGACGGTGACCGCGACGCTGGACGGCGCGCCTACTGAGGTCGCTCGCGGCCAAATGGCCACGCTCTATCCGCGCGCGGGCGAGCATGAGCTGGTCATCTCCCGCGACGGCGCGGAGATTGAACGCCACGCCTTCGCCACCGATCCGACCACCTATGAGGACTATGTCTATAACGTCTCTGGCGCGGCGGGATTCGCGCTCCTCGATATCGCGGGCGCGTATGAGGGGGGCGGGGTGTTCGGTCTGACCGCAGATCGGTCGTTCCCCATCGAGGCGACGTTTTTCGGGGAGACCTTTTTCACGCTTCCGGTCGAACAAAGCACGCTGGTCATCACGCCGACTTCGCAGCTTCCAGCAGAGCTTCCTGGATATACGACCATCAAACTCCTCTGCCCGTTGACGCTGGACGTCGAAGGGGACGCCGAGGAAATCCGCGCCCAATGCATCGCCCTCCTGCAATACATTGCCCGCCGCTAAGCGGCTGACGCAGGAGGCCTGCATGCCCAATCCCGTCGTTCACTTCGAAATCGGCTGTCGTGATAAAGAAAAATCAGCCGCCTTCTATGAACAGGCCTTTGGCTGGGCGACCGCGCCCTACGGTCCGCTGAGCAAGGGCATCGCCACAGGCGAACAGACCGGCGTGCAGGGCCACATCACCGCGCTGGGCCATGAACCGCATGCCTATGTGCTGGTCTATGTGCAGGTGGATGACGTGCCGGCGGCGCTTGAAAGCGTCGTTGCGGCGGGTGGGGCAAGCCATATCGGCCCGCTCAACATCCCCGGTCGCGACGAAGCTTTCGCCTGGTTCACCGACCCCGACGGAAACATGCTCGGGCTTATCGGCCCGGCTTTGCCCGAAAACGGTTGACGTCGAGCCCCGCGAGCAGGGGGCTGGCGGCGAATTTCACAAGCCGCATAGGCGGCCCGTCGGCTGCGAGGGTGGGGTTGCGGCCCCAGGCGCGGCGCAACACGCCGTTGGTCAGCAGCGCGCCATTGTCCACCCGCGTGCGCCAGGTCGAAAATTCAGTCGACACTGACACGCTAAGCCCCTCAAGCGTTAAGGCGCGATAGGGATGGTGAGCGGCCCAGGCGGCGGTGCGTCCGGGCTTGAGGTCAACGGAAATCGCACGGGCGTCCCAGCGGGGATCATAGGGGAGCCTTGCGTCTGCTTGCTCTGAAAGGGCGGCTTCCCGCACTGAATCGGGCAGGGTTTCCCCATCGATGGGATAGACCCAGAGCTGCTTTTGACCGCGCACCTGCCACAGCATGGTTTCAGCACGGTGGATTTGGAAGGGCGTCGCCACGCCGGGGGGGCGGATGAGAATATCGCCGGTGATGTCATGAGGCTTGAAGCCGGGATTGAGCCCTTGAAGCTCTGCAAACATCCGCTCCAGGAGCGAGGCGTAGGGCGCCATGCGGCTCATCACGCCGCGGAGCGAGAGCCACAATCGGCCTGCTTTAATGTTTTCCAGCACGTCCGCGCCGCTGAGCGAGGCGGGGTTCGACGCCGGGACCGCTTCGGCCTCGGTCTTGGGGGCGTCGCATGGGGCGGTTGATATCTCATGCAGCTCGGCGGGATAGGCGTCGATAAGCGCGGCCAGCGCCTCGTCGGTGAACATCCCGCTGTTCGCCAATGCATTGCGGCTGACCGTCAGCCGGCGGCCGAACGCCGCCCCGTTGGCATAGCTCCAATCAGGCGAAAACCGATCGACGGCCTGCACTGAGGCGATGCCGTCCGTGATGGCGTCATGCGCGCCGATCAGATCCGCAGCCATAAGCTCGCTCCGTAGTCCGCTACCGTTCGCCCCCTCAGCAAACCCCGGGCCAGTCGCCCGCCGAGACGGGGCGAACATTGCCGAACCGTCATTA
>CAZABJ010000119.1:0-2699 GCA_964483375.1 uncultured Caulobacterales bacterium
CGTCATGATCCCGGCGGCGCGGTCGCCGCCGGCGTCCGAGCCTGCGAACAACCAGTTTTTTCGGCCTAAGACCGCTGGCTTGATCGCCCTTTCTGCAGAATTGTTATCAATCTCAATGGTTCCGTCGTCGAGATAGCGCGTCAACGCCGTCCAACGCAACAGAGCGTAGCGGATCGCCCCTGCCGTCGGAGACTTGCCCGGCAACTCGCGCAGTCTGCGCTCGAACCAGGATCTGAGCGCCTCGACCTGCGGCCGCGCGTCGCGGTCTCGGATGCGAGTGCGCTCCTCCGGCTTGGCGCCGCGTATCCGCCTTTCGATCTCGTACAGCGCGCCTATGCGCTCCAACGCTTCCGTCGCCATCGGCGCAGAGCTGCTCGCGGCGACGTCGAAAAACTTGCGCCGCGCATGAGCCCAGCAGGCGGCCTCCAGAACATCGGGCGGCCGGTCAGGCGCTCGGGCGCGGTAGAGCTCCTTGAAGCCGGCGTAGCCGTCGGCGTGCAGTACGCCCTTGAACTTGGCCAGGTGATTGTGCGGGTGCGCCGCCTTGCGATCGGGGCTGTAGAAGTAGGCGGCGGCGGGCGGCATTCTTGTCTCGCCGGCAGGCCGGCCGTCGCGGACATAGGCCCAGAGCCGCCCCTGTTTGGTCTTACCGCGACCCGGCGCGAGCACGGGAAACGGTGTGTCGTCGCCATGCAGTCGGTCGCCGGCGAGCGCGTGGGCGCGCACCCTGTCGATCAGCGGCTCCAACAGCGTGGCGGCGCGGCCGACCCAATCCGCCATCGTGGAGCGGGCGATCTCGACGCCCTCGCGCGCATAGATGGCCGACTGGCGATACAAGGGAAGATGGTCGCAGTACTTCGCGGTCAGCACATGCGCCACAAGACCTGGCCCCGGTTTACCGCGCTCGATCGGCAGGCTGGGGCCGGGAGCGTTCACCGTCTCGCCGCAGCTCTGGCAGGCCGATTGCGGGAGAATGTGTCGCCGCACGCGGAAGGCGGCCGGCACGTAGTCGAGCACTTCGGTCGCGGTCTGGCCGATCCTCTTCAGCGCCGTCGATCCGCAGCAAGAACACTTGGCCGCGGGCGGATGCGCGATCTCCTCGCGCGGCAGGTTCTCCGGCAGCGCTTTGCGCGCCGGCTTGGCTGTCTCCGCCGGATCGGTTGGTTCGCTCGGCGAATGCAGGGCGGCCTTGGCCTCCTCGGCGTCCTCCAGCGCCAGCTCCAGCTGACCGATGAGCCGATCGAGCTTCTCCGAGGACGCGCCGAACTTGCCGCGTCTGAGCTGCGCGATCTGAAAGCGCAGCGTGGCGATCAGCTCCTCCTGCGCCTTCACCACAGCGCGCAGAACCGCAAGCTCGTCCTCATTTTGCTCCAGCGCCGCCATGGCGCGATCATAGCAGCTGGAACCCGCTACAGGTAGAGTTCTTCACGGATCGAGCCCCCAGATCATGCAGCTCGCGTCGGCGGCGACGACCAGGCCGGGCGTCGCCAGTCGATGCCTTCCCAGAGCATCGCGAGCTGCGCCGGCGTCAGCCGCACCGCGCCGTCGGCCGCCGAGGGCCATGGAAATCGGCCGCGCTCGAGGACCTTGTAGTAGAGGCAGAAGCCCTGGCCGTCCCAATGCAGGAGCTTCAGGCGATCGCCGCGCCGGCCGCGAAAGGCGAACACCGCGCCCGAGCACGGCTGCTTGCGCAGCTGCTCCTGCGCGAGCGCCGCAAGACCGCCGATCCCTTTTCTCATGTCCGTGTAGCCGCAGGCGAGATAGACGCGGACATTGCTCCCTAGCCCGATCATGCGTCTTCCAGAGCCCGGATGAAGCCGCCGAGGCGATCGGCGTCGATCTCGACGGGCACACGAAGGACGCGGCCATTCGCCAGACCGATCTCAATCGTTCCGGCGGCTGCTTCGGCGCGATCGCCCCGGCCGTTCGCTGTCGACTCCGAGGCGTTGAGTTCGACCGGCAGAAATTTCACGCTATCCGCCGGCTCGCGCTTCGCGGCCCAGAGCCGCCGGAACTCGCGTCGCCATGTATAAAGCTGCTGGGGGTAAAGATCGTTCCGGCGCGCAAACTCGGCGACGCTCAGGCCGCTCGCGTCAGCCTCGGTCACGAAGCGCAGCTTCTCCTCGTCTGACCAGCTCCGACGCCGCTCGCGCCGCGTCACGATCTCCATCCGCGTCATTCGATCCCACTCGTGTCGAACGTAGTGACGAAACTACATGCGAAACTTGGACGGAACGGGAACAGCCGGAAAGACCCGCTCACCGAACGCTCACGCTCCATCAATTATGACGTATCTGCATTCGTGCAGCATGCACATCCCAAAGATAAATATATAGGCTGGCATGAAGAAGAAATTTAATATCGCAACGGTTGAAGCAACTTTTCGAACATAATGTGCACGAGAACCCAGCTTTTTTTTTGAAAATCGCGCTAAGACAACGCGCGCCCACCAAATTGGCATAAGAGCCCACAATATTGCGGTGACAGTGATAAATTCCGGAGTTGCAAAATAGCTTTCGATCACACGATCACCAGCCAGCAGAACAAGCGCGCCGCAAGCAACCGATACTGACAAGTACGCTCCCTCAAAGATCATTTGCTTGTTCAAAATACAATCCGCCAAGTTTCTGAAAATTGATGCAGCAGCGATCGACACCCGCACGGGCCGAGACCCCGCAGGCCACAGCCGAGGAGGCTCG
>CAZABJ010000120.1:0-2699 GCA_964483375.1 uncultured Caulobacterales bacterium
CACCGAACATGACGGGGAAGCCCGCACCTTCCGCGTGGTGACAAGCGAACCATTGCCAGAGGCTTAGGGGACGGGTCAGCGAGCCTAAGACCGAACGGGCAGAAACAATGGCGTTCTATGGGCCCGTGGCGCCGGAACACCCGGCCACTCCGTCTTGCGTGTTTTCGGGGGGTGGCTGACCACGCCAGGAGCCACAATCAAGAGTCTGCCTCGGCGTTATTGCTCGGGCATCGTCGAAATAATGTGCGATGGCGACGAGTTGGACTGACATCGCGTCGTCAGAAAACGCGATCAGCGGCGCCACCGCCTTAGAGTCAGGGCCTATGTCTAGGGCCGTTTGACATATCTGCGTGCAAACGGCCCTAGCGGCTGTGTTTACTGGACGGCGACAACGCCTTCACTGTTGACATAGCGCGGCGCGGTCGAATTCACCGCACGCCACGCATCGCCTACTGAGGGCAATAAGACTGGTACGGTTCCCCACGTGGATGACGCAGTGGGTTGGTGGAACGCCAGTTCCGTCATGTCGTCGTCGTTAAAGTCGCCGGCGACCGCCACGACCCCCGGTGCATTGACGTAGCGCGGCGCCGTTGGATTCCGCGACCGCCAGGTGCCGTCTCCATTTGAGTGCATTACGGGCACCGTGCCCCAGGTCGAGCCTTCGATGGGCTTGTGAAAGGCGATGTCGGCTACGCCATCATTGTCAAAGTGACCAACGACGGCGACGACCCCCTCAGCGTGCAGGTAACGCGGAGAGGACTCGTTGAAGGACGTCCAAGCGCCGCTTCCATCCGCGAACAAGACCGGAAGCGTGGCCCAAGTGGCGCCTTCGGCAGGTTTGTGGAAGGCGATATCGGTACGGCGGTCGCCATTGAAATCGCCTGCGACCGCCACGACGCCTTCAGCGTGGATGTAACGCGGAGACGGTTCGTTCGTGCTGGTCCATCCGCCGTCGCCATTTGAGAAGAGGACGGGAACGGTCCCCCAGGTAGATCCTTCAATCGGCTTGTGGAAGGCGATGTCGGCGAAACCGTCGTTGTTAAAGTCGCCGGAGACGGCGACCACGCCTTCGGCATGAATGTAGCGCGGGGAAGCTTGGTTCTCCGACCTCCACGAGCCGTCGCCATTGGCGAACAAGATCGGCGCGGTGGCCCAGGTGGAGCCTTCTATGGGCTTATGGAAGGCGATGTCAGTATCGCCATCGCCATCATAGTCGCCGGGTACGGCTACGACGCCGGCGGCGTTGACATAGCGCGGCGCGGCGAGATTGGTCGCCTCCCAACCGTCATCCGTTGCGAAAAGGACAGGAACGGTTCCCCAGCTTGAGCCTTCCACCGGCTGATGGAAGGCCACGTCACGACGCCCGTCCCCGTCAAAGTCGCCGGGAATGGCCACAGCCCCTTCTGCGTTCGCCCAACTTGCGGCTGCGAAGTTCTGTTCCAACCAGTTGCCTCCGCCTCGGGCTCGGAGGACGGGTACGGTGCGCCAAGTCGAGCTTGGAACGGGCCGATGGAAGACGAGATCGCCCCACCCGTCGGTATCAAAAGCGCCTACCCCGACATCCGGATCACCCGTGGTCGTGAGAGGAGGCAGGTTATCGCTCAGAAAGCCCGCGATTTCTGGGTTCGATAGGTTGGCGTAAACACCGTAGAGGCTGGGACGCGCGCAGCCGATCCCCCAGCTCACCACGCCGACCACCTGGCGTCCCGCCATGATCGGCCCGCCGCTGTCGCCCTGGCATGCGTCGCGACCGCCCATATCGAACCCGGCGCAGAACATCCGGCTTGTTAGACCGCCGCCATATGAGGTGTTGCATGCGGCGTCGGAGACGCGAGGCACATCGACTTCCTGCAAGATCCAGCTGCCGGGTCCGCCTTCCATTGTTCGGCCCCAACCAATGACGGTGAGATCCAAGCCTGGCGCAGGCAAATCGCCGAGTTCGCCGAGTTCAATTTCGTCGCTGGTCGGAACGGGCGCGGAGAGGCGTAACAACATGACGTCGTAGTCAAGGCTAACGCTGTCAAACGATGGGTGTCTGATGATTTCGACGACCGAGCGGTCCACTTCCGGGCCATCGTCGCGAAGCAAGTCGTGTTCGCCAAGCCTCACAGTGAGCTGGTCGGGCCTATCACCGTCAAAACAGTGCGCCGCCGTGAGCACCCACTCGCGGCGAACAAGCGTGCCGCCGCAGGCCTCTGAAGAGCCGGTGAGCCACGCGACCCACGGATATTCGTTCGGCGCGGCGTCTGCGCCGCCGACAATCCGCGGTTCCGCCATCGTTGGCGTTTGGGCATGCGCCGCCGCGTGGGAGAAAGCGCATGCGAAGAAGGTCGCCGCCACGACGCCCCTTGCTCGATAGATCATGATAGTCCCCGGTGCATCGTCCGCTCGCTGGCGAGACCATCCGTGGGGATTAGAGCGAATTTGGGGCAGGTAAGCGGTTCCGGGCCCGCTTACTTTGGCAAGAACCGCGATGAGCAGGGCGATTTCAGTCGCCGCCGAGCAACGGCTACGACGCGATCCAATCTGCAGAGCAAGACAACTCTATGTTCTTAGCGGTCAGCGGGAAACTATAGCGATCCGCTGGAGGGCTGCTGGCGGTTTGGTTTGGTTTTGTTTTGTTTGCAGCTTGCGCGTCGCGGGACCTCAGCCACGCTCCCTACCCCGCCTCTTCGCTTTCGTCCGCGCCCACGCGGGCG
>CAZABJ010000121.1:0-2585 GCA_964483375.1 uncultured Caulobacterales bacterium
TTTTCGGCGCGTTCGGCTCGAATTTTGAGTTTTTCCGCGATCATCTCTTCGCTGAGCTGTTCGAACAGCGCCCGGTCTTGGCTGGCGCGCCGCCAATAGAGATATACCGGGTGGGTGGCGTCGGGATGGTCGATGCGGCGCACTTTAAACGCCGGATCTCGGATCGCTTCCCCCAAGGCGTAGAGGCTGGGCAGAATGGCGACGCCGTCCCCGCTGGCGGCCATCTGGCGAATGGCGTCCAAACTGGCGCCGCGATAGTCCGCGCTTAAGGCCGCGCCCGCCTCGGCGGCGAGCTTTCGCACGACGCGGGTGAGATGAAACTCAGGGCCAAGCGTGAGGAGTTGCCGGCCGGCGAGTGCGGAGAGGGGGGAGGGGTCTTCCGCCTCCATAAGCGGATCGCCGGGCGCGCTGCAGAACCAGAGGGTCTCCTCAAACAAAGGGCGCACCTCAAAGCCGGACAAATCGCTATGCGAGGCCACCACGAAGTCGAGCTCGCCTGCGTCCAAATATGTCAGGAGCTCCCGAGACGGGCCTTCAATCAAAGAAACGCGCAAGTCCGGAAAGCTCGACTGCAGCCGTTCCCGAACGCGAGGCATAAAATACGCCCCGATCGACGGCAATACGCCGGCGTTCAGCCGGTTGGCCGCACCGCCCGCGAGACGCCGGGCCGCTGCGCGTAAGGACCGGGCCGCGGCGAGCGTATTGCGCGCCTCACACAGCAGCGTCGCGCCGTCGCTTGTGAGGCGCACCGAGCGCGAGCTGCGTTCGAACAGGGAGAAACCCAGTTCGGTTTCCAGCACCGCGATCTGTTTGGACAAGCTGGGCTGGGTCACATGCAGGCTCTCTGCCGCCGGGCCGAACCCGCCCATATCCGCCACCGCGACGAAATATTCCAACTGTCTCAGCGTCGGCCGCATCGCCCGCCCCACCGGTCATCCATGCCCCTAGGTAATGGATGGCGGGCGTGATTTCCATTAGTCGCGGGCGCGCAGCATCCCTACGTCCCGGGACGTGCTTGTTCGAGGCACGGATCTGAGAAGGACCACCGATGATGAAGACCGCTCTCCTGCCCGCTCTGCTCGCCAGCGTCGCCGTCGCGCCGGCCGCTTTCGCCCATGACGCTCCGATCACCTTGGCTGAGGTCGCCGCCGCTCAAGAGGCTTGGGGCGAAGGCATCGTCACCATCGGCGCCGCCTTCACCGCCGACGAGGACTACACCGCCGCCGCCACCGCCCATATCGAGCGCTTCTACGCCTATGGTTCGCATCCGGTCTTGTTCAAGCCGACCTTGGCCGCTGACGAGCAGTTCCGCGGCGATTTTGACGGCGCGTTGTCCTATTTCGTGGGCGGCTCGATTGAAGAAGACGGCGGTTTCGCTATCGCGCCCTACACCAATGTGCGTTGGGAGAACGAAGGCACGTTCATCGACTCCGACAGCGCCATGGCGATGGGGAACTATTACTTCACCACCACCGAAGGCAATGAAGTGAAAGTGGAGTACAGCTTCGGCTATGTCCGCGGCGACGACGGCGAACTCGACATCGTCCTGCACCACTCCTCTTTGCCTTACAGCCCCGAGTAAGCATCCAACGGCCCGGGCGCGTTCGCCAAGCGGCGCGCCCGGTTCTGGCCGCATTCCTTCTGTTTGCTGCGGCGAGCGATGGATGCGGGGTTATGATGTTGCGAGTTTTGGCGGCGGTGTGCGCGGCGGTGCTGATGGTTGGGGCCGCCTATGCCCAAGACGGTCCGCGCCTGGCGCTTTTAATTGCGAACGAAGACTATCCGGGCTCGCCGCAAGCCTTGGCGTACCCCAGCCGTGACGCCCAAACATTGGAAGCCGCCCTGCGTGAGGCCGATTTCGACGTCACGGTGGTGCGCGACGCCGATGAGGACGCCATCCACTCGGCCGTCGAGACCTTCACGCTTCAGCTCGATGATGCGGGCTCGGACGCGGTGGGGTTTTTCTATTACGCCGGCCATGGCGCGGTGGGTTACGCCGACGGGCGGGCGCGCAATTTCATGATGCCGGCGGGCGCGGAAATCCGAACCGAGGCGTCGCTTCTGCAGCGCGGGGTCCGCCTGGACCGGCAAATCGACGCCATGGCGACAGCCGGGGCGTCGGCGCTCTTCGTGGTCTATGACGCCTGTCGCAATCCGCTCAATCGCGGCGAGACGCGCGGCTTTGCGCCGCCCAGCGCGCGGTCGGGGCTGCTCATCGCCATGTCCACCACAGACGGCTCGACCACGCCGGATGACGGCCGCTACGCCGCCGCCTTGGCCGCACAAATCCGCACGCCGGGCCAGCGGGCGGTGGTGGCCTTCTCCAACGCGAGCGCCGAGGTGGGGCTCGCCCGCCAACGAGAAGGCCGGGAGAACGAGTTCCCCGAACTGAGCCCGCGTCTGACCGGCCCGTTCTGCTTCCGCGGCTGCGAGGCGGGGACGGCGCCGGTCGTGACGCAGCCGCCGGTGGTGGATGAGGCCGAAATCGAGGCTCGCGGCGCGTTCGCTTTCGCGCAGCGCGTGAACACCATCCCCACCTGGGAGGCGTTCCTCGCCGCCCATGGCGAAAGCGCGTTCGGCGACCG
>CAZABJ010000122.1:0-2581 GCA_964483375.1 uncultured Caulobacterales bacterium
CGTCGATGTCGGAAAGCGTCTCGTCCGCCATCGCCCCCTCCGTGCGCACGTTAGGGGAGTTTACACCGCCCCATGCGACAGGACGATGACGCTTAGCGTCCGCCGCAGCCGGTGCGGGCGGCTTCGTTGCTCACCCGTTGGGCGAGGCTGGCCGATGCGTCGGGATATGCGCCGGTGAAGCGGGCGAAGGTGCGGCAGGCCGCGGCGCGTTCGCCCATGCGGGCTTGAGCCACGCCGAGGCGGAAATAGCTCTCCGCGGCGCGCTCGGAGTCGGGGAACCGGCGCACGGTGGTGGAGAAGGCGCTGGCGGCGCTGGCGTTGTCGCGCCGGGCGAGCGCCAATTCGCCGAGCCAGTGAGAGGCCTCCGCGGCGAGATCATGGCTCGGATGCAGGCGCAGGAACGCCTCAAAGCCGGACCGGGCGGTCGTATTGTCTCCGCGCAGCAAGGCGGCGAAGGCGTCGTCATAGCGTTCTTGCGGGGTGTCGGCTTCAGCCAGCGCCGGCGCGGCGGCCAGACAGGCTGTGATGGCCGAAATGGCGAGGAGTTTGCGCGCGCGCGTCAGCATGGTCGTCCCCCAGGGCTTAACGTGTTCAGCGGTTCGGTACCCGACCTTAAGGGAATTGCGCGCGTGAGGGGAGAGGCGAGGCGCATCGGAACGCTATGGGGCGAATTATGCGAAACTATGGCAGTTTCCATAATTATGGAGGTATCCATAGCTTCGCATAATGCGTTGAGTCACGCATCATCCGGCGAAGCGGTTTCCCGCGCTCGCCAAAGCTTCAGCGCAAGGTCGCGGATTGCGGGATCGCCGGTTTCGCCAGCGTCCAAGACTTGCAATCGGATCAACCGCTTCACGGAGGTCTGCACCTTCCCCGCCGTCACGTCTTTGAGGTCTCCCAGCAAGGCGATGCGCGCGAGGCTCGCCTTGGCATAGGGCTTCGCGCCGCCCTCCAGAAAAAAGTCGAACACCGCCTGGTCCAACGGTTTCAGACCCGCCCATCGCGCGACCAGGCGATCGTCGCGCTCGATGTGGTCGATGCGGCGCTGGACGGCCGCTTCGAGCGACAAGTCGCCGTCGAGCAGCATCTCGCTGAACAGGTCGCGGAAGATTTTCGGACTGCGGTCGAACTGTATGAAGGCGGCGAGCGCGGTCTCTTCGGACACCGGCTCGCCCGTGCGCGCGGTGAATTTGGCGCAGATATGCTTGACGAACGCCTCGCCGAGCGGCTCGAACGGCACGTCAACGGCGAACCTGAAAAAGGCCGCGTTGCTGTCGTCGAACATCTTGCGCAGCGCTTGGTCGGAGGAACCGGTGAAGACGGGTGCGATACCGCCGGCGGCGGTCTCGATGCTCGTGCGCAGCGCGGCGAGGACCTCGCTGTTGCGCGCCTTGTCTGCGTAAGCCGCGGCGAGAGTTTGCACCTCGTCCAAAAGCAGGAAGCAGGGGCGCGAGGTGTCCGCCAATTCCTGCAACAGCCGGTCGATATAAACGAGTGGCGAGACCTGTTTGTTCTCACCCTTGCCCACCGACACCGAGATGAGCGGCATGGCGAGCTTGGCCTCCACGCCTTTCAGCGCGTCGGCCGCCGCGCGTCTGGCCCTGGCGACGAAGCCGTCCATCGAGCGCTCCGCCGCTTCGAGAGCGCGGATGAGCACGCCGACGGGATTGGATTGTTCCGCCCAGAAATTCGCATAGACGACCACATGCCCGCTCGCCTCCGCGCGGGGCCCCAAGTCATGGGTGAGGAACTGCGACTTGCCTGTGCGGCGGGCGGCGAACAGGACGACCCCCTTTTGGAGCCGTTCAGCCAGCAAGAGGTGAACCCGACGCGCCAATTCCGCGCGAGGGAAATGCCACGGATCGGCGTCGACGCCATGCAGCGCTTTGGGCGTGTCGTCAGGCTCAGTCATGGTTATGGTATGGCTTAATGCATAATTATGCGCAAGCGCATATCTTGCCATAAATCACCGACTGGACCGGTTCCGCCCTGACGCGTAAGTCTGTGCGCAAATAGAACCGACATCAGGGAGGCCCGACCATGGCCGATATCGCCGCCGCAAGCGATCTGCGCGACATCCACCACTTTGTGAACGGAGCGAGCTTCCAAGGCGGCTCAGGCCGGTGGGGCGATGTTTTCGACCCCAATACCGGCGCGGTGCAGGCGCGGGTTCAGCTGGCCACGGCGAAAGAAGTCGCCGATGCGGCAGCCTTGGCGGCGAAGGTGCAGCCCGGCTGGGCGGCCACCAACCCGCAGCGTCGCGCCCGGGTGATGTTCAAGTTCAAAGAGCTCATCGAAGCGAATATGGACGAGCTCGCACGGCTTCTGTCGTCTGAACACGGCAAGGTCATCGCGGACGCCAAGGGCGATGTCCAACGCGGGCTTGAAGTGATCGAATTCGCCTGCGGCGTTCCCCATCTGATGAAGGGCGAATACACCGAAGGCGCAGGCCCCGGCATCGACGTCTATTCGATGCGTCAGTCCTTGGGCGTGGTCGCCGGCATTACCCCGTTAAACTTCCCCGCCATGAACACGATGTGGATGTTCGGCTTCGCCATCGCCTTCGGCAACAGCTTCATCC
>CAZABJ010000123.1:0-2537 GCA_964483375.1 uncultured Caulobacterales bacterium
AAACCCCGGGCCAGTCGCCCGCCGAGACGGGGCGAACATTGCCGAACCGTCATTATGTGACGCTTGACGCTGTTGCGTTACAAATGTAGCGAATGTGTAACGTTGATAGTGAGGCCCGATGACTGACACGCCTTCAAACTCTGAACTCGCCCTCCTGAAAGCGCTTTGGCGCACGGGTCCTATGTCCGCCCGTGAAGCCCATGAGGCGGCGGGTGAGGCGCTTGGCTGGTCGGTCTCGACCACCCGCACCACGCTTGAGCGCATGCGGGAAAAGGGCCTTATCGAGCGCGCAAGCGTGCATGGCGTCTCCGTCTACACGGCGCGTGAAGAGAAGCTCGGCGTCGTCGGTCGGATGGTGAAGGACTTCGCCGCCCGCGTGCTTGAGATTGACGGGCCGCTGCCGGCGTCCGCCTTCACGGGCTCCAAGCTCCTGACCCCTGAAGAGGCCGAGCGTCTCGCCAAGCTCCTGGCCGAAGATGAGGACGCTGACGCCGGACGCCCGGAGGACAAGAAATGATCGCCGCGCTGGTCGACCTTTTGGCCTTGTCGGGCGCAGCGGCGCTCGCCGGGATCCTCTTGGCGCCGCTTCTGGCGCGCACAACCGAACGGCTGTGTGCAGACGCGTCCCCCGGCGCGCAGACCTGGTTTTGGCGCGCGTCATTGTTCGCAATCGCAGCGCCTGTTCTCATCGGGCTCGTGTTCTCCGCGGTCCCGCTCGCTGCAAGCGTGGCGGGAGCTGCGAAGGAGACCGCCGCCCCCCTCGGCGGGACGCCCCCAGCCGGCCTGCTCGCGGACGGATTGGCGCCGCTGGACGCCCCCCTTCAAGGAGCGACGTTCCTACAAGTGATTTGGCTGATCCAAGCCGGGTTGGCCGTAGTTGGCGGGTTGGCGTGGTTGGGCGCGCTTGGCGGTTGGGCGGCGGCGTTCCGTGATCGGGTCCGTTTGGCCTGGGTGCTGGAGCGCGCCCGGCCGACCCAAGCGCCCGCATTGACCCGCTTGGTGAGCGAATGGAGCCGCCGTTTTGGCGTGCATCGCCGAACAAAAGTGGTGGTCATTCCAAGCGGGTCGCCGTTTTTGACCGGCTTGCGTCAGCCCAGAATCGTTTTGCCGGCCGGTCTTGCGCAAGACGTCGACAGCGATGCGCTCGCCCATGTCATCGCTCACGAGATGGCGCATGTTCGTCGCGGAGACGAACTCGGCCGTCCGTTGGACAACGCCTTGTCGCGCCTGGTTTGGTTCAACCCCGCCGCCCGTCGGATCGCCGACCGTTTGGCCGATGCGCGCGAAGCCGCTTGCGACGCCCTTGTCGTCGGCGCCGCGCCCGCCCTCCGCCGAGACTACGCCCGCACTGTCTTAGCCCTCGCTATCGGGGACGGCCGAGAACCGGCCGCCGCCTGCGCCTTTCCCACAGCAAATGAGAGAACCTACACGATGAGACTGAACGCCATTCTGCATGCCCCAAGCGCAACGCCTTCAACCGCGCGCCGTCGCTCCGCCCGGCGCGTCGCCCTCGCCTCAGTGGGGGTGGCCGTCGCCGGCATGCTGGCCGCCTGCGCCACCGCAGCCGCCCAACAAGTGAGCGAAAGTGACCGCGAGGAGCACGGGGTTGTCGTGCTTAGCAGCGGCGGCGAGCAAAGCGTCCGCGTTCTCGAAGGCCCGAGCAGCGCGGTTCGCGTACTGCACGGCGAGACGGGAGCTGAAGGGCCGCTCGTGGGTGTAGACGTTTTGGAAAATGAAGACGGTTCGCGAAGCGTCCGGATCACCCATCCCGAAACGGGCGATGTCGAAACCATCGATATCGCGCCTGGCGCCCATGGGGGGCATGCGGCCTCCCGTGTCGTCATTCGCAGCAACGATGGGGAGGAGACCTATGAATGGTCGAGCGCGGATGTCGAGGCCATCGGTGATCTGGTGCGGGTCGATCGCGAGACTGGCGTAGTCTTCATCACTGATCCTGAGACCAACGAAGTCCGAACGTTCGAGATTCCCGAGGATGGCGCGGAGGTTTCAACCGAAATCTTCGTCATTCATGGCGGAGACCAGGCGGGCCCCCATGAGTAAGCCGAGAGGCGCTCACTAGAAAACGGATTGAGGGCTCGGGCCCGGCGGTCGTCTCTTCGATCGTCGGGCCATCGCCATATGGTCCCCGCCGCGGTTGGGGTGACATCTTGCCAGGCTGAGCGTTTGATACGCGTGATCGAGCAGCAAGAAGGTCCCAAAGCCGTATGAAGGGCTTGCTTTCAGGCTATTTGCGCTTTCGCGAGGAACGATGGCCGGAAGAGGCCGACGACTACGCCGCGCTGAAAGACGTTCAGCGTCCGCGTGTCATGGTCATTTCGTGCTCGGACAGCCGGGTCGACCCGATGTCGATTTTCGACGTGCGGCCCGGTGAGATGTTCGTCGTTCGCAATATCGCCAATGTGGTGCCGCCGTACCAAGTCGAGGACGGGCCTCGCGGCACCTCCGCCGCGCTCGAATTCGCGGTGAAGGTGCTTGGCGTCAAAACCATCCTGATCTTAGGGCACTCGGGCTGCGGG
>CAZABJ010000124.1:0-2454 GCA_964483375.1 uncultured Caulobacterales bacterium
CGCCAGGCCTGGCCGGTGACCGCGCTCAGCCACGCGCAAAAGGCGCGCGCGTCATGCCAATTGACCTCGATCGCCGGCCAAAGGGCGTTGCCGGCATATTGCAGCGGCTCGCGCCCGGTCGCGCGGGTGAAGGCCAAATACTCCGCCTGGGTCACGGCGAAGCGGCCCAACGCGAAGGGCCGCGTGATCGTCACCTCGCGCTGGGGCTGTTCTGACGGGTGGGCCTGGTCGTCGAAATCCTCCGCATCTCGATCTTTTGTCGAACCCATCTTGAAGCTGCGCCCGAAACGGCCCTCGCCCGGGGTGAGGAGCACGGTCTGGCAGGCATCCTCGCCATGACCTTTGACGCTGGCGGCGTCCGCATCCATCGGCGCGCGCTGCAGACGCGCGGCCCAGGCGGCATGCTCGCGCAAGGCCGGCTGGAACCGCTGAGCGATCTCAGCCGCCGGCGCGCCGCCATGCGCCAAGGCAAAGGCCGCAGCCATCGCCGCTGTGACGGTCGCGGCGTCGTCGCGGTCCGGGAACGCCGCGACCAGCCGATCGGCCTCGCGTGAGCCAGCCTCGTCGCCGGCGGAGACAAGCGCGGTGAGCGCCGCAGCGCGCAGGGGCAGCGCCTCGTCGGCGTCGCCCAAACGGGCCCGGAACAGATCGCGGTCGCCCGGCGTCAGCGCCATGCGGCCGAGCGCGCGGGCGGCGTGGAGGCGCACGGTCTCATCCGCCCATGTTTCCGAAACGAGCGTGTGCAGGCGCGCGCGGCGGTCGGCGTCCGCCAAGCGCGCAGGGTCGTCCGGCTCAAGACCGCCGGCGACCTCCACCACCCAGTCGCGCAGCGCCGCGTCCGGTTCGTCCTGCGCGCGCCGCGTGAACAGTTCGTCGGTTTTCTCTCCGGCATGCTGATGCTGCAGGAGCGCGGCGGCCGCCTTGCGCACGGCCAAAACGCGTTCGGCCGGAAGGGCGGCGAGCTCGCCCGGCCGTTCGACCAGTTCGCGCAGGCGGTCGTCGTCATAGCGCGGCACGTCGGCGAAGGCGGGTTGGTCGGCCAGGGCGAGATCAAGGTCTCGATTGACCGCCTCGACCGGGAGCTCAAGCTCCACGCGCTCGGCGAACGGCTCCAAAATGGGCAGCCGGTTCGCGCGGAATGCGCGGCCCTGGTCGCGCAGGCGCGACGCGATCTGGACGGCTTGAAGAATGGCGGCCAGGAACAAGAGGTCGAGGCCCGCGCGCAAAACAAAGGCGAGCTGCGAGCCGAGCGGCTCCTCTGCGCTCAAAGGCGAGCCGTTGGCGACGTGGAAGACCTCCGACCAATCGACAAAGGGCACGGTCTTGGCGAGTTCAGCGCCGAAATAGCCCCACCACAGAATGAGGCGCTCGAAAGGGTGGGCCGGCAACACCCCGCCGTCCGCAAAGGCAAAGGCGCACGCTTCGACCGCGCAGGTGGCCCGCTGCACCTGATCGAGCCCCAGCGGGATGAGCACGAACAGGCAGGCGAGCGCGACCATCGCCTCGTCGCGCAAATCCTCGCGAAAGCCGACGCGCAAGACGCTTTCGCCGACCTCGCGCTCGCCGCGCTCGATGAGAAACGTCTCCCGGTCATCCTCAACCCAGGTCCAGCGCCTGACGACGCCGAGCACGGCGAGCAATCCGACCACGATCGCCGCCAGGCCGATCGAAGGTCCGGCGTAAAGGCCCGCGGCGACGATCGCGAGCATGAGCGCGATGAAGTGCGCATAACGCTTCCGCCAGCCCCGCCACGACGCGCCGGCGGCGATGGCGATCGGGCGGGCCAGCACTGTGTCCGCGACGCTCCAAATGACGGAAAGCCCTTTCGGCGCCAGGACAAGCAGAAACAACGCGCCCCGAAGCCCAAAGCGCACGGGCCTCGCCAAGCGATAGAACCCTGCGCGGCCTGATCGACGCCACCAAAGAACGATCCGGCGCACGAGGACCGGCTCGAGTGCGGCGGCGAAGGTGAGCGCGGTCATGATGACGATGGTGACGTAGCCCGCCGTCGTCGAGATGACCCCGGCTTCGCCATACTCGCTCGGGGCGCGCGAACTTCGATCCGCAGCCTCCGGCGCATATTCGATAGTCAACCAAACGATGAGCAGCCCAAGCGCCGTCAACAAGACCGCCGCGAAGGGCCGAATGGTCGGGTCGCGCCAGATGTCGCGCCGGAGCGCCGCCCCCAATCCCACCCTGCGTTCGCCCGCATCAGCCATGGCTGTCCCCCCGCCTGTCGGCCCGCCCCGACGCTGCGTGGACAATTCCCCACAATTAGAGGTGGCGTAAAGCCCAAAGCGAACGCGGCCAGCGCGGCCCCATCCGGTGCGAGGCGGGGCGTGAGAGGGGCGTCGTCAGCCCGCGTCGAGCAGCCCGGCCGTGACGCACAATTCTAGGCTGGCGACTGGCTCCAAACCCACAACACGCCGGCCGTTACCCAAAACGTTACCCAGC
>CAZABJ010000125.1:0-2399 GCA_964483375.1 uncultured Caulobacterales bacterium
GCCGCGAAGAACACGACGCGAGGTGTCGCCGTCTGCTGTCCAGACGGAGCCGTCGGCGGGCGGGGCTTCATAGCTCTCGTGCCAGGGGTCTTCAACCCATTCCCAGACATTGCCGTGCATGTCGTGCAGGCCGAAGGCGTTGGGTTTGCGCCCGCCTACCGGCCGCGTTTGGCCGCCGGCATTGGCGGCGTACCAAGCGTGCTGTTTCAACAGGCTCTCGTCGTCGCCGAAGCTCCAGCGCGTCGAGGGCATGTCGGGCGAGGTCACGGCGCGACAGGCATACTCCCACTCCGCCTCTGACGGCAGGCGGTAGGGGACCTTCGTGAGTTCTTTCAGCCAGGCGCAATAGGCCTCGGCGTCTTCGTGGGACACGGTGATCACCGGGCGCCGGCCGCGGCCCCAGCCTTCATCGGATGGTCGGCGCGCGCCGGTGGCGGCGCAGTAGGCGTCATACTCGTCGAACGTCACGGCGAACCGGGCGATTGCGAACCCCTGCGCGAACGTCACCTTGTGGCGCGGGCGCTCGTCGGCATAGCCCATCTCGTCCTCTTCGGGCGAGCCCATCCAGAAGGACGCGCCGGCCTCAACGCGGGCGAAGTGCGCCCATGCGCCGTCTAGCCCGGTGTCGAACATCACCCGCAGCGCGGCTTGGTGTTCGGCGGGGAACCGCCCGATGACCGCCTTACGGTCTTCGTCCAGGCGCGCCAAGGCCTGCGCGGTGGCGTAAACCAGGTCCGCCGGGGCGTCGGCCGGCAAGGCGCCCGCCACATCGGCGAGCGGCGCCAAGAGATCGGCGTGACGGTGCGCGGAAAGCCCCAGAACGGCCACGCGCAGCTTTTCCTCAAGGCGTGTCAATGCCCCAGCGCGGCGCGCCAGAAGCCGGGCGCTCTCCTCGCCCGGATACTTGCTGGCCAGCAGCAGGGCCACGGCGCGGCGCGCGTCGGGATCGATCTCGATGGGCGAGGCGGCGGTTTTCGTCGCCGCGTCGGCGGTGAGGATCTCCTCAAGCCGGCCGCGGTCATAGGTGTTGAAGCGCGTCACCGTCGGCAGCGTGGCCGGGTCGAGGGGCGTGCGCTCCAGCTTCGGCACGTCGGCGGCCAATTCCAAGAAGCGCGCGCGCTCTTCAAAGGGATCGAGGATGTCGATTTTTCCGTCGCGCCAGGCCAGCGCCTGCTCCGCCCCGCGCGCGGCGATCTGCACCGCCTGTACGACCGCGCCGATCAGCACCAGGTCCAGCGTGGCGCGCATGGCGAACACCACGCTTTTCCCCGACGGGGTGACCGGCTCAATGGAGGAGCGATTGGCGACGCCGTAGACCTCCGACCAATCGACCAGCGGCACGGCCTTGGCCAGCTCGCCGCCGAAAAAGCCCATCCACGCCAACAGGCCGGGGACGTGCTCGGCGCTCTCGTGAAACCACTGGAACTGCAGGTCGAGCTGGCGCAGGAGCAGCGCCGCCAGCACGAACAACGCCACAAGCGCGGTCAACGCCTCGTCGCGCAAATCCTGCATGAAGCCGATCCGCGTTCCCCCCGTCGCGGTGCGGCGCATCATGAACTGGGCGCGGTCCTCCTCAATCCAGCCCCAGCGCCGCACGATGCCGAACACGACCGCCATGCCCCAGGCGACGCCGATCAAGCCGTACGGCGCCGGTGCGAGATACCCCACCAGGGTCGCGGGGATCAGATGGCCGGCCAACGCCAGATAGCGAAGCCGAATATCGACGAGCTGCGTGCCGGCGATCCAGCCGCCCGTGACCCGCGCCAGAAACCAGTCGATGGCGCTGAAGATGTATGACGGAGCCCTCAGAGGAAGCAGCACCAACGCACGCGCCCAGCCTGGCATGGCGTTGAAGCCCCGCCCCCACCCCGGACCGTTGCGTCCGCTGATCCAGGTCATCAAGAACCCGACCACCAAAGCCGCTAGGGCGCATCCAGTGCTCGTCGTGACGCGCGTCTGCTCAGTGACGTCGGCCGCATCGGTGAGCCACAAGTCCGGCAATCGATACCCGATGGCGAGCCCCGCCAGCGCGGCCGCCACCCCGACAAGCGCCGCCAGGATGAGGGCGGTCCGGCGGCGGTTGCGCTCCAGTTCGCGACCGAAAATCGGTTGCCAGCCGATGGTCAACGCGGCGACCGACACCGCGAAGATGGTCACCCACGCCCAGTAAGGGGAGATGACGCGATCATCACCTTGGTCCTCGAACCCGGCGAACGCCGATGACAGGCCTACGATAAGGGCGAGAAAGCCGAAGATGATCCAGCCCGCCACCGGCGAGATCGACGGCCGCGTGATCACATCCTCGAGGAAGTTTTCCCGAAAGCCCTTGTCATTCCCCCGTTTGGGCTCGGCCTGTTCCCGCTCCGCGCGAGGATACGAAATAAACACGTCCACCATGG
>CAZABJ010000126.1:0-2390 GCA_964483375.1 uncultured Caulobacterales bacterium
CGCCTGGTGGTCACGCTTCAATGAGGCCTGGGCATTATTGGCCCAGGAAAGCCTCCCGTGCCGTCCGCCGTGGTGTCCAGGCCGGCTGGCTTCAATGAGGCCTGGGCATTATTGGCCCAGGAAAGTCCCTGACGTCTAACACTGTGATTTGGCCGTGAAAATCCGGCGGTTTGCGAGCGCCGCGGCGCCGCAGCGCTTCGCGGCCGCCGATGGTCCGCTCACCATGTCAAACAGCCATACACTTCAACGCGTTACACACAGCGAGCGGTGGCGGGGGTTTTCGCGCCGTCCCAGCGCTCGCGGGGCGGCGGCGCGGGGCGGCCGCAACCCACCCCGCAGCTCACTCATATGATTATCGCCTCCCGCGTGATGGTGGTGAAGCGTTTTCCGAGGCTTTCCGCCGCGATGTCCGCCGCGTCGGCCGGGCCGAGATCGAAGATGATCACATGGTCCTCCTGGTGATGGATCACCTCTTCGAGACGCGCCGCCAGCTGGGCGCGTCGCCGGGCCGTCAGCCGGCATTGGAAAACGGACAGCTGCGTCCAGCGGCCGAAGCCCTTCATGATGGCGAACACGCGCCGCCAGCGCTTGGGTTCGGCGATGTCGTACACGACGATGTAAAGACGTTCGCGCGCGGCCATGGGCTCAGCGGGGCGTCAGATGGGCGGGGTCGGCGATCTCCCCGCGCAGGTGGCGGGCGAGCAGGCGCGCCTGCACATGCAGCGCCCGGCGCATCGAGATTTGGTAACCGAAGACGGGGTGGGCGAAGTCCTGATCGAGGCGGCGCTCGAACGCGGCGATGAAGCGTCGGCGGCCTGCGGGCTTGAGGTTCACGCCCCGGGCCGCGCCGACGAAGTCGTCGGGCGAGACCTCGCCATTGTTGACAGCCATCAGGACGACGGAGTCCGCCACAATGGGACGCAGCGGCTCCATGAAATCGAGGGCGAGCGCCGGGCGGCCTGGCTTCTCCACATGGTAGAGGCCCTTCCAAGGATCGAGCCCGGCGATGGCGAGGGCCGCCGAACACGCCCGCGTCAGCAGCGCATAGGAAAGCGACAGGCAGGCGTTGACAGGATCGGCGGGCGGGCGGCGGTTGCGGGCCGCAAAGTCGAAGGCGCCGGCCGCGCGCGCCGTCTCATTGAAGCACTGCGCCAAGCCGCGGAAGTAGATTGCGGCGGCCTCGCCTTCGAGGCCGAGCAGGACGTCGAGACGGGCGGCGTCCTGGGCGGCGTCGATGAGACGTCTCAAGCGCGTCAGGCGCTCTGTCTTCTCGTCTTCAGGGCCGCGCCAATTGCGCCGTAAGATGGTGCGCTGGTTCTTGATTTTGGCGGCCACGAGCGTGCGCGCGAAGGCGAGGCGGCGCGCGGGGTCGCCGGCGGCCTGATACTGGGCGGTCTTGGTCGCCGCGCTCTTGGGCCCTTGAGCGCCCGTCGCCCCGAGAAACCAAAAGCCGCTCGACATCCAGGCGAGAGGGATCTCCCGGCGCAGCAGCTCGTGAATGGCGGGCGTGGAGAGGGAGACGGGCCCCGCGAGGATGAGCTCGGAGACATCGTCGAACGCGATCTCGCGCGGCTCTTCCCCTTCGACCTTGACGGAGAGGATCTCGGCGGACTTGCCCACGCGCGCGCCGGGTGTCTGAACGTAGAGCGGCAGACCCGCGTCCGGCGGGGGCGGGAGAGCGCGCGGGGCGGCCCCGTTTGCGAAGAAGCGGGCTTCATCGGGCAGACAAATGGGCAGGAGCGAACAGCGCGGGCATTTCGGGCTGTTCTCCAAGGGCGGCGGGATACGGCGGGCGGCGGCGGTGAGGCGCAGGTCCGCGGCCGCCTCCAGCGTGGTCGCGCGCAGCGCCTCGTCGAAGATCACGCGCACCCGCTCGCGGCTTTCGGCGAACCACAACGCGCCCTCCTGACAGCGATAGCCGTTGTCTTCGAGGATCAGGCCCTGGGCGCAGACCTGCACGCGCTCCGGCTCATGGGCGCCTTTGTCGACGTGGGGACGTTTGCCCTTTTTGTGGTCGACGGGGACGACGAGGCCGTCTTCGCTCTCCAGCACGTCGATCTGGGCGATGAGGCCAAGCCGCTCAGAGGCGAGGGTCAGCCGGCGGGTCTCAAACGGCCGTTCGTCGAGGGCCTCGGGCGCGGGCAGGCTTGCGGCCGCGGTGCCGCGGCGGTCGGTGCGGGCGTGCACGCGCCGGCCTTGGGCGATGTCCGCGGTCTCGGCCCATTCGCCGTCGACCCATTCGAGATAGGCGAGGCGGGGACAGTAGACCCATTCGTTGATCATGCGCGCGGGCGCGAGCGGCTCATCGCCCGCGGCCGGCGGCGCGGGCAGGCTGAGGGGGAGCTGTTTGGCCATGGCGCATCCTCCGCGTGTGCGCGGTGGGGGATGCA
>CAZABJ010000127.1:0-2387 GCA_964483375.1 uncultured Caulobacterales bacterium
CTCTTGGCAGAGCGCGGCGTAGCGGGCGAGCGCGTGGGCGTTGGCGTGGATGGCGTTGTGGGAGGGCATCGTGCGGCCGTCCGGCGACGCGCCGATATCGATCACCGCGCGCCACTTCGCGAAGCGGGCGCCGAGTTCGTAATATTCCTTGAGCCGATCCCGCAGGCCGTCGAGGCCCTCAGTCACCGTTTCGCCTGTGCAGCCTGACAGGGGCTTGGCGCCGGCGTCGACTTTAATGCCCGCGATGGAGCCCGTGTTTTCGAGGAGTTTGACCAGCGGGGTTCCGTCGGTCGCTTCTTGGCGAATGGTTTCGTCAAAGAGGATCACGCCGGAAATGCGCTCGCGCATCACGTCTTCGGTGCGGAAGAGCATTTCCCGCCAGTCGCGGCGGTTTTCAAAGGTCGACTCCAGGCCGATGGTGTCGAAGCGTTTTTTGATCGTGCCTGTGCTTTCGTCCGCGGCGAGGATCCCCTTGCCAGGCGCGACCATGCGTTCGGCGATGTCGTTGAGCTGTTCCAGTTTCATTGCGTGACCTCCCCCGCGCGACAGTTGTTCGAGTGAGGAGGAAGCACCACGGAATTGGAGTTTTGTCGAGGGCTTAGGCGGGCTTTCCCGTCTTAGGCGTCACGTCGCGCCGGACGCTCTCCTGTTTCGCGCTTCGCTGAGCGACATCCGCGCGCGCCCTTCTTGGTCGAAGTTCTCGGGGGCGAGCCAGGTTTCGAAGCCGGCGCGGATGCGCGGCCATTCCTGGTCGATGATCGAGAGCCAGGCGGTGTCTCGGTTGCGGCCCTTCTGCACACGGTCCTGGCGGAACACGCCTTCAAACGTAAAGCCGAAGCGCAGGGCGGCGCGCAAAGAGGCGGCGTTCTCAGCGTCGCATTTCCACTCGAACCGGCGATAGCCCAGGTCATCGAAAGCGCGGCTGAGGGTGAGGAACACCGCCTCGGTGGCGGGGGTGGTGCGCTGCAGGCGCGCGGTGAGAACAATCGCGCCGAGTTCAAGGCAGCCGACAGCGGCGCGGATGCGCATGAAACTCATCATTCCCAAGGGAGCGTCCCTCTCAGGAATGACGACGAAACTGCGCCAACCCCCCTCTGCGGCATGGCGGTCGAGACCGTCGACCAGGTCTTTTTGGCTCAGATAAGGGCCGATGGGCAGATGCCGCCAAAGCCCGGCGTTCGCTTCCCCCCCGATCGCGGCGAAGAGCGCTGAGCCGTGCGCTTCGGGCTTATAGGGCTCCAGGGTCACCGTCCGGCCGGTCATGGGCGCGGCGGGCGGCTCGGGCCTCGGAACCCAGTCAGACAGGTCGCTCAAGCCTTAAGCGCCTCCACGCCGGGCAGGGCGCGGCCTTCCATCCATTCCAAGAACGCCCCGCCCGCGGTGGAGACGAACGTCAATTCCTCGCCGACGCCTGCATGATTGACCGCCGCCACGGTGTCTCCGCCGCCGGCGACCGACACCAAGTCCGCCTCGCGCGTGCGCTTGGCGATGAACTTCGCAATCTCCACCGTGGACGTGTCAAAGGGCGGGATTTCAAACGCTCCGACCGGCCCGTTCCAAACCACTGTGCGCGCCGCCTCGATAGCGTCGGCGATGCGATCCGCCGAGCCCGAGCCGATATCCAGGATCATCTGGTCACCCGGAACCGCGTCGATCGGCACGTTCGCATGGGGGGCGTGCGCCTCGAATTTTGCGGCTGCGACCCCGTCGACGGGCAGAATGAGGCGGCAGCCCGCCGCTTCGCAGGCCGCTTCGATGTCGCGGGCCACGTCCAGCTGGTCGCGCTCGACGAGGCTTGCGCCGACTTCATGACCCTTGGCGAGCAGGAAGGTGTTGGCCATCGCCCCGCCGATGGCGAGCATGTCCACCTTAGCGGCGAGGTTTTTAAGCACGGCGATTTTGGTGGAGACCTTTGCTCCGCCGACGATCGCCAGTACGGGCCGGATGGGAGCGGCGAGCGCGGCGGCCAGGTAGTCGAGTTCGCGGGCGAGTGCGAGACCCGCATAGGCCGGCAGGTCATGCGCCACGCCTTCGGTGGAGGCGTGGGCCCGGTGCGCCGCGGAGAAGGCGTCGTTCACGTAAAGGTCGGCATGGGCGGCGAGCGCGGAGGCGAACTCCCGCTCATTGGCTTCTTCGCCTTTATGAAAGCGGGTGTTTTCCAGCAACACGACGTCGCCGGGCTCCATGGCGTCCACCGCGGCTCCGACCGCGTCCCCCACGCAGTCGTCGACGAACCTCACCGGCGCGCCAAGCAACCTCTCAAGCGCCGCGGCGACCGGTGAGAGTGACATGTCCGGGCGGCGTTCGCCCTTGGGACGGTCGAAATGCGCGATCAGAATGGTCTTCGCGCCCGCGTCCCGCAAAAACGCGATGGTCGGAAGCGCGGC
>CAZABJ010000128.1:0-2369 GCA_964483375.1 uncultured Caulobacterales bacterium
GCTCAAAACGTCCAGGTCAGCTGGCCATAGCCGAAGAGGGCAGCGTCGCCTTCGGGTCCGCCGGGGACGGTTTCGGCGAATTCGCCGTAGATGAGGGCGGAGGCGCCGAGTTCCAGGCGCAGGCTTTGGGGCGCGAGCCAATAGCGCACCCGGCTGTCGATCGTATGGCCGATAAAGCTCCCCGACTGGCCTGTGGGGTCGCGCAGCCGGGCGATGACCCAGCTGTCGGTCTCCGACGCCAAATAGGCGGCATGGTAATACAGGCGCGCATCCCAACGGTCATTGGGCTCAACCTCGATGCGAAAGCCCGGCGCGTTGAGGTTGGCCGGGGTCAGCGGGCCGTGGATGGAGGTGTTGTTCAGGTCCGAGCGGCGCGAGCCGAACAGCCGTTCATGCTGGTCGAAGGCGAGATCGTTGGGGTCCTCATCGCCGCTGGCGTAGTAATACTCAAACGCGAAACGGGGCCGCCAGGGGGCGTTGAAGGTATAGCCGAAGGCGGCGAACAGCATGGCCGCGTCCACGTCCAGGTCCGTGCCGTCGGCTGGATTGCTGGTCGCCCGGCGAGACCCGCTGCGCAGCGCGCCCTCCAAATCGATGTCCCACTGGCTTGGCTCGGGCTCGCGGTAGAGGCGGAAGCCCGGCGCCACATAGGAGCGGTCGGGCGTGGGGAAGGCGTCGCGATCGTCCTCCTCGAGACCATAGACGAACAGCTCCCCCCATAGGCTGGGCGCGAGCCTGGGCGCGATGTCCGCGCGCCTATAATGGACGCCCCAGATGCGCCGGCCCCATTGCTCCTCATCCCCGGAAAGTTCGTTGTCGTCGAGGGAGGGCCGGGTGTTGGGAAACCGTGCGGTGGGCGAGACGTAAAGCAGGTGCAGCTCATCGCCCCGCGGCGTCTGAGAGACCCAGTGGGCGCCGGTATAGCTCTTGATGACGTTGGCGAAGTCGACGCGCTCGATTTGCCGTCCCGAGCCGATATCCACGGTCAGCCGGCCAAGCGAGAGTTCGCTCGCGCTTTGCCCGCCCAGGAGGCCCGGCAGTTCCTCAAACCGGGCGTAGAGCTGCAAAATGTCGAGCGGATTGGCGATGCTGGCGGACAAAGGCGTGCCGGCGTCGGCGAGATAGGTGCGCGCGTCCTGCAGCTCCAGCCCGAAGGTCACAGGACCGGCGTCGGCCTCCGCCAAGAGCAAGGAGCGGAACAAGAGCAGCTGATCCCCGCCCTCGCCGCCGGCGCGGAACTGCCCGTCCAGCGCCTCATAGCGCGCCCGCGCCTCCCCGCTCAGGGTCAGCCAATCGGGCGTCCCAAGCGCGGCGTCCAGGCGAAAGGGCTCCTGGCCGACGGCCGGCCCGGCTGAAACCGCAAGCGCCGTTGCGATTAAGACCCCCCGCATGCGCGCTCCCTCCCCGAGCTCGATATGCTTGGCGTTTTCTCCCACCCCTCCTAGCCGCCGACGGCCATCATTTCAACATTCCACCAATTGTCGATTTGACACGCAGGCGGCGCGGGGGCTTTGCGCGCGCCAGCGCTAATCGCGCCGAGGTCGTTCAGCCGCCGCGCGGCTTCAGGATGACAGGATTTTTTGGTTTAAAACCCCTGTCATCCCGAGCGCAGCGAGGGACCTCGCGGCCGAAGGGCGCACTCTCACCTCGCGGCCAGAGCGCCCGCACCAACCCAACGCAAAAGAGCGGATCGCGCCGCCGAACCCGCTGGCGCCGTTAGCCCACACCCGTTAAAGTCCACTTATGTTCACGGTCTATATCCTCACGAATGACCGCCGCACGGTGCTTTACATCGGCGTCTGCCGGGATTTGGACCGCCGCCTGGCGGCGCATCGCACCGGCGCCGGATCGCGCTTTGTATGGAAATACAACGTGTTCGGCTTGGTTTGGCGTGAGGACTTTCAACGCGTCGATGACGCCATCGCCACGGAAAAACGCCTAAAGGGCTGGCGGCGGTCAAAAAAAGTCGCGCTCATCGAAGCAAGCAACCCGACTTGGCGCGATTTGAGCGCCTAGCGCGGGCGCCGGCGATACTCGCCACGAGGTCCTTCAGCCGCTACGCGGCCTCAGGCTGACAGGGTGTTTTGGTTTAAAAACAAACCCCTGTCATCCCGAGCGCAGCGAGGGACCTCGCGGCGCGGAGGCTTTGCGCGCGCCAGCGCTAATCGCGCCGAGGTCCTTCAGCCGCTGCGCGGCTTCAGGATGACAGGATTTTTTGGTTTTATAGGTCCTGTCATCCCGAGCGCAGCGAGGGACCTCGCGGCCGAAGGGCGGGCTCTCCCCTCGCCGCCGAAGGGCGGGGTCTGGGCGCCAGCGTCATGCAAGCGTCGCCGAAGTGTGGTTTGTTGCGACCGACAGCGTTTTCGCCG
>CAZABJ010000129.1:0-2315 GCA_964483375.1 uncultured Caulobacterales bacterium
GGCGCGACAATCTCGCTGCGCTGCTGCCCGCCCCGCGCAAGGTCGCGCCGGTGAAACACCACGCCGCCCTACCCTATGCCCAAATCCCGACTTTCATGGCTGCGCTTGAAGCGATGTCGGGCACGGGCGCCCGCGCCCTCACCTTCGCCATTCTCACCGCCGCGCGGTCCGGCGAAGTCCGCGGCATGACGTGGGACGAAGTCGATCTCAACACCGAGGTGTGGACGGTCCCCGCAGAGCGGATGAAAGCAAGGCGGGAACACCGGGTCCCGCTTTCGCCCCCTGCCCTCTCAACTTTGAAAGAGGCTGCGGCTGGATGCGCAAACGCCGCAGAGGGCGCGCTCGTTTTTCCCGGCTCTCACGTTGGGCGCGCCGACAAAACCAAACCGACCCCAGCGCTGTCCGACATGACGCTGACCGCCGTTCTCCGCCGCATGGCGCAGGCCGAGCCGCCCACCGCACCGGCCGGTCTAACGGCGCACGGATTCCGGTCGACATTTCGCGATTGGTGCGGCGAACAAACCAGCTTTCCCCGTGAGGTCGCCGAGGCCGCGCTCGCCCATGCCGTCGCTGATAAAGTCGAGGCCGCCTACGCGCGGGGCGACTTGTTCGATAAGCGCCGACGCCTGATGCAGGCTTGGGGCGAATACTGCACAAGCGATACGAACTTTCATGAATAACTGAGCAACGCTCTAGCCTGAAAGTTTTTTGCGGCCGGCAGCAGTTGGCCCAAAGCCGCCATTCAAATGGGTGCCTGCGAACGGCCGATTTCGGTCAGTTTCCAGCCACAGCCCCGCCTTCGCCGACGATGACGAACGGGGCCCAGAAGGCGGGGTGGGCGTAGTCATGGTTGGCGTTGACGCCCTCGAGCGTACCGGCGCGCAGGCCGTTGATGGCTTGGCGGAGGGCTTCGGCGCGGCCGAGCTCGGGGTTTTCGGCCATGGCGCTGACCATGGCGGTGACCAAGTGCTCCGTTGCGTTGGCCTCTGCGGGCCAGTGGGAGACCATCAAAGACCGCGCGCCGGCGAAGAAAAACGCCCGGGCGAGGCCGGATAGGGTTTCGCCCTCCGCGGCGTCGTCGGAGGCGGCGGTGTTGCAGGCCGCGAGCAGCATCAGGTCAGCGTCGAAGCGCAGTTCGTTGACCACTTCGCTCGCCAGCACCAGACCGTCATCGAGCGAACCGGCGGCTTCATCGCCCGGCGTGAGCACCAGCGCGGGTTCTTCGAGGCCCTCGATTTCGCCGGTGCGCAGGGCGTGGGTGGCGAACAGCACGCTTTGATAATTCGACAGCCGCGCTTCGGCGTTCAGCGCGCGCAGCGTGGCTTCGGCCGCGTCTGTGCGCAGAAACACATCCTCCGCGCTCGCGCCGAGGCGTTCGGCCACCGCGTGCGCTAATCGGCCCGTCTGGGGCACGCGCAACAGGCCCTCCAGCGATAGCCGCTCAGCGTCGCGGTCGAACACCACCCCAAGGGGCTCCACACGCTGCACGCCCAGCGCTTCAAGCCCGCCCGGCAGCGTGATTTCCGCCTCTGGCAGGTTGGGGTCGCCGAAAGCCAAGAGCGGGCTGCGGTCGGCTCCGCCGGCTTCGCGATTGCGCAGCACCGACAGCGTGTTCACCGTCGGCAGCATGGTGATGGCGTAGCGGTCGGCGAGCCACTCGCTCTGGCGATAGCGGTCAAAGGGGTCCGCCGCGTCCGAGGCCTCTCGCACCAAAGCCTGGAACGGCATGGCGTCGAGGGTTTCGTCGGGCACGATGATGAGATGGCGGCGGTCCCCGATGGCCGCCTCCAAGGGCGCGATTAAGTCGGCGTACATCTGGGCGGCGAGGTCGACATTATAGGTCGGCAGCGTGTCCATCGACGGCGGCTCGCCAAAGCCTAAGCCATCGCGCAGCAGCGACGCGGAGGTGGCGTAGAGCGTCGCGTCAAAGGCGCCGCTGCGGTCTGTCATTCTGGGCGAAAGAATGCCCCGCTCGGCCAGCGGAACGGTGGTCAGACCCTCGCGGGTGACCACATAGGCCATCAGCCGGCGGGCGATTCCCACGGCGCTATAGGCGATAAGCGCTTCGTCTTCGCCCAGCAGGGCTTGGACATCCGCGGCTTGGCTTGGCCGACGCTGAGGGTCCAGCAAGCGGCCTTCGGGGTCGAGCGCTTCGAGCTCGTTCTGCACGCGCCCCAGCTCAGCTTGCCGGGCGGCGATTTGGGCGTTGATTTGGTTGATGCCGACCCGGTCGCGGAGGCCCGGCGGCTGTTCCAGCAACGCCTGCAACCGTCGGTCCAGGTCCTCCAGCGCGTCGGTAATTTGGGTGCGCTCCA
>CAZABJ010000130.1:0-2044 GCA_964483375.1 uncultured Caulobacterales bacterium
TGGCTCACCTCCATGCCGTCGCACCAGACCTCCCAGCCGAGCCCCCAGGCGCCGACGGTGGGGTTCTCCCAATCATCCTCGACAAAGCGGACGTCATGAAGCGCGCGGTCTACGCCGATGGCGTCCAGCGAGCTGAGATAGAGGTCCTGAATGTCAGGCGGGTTCGGCTTCAGGATCACCTGAAACTGATAGTAGTGCTGCAAACGGTTTGGGTTTTCGCCGTACCGGCCGTCCGCCGGTCGCCGCGAGGGCTGCACATAGGCCGCCCGCCATGGTTTCGGACCCAGCGCGCGCAGCGTGGTGGCCGGATGGAGCGTCCCCGCCCCCACTTCCACGTCATAGGGCTGCAGGATCACGCAACCCCGTTCGGCCCAATAGGCTTGTAGGCGCAAAATAATGTCCTGAAAGGACGGACGTGTGTGAGCAGCGGGCGACATGAGATTCCCCAGTAGACGGCGCGCGCCGGATGCTACCGGGTCGCCGCGCCTGGGCAAGAGGGACGCATGAGCGAAAGCGGTTTCGGCCGCCCGGGCCTCCCGCGGCGGCGGGCTTGCTCAGCAGCAGGAATCAGAGGTGTCGAAACAAATCTCGACCCGGTCCGAGGCGAAACGCGCCCGATTGAACTCAATCGGTCGATCGTTCTCATCGACAATGACGGACTCTGCGATGAGCAGCGGTGCGTGACGCGGCAGCTCAAGCGCCGCCATTTCCCGCGGCGTGGCCAAGCGCGCGCGCAGCGTTGTGGACAGGCGGCGGGCGCGGCGGACGCCGCAGGCTTCAAGCGCCTCGTCGATGGAAACGCCTTTGGCGTAGGCGGCGAGGAACGCCGACCCCAGCCGGTCTTCGGTGATCGGAAGATGATGCGTCGACAGGCAAACGGGCTGGTCGTTCGCCGATCCCCGCTTTTCGATCGCAGCCACCTCAGCGTTGAGATCCACACCCAAAGCGGCGGCGACGTCGGTATCGGCGCGCTCCACCCAGTACGCGGTGTCCCGGCCGCCCGGCGCGGCGCGTTGGAGACGGATAACATCGTCAATCCGAGCGGACGTGACGTGATAAGCGACCAGCGGGCGACGCACGAAGCTTCCGCGACCTTGGGTCACTTCGATCTTGCCCCGCGCCTGAAGCTCGGCGAGCGCACGGCGAACGGTGTGGCGATTTACGCCATACCGATCGGCATAGTCGTTTTCGGTGGGCAAACGGTCGCCTGGCGCAATATCGCGGTTGTCGATCTGCGCGCTTATGTCTTCTGCGATCGCACGCCACAAAACCAAATTCCTGGTGCGCGCCAGCATCGCGCCCCTCCTTCGCTTCCCGGCTCGGGTGAGAAGCCTGCTTTTAACCATCACAGTCTATCCCAGCGCAAGACCTCGCGACAGGAACTGTGCAGTCCACGGCGCAATTTCCTGTTTGCGAAGAAAGGGGTGCGACAAGGCGAATCTTGCGCACCGCGCGCCGCCAAGCGCAGGGTCCGCGCGTATTCCTCACGCCAGGAGACGCAAGATGATCCGCCCCCTCCTCCCCCTCGCCCTCGGCGCCGCGCTTCTCGTTGCTTGCGGCGGTTCAGACCCTGCGCCTGAACCCGACGCCCCGACCTCAGACGACGCCGCCAGCGTAGAAAACGGGTCGACGCCAACCGCCGCCCCAGCGCCGGCCGCCACGCCGACACCGGCCGCCGCACAGCCCGAGGTCGACGCGGTTCTTGCGAGCCTGCCCGCGCCCTACAACGAAGCGAATCTCAGCCGCGGCCGTCGGATTTACCAGCAATGCGCGGCCTGCCATGTGATTAGCGAAGACGGCGGCCATCGGGTCGGCCCGAACCTCTACGGGTTGTTTGACCGCACCGTCGGCGGGGCGGCGGGCTTTCGCTATTCCAACGCATTGCAGGAGGCGAGTTTCACCTGGACGCCCGAGCAGCTTGATCAATGGCTGCAAGGCCCCCGCACCTTCCTGCCCGGCAACGCCATGTCCTTCGCCGGCGTCCCCAATCCTGACCAACGCCGCGACGTGATCGCCTACATCATGGTCGAAGCCGCCGGGGAGT
>CAZABJ010000131.1:0-2006 GCA_964483375.1 uncultured Caulobacterales bacterium
TTCAGCCCCAGCACCGCATTTCTGAGCTTGCGCGTCTGGGCGAAGCTTGCATGCGCCTCCCAGGCCTGGATGCGGGCATAGGCTTCTTCCTCCGACATCGTCCCGGCGCGGAGCTTGTCGCGGATGGCGCGCAGGCGGCCGCGAAAGCGGGCCACACTTTCCTCGGGCAGCCGCCGACGACCTCCGGGGGCGAGTTCATAGCCGAGAAAGGTCGCAGGCTGGGATGTCGGCAGGATGACCGTCTTGCGCGGATGCAGCTTCAGGCGGCGGCCCTCCAGGAAGCGCGCGATCCGCGCCCGCCAGTCGGCGAGCACGTTCGCATCGTCATGAAACAGCGCGAAGTCGTCGACATAGCGCAGATACGAGGCTTGCAGGACTTCGGTGCAGAAATGATCGAGGGGGTCGAGATAGAGATTGGCGAAGAACTGGCTCGTCAGATTGCCGATCGGCAGGCCGCGCCGGCGCGCATAGGGCGCGAAGAGGTCGTCGCCCGCGAAATGCAGGTTCACCGGCTCTTGGGCGTTGGAGCCGTCGACGATGGCGTCCAAGAGCCTCAGCGTGCGCGCGCAAGAAATCCGTCGACGGAACGCCTGCTTCAGCACCGCGTGATCGATGGCGGGAAAGTAACGGTAGATGTCGCAGCGCAGAACATGCGCGTGGGCGTCGCGATAGCGCTCATAGACGGCGACGGCCCGATGCGTCCCCTTGCCGATGCGATTGGCGAAGCTGTGCGCGATGAAGCCCGCCTCGAACAAGGGCTCGACGACGGCCATCACGGCGTGATGCACGACGCGGTCACGAAAGGGCGCGGCCGACACGATGCGGTGCTTGGGGTCCCAGATTTCGATCTCGACATAGCCGCCTGGGCGGTAGGCGTTGGTCGCCAATTCGCGTTCAAGCGCTAAGCATTCGCCCTCCAAATCGGCCATGAACGCCGCCGCGCCGGGCTTGGCGCGCTTGCCTTTGACCGCCCTCAGCGCGGCGCGGCGCAGCGCGGGGAAGTTGGCGATGCGCGCGAACAGGCCGTCATGGCGGCGGGGCAAGGATTAGTCTCGCGCAGCCAGCGCGGCGGCGACGTCGCGGCCTCGATAGAGAACCGCCAAGATCGTGACCGTGTCGGATGCTTCCTCGACCCAAAACGCGATCGTTACGGCGCGCCGCCAGCCGACAACGCGCAGCCCCGGCCGCAAATCATCGCGCGCGGTTCCGCGACGCGGCGCGAGGGCGAATCCATCGACATGGTCAAGCAGACGCGAAACAAAGCCGTCAGCGAGGGTTCGGCTCGCCGCGCCGGCGACGTGATCGCGGATGGCGGCGATATCGTCGACCGCCGCTGGGTCCAACACGACGCGATATCGCTTCACTCGCCGGAGAAGAGCGCGCGCCGAGCCTCATCGACGCTCACGCCGCGCGCCGGATCGGCTTGCGCCGCGTCATGGCGCGCCACGACGATCTCTCGCAGCCAGTGTTCAAGCGCTGGATCATCGATGGCGGCGTAGTCGTTCAAAACGGCCGCAAGAGCTTCTTCCGGCGTAGAAAAGCCGCCATCGGCGACCAGTCGCTCGACAATCCTGGCCGCTTTGCCCGTCAGATGGACCGTTACATCGCTCATGCCGATAGCTTAGGTCCGCACTGCGTCCGCGCAAACCCCATCATGCCGCTTGGGCGTCGGCTGAGCGCGGGCCGCCGCTCGCCTGCTTCCGCCAGGCGCCGATCTGGCGGCCGACGGCGTCCAGCTCGCGCGCGGCGTGCTCGTAGCGGCGCGCGTCAAGATGTTCGAGGTCGTGGGCGAGCCGGATGAGATGGCGCAGCTTCTCTACGCCGAGATTGGCCGCGCGCAGAGGGCCGGCGCGCTCACGGTCATAGGTGGCCTCGATCAGGCGTTCAAGCACGTCGAGAGCGACTGTTTGGATGCGGTCGCCGAGCAGGAATTTCTGGCTGCGCGGGAACTTCTCCACGGTCGGAACGAGCCAGCGGATGAAGCCGTTCATGGCCTCCAGCGCCGG
>CAZABJ010000132.1:0-1897 GCA_964483375.1 uncultured Caulobacterales bacterium
GAGGTGGCGACAAGGCGTGACGACGCAGCGACAGTCGCGGCTGTCGCATGGCGCAACGCTCGTGATGCGCGCTCTCAACAAACTCGTCGACGCCAAGGGCGTTGAGCGTCGCGGTCACGCGATGGAGATGGTGCGCGCCGTTAGGCGTGAGGATTGGACACAAGCGTCAATTGGTGAAGGCGCGACAACGGCGCAAAGGCCGAAAGACCAGCGATGCGCTGTGAGACGCATAGAGAAAGGTCTGATTGCCAGAGGGTTAGTCGCCATCGAGGGCGAATGGGTCTGGCCTTGCGACAAGGCGACAGGCGGCGACACGGGGGCGACGGTCGCCCATGCGGACGCCTAGCGACGGCGACCGACGGCGACGCCGGCCTATAGGCCGTCGCGTCGGTCGCCGTCGCGTCGCCGGGGAGGGGCGTTTTGGATTTTCAGTAGATTTCGACAAAACAAGAAGGGTCGATGTGATGGGCGGAATTGGCTCCGGCGGGTGGAACCGCTCCGGTCGCGCCACGACCAGCGATCGTGACCAGCTCGACATCGCGCTGTTGCGGCGGGAAGACGTGCTGACGGCGGGAGCCGGCATGCTGATCACGTGGCGCGTTGGCGAAGTCGACACGCGTGCTGCGCTCGTGGATGGCGACCGTGACGGCGTCACCGTCGTCACGGCGGCCGATGTCGGTGGCGACGACGAGGGGCTCCAACGCCAGAGGATCGGAATCATGTGGCGGCCGTGCCGCTTCGGCGGCGAGCGACCGTATTTTGTCTGTCCTGATTGCGGGGCGCGCCGGCTTCACCTGTTCGCCGACGCCGGACGCTTCATTTGTCGGGACTGTGCAAGCCTGACCTACGCAACGCGCCGGGAGCGGTCGTTCGACCGCGCGTTGCGCGTCTCCTCCAGGATTCGTCATCAGCTGAATGCGCCATCATGGTTCGAGCAGGTGACCCCTGATCGGCCAGCGGGCATGCATCGGCGCACCTTTGGCCGGTTGCTTGAGCGGTTGTCGCATGCCGAGGAGCGGGCCTGCGGCGACATCATGCGATTCTTGGAGTCCTTCGCGCAGAAGCGCTCCGATGACGGAGCGGAAGCGGGAGGGTTCTGGCGATGACGCGGAAACGGCGAACCGTGTCGGTCGTGCCGCCCTCTGAGCCGACGCGCCGGCGCAATCAATGCGAGGAAGACTTCGCGCTTTTGCCTTGGGAAGACGTCGACGCCTGGCATGCGCTTCGTGACGAGTATCGCCTTGGGCACGCGCCCGCGCCCGGAGCAGAAAGAACAATCGTCAACCGTCTCGCCTGGATCGAGTGGCGCAGGCGGCGCTGCACCTTAGCCGAGCGAGCGGTGCATTTGGCGGCCTTTGAAAACCGGGTCGGTGACTTGCGGGCGATCGAGCAAGTGGCCAAGCGCGCGTCCGCCGCGGGCGGGCATCGGGTTCCGGCGCTTATCGCCCAAGGAGGTATCCGCGCGAACGATGCGGAGGACCGCCTGGATGCCGATGAATTCGAGGCAAGTCTTAGAGCCGCTGCCGACACGCTCACACAAAGCAGGGGCCAATCGTATGCGAGCGCGCTCGAAGCCCTCCCTCCGGAGATCCGCGAGTATTGGCTTTGCGCGCTTGAGGACGATGAGCTGGGACCAGAGGCCGAGCAGAAGCATGCGCCCACAATTGAGGGGCTTCTGCGTTTCTTAACAGAGGACGCCCTGGCCGAACTCTCGTCGCAGCGAAAGAACATTGACGCCCGGCCGGCGATTCGGCGCCAAGCGCAGGGCGAAAGCTTTGATCCAGACCGCCTGAGCAGAATCGCGGATTTGGAGGAGCGGCTTGACCGGGAGTTCGAGCGAAACTTGGCGATGCTTCTGAAGCTGCAAGAGGTGCGAATGAAGGCCCAAAACGCCGGC
>CAZABJ010000133.1:0-1869 GCA_964483375.1 uncultured Caulobacterales bacterium
GTGTTCACCTCGATTCACATCGAGGAATTCGAGGTGATGGCCCGCGACACCAAGCTGGGGCCGGAGGAAATCACCCGCGACATCCCCAATGTGGGCGAAGAGGCGCTGCGCAATCTCGATGAGGCGGGCATTGTCTCCATCGGCGCGGAGGTCCATCCCGGCGACATTCTGGTCGGCAAGGTGACGCCGAAAGGCGAAAGCCCGATGACCCCGGAAGAGAAGCTCCTCCGCGCCATTTTCGGGGAAAAGGCCTCGGATGTGCGCGACACCTCGCTGCGGCTGCCGCCGGGCATGTTCGGGACCATCGTGGAAGTGCGGGTGTTCAACCGCCACGGCGTCGAGAAAGACCAGCGCGCGCTCGCGATTGAACGCGAAGAGGTCGAGCGGCTGGGCAAAGACCGCGACGACGAGCTCGCCATCCTTGAGCGCAATATCGCCTCGCGTCTGCGCGATCTCCTGATGGGCGCCACGGCCGTTTCCGGTCCGCGCGGTCTCAAAAAAGGGGAGATCACCACCGAGACCTTGGAGGCGCTGTCCCAAGAGGATTGGTGGCGCATCGGTCTGGAAGACGATGCGGCCAACGGTGAAATCGAGGCGCTCAAAAAGCAGTTCGACGCGGCGAAGAAGCGTCTGCAGCGCCGGTTTGAAGATAAGGTCGAAAAACTGCGCCGCGGCGATGAGATGCCGCCGGGCGTGATGAAAATGGTCAAGGTCTTTGTCGCGGTGAAGCGGAAGCTTCAGCCGGGCGACAAAATGGCCGGCCGCCACGGCAATAAAGGGGTGATTTCGAAGATCAACCCGATTGAGGACATGCCGTTCCTGGAAGACGGCACGTCGGTGGACATCGTGCTCAATCCCTTGGGCGTGCCCTCGCGGATGAATGTCGGGCAGATCCTCGAGACCCATTTGGGTTGGGCCTGCGCGGGCTTGGGCCGCCAAATCGGCGCGCTGGTCGAAGAGGCCAAACGCACCGGGGTGATGGATAAGCTCAAGGCGAAGCTGGTCGACGTCTATGGCGCCGATCAGGAATTCCCCGAGGGCGATGAAGGGCTTCTGGAGCTCGGCGGCAATCTCAAAAACGGGGTGCCGATGGCGACCCCGGTGTTCGATGGCGCGCGCGAAGCCGACATCGTGGAGATGTTGGAAAAAGCGGGTTTGGACGCCTCAGGTCAGGTGACCCTCTATGACGGGCGCACGGGGGAGACCTTCTCGCGTCCCGTGACGGTGGGCTACAAACACCTGCTCAAGCTTCATCACTTGGTGGATGACAAAATCCACGCCCGCTCCATCGGTCCTTATTCGCTGGTCACCCAACAACCTTTGGGCGGCAAGGCGCAGTTCGGCGGCCAACGCTTCGGCGAAATGGAGGTGTGGGCTCTGGAGGCTTACGGCGCGGCCTACACGCTTCAAGAGATGCTCACGGTCAAATCCGACGACGTTGCTGGGCGGACCAAAGTCTATGAGGCCATCGTGCGCGGCGATGACAGCTTTGAGGCGGGCATTCCCGAGAGTTTCAACGTTCTCATCAAGGAGATGCGCTCCTTGGGCCTGAACGTGGAGCTGACGGGCGAGTGATTGTTCGACGGCCTGCGATGAGCGCGGGCCGTCTGCTTTTCGCGCCGAAAACGCTCGGCGCGGCGACATGCGCGGACCCGGCATGGCGGCGACGGGTCTGACAGGAGGCGGTCGACATGAACGCACATGAACGCGATGTGATGAACATCTTCAATCCGGCGGCGGAAGGTCCGACCTTCGACCGGATCCGGATTTCGCTCGCGAGCCCGGAGAAAATCCTCTCCTGGTCTTACGGTGAAGTGAAAAAGCCGGAGACCATCAATTACCGGACGTTCAAACCCTAACGCGACGGTC
>CAZABJ010000134.1:0-1822 GCA_964483375.1 uncultured Caulobacterales bacterium
GCGCGGTTTCTTTTAAAACATGAGGAGGGGGGTGGAGACGGTGTTCGTCGGCCGCGAGCGTCGGTTCAACCGGCGCTTCGAGCAGATGTGCGGGCATTACCTGGTGGAGCCGGACGCCTGTACGCCGGCGGCGGGTTGGGAGAAGGGCCAGGTCGAGAACCAGGTCGGCCGGCTCCGCGAGCGCCTGTTCACGCCGCGCCTGCGCTTCAAAACCTATGACGAGTTGAACCGCTATCTGCTGGAGCGCTGCGTCGCACAGACGAAGGCGGCCCGCCATCCGGAGCGAGCCGACACGACGATCTGGGAGGCGTTCAAGACCGAGCGCGCAGCGCTGATCCCCTATCCTGGGCGCTTCGAAGGCTTCCGCGCCACCATGGCGGCGGTCTCGAAGACTTGCCTCGTGCGCTTCGACAACAACCGATACTCGGTGATGGCGAAGGCGGTCGGACGGCCGGTGGAGGTCCTCGCCTACGCCGACCGCATCGTTCTGCGCCAAGACGGTGAGGTGGTCGGTGAGCATGAACGCCGCTTCGGCCGCGGCCACACCGTGTTCGACCCCTGGCATTACGTGCCGGTGCTGGCGAAGAAGCCCGGCGCCTTACGCAATGGCGCGCCGTTCAAGAACTGGGTGTTGCCGAGCGGTTTGGCCCGGGTGCGTCGCAAGCTCGCTAAGGTCGCCGGCGGCGATCGCCAAATGGTCGACATCTTGAGCGCGGTTCTCACCGACGGCGCGGCGGCGGTGGACGCTGCGTGTCGCGAAGCGCTCGACGCCGGCGCCGTCAGCGCCGATGTGGTGCTGAACGCGCTCGCCCGCGCGCACCAGCCGCCGCCCCCGACGACGGTGGCGACGCCGGTCGCGCTCAAGCTGACCCATGCGCCGACCGAAAACTGCGCGCGCTACGACGGCCTGCGGGAGCTCCGCCATGGAGCGGCATGAGATCCTGGAGGCGATGAAGGAGCTGAAGCTCATCGGCATGCGCGCGAGCTTTGACGAGGTCATCGCCAGTGGGCTGAAGCGCCGGCTTGGGCCTGAGGCGGTGATCGGCGAGTTGCTGCGCGCGGAGGTCGCCGAGAAGAACGCGCGATCGATGCGCTATCAGCTCGGGATTGCGAAGCTGCCCTTGGCGAAAGAGCTGGCGGACTTCCAGTTCGAGGACACGCCGATCAACGAGCCGGCGGTGCGCGACCTCGCCAGCGGCGCCTTCTTGACCCATCAGCGCAACGCCGTCCTGATCGGTGGGACCGGGACGGGCAAGAGCCACCTGGCGATCGCGATCGCGCGCTCTTGCATCCGCGGCGGCGCCAAAGCCCGGTTCTTCAACGTCGTCGATCTCGTGAATAAGCTCGAGGCGGAGGCCAAGCTCGGGCGTCAAGGTCGACTTGGCGACACGCTGCTGCGGGTCGATCTCGTGGTGCTCGACGAACTCGGCTACCTGCCCTTCGCCCAAACCGGCGGCCAGCTGCTCTTCCATCTGATCAGCAAGCTCTATGAGAAGACGTCGGTGATCGTGACCACGAACCTCGCCTTCGCCGAATGGCCCGCAATCTTCGGCGACGCCAAGATGACGACGGCGCTGCTCGATCGGCTGACGCATCACTGCGAGATCATCGAGACCGGCAACGACAGTTGGCGCTTCAAGCACCGCGACGACCCCGGAGCCGCTTGAGCAATCTGAGGGCTCCGCGCCTCCGGGGCCGCCGCTACCGTCGAGCGCAAGGGGTCAAAATTGGACGCCGATCCGGGGTCAACTTCCCACGCCGATTGACAGTCACGTCGTCGATCACGTTCAGAACGCGGATCCGCCGCCCGCAGGCGAGTTGG
>CAZABJ010000135.1:0-1820 GCA_964483375.1 uncultured Caulobacterales bacterium
GCTCGGGCGGGGCTTGTGCGGCCTCCAAGGCGCGGATGCGATTGGCGGCGAGCGCCGCAAAGGGGCTCTCGGGGTAAGCGTCGATGATGACCTGAAAGTCCGCCGGGTCGGTGCTGCCAGAAACCGCCTCCCACAGCGCTTGGGCGGGGTCGGCGGCGGCGACCGGCGGCGCGCTTGCGGACGCGCCCTCGCCGGGGCAACTTATGAAGCAAAACGTTTCCGGCAGGCCGCTGGCGAGTGTCGGCAGCTGAATGCGTTCGCGGCTGGCCGCCACCGCCCGACCGGCGGCCAGAAACGCGGCCTCCGCCTCCAGCCCGTCCCGCGTGATTTCCGTCGCCAAAGCAAGCGCGTAGGCGCCGTCATCCGGCGTGGTCTGATCTTCCATGGTAGACATGGCGATCACAAAGCCGGTGCGCTGGGAGGCCGGCTCAAAGCCGCGCCCGCCTGCCGACCGGGTGAGCTGATTGCGGCAGGCGTCATACACCACGAACACCACGCCTGCGCCGGCCGCCTCCATGGCGTCGATTTGGCGCTCCAGATTCACGCCGCGCTGGGCGACCTCCACGGCGGTGGCGATCGAGGCCTGGGCGGGCAGCATGAAGTTGTTGCGCCGCCCCCGCACCGTGGCGACGGCCCCATGGCCGGCATAATAGAAGAACCCCACCCCCTCAGGGCCCGCCTCGGCCAGGGAGTTGGCGAAGGCGGCGATTTCGCTCTCGATGGCGTCGGCGTCGGCGTCGCGCACCACCCGCACCGTGAACGCGGCCTCACGCAGCGCGGCCTCCAGCGCTTCGGCGTCGTCATGGGGTCGACGCAAACGGCCAGGCGCGGAGGGGTAGTCTTCGTTGGCGATAAGTAACGCCAAGCGCGGCCCGTCCTGGGCGGGAGCGCCCTCGCTCGCCCATACCCACGCCAAAACCGCCGCGGCAATCGCCGCCAAGGCTCTGAGCATCGCCGTTCCCCCGTCATGTCACGCCGAAGAATGACGCCACGGCATTGGGGCGCAAGCATGACGGCGCGGCGCGCGGCGCCCTAGCCCTCCTCGCCGCCGCCCGCGGACTTGCCGACGCCGAAGCGGGCCCAAAGCGGGGCTTCCTCGCTCAAGGCGTCCACAAAGGCGGCATGGGCGGCGCGTTCCTCAGCGGTGCTGAGCGGCTTGAGCGGGACCGGACGCGGGGCGCGCGGGGTGAACGACACCGTGGACACCGCGGATTTCTCCACCACGCCGAACTCCAGCGCCCGCTCCCGCCCGCCGTTCAGCATCAAATAAACTTCGGCCAGAAGCTGACAGTCGAGCAACGCGCCGTGCTTGGTCCGCTGTTCCAGCGAGATGTCGAAACGCCGGCACAATGCGTCGAGGGAATTGTAAGCGCCGGGGAATTTTTTCCGCGCAATCTCAAGCGTGTCGACCCACCGCTCTAACGGATAAGCGGGCCTGCCGCAGCGGACGAGCTCCATATCCATAAAGCTGCGGTCAAGCGAGGCGTTGTGCGCGAGGATCGGGGCGTCGCCGATAAAGTCGACGACCTCGCTCGCAATATCGGCGAAGAGCGGCTTATCGCGCAGGAACTCTTCGGTGAGCCCGGTGATCTCTTGTACGACCTTCGGCACGTCCCGCTCGGGATTGACATAGGTCTGGTAGGTGCGGCCGGTGGGCAGCAGGTCCTCCAGCTCCACGCAGCCGACTTCGGTCACCCGGTCGCCGTTATGCGCCTCAAGCCCGGTGGTCTCCACATCGAGGATGATTTCCCGCATGCGCTCGCTCCGCACCGCGCGTCCGCTCAAAGCCGACGAGGAGCGCGTTTGGGTATCGTGAGTCG
>CAZABJ010000136.1:0-1700 GCA_964483375.1 uncultured Caulobacterales bacterium
GAAGACCATGCCCGCCTAACGCTTGGCGCCGCCGGTGTTCGCTCGCGCCTTTCCTTGCGCGCGTGGCCACGCTAACGTCCAAACCGCGTTTTGCGGGGGACGCGCCATGGCCGACAATTTCGTTTCCTATGCGCGCGCGGACAAGGCGCGCATCACCATGCTCGTCCGCGCGCTGGAGTGGGAAGGCTTCACCGTCTTCTGGGACCCCGACATCATTCCGGGCGAGGAATGGGCCGAGGTTCTCGAGCGCGAGCTTCTCTCCGCCAAGGCCGTCATCGTCGCCTGGACGGACGCCTCGCGCGCGAGCCGCTGGGTGCGCGAGGAAGCCAACCTCGCCTTTGAACATCGCAAGCTCATCCCCCTGACGTTAGACGCGAGCGGACCGCCCTTCGGCTTCACCACCATTCAGGCCGCCGATTTCATCGATTGGGACGGCGATAAGACGGCGGAATGCTGGCAGCGCCTGACCATCATGCTCGCGGGCGTGATGGAGGCGGCCGAGCGCGCCGAGGCGCGCGCAAAGGCACAGCCCGCGCCAGCGCCTGAGCCGACGCCCGCGCCCGCGCGCGAAGGCCGTCCCGACATCGCAGCAGCCGGCGCGGCGCCGCGAGAGCCGGAGCCGCAAACCGTCCAGACCAAGCCCGCTTCGCCAAGGCGCAAGCCGGCGGCGCGCGCCTTTCCCTGGATCGACCTTCTGGTCACCGTCGCCGCCATCGCCGGATTGTTGATCGCCAGCCGCTTCGATCAAGGCGCGCTCGGCGTGGGCATCGTGTTGGCGGCGGCCATGTTCATCTTGTTTCAGGCCGCTGATGCGCAAATGCCGCCCGCCTATCATGCGCTCGCCAAGCGCTGGCTGATGCCGGTTCGTGACGGCCTGCGCATCAATGTGGCCGAAGCCTTTCATTCCATGTTCCAGGCGGTGTTCTGGCATCGCCATGTCTCTTTGCGCTGCCTCATGCGCTCCGCGCTCGCCTCCACCATCGCGTTCGGCGCGATCTTCGCCTTCGCCTGGCTGTTCATTCCGCCATTCCAGGCCGCGTTTCGGGCCGAGTGGGGTCCGTTCCTGCGCGATCTGACCATCACCTTCCTGATCGCCAATATCGCGGCCGACTATGTCAGCCTGTTCCAGACGCGGCTGTTCATCCGCTTTCTCGTGCGCCGTCCTTGGACCGCGCCGATCGTTGTGATCGTGGATTTCATCGCCACGCTGGCGATCCTGGCGGGCGTGCTCTACGTCGTGAATGCGGGGAGCCAGTGGCTGAGCTTTACATTGGGCTGGGGCGCGTCGGGGGCGGAGGAAGGCCTGGGCGCGGCGGCGGGCGAGCTCGCCCCGCGGGCGGATGAGCCCCGCGAATTCCGCTGGCCGAGCTTTGTGGGCTTTTACGAAAGCCTGATCCCGCAGCTGACCAATCCGCAGGCGGGGATCTCAGATTTATGGGCGCGCAGCTGGCTTTTGCTGGTGGCCGCGTGCACGACCTACATCACCTCGATTTGGCTTTTGTTCATTCTCGTCTTCGGCTCGCTTCTGCGCGCGCTGGTCGGCCGCGACGGACAGCCGACCTGGCTTGGGCGGCTGCTTTCGGCGCGCGAGCGGCCGTTTACGGCGTTCGGCGCGGTCAGCGCGGCGCTCGCGCTTGGCGTCGCTGCGCCGGTCTATGGGCTGGCGGCGACGGGCGTCTTCGACTTGGCCCGGCCTGGTC
>CAZABJ010000137.1:0-1677 GCA_964483375.1 uncultured Caulobacterales bacterium
GGCGCGGGCGTCTCGAAAATCGTGATCGAGCGGCCGCACAAGAAGTGCCGGGTGACGATCCACACCGCGCGTCCGGGCGTTGTGATCGGCAAAAAGGGCGCGGATATCGAGAAGATCCGCGGCGAGTTGTCGAAGATGGTCGACGGCGAGGTGTTTCTAAACCTCGTGGAAGTGCGCAAACCGGAAATCGACGCCACGCTGGTCGCGGAGTCCGTGGCGCAGCAACTTGAAAAACGCGTCGCGTTCCGCCGGGCCATGAAACGGTCTCTGCAATCGGCCATGCGCATGGGCGCCAAGGGCTGCAAGATCCAAGTGGGCGGGCGATTGGGCGGCGCGGAGATCGCGCGGACCGAGCGCTACCAAGAAGGGTCGGTGCCGTTGCACACCCTGCGCGCGGACGTGGATTACGGCACCGCGGAAGCGGAAACGGCCTACGGGATCATTGGGGTCAAGGTCTGGATCTTCAAAGGCGAGATCATGGAGCACGACCCCATGGCCTCGGAACGTCGCGCCGAAACCAGCGGCGAAGCGCGCGGACGAAACGATCGCGAACGTCCCGGCGACCGGCCTGAGCGCGGCGAACGTCGCGGCGGCGGCGGCGGGCGTGACCGCCGTGGCGGCGGCGGCGGCGGCGGCGCGGGCGCTTCGGCCGCGACGGGCGAGGGGAGCTAAGTCGTGCTTCAGCCGAAACGCACAAAATTCCGGAAAGCGCATAAGGGCCGCATCCATGGCAACGCCAAGGGCGGCACCGCGCTGAACTTCGGCGAATACGGCCTGAAGGCCATGGAGCCTGAGCGCATCACCTCGCGTCAAATCGAGGCCACGCGTCGGGCGATCACCCGCTCGATGAAGCGGGCGGGCCGGGTTTGGATTCGCATTTTTCCCGACCTGCCGGTGTCGAAAAAGCCCACCGAGGTTCGGATGGGTAAAGGCAAAGGCTCGCCCGAATATTGGGTGGCCAAAGTGAAGCCGGGCCGAATTCTGTTTGAAATCACCGGCGTTCCGGAGCCGGTGGCGCGCGAAGCGCTGCGCCTGGGCGCGGCGAAATTGCCGATCAAGACCAAAATCGTCACCCGCGCGATGCAGGGCGAGTAGGGGCGTAGGGCTGATGAATATCGAAGACGCGCGCACGAAAACGCCGGACGAGCTTCAGGACGCGCTCCTGAAGCTCAAGAAAGAACAGTTCAACCTGCGTTTCCAGGCCGCCACCGGGCAGCTTGAGAAGACGCACCGCGTGCGCGAAGTGCGCCGCTCCATCGCTCGCATCAAAACGGTGCTGCGCGAAAAGGGGCGGGCCATGGGCGCGGCACAAGAGGGTTAAGGGGCGATGCCGAAACGGGTTTTGCAGGGCGTGGTCGTGTCGGACAAAGGCGACAAGACGATCGTCGTGCGCGTCGAGCGGACGTATCTGCATCCGCTTCTGCGCAAAACGGTGCGCCGGTCAAAGAAGTACCACGCGCATGACGAAAACAACGCGCACAAAGAAGGCGACATGGTGTCGATCATCGAGTGCGCGCCGCGGTCGAAAACGAAGACTTGGGAGGTGATCGCACAGGTCCCGGCGTCGGCGTAGTCATTCGCCAGACGTCCCGGGAAACCATGTGGTCAGTAGGGAGCGTCCTCCATGATCCAGATGCAAACCAACCTCGATGTCGCCGACAACTCCGGCGCGCGCCG
>CAZABJ010000138.1:0-1540 GCA_964483375.1 uncultured Caulobacterales bacterium
CCGGGCGGCGGCGGCATGGGCGGCATGGACTTCTAAGGTCCGCGCCAAACCGTGCATAATGATTGCGGGCGGCTCCCATGGGGCCGCCCGTTTTCTTTCGTCTGTGGGCCTGTCGTGTAGAATTCGGCTCCTCCGACAGGCCGTCGGCGCTGCGCGGATGCATGGCGAAAACGCCTGCATTGGCTATGCTGGGGCGGTTGGGACCACGCGCGCCGCGCCGGCGCAGGCAGGAGTTTGGGACATGGTTCGTGCGATCGCCGCCAGCGCCGCCTTGGCGCTTTGCGCCGCCGCGCCGGGTTGGGCGCAGGGCTACGATCTCTACGTCATCGAAAACACGCGGCTATCCGAGCAGATTTTCGCCGTCGCCGCCCCAGACGACGACTGGGCCGCCATCCGATTAGCGGGGCTCGCCGCGGAACTCATTGAGGGCGACGTCGCCGCCCCCGGCGCTGAAGCCGCCCCGGGCGCGCCGGCGGGCCAGTCCGACAGCGATGAAGAGCGTTTCCAGGTGGTGATGCCCCCTGGCGCGCCGCTCGCCTTCGCCCGCGAGGCCGAAGACGGCCCCAGCGATTTGGTGACCGAAGAAGGCGGCGCGCTCGTCTATGTGCGGGTGACCGACGCCAGCCAGGCGGAAGCGCGGGACTTCGTGGACGCTCTCGACGACGCGCCCGCCGAGTTGCGCGCGACCTTCCGGGAGCTGTTGGGGCTGTGAGCGCAGCGTCGGTGAGGAGCGGGTCGATGGCGTTTCGGGCTTTGATCGTGATGGCGGCGGTGCTGGGCGTTGCGTCCTGCAGCGATCAGCCGGTGAACCGGGACGCTTCGGTTCCGCTGAGCGTCGCTGATAACGTCGATATCGAGCGCTATCTCGGCGACTGGTACGAAATCGCCCGCTTTGAAAACCGTTTTCAGGAGGGCTGCGTCGGCGTGACCGCGCGTTATGCCCGGCGTGAGGACGGGCTGATTTCAGTCACCAATGTCTGCCGGAACGCCGCGGGGGAGGTCACCGACACCGCTGAGGGCCGCGCGCGCCTTGTGGACCGCACCAGCAATGCGCGGTTGGAGGTTTCGTTTTTCGGGCCGTTTTGGGGGGATTATTGGATCCTCGATCTGGCTGAGGATTATGCCTGGGCGCTGGTGGGCGAGCCGAGCGGCCGCTATCTTTGGATCCTCGCCCGCACGCCCAGCCTGCCCGACGACGTCCTTCAAGCGCGCCTGCAGACGCTACGCGACCTAGGTTACGACACCGACGCGCTGGTGTTCGCAGGCGCCTAAGCCCCGCCCTATGCGACAAGCGCCGCGCCGGGACGATGACCGAGGACGAGGCCCGCGCCCGCAGTCAGGCCTGGGAGGCGCATGCGGGCTTCCCCCGGACGCGCAAGCTGCGAACCGCCGTGCTGAGCGAGAAGCGCCCCGATGGAAAGCGGCGGCTGTTCTAAGACCGCCGAAAAAAGTCGCTGGGGGCTACGCCCGTTCGGCGCTTGAAACGACGCCTCTGCGTCGTTTCATCGGCTTACGCCGACCGCGCTCTCACCCCCGTAAG
>CAZABJ010000139.1:0-1540 GCA_964483375.1 uncultured Caulobacterales bacterium
TTTTCGTGAACCCGCTCTCCGCGCTCACGCCCGGCTTCATGCGCCGCATCTTCGAGGGCGCCCCGCCGCCCGCCGAGGCCGCCGCCGCGAGCGGCGACGGCGAGGGAAGGCCGTAACCCAAGTCCTGCGTTCAGGCGAAAAGTCGCGGCCCGAAGACGACCGCAAAAGCAATGGCGGCGGCGTAAAGATTGCGGCGCAGCAGTTTGTTGATGTTGAACCGGCGCGCAAAAAACAAGCCGATCGCCAAAACCGGCGCGGCGAAAAACCCCAAAAGGCCCATCCAGAACCCAAGGGCGGTCAGACCGCCCGTGCCTTCTTCGCGGTAGATATTGCACGCCTCATCGCTGGCGTCGCTGAAGAGGTAGCCCCACGTCTCCGACAGGGTCATGCCCTCGGTCGCCGTACGAATGCAGTCGCTGTCGACGAAGAACTGGAAGTTTTTCATCAGCATTTGCAGCATCGCCGCCGCCAGGAATACGACGACCAGGTAGCCGAACAACACGGCCGTGGCGGCGCCGCGGGCCGGATAGGTCTGCGATCCATAACGGGTCGAGGACAGGGTGAGGCCAAGCCACGCGACCGCCCAGAGCGTTATCAGTTCGTCATAGGGCGTCACCCGCCAGTCCAACCAACCGCGGAAGAGGATGTCGAACCCGCCGACGACATACGTTTCATAAAAGCCGAGAACGGCCCGGGTCCACGGGCCGATGTCAAAAAACGCCGTGCTGAAATTGATGAACGTGACCGAAACCATCGCGACGCTGATCCAGCCGATCAGTTCTTTGACAACCGTTCCGGCCGCGTCGCCCGCGCCATTTGTCTGAGACATCCGACAGCCCCCCTCGCCGACCTCTTGCGCAAGATTACCAAATGTCGGGCTGCGCGTCGCCCCGCGCCGGCGCCCGGTCGTCCAAGAATGCCTGAGCGAGCCTGGCCTAATCTGCCGACGCCCCTTCGGCGCGCGCGAGCGCATGTTTTTTCTTGCCCAGCGACAGCTTCACCGCGCCGTCTTCGCCGAGATCGGCAAGGCTCACCGTGGCTTCGGGACCGTCGACTTTTTCGTCATTCACCCGCACCGCGCCCTCGCTCGCTTTGCGACGCGCCTCGCCCTTGGACGCGGCCAGGCCCGTTTCGACCAGCAGTTCGATCACCGAAACCCCGGCCGCGAAGCGCGCGCGCGGCAGGTCTATGGACGGCAAATCCGCCCCCGCGCCGCCGGCGAAGGTGGCTTTGGCCGTGGCTTCGGCGTCGCGCGCAGCCGCTTCGCCATGGACAAGCGCGGTGATCTCATTGGCCAATACCGCTTTTGCGTCGTTGACGGCCGCGCCCTCCAAGCGCTCAAGCGCGGCGATGTCGGCAAGCGGCAGGTCAGTGAACAGCCGCAGGAACTTGCCCACATCGGCGTCTTCGGTGTTTCGCCAATACTGCCAAAAATCGTAGGGGCGCAGCATGCCGCCGTCGAGCCAGACCGCCCCGTCCGCGGTTTTGCCCATTTTCGCGCCCGAAGCGGTGGTGAGCAGCGGCGTGGTGACGCCGAAGG
>CAZABJ010000140.1:0-1525 GCA_964483375.1 uncultured Caulobacterales bacterium
GCGGCGGCGTCAGGCGCACGGCGTCATCCTTGCCGGCGGCGCGGATATTGGTGAGTTTCTTGGTCTTAAGGGGATTGACGATCAGATCCTCCGGCTTGGCGTTTTCGCCAATGATCATGCCCTCATAGACCGGCTCGCCGGGGTCGATGAACATCACGCCGCGATCTTCCAGGTTCCACAGCGCGAAAGCCACCGCATCGCCCTGTTCCGCGGAGATCAACGCGCCGCGAATGCGCCCGCCCAACGACCCCATGAACGGCGCCCATTCATGGAACACCCGGTTCATGACGCCAGTGCCGCGGGTTTGGGTGAGAAACTCGGAGTGATAGCCGACCAGCGCGCGCGCAGGCGCGTGCATCACCACCCGCGTTTTCCCGCCGCCGGAGGGCTTCATCTCAACGATCTGCGCCTTTTTCTGCGCCAGCGTGTCGATGACCGTTCCCGAAAACTCCTCATCGACATCGATGACGACTTCTTCGACGGGCTCAAGCTTCTGACCATTTTCTTCTTTGATGAGAACGCGCGGGCGGGAGACCGACAGCTCAAAGCCCTCGCGGCGCAGCGTCTCAATCAGCACGCCGAGCTGAAGCTCGCCCCGGCCGGCGACTTCAAAGGCGTCCTTTTGCCCTGTCTCGCGCACTTCGATGGCCACATCGCCTTCGGCCTGGCGCATCAAGCGCTCGCGGATAACGCGGGATTGGACTTTGTCCCCGTCTCGGCCTGCGAGCGGGCTGTCATTGATGGACACGGTGACGGCGAGCGTCGGCGGGTCGATCGGCGGCGCAGGCACGGGATCGGCGGCGTTCAACGCCATGATGGTGTCGGCCACCGTGGCGGTGGATAGACCGGCGATGGCGATCAGATCGCCAGCGGCCGCCTCCTCGACCGGCACGCGCTTAAGCCCGCGAAACGCCAGGAGCTTAGACAGCCGGGCCTGCTCGACCTGGGTCCCGCCCAAGTTGAGGGCCTTGACCGTTTCCCCCGCCGTGACCCGACCGGTTTCGATGCGCCCCATCAACACGCGTCCAAGGAAGGGGTCGCTGTCCAACAAGGTGGCGAGCATGCGGAAGGGCTCGTCCCGTCGCTGCAACGCCTGAGGGGGCGGGACGTGGCGGACGATGAGGTCGAACAACGGCGCGAGGTTTTCCCGCGGCGCATCCAAGCTGTCCGCCGCCCAGCCGTCACGGCCTGAGGCGTAAATATATGGAAATTCGAGCTGTGCTTCGGTGGCGTCCAACAGCGAGAACAGGTCGAAGACCTCGTTCACCACATCGTCGGGCCGTGCGGTTTCGCGATCGACTTTGTTCAAGACCACGATCGGCTTCAAGCCCAGGGCCAGCGCTTTGGAGAGCACGAACTTCGTCTGCGGCATCGGGCCTTCGGTGGCGTCCACCAAAAGCACACACCCATCCACCATGGTCAGGATGCGCTCGACCTCGCCGCCGAAATCCGCGTGGCCGGGCGTGTCCACAATATTGATCCGGGCATCCTCCCCCACACCACCGAGGTGGGCTTGGCGAGAATG
>CAZABJ010000141.1:0-1496 GCA_964483375.1 uncultured Caulobacterales bacterium
GCTCAGGCCCCGACGCCCAGCGAAAGCCGAACGGCGCATGGCGGGCGTCGTCGACCGCGCGGGCGTCATAGGCGCGCAGCGTCGCCATCAGAAAGAGCTGCAGCGCCGGGCTGTTGTTCGGGCTGACGCCGCCATCGACGAACCGGCCGAATTCGCCGGGATCGGTCTCGATATGCACGGCGCTCAAAAAGGTGGGCGCGGCCGCGCTCGCGCGCACAATGTCGGCGAGCTTGTATTTGGCGTTTGGATAGGGCTTGGATTTCGCGCGGCCCTCGGCGATCTCCTGCGCCCACCAGTCGCGCCAGGGCTCTTCATCCGCATCCCAATATTTGGCGCGCGGATTATTGGTCATGATCCAGGGCGAGCCGGTGTCGGTGCGCTTGGCGAACACGGCGAGCCCCGTCTTCAAAAGCGGCGTGTCCAAGGTCATGTCGTCGAGCGACAGCCCGTGCTCCTCGGCGACCTCGGCGAGCTTCGTTTCGATAATGTCCTGGAAATCGCGCGCGCTGAATTTGGCGGTCACGACCGCGCCGATCTGAGAGACGATCGGGATGCGGCGCCACCATTTGGTCTTGAAGACTTTCGGCACGAGCTCGCGATAGAGTTCGCTGACCTCGGCGGCGCTGCGCCCGAGCGCCAGCCAAGTCGCGATGATCGAGCCCGTCGACGTGCCGCCGATGAGGTCGAAATAATCGCATAGACGAAACGCCTCCCGCTCGGCCTCGTCTTCAATGCGCGCCTTCAGCCGCTCTTCGAGCACCTCCAGCATGGCCGCGGTGAGGATGCCCTTCACCCCGCCGCCGTCCAGCGCCAGGATCCGCTTCGGACCCGGCGCGTGCAGCCGCTCGTCCAGCTCGCTGAGAAAGCCCTCGCTGACCGTCATCGCCATCCCCCTTTGGCTGCGCGCCAAAATGATTGATCGCCCAGGCGCAAGAGGCAAGCGTCGCTTACTCCATCGCGCCCGTCAGCGCATCGATCACCGCGCCCACAAGAGCGTCTTTGCGGCGCTCGAATTCCGGCAGTTCCTCATAGGGCACGAGCAAGGGATGGGTCTTCTTGGCGGCGTTCTTGGTCTTGCCGCGCTTCCAGCCGGCGGCCTTCTTCTCCGCCATCCATTGATCGTGCTGCGCCGAGGCCGGCGCGCCCGGATTGTCGAGCCGGAAAGCGATCGCCTCGCGCGTCGCCTCACGCTGCCATTTGGGCGCCTGGCCCCAGGCCTTGATCGAGGCGTCACCCGCCGCGCGCGCCCAGGCCCGAACGGCCTCATGCACGACGCGCGCGACGGGCTCATGGGCGTCGGGCGCGCGTTGCGACGGCTTGGGCTTGGGCGCCGTCTTGGGTTTGGACATGAGCGGTCGTTCCTCGCGGCCGGAAGAAGAAACGAAGAAGAAGGATAGACGAGCCAGCGACGCCCCGCCAATCTCGCGGCGAAGAGGCGCGCTTTCTGGACGGCGCGGGCGCCCGTGACGTTCGCGTGCGGCGTTGGTATGCAGGCG
>CAZABJ010000142.1:0-1433 GCA_964483375.1 uncultured Caulobacterales bacterium
ACCATCTCCGGGCAATCGGGGCAGTCGCGGAAAACCTCGCCCTCGGCATACGACCGGATTGCAGGGTTGCGATGCCCGGCCGAGGAGGCCGAACGAAGCTCGGCGAGGAACGCCTCGTTGACGGTTTGGCTGAAAGCGAGCCCGCGGGCGGATTGGAAGGCGGAGATGGCGGGGCCGAATGCGGCGTGGAAAACCCCGTCGACCGGGCCGTCATAATAGCCCATCGCGGAGAGTAGCGCTTGAGCCTCCTGATTGCGGGCGGCCAACTGCATCAGCTCCGCCGGGCTCGGGGTGGGCGGCTCCTCTGGGTTCTCACGCGCAAACGCCGCCGCGCGTCGGAGCCGCGCCTCTGCGGCGTACTCACTCTCCCCGTGGGCCGCCAAAAACCCGTCCCAGGCGGCGACCGTGTCAACCAGCGCGGCCCGCCCGAAGGCGGTCAGCGCGGAGGGCGCCTCCCCGCCCCCGCCGCGTGCGCGACACGGTCCGACAAGGCAGAAATCACCGATGAGATTGTCGTAATAGGCCGGGGTTTGGCGGTGGCGGCGGCGGTCCCACGCCAAATCGCGCACTGGTTCCCGCACCGCGATGGCGACCTCGCGAATGCTTGCGCCCTCTTGTGAGAGGAGCGGCAGGAGATGGCGGGTGTAGAGCGAATTGCGGTCCCGATCGCCGTCCGACAGCCGGTCCAGCGCCACCTCCCGGTCGCCCGCGGAGAACAGCACGAACGTTCCCTCCGGCGGTTGCACGGGGCTGAGGCCCCGCTCCCCGCCCAGATTGCGGCCGCCCTCGCGTTCAAAGGGGTTTTCGCGGCAGGCGTCGATGACCACCACGCGCACCCGCGCGCCGGTGTCGCCCAGCTCGCCCAACAGCCCGTCCAGGCTTAAGCCGGCCTGGCGCACATAGGCCGCGTCATCCGGGCCGACCCGGCTGATATCGGTGGGCAGAAGGTAATTGTCGCCCTCCACCTCCACCCCATGCCCGGCGAAGAAGACGAACACCTCATCCCCCGCGCCGATATCGCGCAGAAAACGCGACACCAGAAGCGCGGTCTCATTGCCCGTCAGGTCGAGCCCGTCGCGCGGGCCGCCGTAAATCGCGAAGCCTTGCTCGCGCAGCAATGCGGCGATGTCGGCGGCGTCATTATTGGCTTTGCGCAAATCGTCGAGATGGTCGTAATCGTCATTGCCGATGACCAACGCCAAACGGTCCGCCGCAGCCGGGCTCGCCAGCGCCAGCAAAGCCGCCCCCGCCATCACCAAAGCGCGCATCATCACCCCCGTCCCTCGCTACCGGCCCCACGTCAGTAAACACCAAATGCGACCGCCTTTGGGCGGAGTTTAGGGATGCGTGCGAGCCGATATTGTTGTTCGGGTTCGTCGGCGTTCGGCCGGAAAACGCTCCCCCGGAGCGTTTTCTCATCGGCCTCACTCCTG
>CAZABJ010000143.1:0-1371 GCA_964483375.1 uncultured Caulobacterales bacterium
TACGCCGCTTCGCCGGATTTGGCTTTGGCGGGGGCGGGGGATGCGGGTCGGCCTACGCTGACATAGCGGAAGCCGCGGGCGGCCATGTCGGCGGGGTCGTAGATGTTGCGTAAGTCGACGACGACGTTCCCGCGCATCGTCGCCTGCATGCGGTCGAGGTCGAGCGCGCGGAACTGGTCCCATTCGGTGATGATCACGGTCACGTCGGCGCCCTCGACGGCGTGGTAGGGGCCGTCGCAAAAGGTCACGTCGGGCAGATGCGGGGCGGCCTCTTCGACGCCTTCGGGATCATATGCGCGCACGGTCGCGCCGGCTTTCTGCAGCGCGGGGATGATCGCTAAGCTCGGCGCTTCGCGCATATCGTCGGTGTTCGGCTTGAAGGTGAGGCCCAGCACCGCCACGACCTTGCCCGCGACGTCGCCGTCCGCGGCGGCGACGACCTTCTCGGCCATGGCCTTTTTGCGCTCGTCATTCACGCGCACCACCGTCTCGACGATTTGCAGCGGCGCGTCGGCTTCTTGAGCGGTGCGGCTGAGCGCAAGGGTGTCCTTGGGAAAACACGACCCCCCATAGCCCGGCCCCGCGTGCAGGAACTTCGACCCGATGCGGTTATCGAGCCCGATGCCCTTGGCGACCTGCTGCACGTCCGCGCCGACCCGTTCGCACAAATCCGCGATTTCGTTGATGAAAGTGATCTTGGTGGCGAGAAAAGCGTTGGCGGCGTATTTGATGAGCTCCGAGGTGCGCCGGCTGGTGAAGACGATCGGCGTCTCGTTCAAAAACAGCGGGCGATAGAGTTCGCGCATCACCTCGCGCGCCCGGTCGCTCTCCACCCCGACGACCACGCGGTCGGGGCGCTTGAAATCGTTGATCGCCGCGCCCTCGCGCAGAAATTCCGGGTTCGAGGCCACCGCGAACGGCGCATCGGGCCGTGAGGCGGCGATGATGCGCTCGACCTCATCGCCGGTGCCCACCGGGACGGTGGATTTGTTCACCACCACGGTGAACCCCTCGATCACGGACGCGATTTCTTCAGCCGCCGCATAGACATAGCTCAGATCCGCAAAGCCGTCCCCGCGCCGGGAGGGCGTGCCCACCGCGATGAACACCGCATCCGCCGCGCGCACCGCCTCGGTGAGGTCCACCGCAAACGCCAAGCGCTGCTCGCGAACGTTTTTGGCCACCAAATCATGCAGCCCCGGCTCGTAAATCGGGATGCCGCCCGCATTCAGGGTCTCGATTTTCGCAGCGTCTTTGTCGATGCAGGTCACATGGTGCCCGAAATCGGCGAAACAGGCGCCCGAAACAAGCCCCACATAGCCGGTTCCAATCATCGCCACGCGCATGTCGGGCTCCTTGTTCGGATGTGAT
>CAZABJ010000144.1:0-1178 GCA_964483375.1 uncultured Caulobacterales bacterium
AGCCGACGCAACATCGCCATGGCGACACATCCTGACCCGAGCGACTTTCGATAACAATTTGCACCGCTCTGTCAGAGCAGAACGCCCGACAAGGAGAGAGCTTTCTAGGACGCCCTCCCATTGAGCGGATCAGTGAGCTTAGCAGCGCGGGCAGTCTCTTGGCACGAATATGGCACGAAAAGCGGGCAGTGAAATGATCAAGGCCCAGTTGGGCCCACTTAACTCATTGAAATCCATGGTGCCGGCTGAGGGACTCGAACCCCCGACCCTCTGATTACAAATCAGATGCTCTACCAGCTGAGCTAAGCCGGCGCTGGGTCTGAGATCTAGCGCGTTGGGCGTTGGGGCGTCGAGGGGGAGAGGCGGCGTCTGCAAACAAATCATTTGCTGCGCGATGCGCTCGCCCAAAAAAGCGAACGCCCCGGGGCGGGGAACCCGGGGCGTTCTCACCAGTCGGCCCGCAAAACGCGCGGGGCTGAAGGGGCAGGCGGGGCGCGCGCCCCACGGAAGCCGGCTGGCGTCGGTGGAAGCGTGTTACGCGACCACCGAACCCAGCGAGATCGCGGCGACCGCCGTAATGCACGCGAAGACCGCGGCGTAAGCGGTAAAGCCGACAATCGCATTCACTTTGCGCGAGCCGTTCATTGTCCTGTCTCCGACCTGTTCTCGTTTACCGACACTTTCGACCAAGGGCGGGGCGTCTTGGTGTTCGCCGCGGCGTTTGAGCCGTCTCCGTCCTTCACGAATATCGATAAATCCATATCGAAAATCATGCAAGCGGTTTTTATCGAAAGTCGATGATTTTTTCGTAAGGTTCGATAAACCCTGAAAAAGCGAGAGCCCTCAGGGCGGGGACCTGAGGGCTCTCTAAAACGTCCGGCTGGACAAGCACGTAGGGGGAGGGCCGCGAAGGCGGGCGCGCAGGCCAACCGAACGTTATCGCTTGAGGCCGGGAACGGCGGCGCGCCACCCTCCCCGGTCTTCTCGTTTATCAATAAAGACCGCGCAGAGCCCGATCAAGCGAAAATTATCGTTAGTCGATGAAATTTCGGTCATGTCGACGCCACCGCCGCCGGCTCCCCCCGCTGTTCGCCGCGGTTAGCGAAAACGCGCCAGTATCACGGCCGCGACGCCATAGCCCGCCGCCATGTGCAGGATGTCGATGCCGAGAAGGCCCA
>CAZABJ010000145.1:0-1111 GCA_964483375.1 uncultured Caulobacterales bacterium
GTCGACGACGCCCGCCATGCGCCGTTCGGCTTTCGCTGGGCGTCGGGGCCTGAGCGCGTGAGCCTGTTGTCCTTGGGGACCGGGTCCCGCCGCGGCGCGCCGAAGCGGCGGTCATGGTGGAACCTGTTGGGGATAGCGGGAGGCTGGCTCGCCCAGCGAATTGAAGCGCCCAACGCCATCGCCGCGCTCAAATCCATGATCGATGACGGCGTGCGCCAAGGCGTGTTCGTGCTGCAAGCGCTGTCGGCGCCGCGCCAGCCTGTGCGGTTGAACTCGGAGGTTGAGGACATGGCGGGGCTGCTGGCGCCGGAGCGGCCCTTGCTGAGCTATCGCCGCTTGGACGTCGAACTCACCCCGGATTGGCTGACCGATCATGTCTCGCCGACGCCGCCGCGGCGCAAACGTCCGTGGAAGTCCTATTGGCGGCGGGTGCGAAAGCTCGACGATATGGACCGCCGCGATAAGACGAACCTTAATTGGCTGCACCATATCGGCCGCGCCTATGCCGAGCAGGCTCTGAGCGATGAGGACTTCGCGCCCGGTTTCGACATCGACGCGATGGGCGGCGGGGCGGTCGGCGCGGAGCGGGCCATGGGCGCGGTCCCGACAGAGCGCGTCGAGCAATTTGCGCGCGTCGCCCATGAAGCCGTCAGGGCCTGGAAGGCCAGCATTGGCGAGGAACCCGGTCCGTCCTGGGATGAGGCGGAGGACTGGGCGCGCGCATCCACCTTTGAAGCGGTGACCTTCCATCTCGCCAATCCGAGCGCGCCGGCCTCGGCCGAGCATGAGCGCTGGCTGGCAGAGAAGGAGGCGACCGGCTGGCGGTACGGCCCGGTCAAGGACGAAGACGCCAAGACCCATCCGGACATGGTTCCCTATCAGGAGCTCAGCGATGAGGCGCGCGCCAAGGACGCGCTGATCATGTCCGTCGTCGACGCGCTTGCGCGCTTCACCGGCGGGAGGGGGTGACGCGCGCCTTCGCGGGAGCGCCGGCATCGCCTTACGTCCCCTGCGCCCGCGACTATGATTCTGTGTGTGCAAGTTGATTCGCAAAGGAGCTGAAAAAACGCGACCCGCTTCGCGGGCGCCCACAACAAGTAAGCGCAGCGAA
>CAZABJ010000146.1:0-1103 GCA_964483375.1 uncultured Caulobacterales bacterium
ACATTCTCGAAGCCGCCGACGCGCGCGGGCTACAAGACGGTCTTCAGCGACGGCTTGCGAGTTAGGCGCCTTCGGGCCGTCTAAGTCGCCGCGTTCAGCCAGAACAAGCCCGCCGTCAGCAACACGGTCGCCGCAACATAGAGCGTGAAGACTCCGTAGATGGCGTCGCCGTCCCTAATTTCGGCCTCGGTGGGTTTGTGAAGACCGAGCGCGCGCCGTACAAACAAAATTGGGTAGACGAACGCGAATAGAAGCCCGAGCAACGTATAGCCAAAAAATAAAGTGAATAGGACGCCGACAATTAGCATGGCCGCCTTAACGAAGACTAGTGCGAAGGCCTGTTCGACGGCGCTGGTTTCTTCGCCTTCTTCCTCGCCTTCGTCAGGGCGCTGAGCCCACCCCACGACCGCACGGGAGAACGCGGCGGCGAAGATCACCGACAAGGTCGCCGCGCTTATGTACCAATCGGGCGCCGAAATTTCGAACAGGCGGAACGGCGCGCCGATTACAGGCGGGATAATTCCTTGGTACACGTCCACCCAAGCGCTCAGCGTCGAGGACAGCGCCACGTCAAATGCGCTCCGGATCCAGTTGAACAAACTGAGCGTGGAGGGAACCAAGCCCATTACGAGAAGCGCCAATCCTAAAACCCGCATGGTCCCTCACCCGTTGCTGATGTGTCGGCGGCCCAGGTCACAGTAGTTGCTCGGTCGGTCCGCATACAGGTCCGACACCCAGGCGAGCGCTTGGAAAATGACATTCTGCTCGATTGACCCGGCGAATAGATGGTCGCTCGTCCCCCAGGCGTAGACGGCCACGTCTTCCCCGGGCATGGGTTTGCGAATAGGCCGGCGCGAGGGCCTGCTTCTGTTAGTCCATGGCGGCGGTGTCCGCTCCGGTGAGGTTCAGCACGCGCATGGTCAGCCTGGCCGTACCTTCGGCGTCCAACGGATGTTCTCGCCCTTTGTCCGGGCGCGCACTCTGTTCCGAAAACCGGTTCCCATTTTGCGGATAGCGCGCTAGGCGGGCAGGGATGACCAATGCCATGGCCCCGCCCGCCCTCACGCCGCATCTCGCTGATATCGCCGCCCGCTACGACGCCC
>CAZABJ010000147.1:0-1038 GCA_964483375.1 uncultured Caulobacterales bacterium
ATGTCGACCTTGCCTTCCGCGAACGCGGCGTTTTGCTCGGCAAGGCGCGCGGCGAGCTGGATTGCTTGCACGACGGCGGCAATCAACAGCAAGTCGAGCAGCGCGCGGGTGGCGAACACCACGACGCCGGCCGGCGTCTTCTGCGGTTGGATGGGCGAGCCGTTCTCGACATGCAGAACCTCCGACCAATCGACAAAGGGCACGGACTTGGCCAGCTCCGCCCCGAAATAGCCGAGCCATGCCAGAAAGCCGTTCGCATCGCCGGAAAAGGTGTCGGGATGGAGAAGGTCAAGCTGCCTTAATCCCAAAGGGATCAGCACGAACAGAGCCACGAGCGCCACCAGCGCTTCATCGCGCAGGTCTTCCTGAAAGCCGATGCGTTCCGCGTCGCGGTCCGATTGTCGCGCAACGAAGAACGCCTCGCGGTCGCGCTCCACCCATGACCAGCGGCGTGAGAGGCCAAGCACTAGTGCGATGCCGAACCCGGCCGCGACAAGGCCGAAGGGCGCCGGCAAGAACCAGGCGGCTGCGATGGTCGCGCCCATCCAGGCGAAAAGCGCGAGATAGCGAAGGGGCGCTGGCTGTATGCCGGCGCCGACCAACAGGCCCAGCGGGCGCGCCAGCATATAGTCGATTATGCTGAAAGCGGCGGCGGGGATGAAGTATGCGAGCTTGGCCGCGAGCGCCGGGACAAGAATGATATTGCGCAGCCACATGGGGATGCGCGCAAAGCCGCGCGCCGCCGAACCGGCCGGACCCGCAAAGAGGCGGCGCGCTGCAATCGGCGCGACGCCGGCGAGAAAGGTCAGCGCCGCGACCAGGAGAATGGCGCGATAGCCCCATTCGACGGAGATGCAGCCGTCCGGCGAAACGGTGCAGTCGACGTCGCCGGCCCGCGCCGCCGCGCCCGGCGCGTAGACGATCGTGATCGCCGTAACCAGGGCGAGCAGCGCGCCGATAAGCCATGCCGCCGTGGGCCCGACGCTCGGGCGCGCGAAAACGTCGTCGATGAAGCGCGTGCGATCCCACCGGGCGAGC
>CAZABJ010000148.1:0-1032 GCA_964483375.1 uncultured Caulobacterales bacterium
GTTGTCGGCGTTTCAATCTCGCCTAAGCTGGCATTGCCATTTCATTCAGAAGCTGGAAAACGAGCCAGATCTTGAACAAACCAACATGTGCCGCGCTTTCGACGGATTGCGCGAAGCTGATTTGAATGAGACCTCTTTTCAAGCGTGGTGCTCAGGTCAAACAGGTTATCCCCTGGTTGATGCGTGCATGCGTGCGTTGCTGGCAGAAGGTTGGATCAATTTTAAGTACTCCGGCAAGATAACCCTGACATAATGGATTTCAGCCAAAACCCGGGACTGAGAACACCACACTTACGCTGAACCTCTTTCTGACTCAGGGATTCCAGATAGTGACAGGCTTCGAGAGCTACACTTTCCGCGGTGGGCGTATCCTGATTCCCCAGCGCGACACGCTTCAAGTCGCGCCAGAGGTTCTCAATTGGGTTCAGATGGGCACAGGCGGTCGGCAGGAACCGAAGCTGGATGCGAAGTTTCGCCGCGAGAGCTCGTGAGGCCCGGGCGGTATGGGGCGAGCCCCGGTCGAGAAACAGCACCAGATTCCATCCGCGCCAGCGCCGTCGAATCTGACGCAGATGATCCTGAAAGGTGTGCTGGTTCCAGCGGTCAGCCTGGCTTAGCGCTAGATTGCCGGTTTGAATGCAGGTGGTGCCAAACACCACACGGTTCTTGCCTCGAGCGCGCAGCTGGACACGTTTCTGCTTGCCGACCTTCTCCCAGCTCGCTCTCAGAGGCGGTTCGCCGGACACGGTTGTTTCATCCATGAACAGGATCGCGGTGCGACGACGTTTCAGGAGGCCGCGCTGGAGCCCCCTTTTGCCTGCCGCCACGTCGGCGATTGCCGGCTGAGCACGAAGCGTGGCCGTTTCCAGCGGTAGCCCAGCTCTTTCATCGCCCGGCGAATCGTGTCGAGACTGACCTCAATGCCCTCTTTCCCAAGCTGAGCCTGCAAAAGCTCCGTGACCCAGTCCTGGTGGCGGTAGCCAAAGTCGCGCGGCGACTGCGTCATCAGAGCCGCAATCCTGTCGCGGGCGG